>JAHHQX010000004.1 GCA_020026155.1 Actinobacillus sp. | reverse complement strand
AAAGTAGGTGACAAAGTTTCTACTGGTTCTTTAATCATGCGTTTTGAAGTTGCGGGAAGCGCACCAGTTGCAGCACCTGCTCCAGCAGCTCAACCAGCAGCAGCGGCTCCAGCTCCAGCGGCAGCACCAGCTCCAGTAGCTCAACCAGCAGCGGCAGCAAGCGCATCTGAAGTTGAATCTGCAAAATCTTTCGCACACGCAACTCCTGTTGTTCGTCGTTTAGCACGTGAATTTGGCGTTAACTTAGACAAAGTTAAAGGTACTGGTCGTAAAGGTCGTATCATGAAAGAAGACGTTCAAGCTTACGTTAAAGCAGCGGTTAAAGCAGTTGAAAGCGGTGCAGTAGCAAGCGGTAAAGCGGACGGCGCAGGCTTAGGTTTATTACCATGGCCAAAAGTTAACTTCAACAAATTCGGTGAAACTGAAGTTCAACCATTATCTCGTATCAAAAAAATCTCTGGTGCAAACTTACACCGTAACTGGGTCATGATTCCACACGTTACTCAATGGGATAAAGCAGATATCACTGGTCTTGAAGCTTTCCGTAAAGAACGCAATGCATTCTTAGCGAAAACTAAACAAGACGTTAAAATTACTCCGCTTGTTTTCATCATGAAAGCAGTTGCGAAAGCACTTGAACAATTCCCACTATTTAACAGCTCATTAAGCGAAGATGGCGAAAGCGTTATCTTGAAAAAATATGTAAATATCGGTGTTGCTGTTGATACACCAAACGGTTTAGTTGTTCCTGTATTTAAAGATGTAAACAAAAAAGGCGTTCTTGAACTTTCTCGTGAATTAATGGAAGTTTCACAAAAAGCACGTCAAGGTAAATTAACTGGTAGCGACATGCAAGGCGGATGTTTCACTATTTCTAGCCTTGGTGGTATCGGTGGTACTCACTTCACTCCAATCGTGAATGCACCAGAAGTTGCTATCTTAGGTGTTTCTAAATCAGATATGGAACCTGTATGGAACGGTAAAGAATTTGAACCACGCTTAATGCTTCCATTATCATTATCATACGATCACCGTGTGATCGATGGTGCTGATGGTGCGCGTTTCATCACATTCTTAAGCCAAGTTCTTGCTGACTTACGTCATTTAGCAATGTAATAAATATTATTCAGTGGGCACTCTATTTGCCCACTTCTACCCAACAAATAGGCGAAATTTAATCGCAAATTATTCGAGGTAAAAAATGAAAGAAATTAAAACTCAAGTTGTTGTACTCGGCGGTGGTCCTGCTGGTTATTCAGCGGCATTCCGTTGTGCTGACTTAGGTTTAGAAACCGTTATCGTTGAACGTTTCTCAACCCTAGGTGGTGTTTGCTTAAACGTAGGTTGTATTCCATCTAAAGCATTATTACACGTAGCAAAAGTTATTGATGAAGCAAAATCTTTAGCAGCTCACGGTGTGGTATTCGGCGAACCTAAAACTGATTTAGAAAAAATCCGCTCTTGGAAAGATAAAGTAATCGGTCAATTAACTGGCGGTTTAGCTGGTATGGCTAAAATGCGTAAAGTTCAAGTTATCAATGGTTATGCAAACTTTGACAGCGCGAACAGCATGATCGTTACAAGCCCTGAAGGCGAAACTAAAGTAACTTTTGATAACGCAATCATTGCTGCGGGTTCACGTCCTATCCAATTACCATTCATTCCACATGAAGATCCACGTATCTGGGATTCAACAGACGCGCTTCGCTTAAAAGAAGTTCCTAAGAAACTTCTTATCATGGGTGGCGGTATCATCGGTTTAGAAATGGGTACAGTTTACCATGCGCTAGGTTCTCAAATCGAAGTAGTTGAAATGTTCGATCAAGTTATCCCTGCTGCGGATAAAGACGTTGTTCAACTATTCACTAAACAAATCAAAGATAAATTTACCCTTCTTTTAGAAACCAAAGTAACTGCGGTTGAAGCGAAAGAAGATGGCATCCATGTATCTATGGAAGGTAAAAACGGCGTTGAAACTCGCGTGTATGATGCTGTACTTGTTGCGATCGGTCGTACACCAAATGGTAAACTTATCTCTGCAGAAAAAGCAGGTGTAAACGTTGATGAACGTGGTTTCATCCGTACTGATAAACAAATGCGTACCAACGTACCTCATATCTTCGCTATCGGTGATATCGTTGGTCAACCAATGCTTGCTCACAAAGGTGTTCATGAAGGTCACGTAGCTGCGGAAGTTATCGCAGGATTAAAACACTTCTTTGATCCAAAAACTATCCCATCTATCGCTTATACTGAGCCAGAAGTTGCATGGGTTGGTAAAACAGAAAAAGAATGTAAAGCAGAAAACATCAACTACGAAGTGGCTAAATTCCCATGGGCTGCATCAGGTCGTGCAATCGCGTCTGACTGCTCAGAAGGTATGACTAAACTTATCTTCGATAAAGATTCTCACCGCATTATCGGTGGTGCAATCGTTGGTGCTAACGGTGGTGAATTATTAGGCGAAATCGGCTTAGCAATCGAAATGGGTTGCGATGCAGAAGATCTTGCATTAACTATCCACGCTCACCCTACTCTTTACGAATCAATCGGTTTAGCTGCAGAAGTATTTGAAGGTTCTGTAACTGACTTACCAAACGCAAAAGCGAAAAAGAAATAAGTTGATTCTTATGGAATAAATAAATCCCATCCACGTGATGGGATTTTTTCTGTAAATGAAATAGATATGATCTAATCTCATTGAATTTAAAATGCCATAACTTGACAAAAAAGTTATGCCTCGTTTTAATAAAAGAACGTTACTTCAACGTACTATAACAAAGGATAACTAAAACCGTGATTATTGTTTATGGTTTAAAAACAAAAATTCAGCCTCGCAAACAACAACTAATGGATATTATCTTCCATTGCTTACATCTTGAACTAGGCATTCCTCCCAAAAAACACGCATTGCGTTTTATTGGGCTTGAAGCAGAAGATTACTACTATCCTGAGGGTCGTACTGATGACTTTACGGTTATCGAAATTAACCTCATGCAAGGACGTACCGAGTTTACTAAGAAACGCTTAATAAAAATGTTATTTAGTGAATTAGAAGATAAACTAGGCATCTCTCCGATTGATGTTGAGATCACGATAAAAGAACAGCCTGCCCATTGTTGGGGATTCCGTGGAATGACGGGAGATGAGGCTCGGGACCTAACGTACAGTATCGAACGATAAAAAATGCGGTATTTTTTGTTTTTTGAAAAATACCGCATTTTATATCTATTTATAATACGAAGTGAGAATGCCTATGTTTAAAAATATTATTGCGGCACCTGCAGATCCTATTTTAGGGCTTGCCGAAGCATTTAAAGCAGATTCCCGTCCAAATAAAATTAACCTTGGAATTGGTGTTTACAAGGATAATGACGGAAATACACCTATTTTAAATAGCGTTAAACAGGCCGAAACAACGCTTTTAGCAAATGAAAATACCAAAAGCTATTTACCAATAGATGGGCTTCCACAATATGATGTACTTACACAGACACTTTTGTTTGGAGAAAATGCTGAAGTAATTCAATCCGCGCGCGCGAAAACTTCTCAAGCCGTAGGAGGCACAGGGGCTTTACGTATTGCGGCAGAATTTTTAAAACATCAAACACCTGTTAAAAAAATTTGGATAAGCCACCCTACTTGGCCAAACCACCTAGCTATTTTTGAAGCGGCAGGTATTGAAGTAGCAGAATACCGCTACTACGATGCCGACCATCACTGTTTAGATTGGAATAATATGCTTACCGATCTTAGCCATGTTCAACCTGGTGATGCCGTGCTATTCCACGGTTGTTGCCATAATCCAACGGGTATTGACCCAACGCCTGAGCAATGGCAACAACTTGCGACTCTTTCTGCTGAACAAGGTTGGTTACCTATTTTTGATTTTGCTTATCAAGGTTTAGCGAATGGGCTTGAAGAAGACGCGTTCGGCTTACGTTGTTTTACTAAGTGCCATAAAGAACTGCTTGTCGCAAGTTCATACTCTAAAAACTTCGGGCTTTACAATGAACGTGTTGGTGCCTTTACTCTTGTTGCAGAAAATGCTGATATCGCACAGCGAGCACAAAGCCAAGTAAAACGAATTATCCGTACGCTTTATTCTAACCCACCTTATCACGGGGCGGCATGTGTAAAACTCATTCTCTCAGATCCTACAAAACGTCAGATTTGGGAACAAGAGTTGACGCATATGCGCGAACGCATTAAAACTATGCGCCAACAACTCGTATCAGGTTTAGCACGATACGGTGCTAAAGAGAATTTTGATTTTATTCTAGAACAAAACGGGATGTTCTCTTTTAGCGGTTTATCTCCAGAACAGGTAGAACGTTTAAAAGAAGAATTTGCCATTTATATTGTCCGTTCTGGACGCATTAATGTGGCAGGCATAACCCCAAATAATATCGACTATCTTTGCGAAAGTATTGTAGCGATTCTATAATAAGCACGCCCTAAAAATCATTAATTTTTATGATTTTTGTGGGCGTTTTCCTCTGTTTTTACTCTATTAAATCACGCAAGCTACTATCCGATAGGCTAATTATTTTATAGAATAGCCCCCTTTCCCTAGAAAACCGTTTTATTTCTATTCTAGAAACCTGGAGAGTTTTTGGTCGTTCTCCTTTATTTATGCGGTTTGACATAAAATCTATGGTATAATTTTACTAATTTTTTTGTTGGTATTTTTTATGAACACACGTTGGACAATTTTTTTAGGTATTATTGCTGCTATCGTTTTCGGATGGTTTTATCATCTTAATCAATTAGCGAACCCTCAGTCACTTATCTTGTCTGATAAAAAGGGAGAGTTAAATACGCCAACCTATATTGGTGAAAATATGCGAACTCTCGCCTTTAATAAAAAGGGAGAAAAAGATTACGAAGCAACTGCGCCGAAAGTCACCTATTTTCAACAAGCAGGCGTAACACAATTTCAATCTCCTCATCTCGTGTTGTTCAGTGATGATTCAGCTAAAGTTGTACCGGCATGGCAAATTACGGCACAATCTGCTGATTTAAAAGATGATGTTGTCACTTTAGACAACGATGTCCGTGTACTTAACTTACAGCCTGATCCAGTAGTAAAAACGCTTACAACAGAAAAAGCGTTTGTTAATCTAAACAATGGTGACTATCATTCGCCGACAACAACGACGATTACGGGTCCACAACTTACCGCTGTGGGAAAATCTATGTCAGGGAACTTTAAACAACAACAAATTACCTTAGAAAATCAGGTCGATACACATTATGAATTTAAACAACCGTAAATCTATTATCTTACCGCTTGTCCTAGCCACAACCGTCCTCGCGATGGCACCACAAGCTTTTGCGCTAAAAGATGATACACGCCAGCCGATTAATGTGCTTTCTGATAAGCAATCATTAAACCTTGCATCATCACAAGCTGTATTTACAAAAAATGTTTACATTACACAAGGTTCTATCCAGATTAAAGCAAGCAAAGTTATTGTCACTCGTCCAAAAGATAAGAAAAAGAGTGAAACACTTGATGCTTATGGCGCGCCAGTTTATTTTCAACAAACGCTTGATGATGGAAAAGTCGTAAAAGGCTCGGCAGATTTTGTTCATTACGATTTGAAAACTGAATTTATTACGCTTATCGGACACGCTAAATTACGCCAGGCAGAAAGCCAAATCGAAGGGCGTAAGATTACATATGACGTGAAAGATCAACAACTTAAAGCTGATGGTTCAACTCAACGTCGTGTTCGTACAATTTTAATTCCATCGCAACTTGATGATGCGAAACATGCTAAACCAGTAAGAGAAGAGCCAACGCCAGTTATTAACTTTAATACGCGAGCGCCACTTACTCAAACAGCAGATGTACAAAAATTACATAGTGCGCAAAAAATGGATGAGCAATCTAGATTGCCCGCACAAATGACATCGTCACAACAAAACTAAGCAAGGAATCATTTATGGCCACTCTTTCGGCACAACATTTAGCCAAAAGTTATAAAGGACGTCAGGTTGTTTCTGATGTAAGTTTTAATGTTCATTCTAATGAAATCGTTGGTTTACTTGGTCCAAATGGTGCCGGTAAAACCACCTCTTTCTACATGGTAGTTGGGCTCGTTAATAACGATGCAGGTAAAATTTTCATTGATAATGAAGACTTAAGCCAACTTCCAATGTTTAAACGTGCACAAGAAGGTTTGGGGTATCTCCCGCAAGAGGCATCTATTTTCCGCCACCTTTCCGTGTATGATAATCTTATGGCTGTTCTGGAAATCCGTAAAGAATTAACACCGGAAGAACGCCGTAAAAAAGCCGATGATCTTATCGACGAATTTAATATCGGTCATATCCGTGATAGCCTAGGGCAATCACTGTCTGGGGGCGAACGTCGTCGCGTTGAAATCGCACGCGCATTAGCGGCTGATCCAAAATTTATCCTGCTTGATGAACCGTTTGCAGGGGTTGACCCAATTTCTGTTATTGATATTAAAAAAATTATCCTCGATCTACGTAATCGTGGATTAGGCGTTTTAATTACTGACCACAATGTACGTGAAACATTGGACGTTTGTGAACGTGCATATATTGTGAGTGCAGGAAAAATGATCGCGACTGGTACACCGGATGAAATTCTAAATAATGAACACGTAAAACGTGTTTACCTCGGTGAACAGTTTAAACTTTAATTAGAGAACTTTATTTTGTTATTTACACAACTACTAACTTTAGAGAATATTCGCCAAGGGATTACGTGTGCAAGTAAAAAACGTACCTTTGAAATCATTGGACAAATTCTTGCACCAGAAGCGGATATTCCACTCGAACACGAAGATACCGAACGCCAAGAAGAAGATATTGCGAAAGAAAAAGAAATTTGTTGTACAGATTGCCTTTTTACGCGTGAAAAGATCGGCAACTCAGCGCTAGGTAACGGTATTGCGATGCCAAAAGGTCGCTTACCTCAAGGTACAAAACCGCTTGCGGCTTTTTTACAACTCACTAGCGGTGTAGATTATGATGCGCCTGATCATCGTGATGTCGACTTGATTCTCGCTATTCTTATTCCAAACGATATGTGCGCAGAATTTTCACCAAAATTACAAGAAATCGCAAAACGCCTCGTTGATAAAACACTTTGTAAAAAATTACGTGCAGCACAAAGTGCAGAAGAAATTTGGCAAGCGTTTAAAGAAAGTGATATTCAATATCTGGAGCAAGCTACACTTGATCCAGAATTTGATGAAGAAGATGATGATAACGCTGAGGAAACCGAAGCGCTTAACTAAATTAAATAGGGGGAGAATATGAACATCATTATTGTTAGCGGTCGTTCTGGTGCAGGAAAATCTATCGCTTTACGTGCATTAGAAGATATTGGCTATTATTGTGTTGATAATCTCCCACTGGAGCTTTTGCCACAACTCGTTGAGATGGTTGGTAAAAATCAAAAATCCGTCGCAATTAGTCTGGATATCCGTAACTTACCGCGTTGCCCAGATACCCTTACGGAAATGATTAAGCAACTTGAGCAAAAAAATCATATCCATATCGTCTTTTTAGATAGCGATCGTAACGTATTGATTCGTCGTTATAGCGATTCACGCCGTAGTCACCCTCTTTCACAAGCTCAAGATTTGTCGCTTGAAAAGGCAATTGATGAGGAATACACCTACCTCCTTCCCCTTCGCGAACAAGCTAATTTGATTATTGACACGTCTAAACTTTCTGTACATGAACTCGCAAGACAATTACGTTTATTTGCAGTAGGCAAAGATGATAAAGAACTTAAAATTATTGTTCAATCTTTTGGTTTTAAATATGGTCTACCTTTAGATGCAGACTACGTCTTTGACGCACGCTTTCTTCCTAATCCACATTGGATTCCAGAATTACGTCCACACACAGGCTTAGAGAAAGAAGTTCAAGATTATTTAGCTGCTCAATCCGAAGTACAAGAATTTCTACATAAAACAGAAGCGTACTTAACGGAATGGTTACCCATGTTAGAGGCCAATAACCGCAGTTATTTGACCATTGCAATTGGATGCACAGGGGGAAAACACCGATCTGTTTATCTGGCTGAAAAACTCGGTGCTTATTTCAGAACATTAGGAAAACGCGTTAAGGTACAACACGCCGCGCTTGAATTACCTAATAAGGAAGCCTAATTTAGGCTTTCTCTTGCTTACCATGTAATGCTTTTAGAATGGAACAATTGGGATTTTCATCACCATGACAGCCCGCATAGAGATGGCGTAAAATACCAAGCATTTCTTGTAATTGAGTAATTTTTTCTTCAATTTTTCCAATCTGCTCTGCTGTAATTTCTTTAACTTCACGGCTCGTACGATTGGAATTATCGTTTAGCATCAGTAATTGCTTAATCTGCAGTAATGAAAAATCAACTTTTCTCGCATTACTAATAAAAATTAAACGGGTGAGATCGTCTTCTGTATAAATTCGATAGCCACTTTCTGAACGCTTGGCATGTGGGAGCAAGCCCATTTTTTCGTAATCTCGAATCTGTTTTGCGGATAAACCACTTCGTTTGGCGACAGCACTAATATTCATATTTACCTCAAAAAAATAGGACATCAATTACACCTCGTCCTTGATGCCCTAACTAAAACAATTATAAATTTGCGAGTGCTTGTTCAAAGGTATGCTTATGCGCAAGTAAATCTGCTTTCGTCAATGCGAAAACACCTAAACCCCCATTACGTAGTTCAACCCAATTAAATGGTACGTCTGGGAAAATCTCCATTAATTCAAGCATACTATTCCCTACTTCACATACTAAAACCCCATTATCGTTGAGGTAATCACTTGCTTTAGCGAGAATTTCTTTTGTAATTGTTAAACCATCTACACCAGAACCTAATGCAATATCGGGTTCATTGTGGAACTCTTCTGGCATATCAGCTAAATCTTCTTCATCCACATACGGTGGATTTGTCACAATGAGATCGTAGCCATCGGTCAATAGGTTTTGGAATAAGTTTGATTGTAACGGAAAAACGCGATCGCCTAATTGATAATGCTCAATATTAATTTCCGCAACATTTAACGCATCAACCGAAATATCTACCGCATCCACTTCAGCCTCAGGGAACGCATTTGCACATGCAATCGCGATACAGCCACTGCCTGTACATAAATCTAAAATACGTTTAGGTTCCTGAGAAACTAATCCTGCGAATTTATCTTCAATCAACGCACAAATTGGCGAACGAGGCACAATCACACGTTCATCTACATAAAATTCTAAACCACAGAACCACGCTTTATTGGTTAAATATGCCACTGGAACACGTTGCGAAATACGTTCAACCACAAGCTGAATTAACTGATTTTTCTCTGATTTAGTTAAACGTGCATTAAAAATATGTTCCGGCGTATCTAAAGGTAAAGATAAGGTAGACAATACAAGGTGAAGCATTTCATCCCACGCATTATCACTGCCCTGCCCAAAATAAATATCAGATTGGTTGAAGACCGTATAGCCCCAACGCAAAAAATCTTGAATAGTATGTAAATCTTGTGCGACATGATCTGCATAAATCTGTGCAACAAGTTCATCATTAAATGATTGCATAAAGATCCTTTATTACTTTATGATGCTAAAAATAAGACGCCTTTATACCACAATGCCATAGGCGTTTTAAGTAAAATTTTATAGAATTAACCATAATATCAGCTATCCGCTTGCAATCCAATTATGTCAACACACAATCAAATTCAAATTCTCCGCCAACATATTCAACAATGGCAAAATCAATTTAGCCATGAATGCGAACAAACCATTCATATGCCGTTTGAAATTGGACTATTTAGCCAAAATTTTGAAACGCTCGGTTATTACTTTGCTGAAATTATGCGTAATATCGATTACCTTGCCAAAGTAAGCACAGACGATATTCAAAAAGCCAATTTTATCAGTGAAAAAATTATTAACCAATGTGCAGCCCTACGCGAGGCAACACAACGCCAATTCCGCACCACGCCTATTAAGAAAGCCCCACAGAGGGTGAGTGCGGAACGTGAGGCACTTTTAAAAAGGATTAATGCCCTACCGCCACGGGAACGCCTAGAAAAATATTACGAAGGATTAAATGCATTAAATGCATTGATTGAAAAAATCCAAGATCAGCTTGCACATTGTCCTCCACAGCAGCAAGCACAATTACAAAAAAATCTGGAATATCAACAACAAAGACGGCAAAAAGCTTTGTCTGCGATTGATAATTTAGAAGAATTTTTAGCAAGCAAAAACTAAAAACACGCCCCGATTTTCGTAAAAAATTTTCAGGAAATCGGGGCGTATTATCTTAAACATAGAATTATCGACGGAAAAGACGTGAAAATAACCCACCTTTATCGCTATTTTCACCAAATCGACGATGAATTTTATCCACCAACGATCCCGTTAATTTTTCATCTAAAAGCGGTTGCTCAAACATAATTTCGCAAGCTTGATTAATATCAGATACCGCCCATAATGAAAATTCATTATCTGCCACTGCTTGTTGCAATTCAGCGGATAAACTTAATTGTTCGAGTGTGGCTTTTGGAATCATCACCCCTTGCTTACCCGTTAGCCCACGAGCTTTACAAATTGCGAAAAAGCCTTCAACCTTATCATTCACTCCACCAACAGTATGGACACAACCGAATTGATCTATTGCACCCGTCACCGCGATTGATTGTGGTAATGGCTCATCCGCGAGGCTACTCACTAAACTCAAGAAACAAGCTAATGAGGCACTGTCGCCATCAATTTCCCCGTAAGATTGCTCAAACGCAACCGTTGCAGAGAATGGTAATTGGGCGGGTAAGTGTAAAACGTTGGCAAGACAAGCTTCGGCGATCATGAGCCCTTTACTATGGACGTTCCCTGCGAGTTCATTTTTTCTTTCGATATCAATAACTTCACCATCACCAAATTGGACAAGGCAACTAATTCGCACGGGTTCGCCAAAGGTTTTGGGTACGCCTGCATATTCCACCACTGACAAGCCATTAATTTGTCCGACAACTTCACCTTTTGTGGCAATATAAACCTGATCTTGCAAAATCGCTTGATAGGATTGTTCTCGAAGCTGACTTTGTTGCTTATCTTTATGGATAAAATATTGCTGCAACATGTCCGCCGTTAAAATATCTTGTGCTTGTTTAAAAGCACTTTGTTGGAAAATTTTAGTAATACTCCACGGCGAGAGGCTGACCCAGTTTTTACTTTCTGTTTCGCGAACAAATTGTTGATATAAAAGATTAATAGCATCAGTATCAATCCGTTTTTCTTGGGCGTCCGCTAAACATTGCACCCACCAGAACCATTTATTGGCATTATCATACTGCGTTAAATTAATGATTTGCTCTAATTCGGAATAATCCGCAAGGTGGTAAAGATTTAATTCTGCATCATGGAAATTCGCTAATTCTTCACGCGTTCCGAATAAAATGACTTTTAAATTTAACGGATAATCAGCAATTTCGTATGGGAAATACCCTTGCATATCTTCCCCTTGCCATACAAAATTTTGTGTCACAAGGAGTGATTTTAATCGTTGCCACAAGCGAAAATTATTTAAAAACTCCGCGACATTGAGCATCAATACGCCACCGCTCGCCTCTTGCACCATGCCGAGCTGAATGGAGCCTTGCTGATGTTTTTCATCAAAATACAATTTACCAAAAAGGCGGGCGCTATCAATATAAAGTCCCGTTACGACTTTCGGCGCCTGCGGTTGGGTGGCACGCGTAAAGACGGTTTGTCCCGTTTCAGTACGTTCAGATTGATAATAAAATTTATCGATTTTTGTGGCGTGATTTTTTTGATAAAACGATTCAATAAAACCTTCCACAAAAGGCGCGTACTCCGCCATATTCTCCGTTTGTAAAACTAAAAGGCGTTGAGTATCGAGTTGTAAAAATTCTTCTAATACCTGCTTACTTTGCGATTGAAAAGAAAAGAAATTCAATTCATTCGGAAATTCTGCCAATGGAAAATCTTCAATGTTTGGCGCGAGATCCGCCACATTCAGTTGATAACGATGACGCCCCTGCGCCTTCGCTGTCTCTTTCTGTTTATCCACACTTGGTGTCTTCATGCGCTTTCTTCTTAATCATCTTTAAAATTAAACGCGACATTATGGCACATTTTTTGCTGTTGCGGGCAATTTCTCTGAGATTTTATAAAATACTGTTTTAGATCATTGATTTCTTGGAAAGAGTCTTAGAGAATAAAATTTTCGCTCATTTTTTGGAGTATTTTTTATGCAAAGAGTTTATGAAGTAAATCCAAAAGGCAGTATGGATCAACTTTCCCATTTAGAGGTTGAATCGCTCGCTAAAACCGCCAAAAGCCCGCTGTATCAACTTTACCGTAACTGTTCACTTGCAGTGCTTAATTCTGGTATTACCACAGATGATAGCCGTGCTTTATTAAGCCGATACGAAGATTTTGATATTGAACTCTTACGCCGTGAACGTGGCGTCGCCCTTGCACTTTATAATCCGCCAGAAAGTGCCTTTGTGGATGATAAAATGATCATTAATATTCAATATCATCTTTTTGCTGTACTCCGAGATATCCTCTTCGTCCATATTCTTAAACATCGTACAAATCCATGGGATATTCAAGATAGCCGTTATTTAACGAATCAAGTTTTTGATATTCTGCGTAACGCACGGGCTTTGCTTAGTAATGTAAAACCGAATCTCGTTGTTTGCTGGGGCGGTCATTCTATTAATGAAGTAGAATACGCTTACTGTCGTGCTGTAGGTTGCGAACTTGGTTACCGTGAATTAAATATCGTGACGGGGTGTGGTGCGGGTGTCATGGAAGCACCAATGAAAGGTGCAGCGATCGCTCATGCAAACCAACGCTATAAAGAAAGTCGTTTTATTGGAATTACGGAGCCATCTATTATCGCCTCTGAAGCACCAAACCCGATTGTGAATGAATTGGTTATTATGCCGGATATCGAAAAACGCCTTGAGGCTTTCGTGCGTCTTGGGCATGGTATTTTAATTTTCCCAGGCGGCCCAGGCACATTTGAAGAGTTCCTTTATGTATTGGGCATTAAAATGCATCCAAAAAACCAAGATCTCGTTTTACCCCTTATCTTAACGGGTCCTAAAGAATGCGAAGGTTACTTTAATGCGATTAATCAATTTATGGTGGATGTATTTGGTGAAAATGTACGTCAATATTACGATATTATTATTGATGATCCGAATGCAGTAGCCAAAGCAATGAAAAAAGGTATTGAAGAAGTCACGTTGCAACGCCAAGAGCGCAATGATGCGTATTGCTTTAACTGGTCACTTTATGTAGAAGAGGCATTGCAAAAACCTTTCCATCCAACCCATGAAAATATGGCTGCGCTTAATCTGCATCTTGATCAACCTGAAATGGCATTAGTGGCAAATTTACGCCGCGCCTTCTCAGGAATCGTTGCGGGTAATATTAAACCTGATGCACAAGATGCAATTGCGAAATATGGTAAATTTAAGCTTCATGGTGAAAGTGCGCTCATGCGTAAAATGGATAAATTATTGCGAGCTTTCATTCAACAAGATCGAATGAAACTTCCAACCGGTACGCCGTACGAACCGTGCTATGAAATCGTGCATAACCACTAAAAAATAAAAAGGGGAAAGCAAATGCTTTCCCTCTTTTTTTCCCCGCTTTTCTCTATTTTTACTGGTTAATTAAAGCATTTGTCGCCTTAATCGCACTGCCTAAATTTTTGGCGACATCTTTAAATTCATCAATTTGTACTTTTTCAATACTTAAATCATCACAAATATGTTCTAAAAATTGGCGTTGATTCTCGCTTAAATCCCCCGCTCCATACGCGAACATAATTAATTCTAAAAGGAGATATTTTTTATCTTTTAGCGTAAAGGGCGCATTGTCTTTTTGTAAACCTGCCAACGCATTATCAATACATTGTTTTGCAGTCGCGGTGAGAATTTCCAAACGTACTTTTTCATACGAGAATAAATAAAGACTAAGCATATTCTCGTTAATAGAAAATAAATCTGCTCCACTGGCTAAGATTTTCTGGATAATCTCATTTTTTAGCACGGGATCGTTGCCATAACGCGTAAAAATATTTGAAAGCACTACAACAGCAGTATGATTAATATTCGCAATAAGTGCCGCCAGATCTTCAACCACATCAACGCGTGAATATTTTTTCTCTGCGACCCCAAAGATATCTGCACTTTGATAATAATAAACGCTCTCATTGATAACCGTTTCTAACAGTGCCAGTTTGAGATCGTCAATACAGCCATTAAAATAATGGCTAAATTTTTCGAGTAATTCATCGCGTGCCAATGCTTTCCAAAGATTAAAGGTTGGCAATGTATCAATATTATTGTTTTGAGAATAAGCCTGAAAAAAAGCATTACTTTCACTATCCATCGCATTCAATAGACGATTTGTTGGTAAAAATTCATCATCTACTTGCGACAATAGAACAGCGAGTTCTAAATACAGTTTTTTAATATTGAAATGCGATAACTCTTTTAAATACATAGAAAATTTCCTTATAACTTCCTTTTTTGTAAACGATTTTCCTTTCACTTACGTTGCATAAGGAAAATGATTTGATCATTTTACTTCTTTTTATAACTCTTTTGAATTATTTTTATAATATGCTACATTTGCTCTGGTTAAAAATGACTCGCTTTTTAACCAGTCTTACTTTATAATGCTATTAGTTACAACGTCACATTTATTATCTATGAAATACCAACAATTAGAAAATCAAGAAGCAAAATGGAAGTGGCTTTACCTTATGCGTAAATATCGCAATCAGGAAAATATTTGTCGCTATCAGGAAAAAAGTGCCAATCAGCAATTTACGCAGGCTTTAGTAGAAAATGAACATAATGCGGAGTTTATCGAAAACTGGGTCAAACAACATCTTCACCCTGATCTCAAAGTCAAGCTTGATCAGGCAATTCGTGCAAAACGGAAACGGTTTTTCAATGCCGAACATCAACATACTCGCAAAAAATCTATTGATTTAAACTTTGCGGTATGGCGTCGCTTGGCGGAATATTCAAAGAAAATGAATATGACACTCTCTGAAACGATTATTTATATGATTGAAGAACAAGAGAAAAAACATCTCTACGCCAATCAAGTAACCGATATGAAAAGTAGCCTTGAAGCGCTTTTAGATCACGAGCATTAAAACACGCCGTGTTTTTCGTAAAATTTTATGCAAAATCCCCTTTTCATACGCTTTTAACCGTGTATAAAAAGGGGATTTTTATTAGATACGAGTGACATCAAAATTTGCAATATCTAGGGTTTTCTTTGTTCCATAGAAATCACACAATGCTTCGCGTAATTTTGCCGTACGGGGCGGTAAACCATTGGCAATATAGGCTTTGACTTGTTCATAGACGGCTTGTTTAAAAGGTGCCGTATTTCCTGCGTTACCATTTAAATTATCACTACTTGCAAAAAAACGATGCCCTGCAGCTTGCGCTAAAATCCACTCGGTAGCTTGCGGTTTGACTTCGACCTTTTCAAACTCGCGTTGGCGTTCCTCAGAACGACCGTCTGGTTCATACCAATAACCAAAATCTTCTAATAAACGACGTTCTTTGCCAGCGATAAGCCAGTGAGCAATTTCGTGTAATGCACTGCTATAAAAGCCACGTGCAAAATAAATCGCATGATAAGGACGTTCCTCATTTGCGGGAGAATAAAGTGGCTCATCGCCGCCTTTTACCAAGCGTGTATTAAATTCTTCACTAAAACATTGATTAAAAATTGAAATAATATCATCAAGTTGATGTACTTCCTGCGTCATAATTTCCTCAAATATTGCCAAAGAAAAAGCAGGGACTTCCCTGCTTTTGGAAAAATTATCTTTTTTATTGCATTTTTTGCAATGCTTCAATACGTTTTTCAAGTGGCGGGTGACTTAAGAATAAATCCATAATATTGCCACGTTTACCGTTGATCCCAAATGCAGCCAAGGAACCTTCCATCTCATGCGGATCAGAAACCTGTTCTAAACGGCGTAATGCATCAATCATTTTTTGTTTACCCACTAATCGCGCCGCACCTGCATCCGCACGGTATTCACGGAAACGTGAGAACCACATCACAATGATACTCGCAAGTACCCCAAAAACAAGTTCTAAGATCATGGAAACGATAAAATAAATCCCATAACTCAATTCACCATTATCTTCTTCATCACTACGCGTTGTGGCCACTGCATTTGCGATAAGGCGAGATAAGAACGTTACGAAAGTATTCACTACCCCTTGTAACAAGGCCATCGTTACCATGTCGCCATTTTTAATATGGCTCATTTCATGCGCTAATACAGCTTGGACTTCTTCGGGAGTCATGCCTTCCATTAATGCCGTACTTACTGCAATTAACGATTTACTTTTGCTTGGACCAGTGGCGAAAGCATTCATATCTGGTGAGGCATAAATTGCCACTTCAGGCATTGGTAATCCATCTTTTTGTGCTAAATAGCTAATGGTTTGCATTAACCAATCTTCCATCTGGTTACGTGGCTGGGTAATCACTTCACCATTTACCGCACGTAATGCAATTCCTCTTGAAAACCAAAGGGAAATAAAAGATCCTACGAAACCAAATAATGCGGCGAGGATAAGTAATCCCATCGCGTCTTGCGAACGAATCCCCGTTAACGACAAAATAATGTTAAAAATAAACAATACCGCTAAGTTGGTTGCGAGGAACAATAAAATTCGCATCATAAAAAACTCCTTAATTTATAACTTTATAATATTCTTGCGGAATATAGCCTTTTTCCTAAAAAAATTTCAAGCAAAATTTACCAAAGACTCATTTGCTGACTTTCTTTGGCTTCGTTTGGCATTTGAACTTGCACACCAATTAAGCGCACTGCTCGCCCATGACTTCTTTGCCAAATTTGCGTCAATAATTGTTTAAAACTTTCTAAACCAAAAGTAAGACCCGTTTTTTCTAATGTCGTTTGACTAAAATCATCAAACTTTAATTTAATACTTAATTTCGTGAAATGTTGCAAAGGCACATGAGGAGATACACGAAAAATCCGTTTTTTTAATAACTCAAAAAGCTCATCTAATAACGGTAGCGCCTGCTCATAAGTAACAAAATCATGGATAACCGTTCGCTCTACCCCAATAGATTTGCGTTGCCGATGTGGCTGTACCTCACGCGAATCTAAACCATGACTAAATTGCCAGATACGATGCCCTAATTTTCCAAATTGGCTAAGAATTAAATGTTGCTCAACTTTTTGCACATCGCCACAGGTATGCAACCCCATTTGATTGAGTTTTTCATTCGTTACCTTACCGACACTCGGAATTTTTTTCAGCGGTAATTGATAAACAAAGGCATCTACATCTTGTGGTTTTATTACAAAAATACCATTCGGTTTGTTCTGATCCGAGGCGATTTTGGCTAAAAATTTTAGCGGTGCAACACCTGCTGAAGCGGTTAATCCTGTTGTTTTGAAAATCCGTTGCCGAATTTCCTCAGCTATCCACGTCGCCGAACCTTGGCAACGCGTACAATCCGTGACATCTAAATACGCCTCATCTAACGATAACGGCTCAACCAGATCAGTATATTCATGGAAAATCTGCTGGATTTGTTGGGAAATCTGACGATACAACGGCATATTCACGGGCAGTAGCACCAGATCAGGACATTTTTTAAATGCCTGCGCGGTAGGCATCGCGCTATGCAACCCGTATTTACGTGCGACATAATTGCACGTTGATAACACGCCTCGCTCATAAGCGCTTCCTCCTACGGCAACAGGCTTATCGCGCAAATGCGGTTTATCCCGAATCTCAATTGATGCGTAAAAACAGTCCATATCAATATGAATGATTTTGCGTTGCTTCTTAGTCATCGTACCTTATAGAAAAAGAAAATTTTTGGGTAGTGTAACAGGTTTACTGTAAAAATAAACAGTACAAATTGAATATTTTTAATCCAATAAAAAACCGCTAACGAGGTAGCGGTTTTCTGCTTTTATGTGCGTTAGCACAAATTAGTGAAGATTTAATTGTTGGCGTTCAGCGGGTGTTAACACTTTTTGAAGATCGGTCAGCGCAATATTTGCATTTGAGCTTGCAAGTTGATCTTCTGAGTGGCTTGCTTTAACAAACCAATTATACGCATCAACATTAGATTTTTTCACAAACTCACCTTTACGATACATTTCGCCTAGCGCATAAGCCGCATCGCCATCATTTTTATCAGCAGCACGCATATACCATTTATACGCTTCTTCGTAAGATTTTTTCACGCCATAACCGTGTTGGTACATATAGCCTAATTCATATTGGGCTTTTACAACACTTTGATCGGCAGCGCGTTGGAAGTATTTAAACGCTTTTGGATAAGATTTTTTCACGCCGTAGCCTTTCAAATATAAACGACCTGCCACGTATTGTGCTTGTGCAAAGCCATTTTGTGCCGCACGTTCATACCACGTTGCAGCCTCTTTTTCAGACGCATAAATTTGACCAAAACCGTAGTAATAAATTACGCCAAGTTCATATTGTGCTTTTGCGTAACCTGCTTCCGCTGCGCGCGTAATCCATTCAAAGGCACGCATATCAGATTGTTCTACGCCTTCGCCTTTGTAATAGAGGTAACCTAACGCATATTGTGCTTTCACATCACCGTTTTCAGCTAAATGGGTTAATTTTGCATAGCTATTTTCCGCCATAGTGCGTAGTTTAGTATACATATCTAAATTAACCGGTTTTTCTAAATAAAGAGAATTGCCATTTTTAGTCATGTTAGCAGGTTGATTGATCCCTAAAATAGGATCGGTTTTCATTGCAGAACTATCATGCATCCCTGCTGTTACGGCAACAGGTGCTGCTGCAGTTGTAGTTGCTGTTTCCACTGCGTATGCAGTACCCATCATTGCTAAACATACAAGACTAATTGAATAAATTTTTTTCATCGTTGATTTCTCCTCATTCTCATTTCGCACAAAAATCAAACGAGTCTTATTCTAGGCAAATAATTTACTCACATAAAGCTGTAACTGACTTAATAAGGTTATTTTTTCTTCATCGCCTAAATTTTCTTGATATAAATCGTAAAAACGCGCTTCAAATTCGGCGGCTTTTTGTTCGATTTTATTCAAGCGGTATTTTTTCCACTTAATTTGTTCAGGTCTTGATAGATTTTTAAAGAAATAACGCGCTTTAAAATGAAATAAAAGTTGTGGAATACGCGGATCTTCAAACTTCAAGCCACAATCATCCCACTTCTCTACTGGCAACGTCCGTAAAATCGCTAAATTATTCATATCATTACGACTAAAGAACCCTGAATAAAGCGCGGTTTCTACATTTTCATCCGCAGGATACTCACGTTCCGTCCCACAAATATCTAATGTAAAATCACGGATATAGGCGTATTCTCGTAATAACGCTAAATTACGTTGGCATTTTTCCATATCAATACCTAGCCGTTCCACATCTTGTGGACGTAAGGTATTTAATGGTGCGATAAATGGACATTTATTGATATGCACGCCTTTAAGGGGTACGGGCGCAATGCCCTGTTCTTCAAGCTCGGTTCGCTTAGTGTAGAGAATTTGCTGATTTTCTTCAGCTGAACGTTTTAGCATTGCCTCAACATCGCCCATCAAATCACAGCAATGCACGAGGTTTTTATTTTTTAAATTCCACGCTAATGGCACAATGACAGATACATTTGAACGTGCATTACCGAACATACCAGAAACATGCACTAACGGCGTTAATGTCGCTGTATCAATCATCTTTTCAATATTCTTCTTATCGCGATTTTTAAAGTAAAAATCAAAAAGACGTGGTTGTTTCTGTTTAATTAATTTCGCCATTTCTAACGTCGCATAAACATCTGCCATCGCATCGTGAGCGTGGCTATGTTCAATGCCATTCGCTTTAGTTAAAAGCTCTAAACGAAAAGACGGTAACCCATCATCGTCATACACCCAGTTAATTCCCTCTGGACGTAACGCATAACACGCACGCACGAGATCTAATAAATCCCAGCGAGAATTACCATCTTGATAACTATATGCGTATGGATCTCGCAGATTACGATAGAATGTGTAGCGTGTCATTTCATCATCGTAGCGAATATTGTTGTAACCCATGATACACGTATTCGGCTGGCTAAATTCAGCAAGGATTTTATCGGCAAATTCATATTCTGGAACGCCCTTTTCATTACATTCTTGTGGCGTAATCCCTGTAACCATCACCGCATCTGGCGATGGCAAATAATCACTAGTTTGCTGGCAATAAAACATCACGGGTTCGCCGATAATATTAAAATTCTCATCGGTACGAATACCCCCGAACTGGGCAGGACGATCACGCGCAGGATCGACACCAAAGCTTTCATAATCGTAAATAAAAAAACTAAAATCGTTACTCATAATAAATCTATGTCTATTTTTAATGAAAAGAATGCCTCATTTTAACGGAAAAACCGCCATGAGGCATACTGATTGCACCATTATTTTGACAAAACGAATTGGCATTACGCCATAAATTTATCTAAATAGAATAAACACCAAATCGCTAAAACCCCTAATACAAGCCCTAGCCAATTGATTTTACTAATTTTTTCTTTGAAGTACGCCGCCCCAGCTAAGGTTGCCAAAATAATGACACCAATATTCATACTCGCAAATACCAATGTCGGATTGCCACTAAAACTTTGGTGTGCTTTGATATAAAACAGAATATTTCCAAAGTTTAAGCAACCTAAAAACAAACCGCCCAGCACACTTGGAATCGTCCACTCTACTCGTTTTAAAACAAGATAAATAAAAAGAATCCCGCCACCTAGTACAAATGAAGCAAATAAGGTATTCGGGAATGCCCCGCCCATTTTCGCAACTTCTTTAAACAGGATATCAATCACCCCATATCCTGCCCATACGAGTAACAGGCTCACCGCACCCATAACACCCAATGTACCTTTTTCTGCATTCGGTTTTTTGACTAAACAGAAAAGCGCTAAAAACGCTAAAATAATGCCGATTAATCGGGCGTGCGTTAAGCTTTGCCCAAATAAAAAGAAAGACGCTAAAATCGGTAAAATTAACGAAAGGCGTTGTGCCGCATCCGCCCGCACGATTCCCGCAACATTAATCGCCTTCGCCATAATGATAAAAACTGTTGGCAATAAAAAACCTAATGCAATAAAAATTGACATGTGGGAACTGGTCATCAAAAATTGATTAAACCCTACCCCATCAAAATTGGGCTTTAACACATAGTACGCCAACGCCCCCGCGGAAATATAATTAAACGCAATCGCTTGATCGATTTGAATTTTCCCCTGCTTCGCCACTTTCAAAAGCACCGACACCAAAACACTAAAAAGTACCGCAAGTCCTAAATTCTGCATAACTAAACCCTTTATAATTGTTTAAAATTACATCATTTTATAGAATCGCGGATTGTAGCACGATTTTTATCAATTTGGTTGTTTGGATAAGCAAGATAATGCATAAATTTTGCGGGGAATTGGGGCGTGATTTAGGGCGGAAAATAAAAAATCCCCTGGTGGGGATTTTAGGGTTATTATTCGGAAGTAGTTACTTAGTTCCTAAAATGAGTTTGTTGTATTATGGTAACTTCTCTTTTACGAAATCTATAAATAAGTTTAGACTCAATGAAGAATTAGCATTGATATAATCTTGATAAGTTTTCAATAAATCTAATGCGATATTCTTATCATTATCCATTTTATTAACTTCATCTGGGTGTTGGCTTTTTCCCCATAGTTTACTAAATAAATTTTTTACTCCCAAATTATTTGATATACAAAAGGCTCCTAGGTCTATTCCAGGCTTTAAAGAGTTTAATAGACTATTTATTTCACTAAAAAGGCGCCCACGTAGAGAATCATCGTTATCACTTATCTTCATTATTTCTGATATTAATTCATCTGCCAGTTGTTTTTCTTTTTCTATAACTTGAGTAATCTTTATATCAGAAGTATCAATATCATTTGTATTAATAATCTGGCGTTTTAAATGCGTGATAATCTCAACATTATTCTCTGTATTCGAATTAAATATCCGTATGGCAGAATCAACAAACTTTGTGGTTACATTTTCTAAGGCCTTAAGGTGTACTATTAATTCTTTATTTATTTTATGAAATTGGTCTAAGATATCCTCTAAACAATCATAAATTTTTGACGGTCCTTGAGCGTAATTATCATTTTCCAACCGTAGAACAGTATCACAAAGTGCATCTATATAACGTTCATTAACACATATTGACCTTAAAATTGCTCGCTGATATTTTTCATCAATTGCATAGATTTTAGCAATAATATTATCCAGTTTAGGTTGTGGATGGTTTAATTCTTCTAAGAATGATTGTAAAGATCTATTCTTACAATGAATATATTCCTTGCCAAGGCTAGAGCTATAGGCAGAGATACCGTCATATTGAATATCTGCGTTATCCAATACATCGCTAACTTCATCAAATATTTCTTTACAAGTTACGAGGCTACGTTGATCTGCACGATTTAAAACAATATACAACGGCACGTCTGGTTTTCCTTTTTTTATCGTGCGTAAAAATTGTAAATCGCTTGCTACCAACGTACCACTATTTATATTAACCAACCAAATAACTGCATCGGCATCTTGTAAATATTGCAAAGCCGTTTTTTCATCATCTTTAGTAGAAGATTGACCACTGCTTGCGGGGTTATACCCTGGTGTATCAATAAAGCATAGATGTTTATAGGCTAACGGTGTCGGTAAAAACATATAAGGCATAATGCTTTTAAGTGGAAAACCGAAAGAATCCATAAATTGGTGAGTTAATTTTTCACTAATTTGTGGGTCAATTTCACTAAGGTTAACTTTCGCCCCTTGTCTATTCACACCAATTAATTGCCCTTGTTTACCATCTAAAACAAAGGTTGGAAGTGCCGTAGTCGGTTCGATATTTGATGGTAAGCTAGAACGCTTATCTTCAAATAAACTGCTAATAAATTGGGATTTTCCCACGCTAAACCCACCACCAACAGCCACGGTACATTTTGTGTGAAACTCTGGGTAAGCGGAAATAAGCTGTAATTCTTGCTCAATCGCTTGTAAATCTAAGAGGACTTGTGCTTCATCTGCGATAGACGATTCCTCGTTGGCAAACGCCATAAAATCGCCATATAGTACGTTTTGGAAATCTTTAAAGGCTTGGTTCGTATTTTCCATACGCAGTAAAGCTGCTACAACGTTACTACGTAATTTTTCTTGAACCAAATCAGCCTGTAATTCTTCTGTTTGTTGCACATAATCCTGTGCCTGAGCAGCTAACTGTTGTTGTGCTTTTTGCTCACTGGCTGCTGATTTTTCAAGATCTCGTTTAGATTTTTTTAATGCTTCTTCAAGATCTTCAATTTCAGCATTTAATTCATCATTTTCATCTTGTAATTTACGGACGTTTTTCTTGTAACGTTCAAGATCGTCAGAAAGTTGATCTGCCATCCTATAACTCCTGTTGAACTTTTTGAATTAGTTGATTTGCACCATCTTGGATATGGCGATAGCGTGCTAAGCATTCAGTTTCATTTTTAATTTCTTTTTCGAGTGCAACAGCCTGTTTTTCAAGAATTGATGTAATTTTTTCTCCAAGAGAAATGCTATTCAATGCACCTTTTAATTGTTCTACATATTCTTGGTTGTCATGTTTTAAATTTTGAATTAATTTTTTTTGAATATAATCATTTGCAGCTTCTTGAAATTTACGCGCTGAATCACTAGTCAGTTCACCAGACTTATTTTTTATAGCTAGTGGAATATCATCATTCAATACAATTCTACGGATTGGTAGATTAGTCACTATTTCTAGAATGGGGAGCTTAATTTCATAATCTCTTAAGTATTTTTCACCATTTTCTACATCTCTATTAAATTTATCCATCATCCTGAATACATCACGAACCAATGCTTCTTCCCAATCCTGTTTTAATTCACCACGTTTCACATTTAAATTTCGTGCAACCTTGTTTCGTACAGAATTAAGAATTTCCTTTATCTGCGTTGCATTAATAGCAGTCACTGTATAACGCTCAGTATGGGTGCCTGCAAATAAGCCGAATAAATTCAAAAATGACGATTCATTTCTAACCTCTTTCGTTCTTTCTGCATCATAAGTCCTATTCGCATTGAAGAATTCGTTTATTGAATTATCAACGATCTCATCAAGCGAATTTCCCCAACCATTTTCTTGCGTTATGGTTGTGATGGCCCCTTTATAAACAGTATCAATACCCGCTTTCGCTTCTGCTTGGAAACTGCGAATATGTGCAAGCTGATCTTCAGCCTCTTTTGAAGTGGTGGTTTCCACTTTCATAATACTTTTATTAAAGTAATCATTGACTTCATTTAAGAGTTCTAAGAAATTATTTTTCTTCGTTTCAATAAAATTAGCTTGATTACGTGCTCGGATTTCATCTTTATTTGCACGGACTTCTTCTAAAACCGCTTTTAACCCACTAATATTTGCAATCTTTTCTAAATAATGTTGTGCTGTATCATCAGGAGTTAAATAATCGTGGTAGTAGTGCTCGAGATTATTCCAAACTTTTTGTATATCCCCGCTCCATTCAGCTTTATTACTAAACGCTTTATGCATTTTAAAAGCCATAGAAGAGGTACAAATAATCTGATGTTTTTGAAATAGTGCACACAAATTTGAATTTTGACTTAATATGGGATGCGTATTGAAAACGCGATATGCCTGTTTTGTTAATTTTTGTGTAATATTTTCAAGAACTTTTGCAAGTGATTCACCATATCCCCCTTCACTCGGAGTACAAAGTTCATTATCAACCTGGCTGGCAACAAGATATATTTCTTGAATCCCTTCATTGACCGTTATCCGTTGCATAAGTGCTAAATCTTCATGACTTAAAAATTGTCCAGATGGCGAAACAACAAAAACCACGTCACATTGCTTTAAAAATTCATGAGTACGTTCTTCACGAGAAGCAACGGGATCGTTTACTCCAGGCGTATCAATGACCTCTAAATCTTTTAAGGATTCTTCATTAAGATACAAAGTTACTGATTTAGTATATGGTGTATATTTTCCATGATTTCCTACATAAGCATGTAACTCATTCATTAACTTTTGATGAGAGGTGGCAGTAAGAGTTTGTACAGTTCGGCGTTCCTGCTCATCAAGCGGATATTGTTTCATTGCTTCTATTTGTTCATGAGCAGAAACCAAAATCGGATTAGCGTGATTAAAATCTCTCGTTATGTCCTTCTCTAATTTTGCTAATCTACCTTTATCTTGTTGTATTGAATTAACTATCTCATCTGAACCATTTTGAAACAATTCACGCTCAATAATAGCCTTTAATTCTCTTTTATAAACTTGATCATGTTCCTCTAATATTTTAATATCCTCATTACTATAAAACTCAACTTCCGCTTTCCTTTCCTCTCCATATTTCATAATAGTCAAGGCTGCAGTCATTGGAGTTGCTGCCTGAGGTAATATATTTTCTCCATTAAAAAATAAGGTATTTAATAGTGAGCTTTTTCCCGCTTTAACACGACCAATAATTCCAATCCGTAATTTACGTGATAGGTTATTTTTATCTTGCCATTCATTTTCTAAATTTGTTTGATTAATCAATTTATTCTTAAATAAAAGATTTTCACTCAATGCTTTATTATCTTTTTTATGCAAATCAAAAAACTGATTAATTTCAGCATTTAGCT
This sequence comes from Actinobacillus sp., assembly GCA_020026155.1. Classification (GTDB taxonomy): domain Bacteria; phylum Pseudomonadota; class Gammaproteobacteria; order Enterobacterales; family Pasteurellaceae; genus Actinobacillus_C. The sequence goes on along the minus strand of JAHHQX010000004.1, from coordinate 96,312 downwards.
TAAATAATTTAGATTGATGCATTCTTGAGTCTCCCATAGTTATAATTTAGAAAATCATTCTATGGGCACTTTCACTTAATGCCTCACGTACTTTGGCCAACTGTACTACTTTTTCCGCACGTTGTGCTTTTTCTGTAGCTTCTTTCTCTAAAATTTGATGAATTTCAGCCTGATAACCAGTAAGGCGATTCTCAAATTGCGAAGAAACTTGGCTTATCAGATCTGATAACCCTTGTGCGATTTGTGGTTGTAATTCTTTACGTAGGTATCCACGTAGTTCAGGGATAACCTCAAACTTCAATGTATCACTAATTTGTTGGCGGTATTCCTCTTTATACTTATCCCCAACAAAATGCTTAATAATAGGTGATATCTCTTTAGTAATAGGAAGGATTATTTTTGACATAACTTTATGCACAGCAGATAAAGCCTTAGTTACTTTTGTTGGTACTACATCACAAATATCACTAATTGGCTCTAATTTATCTGTTACACTATCAAGTGTCTCAATAATATCGTCTGTGATATCAGAATAATTACCATCAAAATCATCAAAAATTTTTAAATTTGATACTGAATTACCAATAATTTTTTCAAATTCCTCTATGGTTTGGTTACTCTCTACTGTAAAGACCTGATTAATTTCACACAATAAACTATCTTTAATAATATTACTTAGTTTAGTTTTAAATGTTTCTAGATCGGTGAATATAGCTGAAATCAAGTTTGGCTCATTAATACGAATCGCATTTACTACACTATCAATAATGCGATCTACATAAGTGCCATTGTTATAACGATTTAAGTTTTCAATCTCGTTTTGTTTTTGACACTGTACCTGGCAAATCGCTTGTTCAAGGCTCGCTTTTGTTTCCTCATTTTCTTCACGGCTTGCATTTAGCGCATTAATTTTTACATTAATATTTTCTTCAAGTTGGAAAAAATTGTTGCGTAACGTATTGAGAAAAACCTCTTTAAAAAGTGCATCAGGATTGATACTTAATAAAATTTTATGAAGATTTTCCCCGCCGTTATCACCAAGCAGAATAATTGGCTCATGATAATCGCATTGTGTCGCTAGCTGGCGTGCGAGTTGATCGCGTACTTCTGCTACGGTTTCTGGTGAGCGTAAATTGGTTTTACTAAGGCAAAAACTGTAGCCTTTGCCAACCATCTGCGTATTGTGAATTTCTTGAAGCATAGAACGTGTAATCGTGCCATCTAGCACACTGGTTAAAAAGATAAAATATACGCCACGGTTGAGATAATTTAAGATAGCTTGATGATGGTTAGCGATAGGTGATTCAAACCCTGGCATATCAACGAGCACTAAGGGTTCAATTTCTTTAAGTTTGGGATTATTTAAGAAAAGTTTTAAAAATTGGTAATATTCAGATTTATCTTTGATTTTTTCAAGATCAGAAAGGGCAAAACGTTCAAAATGACTATCACTGGTATAGGCTTCAATATAATTTTCCGTACTATATCGTAATTCTGTTGCAAGAGCAGTTTCTGCCGTAATATTGGTCGGTAATAAATTTTCACCTAACATAGAATTAATCAGAGTACTCTTTCCTGCTGAAAATGCCCCAACGACTGGAACAATTAATTCTTTTTGCTGAATTTTGGCGAGCAATTCATCAGTATTAAATGGTAATTCAATATCGGCAGGTTGTGTAATACGTTGAATATTTTGCACATAATCAATGAGCGTTTGCTTAGCTTTCATAAGGACCTCTTTTAATAAAAAATAGATATATCCCCAATAAGTAGGTATAGCGTTAGGAATTTTATTGTAGGATAAGAGAACGCAAATTGTGCAAAAAAAAAACAATCCGTCAATTTAATTAGCTTTTTTTTCCTTTATTTTTAAAAAGATATCCTATCTTTTTTTGAAGTAGATCAAAAAAATAAAATAAAGAGTCTTTTTTATACATTTTAAAATCAAAAATAAAACTCACGCCCCGATTTTCGTAAAATTTTATGGAGATTTAAGTAAACAGGGGTGAAGACAGTAAATTAGGTAGGCTTAGAAAGAAAAAATCCCCCGAGGGGGATTTTAAAATATTAGTAGGAAATAATGGCATTGTTTAAGACGAAGTAACACCCTACGATAGGCATACTAATAATCCCTTTTACATGTATTTTTTCCCCATTTCTGAGTTGACTTACATCAATACCCGTTACATCTTTTGCAATAAATTTATAACCATGTCCTTCAATACCTAAATTTAACCCTCCGAATAAATCTTGAATAGATGTAATTCGACCACTTGTTGAGACGTAACGACCATCCCATTTACGTCGTGCCATCACTTCATTAGAACTATAATCGCGGCAAACTTGGCTTAAATTTTCAGGTTTTGCTGCTGACATAGCTTGTGCTTCATTCATCTTATCCTTAATTTGTCCCATAACCCCATCCATAGTACTACATCCAGAAATAAGGATTGGTAATAACATGACAGGAAGTAATTTAGTACGAAATTTCATATTTTCTCCTTAGGTTTATTTCTCAAATTGCAAAATAATAAATAGTCGTTATTAGTAACTATCAGTGGCGTGTAAAATTTGGTAAATTCTTTGTGTTATCTCATCGGGATTATTGGCAGTCGAATCAAAGCATTTTCCATCTCTTGAATAGATTTCTAATCTATCTACAAGACCAGTGTTAAATACTTCTGATACGTTTTGAGGAAGTTTATCGACCACTAAATCGTGATGTTCTGGTGGCACATAGCGAGGTTGAATACCTATTTGTTTATGTCCTTCTGCTCTTTCAAAGGTACTATCTAGACTGACTTCTTGCGGACAAGTACAAACAATAAGATCAACACTGTAACCATGTTTTTTAAAATTTGTTAATTCTCTAATCGGCGTTTCAGTCGTTCTAAATGTACCTTCAATAACAATATTTAATTTTTCTTTTAACGCCCGTTCTCTAAAAAGATGCACCATAATTCCTGCAAATTCACCCGTATATTTACTTGCATCTTTTCCATGCTGTTTATAAATTTCTTCATATTCAGGGTGCAATGCTCTAAATTCATCACCATTAATAACAACAATATTATTATTTAATTGATGTAAAGCCTGTTTAGCTCCAAATGATTTACCAGCACCAGGCTGACCGCCTAACAAAAATGCTTTAAGATTATTCGATTTTTTGATTTGTGGATTATCCTCTAGCATTTGTTTCCAAGCTTCTTCAAACTTACTGAGAATTAACATATCACCAGTTAATTCATTATGTAGGGATAAATCAGGAAGGGATAAAAGTGTTTCTTTTGATAGATTAATTTCTTGGAGTGTTTCATTAAAATCAATCTGTTGAGGGGAACTTAAATAAATAATATTTCTTAACTGACCGAGCCTTTTTGAGGCTGGATGTTTTCCTTGATGTTTATTGATTGAAATCGCCTTAGCATTCGCTACTGCCTCAATCAACACATCTTTTTGCATAAGTGTACTCATAAATATTCCTTCAAGCTACAGATGCGGTGATCCTATACCTTTTTAAAGGTAGATGCTATAAATTTAATCTATGTAATACATCCCAAAGTTAATTATTTTTGATAACTATTTGATAGTAGCTTTCTTTTAAAGAGGTACGACTTGTTATTAATGGATCATACAAATCAAATAATTAGTAATTGTTTATTTCATAAGTTTACTACTAAATAAGTAATTCTCAATAATATAACTTATTGATATATAAATATTTTTTATTTGATTTATCTATGTGTGTTTGTTACTCTACTTAAGTCGATTACTTAGGTCATTTCTCATCAATATAACATTGAGTGAATAACTCGGAAACATTGTTTCTACCTAATCCCAATAGGCCCCTTTAGGCAGTCATTAAGTAACCTTTAGGAAATCTTTTGGGCACAGCACTGTGAGTAGTGCTGTGCATTAGTTTAGCAGAGGAGAATGATACTGGAGCTATCATATTTTAGGTGAGGGAGCGAATTTATTCGCGGTATAAAATATGAAAAAAGGAGCTAATATGACTAATAAAATTAATCGACCTGTATCAGATACCAAAAAAAGTTTATCATCTAGACTAAGTAATTTTGTTAAGATACTTACTTCAATTTACTTAATCTTGAATGTGCTTGCTAGAGTTACCAAACGTCTTATTGATATTTGTATTCTTCTAAAGATTCTATGGCACGTTTTTCCACACGAAAAATTAATTGATATCCTAACTTGGTATACCTCTGCTTCCTACCCTACTAAACAGCCAGACTCAAAATCAAATTATGACTAAACTTAACACTAGAAATAAAAGCTATAATTTAGAAGAAAGTCCACTTTATAATATTCAGTATGAACAAAAACTCTTAAAGATACTTAATATATCTCAAAACGATCTAATCTTTGTCCGTGAAAATTTAAAAGATTTTTATCATTCATTTTCAAAAAAACATCGTATTATTCAAACACCTAAAAATCTCTTAAAGCAAATTCATTATCGAATTGGTGATCTCCTTGCTCGAATAGCGATGCCAGATTATCTCATGTCAGGTAAAAAAGGTGCTTCTCACATTGAAAATGCCAAACTTCACCTCCAAGAGGATTTACATGTATTCACAGCCGATATAGAAAAATTTTTTCCATCTACTAAAAGACAAGCAATTTTTAAATTTTTTAAAAATAAACTTCAATGTTCTCATAACATCGCTACTATCCTCTCGGAACTATGTACCACACATGAAGGAAGGTTGCCTACAGGGAGTCAACTTAGTATGCATTTAGCTTTTTGGACAAATTACAATATGTTTGAAAAAATCGCTAAGCTATCCAATCAATATGACTTACGTTTTAGTATTTTTGTAGATGATCTTACTTTTTCAGGGAAAACAATACCTCATAATTTTAAATATCAACTTAAAAAAATCATTACATCTTATGGTTATCAAATAAATACTAAAAAAATTTTGCTTTTCAAGCCCTTTAAAATTAGAAGGGTGACAGGCATATATATAAAAAATGGTGATCCTCACCTTCCAAATACTTTCCTACGTGAATTACATACCGCATTACAATCATGGAAAGATATATTAAAAACGTCCCCTGATAAACTAGATAAGAAAAAGCTCGAAACCACTTATAACAAGCTTTTAGGTTCAATAAATTATGCGGCTTTACTAGATAAAAAGTATAAACAGATCCGTAAAAAAGTTATTGCAGAAAAACAAAAGATAACCCAATACCAATAATCCACACGCCCCGATTTTCGCAAAATTTTATGGAAAATTGGGGCGTGTTTTTTAAAGGTTATTCTTCTCGGGCGCCGAAGCCTCTTAGACCGACCACGTGGACGTGTTCGTGGTTGTTGGTGATTTTACGCACCAGTTTGTAGGTTGTCCCTTTTTCTGGGCTGATGTTTTCTGGGGCGGCGATAAGCAGTTGCATATCGAGGCGTTCGCAGAGTTCAAACAGTGTTGCGATAGATTTCGCATCCAAACGTGCCGCTTCATCGAGGAAGAGTAAACGACATGGCAAGATGTCTTTCGCACGGATACGGCGACTTTCTTCTTCCCAGCTTTGCACTACCATTAATAAGATAGACATACCTGTACCGATAGCCTCACCTGTAGAGAGTGCGCCACTTTCTGCACGCAACCAACCGTCTGTACCACGGTAAACTTCAACTTCTAAGTCTAAGTAATTGCGGTAATCAAGCAATGCTTCACCGATGGTTTGCGCAGAACGTTGCCCCATATCGATTTGTGGGTTGAGGCGTTGGTAAAGTTTTGCCATCGCTTCCGAGAACGTAATGCGGTTATCGTTAAACAAGTCTTGATTTTCAGCTTTATTGGTTAACGCATCTAATAATGCCGCATGACTTTCACGAATATTCACCACTAAGCGTACCGATTTCACCTGACCGAATGCGATATTTTGTAAGCCTTGGTTAAGCATACGAATACGATTTTCTTCACGTTGAATCGTTTTACGCATGATGTTCGCTACACTTTCAGAACTAATCGCGAGTTTTTTCTCACGAGTTGTCAATTCTTCGGTTAAGCGTGCTAATTCCACTTCCATTTGCTCGATTGCATCAATCGGATCATCGGTTTTAATGATGTCTTGGCGGATACGTTCACGAAGATGTTGGTAAACCGCAATGAAGAAGCGCACTTTATTTTCAGGCTTACGGTTGTCTTCTGAGGCGCGTAAACTATCACGCAAGTATTCATTATCTGCGACCGCTGTGCGTAATGCCCCGAGGGCTTTATCCGACATTGAGCGAAGTTCTTCGCTAGAAAGATACGCAAATTCACGGCGGTTGAGGCGTTTTTCCATATCGGCTTGACGAGAAAGGCGCAATACCACTTCCCAACTTGCTTTAGCCGCCACCACGATTTCACGTTGCGTATGGTAATCGCGTTCTGCTTTGTGAATACGGCGAGTAAGGTTTTCGCTTTCGCTTTCAATTAAGGTTAATTGTTTTTCAACGAATTGACGGCGTTGGCGATTGTTCGCTAATTGTTGATGTAAATTATCACGACGTTCACGCGCCAATTCTTCTGAATTTGCATCAACACGTACACCAAGCTGTCCTACTTCGCTAATTAATTCTTGCAACATTTTATTTTTTTCTTGCAAGGCACTGGTTAATTCGATTAACACTTGGCGATATTGCGTTGCGCGTGCGTGTTTTTGGCGTACGTTTTCACGCAAGGTTTCACGACGTTGTTGTGCTTGATCGAGTTGCGCACGTAATTGTTTGTTTAATTCGCTGGTTTCAGCGACAGCAACATCCGCATAGGCAAAGTGCGCTTGGCGTTGCACCACCTCAGCAAGTAAGAAACGATGTTGTTGTAAGCGTTTTTGTTGTTGCTGGATTTGAGCGTAATCGGCAACCAGTTTGTCATAATTTGCCGGATCGCTACGTAACGCATTGGCGATTGGCATAAATTGTGACATTGTCACATTATTTTGACGAACAAATTGTTCATCTTCTTCTGCTTGAACTAGCTCTTCACGGCGTAGCTCATATTCTTCCATTAAACTTTCATCAGCAATGAGATCCAATGCAGGGGTAATTTTCGCAATAAGCTGTAATTGCCCTTTAATTGATGAAAGCTGTTGTTGAGCCTGTTGTTGTTGATTTTGTACGGCGGTTAAATCGCGTTCAACTTCATTGCGTTGTTGTTGGATAATCGCTAGCTGTTCTTCTGGATTCGGTTGGAAAGCCAGTGCTAAATGTAGCCCAACAAATTGGCTGAAGTTTTCAGATAGGCGTTGACATTTTTGTACGTCAAACGCGATGCTTGCATATTCTTCTTGGACAATTTCACGTTCTGATTGTAAAACTTCTAATTGTTTTTCACGTGCAGCACGTCCAAACAATGGAATTTGTGGGAAAGTAGAATAACGCAATTCGCGTCCTGATACTTGAACCACTACCCCGTGTTCGCATTCTTCTGAAGTGTAAACGTTGTCATCAAAGCTTGCTGGGTCGCCTTCGATAAAATATAGATCATCAGGGCAATCGGTTAAAGTCGCTAATTCATCTTTAATCGCTGCAAGATCGCGTACCACGATACCATGGCGAGCTGGTCCATAAAGTGCGGAGAAATATGGTGCGTCCTCAACAGGTACATCATCATACAATTCTGAAAGTAAGACACCTTGGAAACGTTCGGCTAACTGAGTTAAGCGTGGATCATCTGCGCCATCTGGTAAGCTTAGGCGTGCGATTTGATCGTCTAATTGTTGACGTTTTGCGGCAAGTTGCTCACGTTTTAAGCCTAATGCACGTTCTTTCTCTAAAAGCGTTTGCATAAACTGGGTAACATCTTGGCTTGAGGTAAATTGTGTACCACTTTGTTCACTTAAACGGTCTAACGCAGATTGTGCCACCAACCAACTTGGCGCAAGCGCAGATTTTTCTTGATATTGTGCATTCAGTGTTGCTTGATTTTGGCGAAGTTCAGAGCGTGCTTCTGTTAATTCCACTAATTGCGCTTCTAATTCTTCCGCTTCAGCTGTTTTTTCTTCTGCATATTCAGCGAACGCCTCTGCAGTATCAAGCGTTAAGCCAGTGCGTTGGTTAAATTCACGTAATTGTTGGAGTGCATTTTTTTGTTGTGCAAGGCGTTTATCAAGCTCTTGTAATTTCGCACGAAGTTGTGGTGCCAGTTGAGCTTGCATTTTTTGTTGTGGATACATATCCAACACTTCTTGCGCAACTTGCCATGCATCTTCACGCGCGACATCACCAACCATTTTACGCAATAATTGATATGCCTCGTCAAACTGATTTTTCGCAGTATTAGAAATTGCCATTTTTTGTTCAAAATCTAATAAGGTTTCCATCATCTCATCAAGTTTTTGTTCAAACTCGAAGTGGAAATCCGCTGCATTTTCTGGCGTAAGCTGTGGAAGACCGCATTGTGTTTTGGCTTTTTCAAGGGCTTGTTGTGCTTGTTGATATTGCAGTGCACGGGTTTGCTGAGCATCAAGCGCTTGTTGGTAATCCGCTAATTCATCGCGTAAATCATCAATTTGTGCCTCAAGGGTTTCTAATTCCGCTTGTTGCATTTCCTCTTCTTCGGAAACTTCTTCTAAGACGATTTGTTGCTCTTCAACTTTTTCACGTAATTCTTCAACATCTTCTTGATAGCGGTCAATTTTTTCTTGATGACGACTTGCGTTAAGTACTAAGTTTAAGAAATCAGATGCCGCTTGATATTCTTGCTCTAGCCCTTCTTCACTTTCAGAAAGCATTGCGGCTTCACGGCTAAAATCGATTAAGCGATGTTGCGCTAATTCTTGTTCTGTTTTAGCTTGGAAAAGCGCACGACGAAATTCTAAGGCTTTTTCAACATTACCACGGCGTTCATTCGCATTACGCATATAATCGGCAGCAACGTATTGCGTAGTTTCTGTGATTAAATGTTTAAATAAATCACGGTCGCCTTGCGTCATTTTGATTGCTTCAAGAGTCATGCGGTTTTCACGCAACGCAGATTCCATATCTGCAAAGGCCTTTTTCACTCCTTGGTTTTCTGGCAATAAATAATCACGCAAAGAACGAGTAATCGCACTAGAAATACCCCCGTATAAAGAGGCTTCAATCAATTTATAGAATTTAGTACGGTCCGCAGAGCTACGTAAGCGTTTTGGCAACATACCTAAGTCAAACATCACTGAATGATAATCCGCGATAGAATGATATTGTTTAAATTCACCACCTAATTTTTCTACTTTAGCCGCTAAATCGTTTAAGGATAAAACGCGCGCTTGTTGCCCGTTAATAATATCGGTTAAAAGTGCAGTTGGTGTAATATCAGCGTGGACTTTTAATAATGAAAATGGTTTGATATCAACTTTCTTATCACGCCCCGCTACTTGTTGCAAACGTACACCCATAAAAATGCGTTCATGGCGGGAATTTTCTGCTTCTAAAACCGCATAACACACGCCAGGGCGTAATTTACCATGCAAGCCTTTATCACGGGAACCACCACTGGCGCCTGCTTCTGTAGTATTACGGAAATGTAATAAAGTTAAATCAGGGATTAATGCGGTAACAAACCCCGCCATCGTGGTTGATTTCCCTGCCCCGTTACCACCAGAAAGCGTAGTAACTAATTCATCAATATCAAAAGTACGGGCAAAAAAACCATTCCAGTTCACTAAGGTTAGGGAACGGAATTTGCCACGCGATAATTGGGTTACGTTATTATTTTTGTTTTCCATTATTCATCATCCTCTTGGAACGCGTCTTCTTGCTCTGCTTCAGTGTCAATTTGTTGGTTAAGTTGTTTTAATTCAGCGAGAGATTGTGGATTTGCCCCTTCGCCATCACGAATTAAGCGTGATTGCGCCTCAAGCGCATCGTCACCCGCACGCACTTCTGCTCCAAAACGGAATACCGCTTCGGTAATGGTAAATTTGCCACTATATTGATCGCCTACAGTAATGATCATGCCTAAGCGACGTAAGCGATTAAGTGAAGAACGTACTTTTTCAGCAAGTTTTTGTTTATCTAAATCAGAACCCGAGGAACGTTGGTTAATCGCTTTTAATAATTTGTCTTTGTCAGCTAGATTTAACAATTCATCATACACTTCTTGCGTGCTGAAAATCCCTTGCTGAGCTAAACGCTCTGGGCTTAAATAGAGGTAGCACAACACTTTACCGACTAGCATTTCTAATTCAGTTAAAACGGATCGTGCAATCAGCGTATTTGCTCGTGGGCGAAGATAGAAAAAGCCCTCTGGCGCACGAATTAATTCTACGTGATAGCGACGATAAAATTCGTCCAGTTCACGATGAAAATCCAATAAGAAACTATGATTATCAAGTTGTTCGATACAAATATGTTTGCCCATACGCAATTGGCTATCGACCTCAGGGAAAAGGGGGTTGGCTAATGCTTTGGCTAAATTAGGAGGTAACATTTCTTGTTGTTGGTTATCTAACATGTTTAACATTTTCCTGTTGAGGTTAATATTGGTTGATTGGGTTGGCCTGAACGGCGGCGCCTTCGTCATTGACATCTTGCCATTCTGGATAAATCCCTGATAAATCGGCACTTGCAAGCCCGAGTTTTACAGCTTGATCGACAATAATACGCGCCACATCAAAATGTTGGCTTAATGGGCGTTCTGCCAATTGTTGTTGCAATACAATACTGAGATCAATCGGCTCATTTTTATCACGATACGTAACAAGTAATGCCTGCATTTTTTCTGCAATTTCGTCTTGTAAAAGAGAGATGCTTTCATATTGTAAATCTTCTGGCAATTCACCGAACGCCTCTTCATTATGCAACACTAATTCCTCATCACGCATATCGACAAGACGTTCTGCTTGTGCGGTCCATAAATACCACGGTGCATCAAAATAATTTGCAATAGATTGGCGTAGGCGTTGTGAGAACACACGGTTTTTATCTAAATCAATCGCGGTACGGATAAATTTATGTACATGGCGATCGTAACCGATCCAAAGGTCGATAGCTTGTTGTCCCCAACTAATGATTCGGTCAAGTTTATTTTGTAATTCAATCACAAGATTATCGATAAAATCTAAGTCGGAGCGTTCGATTACGCAACTTTGGATACGCAATAATTCTTCTTGCAGTTTATCACCTGCAGCATTGAGGGTATCTTGTAATTCACGTAAATTGCCTGAGGTTTCATCTAGTAAACGTTCACAGCTTGAGATCGCCGCTTGCCAATCTTTACTTAATAACTCGGCAATTTCTTCTTTGATGGCGTGTTGATTTTCATCCATGATACGTTGTGAAAGATCGATACTATCGAAAATTTCCGCAACGGAATATTTGAGAGGAGCGAAGACGTTGCGATGCCAATAAGTGTCATCGCCATTAGTTTCAGCAGCTTCTGCGGCTTTTTTGATTTCACCAGCCACAATAGAAAGCTGGACAGAAAGGCGTAAAGTAGAAAATTCGCGTTGGCGAATATAATAATTCGCTATCCCAACGCCCAATGGCGTTAAACGATAAATCGCTAATCCTTCAGTAAATTCACTGGTAAAACGATTAATCAGACGTTGTTTAACTAATTCATTAATCGCATTATTGGCACGCTGTGTGAGCGTGTCTTTACTTTGCTGGAATTCGCGTGAAACATGACGGAATAAATCCACCAGATCCGTTTCAAGCATTTCGCCATCCAGACTTTCATTATTATAAATAGCGATGGTCAATAAAAATGCGAGGCGCTCTGTTGTAAGATTTAATGAAAACTCGCGTTCTCTTGTCCAATTCACTAGCTCTGGAATGGTTTGAGATGTGTCAAGCATGCTTTTTTCCTACTTAAAAATGGGCAAAAAATTGTCTTAATTATACTTGATTTTCGCCTTTTCAAGAATGGATAAAAGTCTGTTTTTGTGAAAAATTTTTAAAATTTCTGAATTTTTTTCGCTTTTATAAAATTACGCCCCAATTTCCCATAAAATTTTTGGAAAATCAGGGCGTGATCGGAAAAATGTCCTTTAGATTATAGACGTTCTTTTTCTCCACCAAATGCATTGAGCAAATGGTCAGTCAATTGGCTTAATGTGCCGGTCATTAAAATAAAATCTGCATCAAGGCGTTGTGCGATATCCTCTTTATCAATATCCGCATTTTTGTCGCGTAATTCATCCGCAAATTTTAAACGGGCCATCGTTGCGTCATCTTTTAGAACAAAGCTTACGTGTTCGTCCCAATCTAATGCGAGTTTTGAGATCGTTTTGCCTGACTGTAAGAAAGCGATAATTTCATCTGCGCCAAGATCTTGTTTTTTACAACGAATCACCGCTTCGTCAGAACCGCCTTTAATTTCGGCATCTTCTAAAATCGTTGCCCATTGTGGCGCGTCGTTATTGATAATCCAATGGCGCATCACTTCGCTCATATCGTTAGCAAAAGTTAAAGGCACAACAGGAAGTGAGCCTAAACTTTTACGCAATAATGCCAATGCGTCTTCGGCACGTTTACTGGATGCACTATTTACATAAATTAATTGATTTTCGGTATCCACCCAAAGCGTTGTGGTTTGATTTTTACTAAAGGCACGAGGTAATAAAGTCGCGATCACGTCTTCTTTTAAAGATTGTTTTTCTAATTTACGTAATTTGCGTCCTTCTTTCTTCTCAAGTTCAGCAATTCGTGCATCTAATTCCTGTTTAATCACCGCAGCTGGCAAGATCTTGTCTTCTTTTTGCGCTTTCAGTAAAATATTTTTTCCGCTTTGAAAATAAAATAATTCGCTATCTTTGAGCGGATTTGTCCAACCGAAATGTGTCATCTCCCCTTGTAAACACGGCGTAAAACTCTCTTTTTCTAAATTTTCTTGTAGTGCTTCTTCAGACCAATCTAGGTTTTTGGTTAAGCGATAAATCATTAGGTTTTTAAACCAAAGCATAGTAGTTCCTTAATAATTTCGGTAGAATGAGCCAGTATTTTACCTTTGTTTTCATCGTTTAGGTAATAATTCAAAGGTTTTATCGTAATATTTTTAGCAATAACAGGATTTATTTTAATGAAATTACGTCCATATCCGTGGCTGATTCTCAGCTTCTTCGGTTATTTTTGTTCTTATGGCGTATTTATGCCATTCTTCCCAGCTTGGCTTAAATCTCAGGCTTATGCCGCTGAAACCATTGGTTTTATCATGGCATCCGCTTACATTTTCCGCTTCGCAGGAAGCATGTTCTTTACCCGCTTTATTAAAGCCGCTCCTCAACTTCTTACCGCCCTGCGTGGAATCGCTTGGGGTAGCTGTGCCATCATGGTTTATATGAGTTTCACAGTACAAAACTTCTGGTTACTGTGCGCGGGATTATGGTTATTCTCCTTCGTTAACTCAGCAGGTATTCCATTAAGCGATACCCTCGCTACGACCTGGCAATTCCAAGTAAAACTAGACTATGGTCGTGTGCGTTTAATCGGTTCTTTGGCATTTATGATCGGGGTAACGGTATTCGGTTCATTCATTGGCTATATCGGTGAACAATACGTTGGTTGGGTCGTAACGGCATTATTATTCTGTTATGCGTCCGCACAAATGCTTCCGCCAAGCATTATGCCAAAAGATCACCACGATCCAGACACTGCTCATATCGCTCCTCCATCACTTTTAGAATTACTTAAAAATCCAATCACAACACGTATCATCATTGCCGTCGCCCTTATTCAAGGTTCACATGCTGCTTACTATGTTTACAGTGTTATCTATTGGAAACACCTCGGTATTCCAGTTGAAACCACCAGTGTGCTTTGGGGTTTAAGCGTACTTGCTGAAGTGATTTTCTTCTTCTTCGTGACGAAACTATTCGGCAAATGGCAATTACGTAATTTATTCTACATCTCTGCGATTGCCACAGGTATTCGTTGGGCCTTATTCCCATTTGCACACACCTTTGCAGAAATTCTTCCATTGCAATTAATGCACTGTTTAACCTTCGCATTAAACCACTACGCTATCGTACGTTACATCTCTTATCAATCACCAAAAGCCTTTGCTAACTTACAAGGACTTTACAACGCGATTGCAGGTTGTGGTAGCTTAGCGATTTTATCAATCCTTGCAGGTTGGTTATATGGCGTTTCTCCAACAGACACGTTCTTGGTAATGGCGGCTTTTGCATTCTTGGCCATTCCGTTCATTCCACGCAAAATGAAAACCATTGCGGTCACCTCTGTTGATACGGTTATAACGGAGGAATAAAACCATGCAGACTTTTAGCCTACTTGATCAGTTTTTAAATGAATTATGGTTAGAAAAAGGATTATCTGAAAACACGGTGCAATCTTACCGTTTAGATTTAACTGCTTTCTTCCAATGGCTCGAAAATCAGCAAATTGATTTGCGAGAAGTGGACAATGTGCATTTACAAACCTTCTTAGGCGAACGCCTTGAAAAAGGTTATAAAACGACAAGTATGGCTAGAATGCTCAGCACACTGCGGAAATTTTTCCATTATTTATATCAGGAAAACTACCGCAGTGATGATCCAAGTGCGCTTTTAACCTCACCCAAATTACCCGCTCGCTTACCTAAATCATTAAGCGAAAATCAGGTAACAGAATTACTCAACGCGCCAAATACCGATGATCCGCTTGAACTGCGTGATAAAGCAATGTTAGAACTGCTTTATGCAACGGGATTGCGGGTAACGGAATTAGTGTCGTTGACAATGGATAATATCAATCTTGAACAAGGCGTAATTCGTGTAATCGGTAAAGGTAACAAGGAACGCATTGTGCCAATGGGCGAAGAAGCAACGTATTGGACCAAAGCCTTTTTAGTCTATGGGCGCCAATTATTAGTGAATGGCGTCCACGTTGACGTGCTTTTCCCAAGTCGCCGTGGTAAACAAATGACCCGCCAAACCTTTTGGCATCGCATTAAACTTTACGGCATGTTGGCAGATATTGACACCGATCAGCTCTCGCCTCACGTCCTGCGCCATGCGTTCGCTACTCACCTAGTAAACCACGGCGCCGACCTGCGTGTCGTACAAATGCTCCTCGGGCACAGCGATCTCTCCACGACACAAATCTACACCCACGTCGCCAAAGAACGCCTCAAACAACTCCACCACCAACACCACCCAAGGGCATAGGTTCTACGGAAAGTTTGAAAAAGGAATAGTAAAAAACTCGCAAATATGCGAGTTTTTGTTTTTTTAGAAAATGGAAATCACGCCCCCATTTTCTGTAAAAATTATGTAATTCTAATAAAAAACCCGCCTTTCAGCGGGTTTTTGTGTGTCATATCTTTTGTTTATTCAACCACTAAAGTACGGCAGGTTGTGGTGCTTCCGAGTGAGAGTTCGTCACCTTGGGTTAAGAGGACGAGGTCACCAGTATGAACATAACCTTTATCTTTAAGAAGTTGGATTGCGTCACGAGCGGCGCGCGTTGTACGGCTGCTTGGATCGGTATCTAAAACAGGGATAACACCGCGTAATAATGCGCAAAGGTTCAATGTTTCTTCATGACGTGATAATGCGAAGATTGGTAAACCTGAACTGATACGGGACATAAATAATGGTGTCATACCAGTACTTGTTAATGCGATAATTGCTTGTACACCTGGTAAGTGGTTTGCAGAATACATCGCTGACATTGCCACGGCTTCTTCAATTGAACCAAATTCACGATCTAAACGGTGACGAGAAATGTTGATGCTTGGCATTTTTTCTGCACCAAGGCAAACTTTAGACATCGCTAAAACTGTTTCTTCTGGATATTGTCCTGCAGCAGTTTCTGCTGAAAGCATCACCGCGTCAGTACCGTCTAACACCGCATTTGCCACGTCCATCACTTCTGCACGGGTTGGCATTGGATTGTTGATCATAGATTCCATCATTTGAGTTGCAGTAATTACTGCGCGGTTTAATTGACGTGAACGACGGATAAGTTTTTTCTGAACACCGACAAGTTCCGCATCGCCAATTTCTACGCCTAAGTCACCGCGTGCAACCATGATTACGTCAGACGCTAAAATAATGTCATCCATTGCTTCTGGTGTTGCTACTGCTTCTGCGCGTTCTACTTTTGCAACAATTTTTGCATAAAGACCTGCTTCTTCAGCTAAACGACGTGCGTAACGTAAGTCATCACCACAACGTGGGAAAGACACCGCTAAATAATCTACACCAATTTTTGCAGCGGTAAGGATATCAGCTTTATCTTTTTCAGTTAACGCGTCTGCTGATAAACCACCACCAAGTTTATTGATACCTTTGTTGTTTGAAAGTGGTCCACCAACGGTTACTTCAGTAAATACTTTATTACCTTCGGTACTTAACACGCGAAGCTGTACACGACCGTCATCTAATAAAAGAATATCGCCTTCTTTTACATCTTGTGGCAAGGTTTTATAATCAAGACCAACCGCGTGTTGATCGCCAGCGCCTTTTGGTAAATCGGCATCAAGGATAAATTTATCCCCAACACTTAATAAAATTTTGTTGTCTTTGAAGGTAGAAACGCGAATTTTTGGACCTTGTAAGTCGCCGAGGATTGCGACATGACGATTTAATTTTTTTGCCACTTCACGTACTCGACGCGCACGTTCCATATGATCTTCAGGGGACCCGTGAGAGAAGTTCATACGTACAACGTTCGCACCTGCCGCAATAATTTTTTCTAAGTTGTTATCACGATCAGTAGCTGGTCCTAATGTACAAACGATTTTGGTTCTTCTGAACTTTTTAGTCATTTTCTGCTCCATTCAAATATAAAATTTTATTATTGTGCCCACAAAAACAGGTTCTTCCATTTCCATAGCGCATAAAATTGCCGATTATTGTACGCTAAAAATCCATGGAGATCGAGGAATGCAAATAAATTTTCATTGCCTTTTTTGGGGTATTTTGGTTAAAGACAATATACAAAATTACCTTTTTAATCATATAAATATCCAGAAGGAAATTTACATTTTATGGGTTTATCATCTCTCCTCTGGGTATTCTATACCTTTTTGCATAAAAAAATAAATCGCTAGAGATTTACACTCTAACGATCCATTTTCTCAACTTAAATAACCGATGATTTCCTCAACGCTATTACAATTAATAATTTTTGCAATGCGCTCCTCGTCTTGGAAAAAAGTTGCCACGGACTGAATAAGATTCATGTGGTTTTCAGCCCCTGTTGCCGCTAAGGTCAATGCGATATAAACATTGCCATTATCTTTATCGCCTAAATCTACGCCATTTTTAAAAACAGTGAGTTGTAATCCTTCCGTGATTACACCATCTTCTGGGCGTGCATGTGGCATTGCAATTCTTGGTGCAACTACATAGTAAGGGCCAATTTCATTTTGTAAGCGCTTAATAGCCTCTATATAACTCGGTTTAATTGCACCAGACGCTAATAATTTTTCACACATTTTATCAACCGCAATATCTGGCGAAAGCGTATTTTCCATGACGATTGAAATGTTACTACCTATTAAATCTTTTAACATTATGACACCGCCCAACCTAGCACTAAACCAACAATACCAAAATCAGAATCTGCAAAGGTGGTTGCTTGGAAACCTAACCCACCTAGCACTGGTAACAATAACATCGGTAAGAATGAAATTAAAATACCTTGGGCAAAAGCACCTAAAATTGCCCCACGCAAACCACCCATTGCATTGCCATAAACACCTGATGCGCCCCCAACAAAGAAATGAGGCACAACGCCAGCTACAATGACGGGCCAGCCTAAGCCTGCTTGTAACAGCATTACAAGTAGTCCAGCCACAAATGATGAAATAAAACCAATCAATACGGCATTAGGAGCATAAGGAAACACCATTGGGCAATCTAATGCAGGTTTTGCATTTGGAACTAATTTGTCAGAAATTCCTTTAAATGCGGGTACAATCTCTGCGATGAACATTTTTACACCTTGCAGTACGATATATACGCCACCCGCGAAGATGAAAGATTGCATAAATGTGAATACAATCCAGTTTTGCCCATTTGCAACAGTATCAACAAACTCTTTACCTGCCACTAATGACGATAACATGAAAAATACAAGCATAGTTATGGCAATTGCCACGGGAGTATCACGTAAGAACATTAAGCTTTTAGGTACATTTAAATCCTCTGTTGATTGGGATTTATTACCTAATTTACTCGCTACAAACCCTGATACTAAATAAGATAATGTGGAAAAATGCCCCATTGCAAGCTGATCGGTTCCCATTACTTTCTTTGTATAAGGTTGAATAATTGCCGGCATGATAACCATTAATGCCCCTACAATCAGAGAACCTATTGTAACCATCCAAATCCCTGTAATGTGAGCTGTTGAAAGAATAACTGCGACTAGCATAGACATAAACATCGTATGGTGTCCTGTCAGGAATATATATTTCAACGGAGTAAAACGGGCTAATAAGATATTGACAACAAAGGCAAAAAACATAATTAACGCCATTTCATAACCAAAAGATTTTTGCGCTACCGCGACAATAGCCTCGTTATTTGGAATAATTCCTGATGTGCCAAATGCTTGACTAAAAACAGTAGAGAAATTATTTAATGCACCAATTAAGGCAGCAGCTCCAAAACCAAGAATTAAATATCCTAAAACCGTTTTACTCGTACCTTTTAAAATAGTTGAAAAATCTGCGCGTTGGGCAATTAAACCGATGAAGGCAATTAATCCCACCATAATTGCCGGTTCTTTCAGAAGTCCGAGCATAAACTCAAAAAACGTTTGCATATGCCCCCCTAGATAAAATTAGCTAATTGTTTCTGAATATCTTCTTTATCAAAAATATTCGTCAAACTAACAATATTTTGTTTCCCCGCTTCATCTAATTGCTTAGCCACATCCTTTGCGGCTACCCAAATATCAGCTTGACTAGACATGGCTGACGACAGATCTTCATGATTTACATTCGCCTCAACCCCCATTTTTTTTAGCACTTCTTTTACAGCCATTTCCATCATGAGGGATGTACCTAAACCATTTCCACAAACTACAAGAATGTTTTTCATATATGACTCCTCAAATTTTATTTAAAATATTTTTTAACTCCATCTAGAATGAAGCAATACTCCATTTATTATTAACTGTTGCTATTTTTTTACAATACCTTTGTTTTTACTTTGTGATTAATATCACATTTTTAGGAATTTAACGGGTGCGAGGAGTGATATCTGACCTTCTACGGTTCGGAGATTTTCTTGTAAATCATTGTAAAGATTAAAACACGGTCACCGAATTTGTATCTATTTTACCTGTCGCCTAAATAGATTATTTAGAACTTATAAAGAATTAAAAATAAAATTATTCAATAAAAGTTTATATTGGAGCTTTTCCCTATATAATAAGTCCGATCATGCTTATATCTTGACCTTTGAGCTTATTTTCCTAGACCATGCTATTTTTTAATATAAGAGGAAGATTATGAAAAAAATTCTTAAATTTATAATAGGTGGAATCTGTATTGCCTTACTTTCCTTTGTATTTTTCTTTATTGCATTAACTTTTGATGAAGAAGATCAATGCCTAGATAAAGGGGGTGTATATAATCATTCTACACATACTTGTAAAAAATAAAGCGCGTAAAAAAAACCACTTCTAAGAAGTGGTAATGATGAGAATATATATGTAATAGTTATGGGTTATATTAATTTAAAAGTAATAACGGGCAAATGCTTTACCATTTAATCCTGTTACATCACTTGCATAATAGTTATATTCTGCACCTAACCCAACTACAAAGTTATTGGTAAGATTAGCTTGAAGCCCTGCACCAAATCCTGTACTTAATCGGGTGGACGTTTCTTTATTTATAACCTTATGATTTGACATAATTTTTGTTTTTCCGCGTGTTAATCCAATACTTCCATTAATATATGGACGGATTGTATGACCATTTAAGAAAAGATGTTTATAATCTACGCCTAAGTTCATGATTTTTAAATTGATATCTTTATTTTTATTATATCTCTCTTTATAATTTTTTAAGTTTGTAAATTTTAGCGTTAAAAGGTTTTTATTATTAAAATCCATACCAATACCTAGATTTTGTTCAAATAAATTTTTATGTTTTAATTTTACTCCATCTTTATGCTTGACTTTTAGAGAAGTTAAACCTAATCCACCTTCTATAAAAATACGAGAAGTAGTCATATTATTCATGCTTTCCATGTTTCCCATATCCTGCATGGTTTTAGTATTTCCCATACTTTTCATACTTCCCATAGTTTCCATATTAGTATGCATGGAATGATCCATAGATTTCATACTATTTGCGTAGACTGATGTTGTACTACTTAATAAGATAAGTGTTAATACTGATTTTTTCATTAATTACCTCACAATTTAAAATTTTTAAAGAAGATATACAAAAAAAATTTTTTTTCTATTTATTTTCATGAGGTAGGATCTGTTATAAAAAAATATATAATAACCTTATAAGGGAATATCTATTTTATAAAAAATCACAAATAATCCAAAATTTTTAATAATTAAATGCTCATATAAACAATAAAATTAAAGACTTATCATTTACTTAGTTGTTTTCTTTGTAAAAATTTTCCTAAACAAGTGAGCTATATCAAAAATTTCAAGGGTTAAAATGGCTACACAGTATGGATATAAAAATAAAAGGCTAAGTAAATACTTAGCCTTTTTACTAGTGAAAAATTACAATGTTTAACCTAGTTACTTAATCCCACTAAGAAGATAATCATTAAATCAATAAATAATATAACCAATAAAAGACAAACCGAATATATCAGCGATACTATGCGCTAAAAAACAAGGTAATAAATTTTTATTTAACCATCTGGTATAGGCAAAATATAGAGTTATTCCAAATAGGAAACCTATATTAATGGCAGCATCTATCCCTTGATAAGTATGAAATGAAAAGCGAACTATAAGAGAAAAAGCTAATGCATACGGGAGAGATTTCGGTTTAACAGCTAAACAGATCCCTAAGAAAAAAATTTCTTCATAAAATCCATTTAGTAAAGCATAAGGAATAATAGAAAAATTAAAACTCTTCCACCATTCTTGAAATATACTTAATTCATCAGACGACAAGGCTTTATATTCATCTACATATAGCATTCCAAAAATGTCAATTATACTTGCAGCGATAATAAAAAGTAGAATACCTTTACCAACACTTCGTAGACTCCACGTAATATTCCATTGATAAAAATCAAATTTACGTAGTTTGAGATAGCAAAAAACTATTATCAATATAATTGATTGCAAAGAAAACCTTTCCCAATTTTGGCTACTTGTAAAGGTTGTTAGATCTTCAATATCTCCTCCTTGGTAAGTTATCTCATAAAATCCTAACATAGAGTAAAAAATTGCCCATCCAAACATGATAACAGTGATAATAATTAGATCTACCCATTGTAAGAATTGATTTTTATCGCCTGACATATCTTTTTTCATTTCCTTCTCTCCGCGTAAGTTTATATCCAAATTGGATATCTTTAATGACCTCCCATAATATATTTATACTATTAGTAAAAAGTAAATACTTAATAAGTATAGCCAGAAGAGTGTGTTAGTTTATCCTAATTAATAATATGTAATTTCTCTAGATAGGTCTTGGTTAGTATATATTATGGGGTGTTTATTTTTACACAGTATAAAAAGTTATAACTGTATATTCATAGGAGGATTAATGAAAAAACAAAATCATATTATACCTTTTTATTTTCCTATTATTTTTCTAAATGCTATATAGTTACTTTGAATTTTTCAGTCATCTGTTGTTCTACCTCTACTCGCTAAACGGCTATTTAACCCAATTTAACCCAACGAAATTGCCGAGCCTTGTGTTTTAGTGTTTGTACAATAAAGGACGTAATCATGAAACATAACAATGTTTCAAAAATAAAAGATTTTTCTAGCAAAATTATTGATCTAGAGATTGCTCGAGGATCTAAAATCTTCCCTGTGGAAGCTAGTGAGCGTTCGTTGTTATCGGGAATTTTTTAGTTTGAGCAACGGCATGCAGAAACCCTTGGAGCGAAACAACTCAAAGAGGAAAGAAAAAAGGAAAATAGAAAAAAATATTATCGTCGTCATGAAGCGCACGCTTTTCTTAGCTAAGTCCTCTTATTTTAAGTCATTGTCCAAAAATAATTTTCCCCTTTTCTTTACAAAGCGGTGGATTAATGGAAAATGGTAGCTTTGCTTTAAAGGGGAAAACGCTGTATGTGTAAAAAAATTCGTATTTTAATTTCTAATGTGACTAGCCCTTGGTTTAATCTCGCTACTGAGGACTGGATCTTTAATGAACTCACTGCGGATACGCAGATTCTTTTCTTGTGGCGTAATATGGATAGTGTGATTATTGGGCATTTTCAGAATCCGTGGGTAGAATGTAAGATTGATAAAATGGAAGCAGACAATGTTTTCTTAGCGCGTCGTCAAAGTGGCGGCGGTGCGGTATTTCATGATTTAGGCAATACGAATTTTACCTTTCTATCACCCAAACAGGATTACGATCAAAGCGCAAACTTTGCAATTATCCAAGAGGCGCTTACCACACTTGGCATTCATTCAATTTTATCTGGACGAAATGATTTACAGGTTGAAAATAAAAAAATTTCAGGAAGCGCGTTTAAACATAAAGCCGATCGTGCTTTTCATCATGGGACGCTTTTAGTCAATGCAGATATGGATAAATTGAGTGATTATCTGCAGCCGCATCCATTAAAATTGGCAGCTAAAGGGATTAAATCTGTGCGCTCTCGTGTTGCAAATTTAGTGGATTTTAATCCCTCTATCACGCATGAGATCCTCTGTGAAGCCATTATTGAGGCGTTTGAAAAACACTATCAGCAAGAAGTTGAAGTAGAAGTGTTAGATGAGAAAAAACTCGCACAACTTCCTGCATTACAGCAATATTATGCCAAAATGGCAGATTGGGATTGGCGTTTTGGAAAAACACCAGAATTTACTCATCAATTAGAAACTCGCTTTAATTGGGGAATTGTCGATTTCCGTTTATGCGTGGATGAAGGCAGAATTATTGATGTTGCGCTTTATTCTGATGCTTTAGACGTCAATATGATCGCGGGAATTAAACGCGTGCTAATTGGGCAACCTTATATTTATGAGAATATTCGCAATACGTTGCATCAACTGACCAAACAACATGCAGAATGGGCAGAGCCTATCGCAGAATTAACCGATTGGCTAAAAACACAAATACAATAACGTTCACGCCCCATTTTTCATAAAATTTTACGAAAATTGGGGCGTATCATTCAAAACCTTTGCAAGGAAAATGCTATGACGACTACGCTTTTGCAATCTGCAGAACATCGCTTTCACCAACTCTTGCAACATCATCAACTTATCGATGTCCCCTCCTCAATCCAAACTGACCTGATTAATGTACTTGCCATGTCCGATTTTGTGGGCGACGTATGGTTTAAGCAAAAGCCATTTTTTGAAGCGTGCTTAAAAGGCGTTCCCCCCTTTCCTGCTTCATTTTCTTATCACACACAACTTAGTGAAGAACTGAGTAATATTGGTGATTTCAGTGAGTTACAAAAAACATTGCGCCTTTTTCGTAATCGTGCACTTGCGGAAATTAGCCTATGGCAAAGCCTAAAAATGGCAAGTGTTGAGCAAATTTTATTAGCCCTCTCCGAATTGGCCGAAAGTCTTATTTTAGGCGCGCGTGACTGGCTTTATCAGCAAGCTTGTGAAGAAATGGGGATACCCTGTGATTCTGCAGGAAATCCACAACTGCTTGTCGTTATCGCGATGGGAAAATTAGGCGGTCGTGAATTGAATTTTTCCTCAGACATCGATCTGATTTTTGCCTTTCCAGAACAAGGTGAAACGACGGGTGGGCGCCGTGCGTTGGATAATCAAAAATTCTTTACACGCCTTAGCCAACGCCTTATTCAAGCCCTGAGTGAATTTACTGAAGATGGCTTTGTCTATCGGGTCGATATGCGTTTACGTCCGTTTGGTGAAAGTGGTGCATTAGTGCTAAGTTTTGCGGCGTTAGAACAATATTATCAAACCCAAGGGCGAAATTGGGAACGCTATGCGATGTTAAAAGCGCGCGTGCTTGGCGAAGACAATGTCCCACTTTTGCGTGAAACATTACGCCCGTTTATGTATCGCCGTTACATTGATTTTAGCGTAATTCAGGCACTGCGTGAGATGAAAAGCAAAATTGCCACCGAAGTGCGTCGCCGTCATTTAATCCATAATATTAAACTCGGTGCGGGCGGCATTCGAGAAATTGAATTTATCGCCCAAGTTTTCCAGCTAATCCGTGGGGGGCGTGAACCAATTTTACAAACGACTTCACTATTAGCTTTACTGCCAGAATTGGAAAAACTTCAACTCATTTCTGCTGAACAACGCTTGCAATTACACGATGCTTATTTATTTTTACGCCAAAGCGAAAATTGCTTGCAAGCGATTGATGATAAGCAAACTCAAACCTTGCCTGATAATGAAAAAGATCAGCAACGCTTAATCCTTGCCTGCCAGCACTATCAATATTTTGATGATGTACATCACCTGCAAACACAAAGCTACTCGATGCAAAACTGGCAAGATTATTGCCAAATTTTGGCACAACATCAGCAAAATGTGCATGTGATCTTTCAGCAATTAATCGGTGAAGAAGAAAGCTCCGAGGAAAATCAAAATGCGTGGGGAGAATGGCTAGAGGAAGATGAGGATTTATCACAAATTTTAGCCAATTACCCGCAATACTCTGCATTATTAACACAATTAAATGATTTTAAAGCTCATATCAACAAACGTCCTATGGGAGAACGTGGTCGTCAGGTGATACAAAAATTATTACCGCAAATCGTTGCCGAAATGCCCGAACAAGCACGCCCCTTTTTTGTGCGAATTTTACATATTTTACAAAGTATTCTGACGCGTACTCCTTATCTCGAATTATTACTCGAAAATCCCCCTGTTCGTCAGCAATTAATTGAGCTTTGTGGCCGTTCGCAAATGATTGCAGAACAAGTCGCTAAACACCCTATTTTGCTAGACGAATTGCTAAATCGTACTGCCCTATTAAATCCGATTGCATATCGCGAGTATCCGCAGTTATTGCGTGAGTATTTATTGCGTTTACCGCCCCAAGATGAAGAGGCCTTTATTGATGCGTTGCGTCAATTTAAACAAAGTATGCTTTTCCAAATTGCCGCTGCCGATATTTTGGGTGCGTTGCCTGTGATGAAAGTCAGTGATCATTTAACTTACCTAGCCCAATGCCTGATGCAAGAGGTAGTGAATTTTGCTTGGCAACAAGTCACGCAACGTTTTGGTATTCCGCAAGGTTTAGCAGAAGATCAAAAAGGTTTTCTGGTGGTCGCTTATGGGAAATTAGGGGGCATTGAGCTTGGCTATAAATCTGATTTAGATGTAGTTTTCTTATTTGATAACCAATATCAAGGCGAAACCCAAGGTGGAAGACGTAGTATTGATAATGCCCTTTTCTATGCCAAATTAACCCAGAAAATCATTAGCCTTTTTACGTTAAGAACCGCCAGCGGGCAACTTTATGATTTAGATATTCGCTTACGTCCTGAGGGCGATGCGGGGCTCATTTGTTGTTCGCTACAATCATTTGCCCGTTACCAACAACATGAGGCGTGGACGTGGGAAACGCAAGCACTGGTGCGTAGCCGTGCGATTTGTGGGGATACCGATTTACAAAGACGCTTTGAAGAATTACGCCACAACATTCTTATAACCCCGCGTGATCAACAAACATTACGCAATGAAGTCCGTGCAATGCGAGAAAAAATGTGGCAACAATCACCGCACCAAGCGGATCTTTTTCATTTAAAAACCGATCGCGGTGGTATTACGGATATTGAATTTATCGCCCAATATTTAGTGCTTGCGAATGCCCCGCACTATCCGCAATTAGCAAAATGGTCCGATAACGTGCGGATTTTTGAAAGCTTAATGCAAGTCGGCAATATTCTAGCTGAAGAAAATTGTCGTTATTTAACCCATTGCTACACGACTCTGCGCAATCGAATTCATCATCAAAATTTAATGGGATTGCCTGCATGTGTTGACGCAAATGAATACGTTGCTGAGCGAGCTTTTATTCAAGATTTATGGCAAAAACTGTTTAGCACCTAACATGAGGTAAATTTTATTTTGTATGCAAAATAATTTGCAATCGGACTGGGTATCTTTTAGAATACTTACAAATTGAATGGTTATTCATATTGAAAATTGATAAATTTCCTACATAACAAGGAGTGAATTATGTCTATTTTAGATACGGCAAAACGTCGTTACTCAACCAAACATTTTGATCCGACTCGTAAAATCCCAGAAGACAAAATGCTTGCTCTTGAAGAAGTTGTACGTCTTAGCCCATCAAGCATCAATATCCAACCATGGCATATCATGGTAACCGGAAGCGAAGAAGGTAAACAAAAAGTGACTCAAGGAACAGAGGGCTTTTACAAATTTAATTCTCAGAAAATCCTTGATGCATCAAACATTATGGTTCTTTGCTTAAAAACTGATTTAGGCGAAGCACACCTAGATGCGCTTATTCAAAAAGAACTTGAAGATGGTCGCTACACAAGTGAAAAAGTGATGCAACGTGCTAAAGAAGTACGTGGTTGGTTCTTCAATCAACATGCTAATGAATTAAAAGATCTTGATTCTTGGGCAATTCACCAAATTTATTTAGCGTTAGGTAACTTATTACTTGCTGCTGCAGATATGGGTATCGACTCTCTTCCAATCGAAGGTTTTGATAAAGAAGCACTTTCTCAAGCACTTAACTTAAAAGAACAAAATTTAGAACCGGTTGTAATCGTTGCACTTGGTTACAGCACTGAAGATGACTTCAACAAAGCATTACCAAAATCTCGTTTTGCTGCAGAAGACGTTTTCACTCACTTCTAAACCCATAACTTTTTAGACAACACATAACGACTCGCCCCAATTTTCGTAAAAATTTATGAATTTTGGGGCTTTTTTTTAATTTTTTTCGGTCGCCCATCGGATTTTGATACTTTTTCCCTTATAATGAACGCATTTTTCTATCGACAAAAGTAAATGGCTATGAACAATTCAGAATTTAAAACCAATTTTAACGTAAAAACTTTCCAAGGTATGATTTTAGCCCTTCAAGAATACTGGGCAAAACAAGGTTGTACCGTTGTTCAACCTTTTGATATGGAAGTGGGTGCAGGTACTTCTCACCCGATGACATGTTTACGTGCGCTTGGTCCAGAACCAATGGCATTTGCGTACGTGCAACCTTCACGTCGTCCAACCGATGGTCGTTACGGTGAAAACCCAAACCGTTTACAACACTACTATCAATTCCAAGTAGTAATTAAACCTTCTCCAGATAATATCCAAGAATTATACCTAAACAGCTTACGCATGCTTGGTTTCGACCCAACTCAAAACGATATCCGTTTTGTAGAAGATAACTGGGAAAACCCTACTTTAGGTGCTTGGGGCTTAGGTTGGGAAGTTTGGTTAAATGGTATGGAAGTATCACAATTTACCTATTTCCAACAAGTCGGCGGTTTAGAATGTAAACCTGTCACTGGCGAAATCACTTATGGTTTAGAACGTCTTGCAATGTATATTCAAGGTGTGGATAGTGTTTACGACTTAGTTTATTCTGATGGTCCATTAGGCAAAACCACTTACGGCGATGTATTCCATCAAAATGAAGTAGAACAATCTACTTATAACTTTGAATACGCAGACGTCGATTTCTTATTCCAATGCTTTGAACAATACGAAAAAGAAGCAAAAGCTCTGTTAGAACTTGAAAGACCACTGCCACTTCCAGCATACGAACGTATTTTAAAAGCAGGTCATAGCTTTAACTTACTAGATGCACGCAAAGCGATCTCCGTTACCGAACGCCAACGCTATATCCTCCGCATCCGCGCCTTAACCAAAGCTGTCGCCGAAGCCTACTACGCAAGCCGCGAAGCATTAGGGTTCCCAGGGTGTAAAAAATAGGAAATAAAATGCAGCCAATCAAATCAGTAAGCTCATTTATTGATGAAGTAGGTAAATTTACTAATTTATCGGAAAATTCTAGTACAGAACATAGTTTCTTTTTTAGAGGCCAATCTAATGAAGATTGGCTACTTGTCCCGAGTATTTTTCGTAATGAAAATTTGATTAAAAATGAATCTAACATTATTAATGAATTATTTACTTCTTGTCCAAGTGAATTTGAAAAAATGCCTACTATCTTTGATAAGCTAGTTAAATTACAACACTACGATTGTCCAACTAGATTATTGGATATCACGTCTAATGCATTGGTTGCATTATTTTTTGCCTGTCAGGCTCCTCAAAATAAAAATGGAAAGGTTTTTGTTTTTAAAATACCTAACAAAGAAAAATATTATTCTAATGATGAGAGAGTTTCTATTCTTTCAAATTTAAGTTTACAAGAGGAAAATTTTTATATCCCTACGATTTCTAGTTATAACTATATAAAAAATATTCGTAGTAACTATCATCAAAAAAAACTAGAGGAATTAAAAAATAAATTTAATATAGAAAATAATTTAGATCTCTATAATTTTATAAAAGAGTTATCATTTAAACCTATTGAACAAGAAATGGATAATTATTTCTTTGAGCCAATAATGGATATTTTAATTTCTATATTATACTTATATGAATGTAATCAATTATATAAGAATAATGAACATTATAGAGATAAATATATTGAACTAAAAAGAAATATTCTATTTGTTTTAAATAATCATAATGGCACAGTTATTATAAATATAATAATAACTATTATAGACGATTTATTAACTAATATAAAAGAAATTAGCAGCATGCCAATTAATGATATTTATAACACTTTGTTGAATATAAAAGAAACATTATCTATATTTAGACCTTTCTATAATTTAATAGAATTAGATTGTGAAGATATATACTCGACCATTAAGGAATTAGATAATATTCTTTTTGATCAGGATATTTGGAGGATTTATCCAGCCTTATCATCCTTAATATTATTAAATAATATAAATGAAAATATTATAATAAATTTTAATAAGGAATTGCATGTTTCTACATTATTTAATTCAATCAAAAAAGATATCCCTTATTTTTCATCTAGGATAACATCTAGTGATTTGTCAGGAGTGATTTTTGTAGAACCAGCAAAGTTAAATAATCGTCTAACACAACAAGATGGTGCTTTTCTACTATATGGTTTAGAACCATCTAATGATCAGTTTAGACCAAGAATTACGAAATTAATTCCTGCATCCATTCCTAATGAATGGAAAAAATTTAAAAATAAAGAAATGTTTATAATTATTGATGCAGAATCTAAAGCAAAAATACTACAAGAATTAAATTTTTTAGGTATAAGCAAGCAGACATTATTCCCTGAATTAGATAAACAAGCAGACGTAATAAAAGCTAAATATAATATAAGTTGAGGTTTTTCCCTAATGAACAAACACACTTTCCTCGCCGAGATCGGCACTGAAGAATTGCCTCCTAAGGCACTGAAAAAATTAGCTATGGCTTTTGCAGAGAATGTAGAAGCAGGTTTAAAAAAAGCAGATTTAAGCTTTGATAAAGTTGAATGGTTTGCAAGCCCACGCCGTTTAGCGGTAAAAGTTTTAGGCTTAGCGACTGAACAGCCAAGCAAAACCGTAGAAAAACGTGGCCCAGCAGTAAGTGCAGCTTTTGATGCTGACGGTAATCCAACCAAAGCAGCTCAAGGCTGGGCGCGTGGTTGTGGTATTGAAGTAAGCCAAGCAGAACGTGTTAAAACCGATAAAGGCGAATGGTTAATGCACCGTGCGCTTATCGAAGGTCAGCCGACTAAAAACCTTTTAGTTGATATCGTAGCGCAAAGCCTTGCTGCGCTTCCAATTCCAAAAACTATGCACTGGGGCGATAAAAATGAACACTTCGTACGCCCTGTTCACACAGTAACCATGTTATTTGGTGATGAATTACTTGATGGCGAAATTCTTGGCATCAAAAATGGTCGCACTATTCGCGGACACCGTTTCCTTGGTGAAGCAGAATTTGAAATTCAAAATGCAGACCAATATCCACAAATCTTAAAAGATCGTGGCGAAGTGTACGCTGATTTTGCGGAACGTAAAGCGATTATCTTAGAAAAAGCCCAAGCAAAAGCGGCCGAATTAGGTGGCGTAGCTGATATTCAAGACGATTTACTTGAAGAAGTGACTTCACTTGTTGAATATCCAAATGTCTTAACGGCGAACTTTGAAGAACGTTTCCTAAAAGTACCAGCGGAAGCGCTTGTTTACACCATGAAAGGGGATCAAAAATACTTCCCTGTTTACGATAAAGACGGCAAATTATTACCACACTTTATTTTCGTTTCTAACATTAAACCAGAAAATCCATCTGCGATCATTCAAGGTAACGAAAAAGTGGTTCGCCCACGTCTTGCGGATGCAGAATTC
This sequence comes from Actinobacillus sp., assembly GCA_020026155.1. Taxonomy (GTDB): domain Bacteria; phylum Pseudomonadota; class Gammaproteobacteria; order Enterobacterales; family Pasteurellaceae; genus Actinobacillus_C. The sequence goes on along the minus strand of JAHHQX010000004.1, from coordinate 65,859 downwards.
TTCTTCCAACAAGATTTAAAACAACCATTAGAAGCAAACCTTGCTCGTCTTGAAACCGTATTATTCCAACAACAACTTGGTACCTTACGTGATAAAACCGATCGTATCGAAGCATTAGCGGGTGAAATTGCAGAAACAATTGAAGCCGATGTTGCCAAAGCAAAACGTGCGGGTCGTCTTTCTAAATGTGACTTAATGACTAACATGGTATTTGAATTTACCGATACACAGGGTGTAATGGGTATGCATTACGCACGTGCAAACGGTGAAGACGAAGAAGTGGCAGTCGCATTAAACGAACAATATATGCCACGTTTTGCAGGTGATGAATTACCTCATTCACTTGTAGCGTGCAGTGTTGCGTTAGCGGATAAAATGGATACGTTGACAGGTATTTTCGGTATCGGTCAATTACCAAAAGGCGACAAAGACCCATTCGCACTTCGCCGTGCAGCTTTAGGGGTTTTACGCATTATTGTTGAGAAAAAATTACCACTTGATTTAGTGGCATTAACTGAAAAAAGCGCGGCATTATTTGGTGATAAACTTACCAATAAAAACGTGGTTAATGACGTTGTAGACTTTATGCTTGGTCGTTTCCGTGCGTGGTACCAAGATGAAGGCGTAAGTGTTGACGTTATCCAAGCAGTGTTAGCACGTCGCCCTACTCGCCCAGCAGATTTTGATGCTCGTGTCCGTGCCGTAGCGCATTTCCGTACATTAGATGCAGCAGAAGCTTTAGCCGCAGCGAATAAACGAGTAAGCAATATTCTTGCGAAAGTCACTACCCCAATCAAAGATATTGACGTAAATCTTTGTGTTGAACCGGCTGAAATTAATCTTGCAAATCAAGTAATTGCCCTGCAAAAAGAAGTACAACCTCTTATCGCTGAAGGTAACTACACTGCAGTGCTTGATAAACTTGCAAGTTTACGTACACCAGTAGATACTTTCTTTGATAATGTAATGGTGAATGCAGAAGATGAAAACCTTCGCCAAAATCGTCTTGCGATTTTGAAAACCTTGCAAGATCTTTTCTTACAAGTTGCGGATATTTCACTCCTTCAATAATAAGCCGTTAGCGTAGCGTAAACACGCCTCGATTTTATCCAAAATTTTTGCGGAAAATCGGGGCGTTCATCATATTTTAAACGATAAAAAATGACATCAACTCTCGAAAACCAATGGCTTTACGAACTTTCAACAGCCATTAAAGATCCACACGTTCTCGTGGAAAAATTAGCATTAAATACAGCTGAATTTGAAAAAGATTTCGCTGCACGTCGCCTCTTTCCTGTTTTAGTTCCACAAGCATTCTTAGATCGCATGCAAAAAGGCAACCCTCAAGATCCGCTTTTCCTACAAGTCATGAGTAGTGAAAAAGAATTTTTAGCCGCAGAGGGCTTTTCTAAAGATCCGCTTGATGAGCAGCACCCGCCTGTGCCTGGAATTTTACATAAGTATCATAATCGTCTGTTATTTATGATAAAAAATAGCTGTGCCGTAAATTGTCGCTATTGCTTCCGTCGCCACTTCCCCTACGCAGAAAATAAAGGTAATAAAGAGAATTGGTTGCGCGCATTAGGCTATATTGCCGATCATCCCGAAATTGAAGAAGTCATTTTCTCTGGGGGCGATCCGCTTATGGCGAAGGATAATGAGCTTGAATTTATTATTGATGAATTAGGCAAAATTCCACATTTAAAACGTTTGCGCATTCATTCTCGCTTGCCTGTTGTTATCCCTAGCCGAATTACGAATAAATTGTGTGAAATTTTAGAAAATACCCGATTACAAACAATTTTAGTCACCCATATCAATCATCCAAACGAAATTGATGATCGATTATCGCAAGCTATGCAAAAATTATATCGCGCAGGCGTGACTTTACTTAATCAGTCCGTATTACTAAAAGATGTGAATAATGATGCTCAAATTTTAAAACAGCTTAACGACAAACTGTTTGATAGCCGAATTTTGCCATACTATTTGCATCTGTTAGATAAAGTAGAAGGCGCAAGTCATTTTTATATTTCAGACGAACAAGCACTCGCTATTTACCGTGAGCTTCAAGCCATTACCTCTGGTTATCTCGTGCCTAAACTCGCACGTGAAATTGGCGGTGAAAAAAATAAAACATTATTTTCGTAGGAAAAATCATCAATTTCCTTTAAAATATCCAAGATTATAAATTAAATGCTGATTTAACCACAGAAGGATTATCACCATGTTAAACGACGAGTCAAATACACAAGGCATCGATCCCAATAAAATTCCACCAAAAAAAATCCCAGTGGAAGAAAAAAATGTGCAAGATCCAGTAGCTGACGTAAGTGATCATTCCATTTTTGATAAACCTGAAAGAGAATTACAAAATCTTGCTGATCGAGAAGCACTCGAGAATCAAGACGTTGTTGCTCAACCAGATAATGTCATTCAAGAACAAACAAACAAAATTGATACGCTTCTCCAAGAAGATGCGGCAGCACGTAGTGAAGATGCTGAAGAATTAAAAGAAGAAAAACCAACACTTTCTCCCGAACCGCACTTTTCTCACGCCGACCATGATGAGGAATTAGTTTATCCTGAAATTAAACTAAAACCGCGTCCGGAAACTGAAACGCAACAGGAAGAAGCTGAACCTAAAACAGGTGATGACCAAACTCCTCCACCGGTTCCGCCTGTAGATCCAAAACAAAAATGGCTACATCCTGAAAGTTGGCGCTGTCTTCAATCAATGCCACCTAAATACCGTCGCCCGCTAGTATTATTAATTTTGATTATCATTATTTTAATCATTATTAGTTTCTTAAAACCGCAAGCCCATTCGGTTCAAGCACTTGAGAAAGCAAATGTGGCGAATACAACTACTTCGAATAGTGTGATTACTACGCCAAAATCAACACAAGGTGGTTTAAGTAATGTATTAGAGGATGCGAATCCAACTACTACAACACCTGCAACGTCTACTACAGATGCAAGTAATACGCATGAAAATGGAGATCATAGTGTTGCTATTGGCGCATCAAATGACTCATTAGCTACCAATACAAACACCTTGGCACCTCTTACAGCAGATACGGCACCTGCACATTCTGCGGATCTGGCTTCCTCTGCAAGTATGGATACCGCTTCAACAGCTATGCCGACTACAGCAACCTCAGAACAAGTACCTCAGTCTACTCAAGCCATGAAAGTTGCTTCAGCAAGTCCTACCGAGGCAGCGGCTTCTACTGCACAAAATAATGATGTTTTTGCGGCTGCAGAAAAAGCAAATCTTATTCCAGCAGTTGGTGATACAGCAATTGCTCATCCAGCAGGAAAAAATAGAGTCTTAGTGATGCATCGTGGTGTATCGTTAATGCAAGTTTTCCGTAATCATCACCTTCACCTTAGCGATATTATTGCAATGAGCAAAGTTGGTCATCATGGTCGCTTATTAAGTGAACTTAATCCGGGTGATAAAGTGACAGTGAAAGTCACGCGCTCACGCCATGTTAGCGAATTAATTCTTCCAAATGGTGGTCGTTTTATTCGTCAAGCGAACGGTTCTTATACTTTCACAAAATAAGATTCAACACTTAATCCTAAGCCCATCAAATGATGGGCTTTTTTTATACTTTTTGTTATTTTTTATACAAAATGTTTCTTGCATTAAAAATCTGTTGTGTTATTGTTAAAAAATTAGCTATGTGTTTTAGTTTTGCACAAAAAGATTATGTGAGTGGTAAATACAGATAGGAGGCTTAAAATGAGCGATGTCAAAAATACCTCAACAACTAACGCAACTCAAGAACAACACAACGTAGATAACACTAATCCTTTAGACAATATCAGTGCGTCTTTTGAAAAATTCCAACAAGAAGCAACAGATAAAGCCCAAGAAGGATTAAATAATCTTGCAAATTCATTGCAAGGTCTTCACGATCATGCATCTGAACAAGCAAATCAAACCATCAATAATATCGCTTCTTCATTAGAAAGTTTTCAACAAAAAACTTCTGATGCGATCGTCCAAAAACTTGAATCGCTTATTCAATCTTTTGAAAAATTTGAAGAAGACTCCTCAGATAAGATCTCTGCAAATGTTCAAGATTTGATTACTTCTTTACAACATTTACAAACTCGTTTTGCAGAAAAAATTCATGCCGATCCAAATGCAAGTTATTCTGAATTGTTTAATCAATTCAAAGATCAAGCATCTCAAAAAATTCAAGAACATATTTCGACTTTAAATACATCTATGGATGAATTTAAGAAAGAATCATCTGAAAAGGCACAACAAAATCTAGATACACTTAACGCTTCTTTACAAAATTTTAAACAAGAAGCCATTAGTAAAGCACAAGAAGAATTAACAAACTTGATTGCTTACTTAGATAAGTTCCAAGATTCTGATAAAGATAAAAAGTAATTATCGAACTGGTGCTTTATCTTTCAGATAAAGTAAATATTAAAATTAATTAGCATAGTAAGAAATAAAATGACTCACTTGAATAAATTAAATTTAATAAAATTTGATATCACTGATTATTTAAAAGACGAGAATACGCTACTCGCCTATTGGCAACAATCCCTCGATTCCGATGATGAAGCCATGTTCAATGCCGCTTTAGATAACATTATGCGAACAAGAAAAGGGCTTGAGATAAGTGATAACAATTGATCTTTTGATAAATAAAAAACCGCCGATAGGCGGTTTTTTTTGGAATAATCTAAAGATTAATATTTCTTTAAATAGTTATGCTTTTTAAATTCCTTTCCCATATAAAAGTTATCTATGAAAAAACGAACATAGCAACAACAACAGGCGTATAGATAAGAATAGATAAAATGAGACATCCTCGCCCAGCCAGCTTATCACCTATGATATAGGAATAGACTGTTAGAAGTATCGGTGCAAAAAGCAAACAGAAAATAGCTATCCCAACACACCCAGCAATGCCATAAAACATCCACGTTAAAAGTAATTGAGCCATTTTCCCCCCCGATAATAATTATACAAATCATAAAAGGACTATGAGAAATGTCAAACAATATACAGCTAACTCCTCCGGTAAAAAAGTTTACACTATTCTATAACGTAAGATTTTGTGGTGAGCAAAGAGGATAAGAAATTAGTAGAAAGTTTCATTATAGGCAAATTATTATCTTAATGAGCAAGATAATAGGTTAGCGTAACCAAATAAATAAAAATAAACCTGCGCTACCTACAATATCAAATTGACGAGTTACTAATCCATAAAAAAGAAACAGAAAGGTGAAACAACAAAAGCTATCATCACAATCCCAGTAAGTGCATAGAACAAGATCATTTTTCTGCCTCTCTCACACTAATTATACGACTAAATTAATATAGGTTAAACTAGGTAACGCTTCATACAGCAAAACTCAAATATAGCCGTTATTACACAAGAGATACTATCAAGTAATTTATTAATTATCTTCATGACTATAGCAATGAATAAATGCCAGCCCATAGGAGTATAGTAAATAAAGCACCACCAGCAATATCAAACTGACGAGTTATTAATCCGTAAAAAAAGAAATAAAAAGGTGAAATAACTAAAGCTATGATAACGACCACAGTAACTGCATAGAACAAGATCATTTTACTATCCTACTATTTGATGATTAATACAGTAAATCACAAATGCTGCAGTTGGTGCATAAAGGATAACCGCTACAATGACAGAGGCAACCATTCCATTAAAATCATGCTCGATAAATAAATAATAGAGAAAAAATAAAATAGGAAAAGTTACAAGTACCAAAATCCCTATACCAACTATCCCGATAAAGAGATATATCGGCAACATTAGTAAGAATTCAATCATAAACATCCTTCCCTTAAATAAAAAGAAACTGATTGAGAGATTGTAATAATAGAACAACTATTTTAAGTTTGGAAGAATAGCTACAAGAATACTAGGTAGATAAAAAAGAAACGACATCATAGCGAAACCACATGCATCATTCTTAGCACCAACTGCAAGAGAATAGATTAGCATAACCAATGGTGTAAAAAAGATACTTAAAAAACCAAAAACAATTGTACCTATTACAATAAAAGCCATACTCATAAAAAAATTTCCAACATATCCTCTTCCTAAAAATTAACTACCAGAATTAATCATAAAAAGATTGTAAGAAATATCAAGTAATTCACAGATTAAATTTGTTTTATTTAATAAAGATGAAGTTTGCTAATGCTTTAAAAGAAATCTATTCTTTTCTACCATTTGAAGAAATTCTTAAATAAAGACCCGCACCATCAATTAATGAAACCTGCTTATCTTGAGGCTTTGTATTTTTTATCTGTTTATCTGTTAACAAATTGATTTTCATAAATGACCTCTAAATAAAATTTGTGTAGCGTTTTTTTATTGAAAACTATGTAGCGTTTTCATTTATGAGTCTGTGTAGCGTTTTTCTAAAAATTATGTAGCGTTTTGTGTAGCGTTTATCTTGACTTACGTTGACAGCGGTTGACACAAGTTGACACATTAAAAACAGGAAAAAGGCTTATTTTGTAAGGGATTATGACACAAGTTGATAGTGGTTGACACGAGCTGATAAAGGGGAATGGTCCCCCCTGCCTGTCATTTAATTCAAATAAAATCAATAGCTTACACTTAATGGTGCAACACTGGTGCAAATTGAATAAAAATAGCTTTAAAAGTTTTAAATGACTAAAAAACCGCCATATTGGCGGTTATTTTTATTCCTCTAACAACTCATAATCTGTAAAACTAATCACTTTATCCCCTGCCCAAGTATTAATAATCTCTAACTTCCGTTGAAGAGGTTTGATTTCATTAATGAAGAAGATTTTTGCCGCTTTAGATACATCGCCAAAACCGCCAGTATTATTTGGTAAAATTGATAAAAGTTGTGGCGGTACTCTATGTGCAGCGAGAATATCATCACGACTTGTGTTTTTTATAGTTAAGAACTCATCTTTACCCATAGCGTCTGATAAAGGAATCACCTTTAATCCATCAGGTCGCCCATTTGGTGAGTAGATGAACAGATTTTTAAAATTCCCTTTCCCCTTCGTGCGTGATAATTCTTTCTTAATATTCTCAACATCATCACGTGAAATTTGTGCGTCGTTCATATAAAGAATACTGCCAGCGTGCGCACCATTTACATAATACTTACGACGGAATAATGTCGCACTTTCATTTAATAATAACGATTGAATGGCACCTAAATAAGAAGGCATACCATAGATATTTTGGTTAATATCCACATTTTTAAGGTGATACACATTCTTCAATTTCACTTCGTTTGCATAGTTCGCAATGAAATAATAGTCACCATTTAAATTTGTACGAACAAATTTTGCTAGTGGACAGATCACTTTTAATGTTTCTTTAAAGCGATTTTTAACTATTTGTAGATAAGCATTTCCAAATACAAGATAATCAAAAATGAACTGTTCTAGCACATCTGCAGACAGAATATTGTTCTCAATTTTTATAGTTGATAAAAGAACATTTTTCTTTACTTCTAATGCAGACTGGTGATGTGAACTTGCATACAATAGTCTTGATATATCTGAAAATTTTACTGGCGGTTCAAGCCATTTCTCGTGTTGTAGGCATTCAAAATAACCCAAAATGTCCGACTTATCTAAAATCGGAATGGGATCGCCAAGTTCAAAGGAAAAACTTAATCCATGTTTATCTTCTGTTAATTTATCCATAATTTTTTATCCAAATGTAAAGAAAGTTGAATTGTTTACGCCAGTTCCATCACCATACGGCACATTGAGAACAGTATTCATAATCGCCCAAGCAATATCACCGTGACTAGCTTCTACGCTTCTATCCGAAACATAAGTCGTTTTTAAACCACTGCGGGTCGCCTGGCGTTTAATTGTCAAGAATGAAGTCACGATCTCATTAGCCCCGCCGTCAAATTGTAGTCGGCGTTTTTGAATGAGATTGCGGGTTTTCAGAACCATCTCATTTTTAAGCTCAGCACTATAATTTAAACCTTGCACGTCTGGACGGAATTTCCTTACCTCTTGATACACTCCAGCGCCCATTCCCGTAGCATCAATAGTGATACGTGTGACGTTGTAACTATCGCAAAAACTACGGATGATCTGTGCTTGCTTTTCATAATCCTCACCATGATAAGTCTGCACATGTAGAACGCGATAGATTCCGCCCTCAATCGTAGGCGGGGCAATAATGGCCAACGCAGCTCTATCCCCTGTATAAGCTGGATCATACCCCAACCATACTTCCCTATGCCCAAATGGTCGCAATTGATTAAATGGTTGGTAGTCTTTCCATTCCTCAATCGAATCAACCAAGCAATTTTGTAATTCGCTAAATTTGAAAGCCGACTGATCATCATCAGCAAACTCACACATAAATAGCTGATTAAATTCTTCAGGCGAATTTTCCAGTTTCAATGCATTTAAATCAAAAAGTGTGCACCCCCCATTTTCAGCATCAAGAATATTTACAATCTGACGCCACTGCCCATCTGCCAAAACTTTTCCTCGCACAAGATTTTCATGAGAAATGTCGAAATCCGCTTGTTCCGCCTTTTTCCGACCACGATTAAACGTCTTGCCAGACCAAAACGCATAGGCGTCATGGGATTTTGTAGATGGCGTAGAAAAATAAGTCTGACGATATTGCTTTTGAGATGCCATCGCCGCTGCGACTTTTCGCATCTCGCCGAACTTACGTACCCAGAAAATTTCATCAAAATACAAATTGCCATGATAGGACTGCGCTGTTGCCGAGTTCGTCCCTAAAAAAATCAATTCCGCCCCATTCGGCAAAGCAATAGTGTCCCCTTTTAATTCCACATCAGCTGTACGCTTAGCATAGTTCACAATGTAAGAACGAAACATCAATGCCTGTTTCTTACTAGCTGATAAGAAAATCTGATTGCGTCCAGTCGTTAATGCATCAACAAATGCCTCGTGTGCAAAATAATAAGTTGCACCAATCTGCCGACTTTTCAAAATATTACGCACACGATTTTTCTTTCCTGCCTCGTACCAAACTTTTTGATAGCCGAACATCCCATCGAGAAAAGAGCTAGTCAGTAATTCAGTCTGTTCTTCGCTAATTTCATTACTTTCACGCTGCCCTTTCTTACGTCCACGATTATGAAGTTTTGGATTGAGATCCGTTTCAGTGCCGCCGCCGTTTTCGTATTTTTTTATTCGCGACGCACGTTCCATCTGCCTCATCAATAAATCTACTTCCTTGATATCCGATGGGCTTTTATTATCTTTTTGAATCAATGCACAAAGTCGCATTTCAAGGCTCATTTCAACACGGCCAAGCGGTTTTTTCTCGTCCCAGTCACCGCGATTCTTCCACGAGTACACCGTATTTGCTGGCACGTCTAATTCTTTCGCAATATCACTTAACTTATATCCTGCGAAATACATCGTCTGCGCTTTGCGTTTAAGGTTTTCTTTCTCTTTTTCGATTTCCGTATCTGTTGTCATATGGCTCCCTTTTATTACGCTTTATTGTAAAGAGATAACAAAGGACTGTTAGCGTTGCTTTCTGTCGTTTTCTTTTTAACAACCCATACTGCGTGCAAGATTATTTTTTATTTGGAAAGATGACCTCAATATTTTTGATTTGATTTGAAAAGATGGATTAATTTTCTTAGGACAAGAAAAATGGACGAACAAAAACAGGACGAGTTAGAAGCAAAATGGTTCGCAGTAGCGCAAGAAGGACCAACAGCCGATGACCGAGATATTAAACGCTCATGGTTGGAGCAATGCGCAGAGAACTACAATCCTCAGACTTATACGGCACGCATTAATTTAGAACATTTGCATTGGCGATTTTACGACCCACAAGATGCTCATTCAAATTGTTATGGTGACGTGTTAGATGTGAAAACTAAAGAAGTAGACGGAAAACTCAAATTATTTGCGTTAATTCAGCCCACACAAGAACTCATTGAGTTAAATCGTAAACAACAAAAAGTCTTTACTTCGGTTGAGATTAATCCTGATTTTGCGGGAACGCATGAGGCTTATTTAGTAGGTTTAGCCGTAACCGATGATCCAGCAAGTTTAGGAACTGACCGCTTAAAATTTAATAAAGCAGACAAAAAAATTCTGCACTCTGCCACTCAAGAATTTCTTGCAGAAACAGAATTACTCGAACCTGAAAACAAATCACTTTTACAGAAAATTAAAAATTTATTTAACAACAAGGACGACGAAGATATGAAACAAGCCATTATGGAACTTGGCAAACAGTTAAAAGCACAAGGTGAAAAACTGGATGCACTTGAAGAAAAATTTTCAAAAGCAGAGCCTAAAGCTGAAGAAACAGCACCAACTGCAGTAGAAACGGCAGAAACCGAATTAAAAGCAGAACTTGCTGCGTTAGATAAAAAGCTAGAAGCGTACGCAGAACAATGCAAAACCTTACAAGCTGAGTTCGCAAAATTAAAAACTGAACCAGTAGAAGAATTTACTGAACAAAAGGTTACAGGCAAAACTGCGACTGCGTTAAACCCATATATCTAAGGAAAGAAAATGCGTAAAGAAACTTATCAAAAATTAGAAGAATATTCTAAAAATTTAGCTGAAACATTTGGCGTAAGCGAACACAGTATTTCACGTGGCCACGAGTTCACAGTCGAACCTTCAATGCGTCAAAAACTAGAAGATGCCGTTCAATTAAGTTCTGACTTTTTAAGTCAAATTAACATTGTCCCCGTTGACGAAATGAAAGGCGAAACCTTAATGCTAGGCGTAACCTCAAGCATTGCTGGACGAGTAGATACAGATAAGAATGCACGTCAAGGCATTGGCTTTACAGGCTTAACCTCACACCAATATGAATGTAAAAATGTTCAATACGATACGGCTTTACCATACGTGCAATTGGACATGTGGGCCAAATTCCCAGACTTCGCAAATCGCATTGCAAACCAAAAAATCAAACGAATTGCCTTAGACCGCATCATGATTGGTTTTAACGGTACATCGGCAGCAAAAGAAACTAACCGTGAAGAAAATCCGTTACTTCAAGACGTGAATATCGGTTGGCTTGAACATATTCGCCAAGATGCCCCTGATCATGTTTTGAAAACGGCAAAACTGGTTAAAGGTTCACAAGATGCATTAGCAAAATACAAATTAAAATCTAATGAATACAAAACGCTTGATGCCTTAGTGAATGAAGCGAAATACAGCGTAATCGCAGAAGAATTTCGTGAAGACACTGATTTGGTTGTGCTATTAGGCTCAGATTTAATGTTTGAAAACTTCGCCCCGTACCAAAACGAAATCAAACCAACTGAAAAAGTAGCGAGTGATGTCATCATCGCACAAAAACGTATCGGCGGATTAAAAGCCCTAACCCCGCCATTCTTCCCTAAGAATGCCCTATTAATCACTCGCGTAGAGAACTTATCAATCTATTACCAAGCTGACAGTACACGACGCAAATGGTTAGATGACGCCCAACGCGATCGCTACTTGGATTTGTTATCTAATAACGAATGTTATGTCGTGGAAAACTACAAAGCCGTAGCATTCGTGGAAAATATCACCACGGTAGAACTACCTGATAGCGAGAAATAATAAGTATGGCAGGAGCATTCGCACAACATTTTCAAAGCTCGCAAGCCAAAAACTTGCGTGCTAATGAAGAAAACTACAGCGAGTATGAAAAAATGCTCCTGTTACTATCTCGCGTAAAGAAAGATATCAAAGGCGTTCAATCGTTAAGAAAACGCAACAAAATTAAAAAAGCGTATTTAAAAGATTTTAAACCGTGGCTTGATGGCGCAATTCAAGGGAATGGTGTACAAGACGATATTCTCACGCAATGGTTCGTCTGGTTACTCGACATTGAAGAATTTTCACTCGTGGAAAAAATCGCTACCTACTGCATCAAGTACGAATTAGCCCTACCGCTAGAGTTTAATCGCAATCTGCCTACTTTCTACGTAGATACGTTAGCCGAAATCGCAAAGGTCAAGCGACTGTTAGGAAAGCCATTACCCTTAAAAATCTTAAAAAACGCAGCAAAACTCACAGCCAAGTGCGATATTCCAGAAATGGCACTTGCTAAGTTATGGCGTGAAATCGGTTTGCGTCAAGCAAAACGTGGTAGTGCGTGTGCAATTCAAAGTTTAAGAAAAGCACTTGAGCTGAATATTAACTGCGGTGCGAAAACGACTTATAACAAACTGTTGCGAAAACAAGAACAACAACAGAAAAAGAACCCCCAACCAAAACGGGGCAAGACGGGACAGGGAAAAGCATAGCCCTTTCCTTTCACCCGCCGATTGACCCCGTTTTTCTTTTTTCAAGGAAGAAAAATGGCTCAGATTATTACCGTTCAAAAAACAGATGATACTCAAAATAGAAAAACTGACATCATCAAAAACTCGACTTTCTTTCCAGACATTAATCTGTCAGACGTGCGTGAGGTTATGCGTCTTGACGGAACCGTTACCCATGCCCGTTTGACTTCTGCAGTCGTCGAGGCAATGACATTTGTAAATCAATCTCTAAAACGTTTAAAAGATGAACAACAGGCATGCAACATTGCTTCTATGAATGAAATGGCAGGCGAAGTTATCAATGGAGAAAATATTTTTATAACTAGATATAAAAGAGCCGTCTATTGTTACTCGGTTGCAAATATACAGGAACGCTATGCCAGTTTTGATTTAACCCGTGAGGGAGAAAAGAAAGGCGAAGTTTTCCAAGATTCTATCAATGACTTACGCCGTGATGGACAACTTGCCATTCGTGATTTGCTCGGCGTCCCTCGTATTACCGCAGCGTTGATTTGATATGGCTAGAAAATTTTACAGATCAAGCGAGGGCGATACCTTAGACGCGATTGCCTACCGTTTCTACGGAAAAACTAGTGGTATTACTGAAAGATTACTGTTGCTAAATCGTGGCTTAGAAAAGTATATCGTCTTGCCAAGGCTTACCCCAGTTCTACTGCTTAACGATGACGAGTTGCCAGAAGTTAAGCCTGTCAAAGAGGTGATCAACTTATGGGATTAGGCTTTTCAAAACACGACCTCTACGCCTACTGGGGAGCTTGTGCCAGTATTTTAAGTGGACTTACCTTAAGCGACTGGGCGGCAGTTTTCGGGATTTTATTTGGGTTTGGCACATTTTTAGTTAATGCCTGGTACAAACATCAAGAATATAAATTACTCAAGGAAAAGTATGAAAAAGAAAATTCTCGGTAGTGCGGTTTGTAGTGTCATTGTCATCCTCGGTATCGTTCGTGAACAAAACGCTGACTTACGCACGGACGATAAAGGGCTATCGCTCATTGCCAACAGTGAGGGTTGTCGCGCTAAACCCTATCAGTGTAGTGCGCACGTCCTCACCGTTGGAATCGGTTCAACCATGGAAGTCAAAAAAGGTAAGACCTACACCAATGACGAAATCGCCAAACGTTTTATTACTGATGTCCGCCGTGCCGAGCAATGCGTTAATACGTACGCAAATGGTGCAGAGATGAATCAAGGACAATTCAATGCGATCACCTCTTTCGTTTTTAACGTCGGCTGTCGTAAAAAATCTACGTTATTCCGCTACGCACATCACCGTCAATGGCGAAAAATGTGCGATGAACTCCCTCGCTGGAGCTACGTCAACGGCAAAAAATCAAAGGGAATTGAAATGCGCAGATTTAGAGAATGGCAAATGTGTGTAGGAGCTGATGATGTGGGCATTGATTAAATTTATCCCGCCAAAATTGCTAATAGCTATTGCCATTGCGGGCATTGCTTTTGCTATGGGTGAAACCATTCACGTCCAACATAAAAGACTGCAGTCTTTAAAAATTGAAAATACCAACCTGCAACAAAATTATAAAAAGCTCACTGCACAACTTAACGCACTGGAAAAGTTAAAAGAGGACATGCAAACCCAATTAAAAACCGTGAAAACTCAAACCACTGCTGACGAGAAAGCCTATGAACAAATTAATAAAACTGCTCAAGACTGGAGCAATCAGCCTTTGCCTAACGGCGTTAACAGCTTGCTCAATTAAAAGTCAACCCAAGCATAGCGTTCATCTTATCTGCCCCGACAATATCGAATGCGAGCCAGTGAAAATGAAATTGCGCACTAATGCCGATTTATTACGGTTTTCGTTACGTCAAAAAGCCATGTTGCAAAACTGCCAAATCAAAGTTAGCACTTTGCAAAAATGCCTAAAGATAAACCGCTAACGGCGGTTTTTGTTATAGCCTAAAGCACAACTAAGAATCGTTTAGGCTACAACAAAAATCACCGACAATGGAATAATTTTAATAAATACAGGAAGTAATAATTAATGGATATTGCAGATAAAGCCGCACAAGCCGAAGAACTCTTTTTTAATCTCGCTTTAAAAAAACAACAGATCACGCCCCAATTTTCAGAAATTTTTTGCATCGATTGCGAAGAAGAAATTCCCGAAGCTCGACGCACCGCCATTCAAGGCGTAACTAGATGTATCACGTGCCAAGAAATTTACGAAAAGAAACGGAAGGCTTATAAATAAAATGGAAAAACCACAAAAATTAAGAAAAATGATCTGCGACTTGCTACCTGAATTTAATAGCAACCCCGATAAACTGCAGCTGTATTACAGCAACGGCAAAATGCACGCCACAGGCGGAGAAAGTCTATCATTTGAATATGAATACGATTTGGAAATTTACATCACAGAATTTAACCAATCTCCCGATATTCTACTGATGATCATCAATAATTTTATTCGTGATGAACAACCCGAACTGGTAAGAAATACTACCCATGACGGACAAGTCACCTTTGAAGTTGAGCCTTTAAATGATGAAAGTTTTGATATTTTTATCAATCTTCCACTGACAGAACGCGTCATCGTGGAAAATAACGATAATAATTTCACGATTCACCACGCCCCCGAACTTAAATTAGATGACGGATTACGGAATATTAAAATCACGTTCAGCGGACCGCACGAAAAAGATATGACACTCTCCAATCAAGCTGACCCAACTTATGAGGTAAAAAATGAGTAACGATTTTTCAGAAGTGCAACAAAGGTTTGAGGGATTGATCACTGCCCTCTCACCCTCAGCTCGCTTAAAGCTCATGCGTCAAATCAGCGTGGATTTAGTTAAGAACCAAAGAAAAAGAATTACCGCTCAACAAAATCCAGACGGGACAGCATTTGCACCACGAAAAATTTCCCTACGTCGTCGAAAAAAACAAAATCGCATTAAAACTAAAAAGATGTTTAGCAAAATCAAAAGTGCCAGATTTTTAAAAAGGACGGTCACCGCTAATGGACTAACTATCGGCTATAGTGGAAAGATTTCTGAAATCGCTAGCATGCATCAATATGGCGGAATTGAACGGCACGGTAAAAAAGTTTACCACATACCACAAAGGGAAATTCTAGGGGTGAGTAAAGAGGATAAGGAATTGGTAGAAAAATTGATTATGCAACAATTAGTTAAAAAGCAAACATAGCGATAACAACTGGCGTATAAATAAGAACAGATAAAATAAGACAACCATTCCCCGCCATTTTATCACGACGAATATAAGAATAGATTGTTAAGAGAATAGGCGCAAAAAGCAAACAAAAAATGGTTATCCCAACAATCCCAGCGACGCCGTAGAACATCCACGTTAAAAGTAATTGAGCCATTTGCACCTCCCGACAATAATTATACAAATCATAAAAGGATTATGAGAAATGTCAAACAATTTACAAATTAAAATTGACCTACTTGGCAAGGACCAAATTAGCCAACGCTTGGATAAAGTTCAGAAAGCAACCCTTAAAGCCAATGAAGCTTTTACTCAGATGAAATCTAAACTGAAATCACTTGAACAACTTCAAGGAAAAATTGCATCTTTTAAAAAAATGCAAGAGAACATCAAAGATCAATCTGCTGAAATTAAAAAGGCGACGCAGGCTGTAAGTAAACACGAAGAAAAATTAGAAAAATTAAATAAGATAAAAATCCAGCGTCTTGCTCAACTAAAGGTAGCAAGAAATGCTATGCGTCATGTAAATGCCGCAAATAAAAATGAATGGAACAAGGCTTACGATGCTCTTGTAAAAGCACAAATTAAATATGAAAGCACTACACAAAAAATCAGAAAGACAAAAGATGCGACAAAAGATTATCAAGACCGATTAAAAAAACTGAATGTGACACGAGCTAACAGTATTGAACAAATTCAAAAACTTGCACAAGCTTTAAAGGAAAATGGTATCAATCTTAAAAAAATCGCTGGGCATGAGGGAATGTTAAAAATTAAGGTTGATCAAGAAAATAATGCATTAAATCGCCAATCACAAGCATTGGATAAATTAAATCAAAAGTTGATTATTAATAATCGCTACAAAGCTCGTCAAGCACAACTCAGTGAACGAGCGCAAAAAGCACAGCAATTCGGCATGAAAGTTGCTGGTACGGCAACGGCGTTAGGTTATGGTTCCGCACATTTTTTAAACCCCGCTATTGATTTTGAAAAAAATATGAGTGCGGTTCAAGCGAAATTGAATCTTGATAAAAATTCACCACTTTTCCAAGCTATAAGAAAAAAAGCTATGGAACTAGGTGCAAATACCAGTTTTACAGCAGGTCAAGTCGCACAAATGATGGATAAATTAGCTATGGCAGGCTTTACTGGAAAAGATATTCTAGGTGGTATCACTAACACACTAAATCTTGCCAAAGCTAGTGGAGGGAATGACCCAGCACAAATTGCGGATGTGGCATCAAACATTGCGGGCGTGTTTAAAATTAAGGCTCAAGATACCAAAGCCTACAATCATTTATTAGATATTTTAACTCACACTGCCGTAACCTCTAACGTTGACATCCCAATGCTTGGCGACACAATGAAATATCTCACTCAAGCAACAGATTTAAATCTAAAACCTGAGCAGGCATTAGCTATGGCGGGTATGCTAGGTAACGTTGGTTTACAAGGCACTCTTGGCGGAACGGTAATGAGAGCAATGCTCAACAGACCATCAGGACCTAATAGCGCAACTAAAAAAGCATTTAAACTACTCCATATCAAATTTACAAAAACAGGCGACCAAGCAAAAGACTTTGTAACATTCCTTACAGAATTAGATAAAAAGTTAAAGCATATGGGCAACACAAAACGAGATGCCTACATAAAACAGATTTTTGGTGTCGAAGCTGTAAGTGGTATGGTCGAACTCATTCATCAAGCTGGACAAGGTGCGTTACAACAATATATCAAGACCTATGATCACGTAGATGGTCTTACTGCAAAAATTGCAAAAACAATGGCAGATAATACCGCTGGCGACATTGATAATATGAAAAGTGCATGGGAAGGTTTATCAATTACCATTTTCAAGGCGGTAGAACCAGCCATTCGTTGGCTTATTGTAAATGTTACAAAATTAATTCGTGTCATGAATAATTTTTTTAATACTCACCAAAATATAGCAATGGTAACAGGGCTTGTGACAGCAGTTTTAATTACTAGTGGTGCTGTATTAGGTGGCTTGGCTCTAGCCTATTCATTTATCCTTAACCCTATATTAAAAGCAGGGATCGCTTTTGGATTTTTTGCTAAAGAAGCAACTGTAGCAACAGTCGCAGTAAAAATTTTTAAAGCTGTAACCGCACCTATTGGCATGATTTTACGTGCCATTGGTGGCTCCATTTCGTGGCTTATTCGAGTTTTATTCTCTTTCAGAACTGTATTAATGGTTATCCGCGGGTTAATCATCGGTATTTTTGCAGGTAACCCAATTGCACTTACTATCGCTGTCGTTATTGCCGCGATTGTTGGATTACTCGTATTTTTATATAAAAAGTGTAAATGGTTTAGGGATATTGTTAATAATGTTTGGGATAACCTAGTTAGCGGTGTTAAAAAAACCGTAGATTTCCTGACAAATGTTTGGGGAAAAGTCAAAGACTTCCTCGGCTTCGGCGACGACGAAAAAACTATAAAGTTAAAACAAATCACCGAAAACGAAACTATCCAAAAAGCAGGAGCATTACAAACTAGAACAGCGATAGCCAGTGCATTAAACGCCCCACAAGTAACCATTGATAGAAAAGCACCAATTAAAGCAAAAGGCGCAATGCAAACCATTAATGCACCAATGACAGCAACCATCAACATCAATGGCAGTCATTTAACGCATGAACAATTGCAACACGCTGTTCAACAAGCTATACAACAAGCACACAATGAGCATCAAGCTAAACTTCGTGCAAGTCTTGTTGACCAATATTAAACACAACCGCCCTCGGGCGGTTTTTTGTTATTTTCCAAATCACAACGCACATCACAAGCCAAAACCCCCGCCATTCTTTACAATCGAACTCATGAAGAATTTAGCCAGTGACGCACAACGTAGAATTGAAAATATTGTTCGCTACGGAACAATTGAAGAAGTGGATTTCACCACTGCTCGCGCTCGCGTACGCACTGGTGAAATAGTTACGGACTGGTTGCCATGGATGGCAAATCGAGCAGGAACGACGACCATTTGGTCGCCCCCAACCAAAGGAGAACAGGTCGTCGTCCTCTCACCATCTGGTGAATTACAACTTGGGGTCATCATTTTAGGGCTTTACACCACAAATGCCCCAAGCCCTAGTCAAGATGCGCAAGCTCACGTGATTAAATTCGCTGACGGTGCAACGATTACGTATAACCAACAAACACATGCTTTAAGTTTTACTGGAATAAAAACCGCAGTAATTGAGGCAAGTGAAAAAATCACTTTTAAAACGCCTATCGTGGAATGCAGCGATGATTTAAAGATTGGTAAAACGTCAACCGCTGGCATTGATCATATCTCAAATGGAATCAGTGGGCATAACCATACGCACACCCAAAACCCAGGCGATCATTACGGCGGTGGTGCAACCACTTCACCGCCTAAGTAGGAATTTATGGACAGTAACACAGGACGAAAACTCAGTGAAATTGATCATATTAAGCAATCCATCACTGACATTTTAAAAACGCACAAAGGTTCAAGACTAGCAAGACGTGATTACGGTTGCGATTGGCTAGATTACATTGATGCGCCCGCAACCCATGAAAATTTATTAAGAATCGCCAGTTTTATTACTACGTCCATTACAGAATGGGAGCCACGCGTAAAAGTCCTTGATTGCGATATTCAAAATAGTGAAAACGCATTTATTTATTTTTTAACAATTGCCATTAAACGAACTGGCGAACAGCATCGCTTTGAAGTTATGAGTATTAACAAATGATAGATTTTTCAAACTTACCCGCCCCACAAATCATTGAAACATTGGACTTTGAAAAGATTTTGAATCGTCGCAAAGCAACCTTTCTTGCCTTTTTCAAAGACAATAAAGAAAGAGCTATCTGGGAAGACCGTCTAAAATTTGAAAGTGAGCCAGTGGTTAAATTGCTTGAAGAAAATACTTACCTCGAAATGCTTTTACGCCAACGCATCAACGAAAGTGTAAAAGCTTGCCTCTTACCGTATGCCATTGGCACAGATTTAGATAATCTCGCCACTTTCTACAACATGCAACGGCAAATCATTCAACACGCTGACCCAAAAGCTAATCCGCCTTTACAAGAAATCAAAGAAAGTGACGAACGATTCCGCCGTCGCATTCAACTATCTTTTAATATGTTGAATACGGCAGGCAGTGCAAACGCTTATAAAGCACAAGCCTTGAGCGTATCACCTCTAGTCATTGATGCCTACGTCAATAGTCCAGTAGGCGGTGCAGTGGATGTGGTCCTACTTTGTGAAAAAAGTATGACTTCAGACCAACTAGAAAAATTACGCACGCATGTAGAAAATCATTTAAGTGCTGACACCGTCCGCCCTATTTGTGACAAGGTCACCGTGAAACTTGCAACAGTAAAAACTTTTAATATTCAAGCGAAATTGCAGTTGTTCTACCCTACTCATCAGGATCTAGTAGAAAAACAAGCCCGCAAAAACCTGAATGACTTTTTAGAAAATGCAAGACAGTTTGCATTCGACATCACGCCAAGCGCGATTATCAAAGCACTTTTCGTCGAGGGCGTACAAAACGTAGAACTCAATCACCCCGCTGAAAAAATAAAAGTTAATGATGGAGAAGTTGCCGAATGCACGGCAATTACCCTCACTTTCGCAGGAAAAGAAGAATATGAGTAGCCTATTACCCAATAGCTCAAGCGAGCTAGAAAAACGGCTAAGCCTGACCTTCTGCGAAATTTTCAACTTGCCAATAGACATTAAAAAATTTTGGCAAGTGCAAAATGCCACAAGTGACGATTTATCGTATTTGGCGAAAAACCTCAATATTGAGGCATTCGTTAACATCAGCGAACGAGAAAGCGACCGCCGTAATTTAATCCAGCGTGCTATCGCCATTTTCAAACAAAACGGCACGCCCGCAAGCCTGAAATTCCTCTGCGAACTGCTAGGCTTTGGCGAAGTTATCATTGAAGAATGGGGAAACCCCACACTTATCAAATGGAACGGCAAAAGAAAATGGAGTGATTTAACGAAATGGCACACTCCATTACCGGAACAATGGTTTGAGTATCGCATTCTCATTAAAAGACCAGTAAAAAAAGCGCGTGTTGAAATGCTAAGAAAGCTACTCGAGCAAGTCCAACCCGCACGCTGCAGATTAGTAAAAATCATCACCCAAGAACCAATTCAATGGAACGGAACAAACAGATTCAACAGAGAAGTAACATACGGTGCTTATTAAGGAAAGGAAAGTAAAGGAATGACAACAATTCAAGCAGAAACCACGTGGCAGGAAGTCACGCAAATTGAATCTGACGATTATGTAATTGCAGGTCCAAATCAAGGTATCAATATCCAACTCGGACAATTAGTTGGGCGTGATGAATTTTTAAAAAATCTAATCGAAGTTACCAAACAACAAATTTTTTCAGAATTAGCTAAACAAGGACAACTTAATAAAATCCTCTGCCCTCCTGGCATCGTTACCCACTATGGCGGTAAAAATCCGCCAGAAGGCTGGCTCGTCTGCGATGGGTCAAAGCTGAAAAAAGAACAGTATCCAGAGCTGTATGCTGCGATTGGAGATATTTATGGCGCCGATGAAACGAGTTTTAACCTACCAGAAGCTCGCTATGAGTTTATTCGTGGGGCTGGTCCTAACCTAGTCGTTGGTACTAAAAAAGAAGCGGCATTAATGAACCATTTTCATTATTTACCAACATCTAACGGTAGCGATTGGAAAGCAGAAGAAGGAATTAATGTCGTAATAGTCGACAATTTAAATGATAACAGTTCACTTGGAGGTACTTTTTCTGGAATAAATGGTTTTAGCGTAAAAGGAAATAACTCATCTATTGACTACTCTGGTTATCAACCACGAACTTATTCAACATCAGTAGGAACAAATTTTAATACTGAAGAAAATAATAATTACCCAAATCATTTATGCCTTTTAGCCATTATTAAATATTAGGAATAAAAAATGAAAATTGCTTATCAAACAAATAACCAAGGATTTCTCATCGGTGAAATTCAGCTCCAACCTAATCCGCGAGCAAAGGGAGAGTATCTAATTCCTAGAAATGCGGTACTCGAAGCACCTAATATTCCTAAAGAAGGGTGCGTACAAGTATGGGATGGGAAAGAGTGGAAATATTTAGAAGTGCTTAAAAAGCACGCTACCCCCCCCCTCGAACTAATCCTTATTGGGGTACCAATACCATATCCAAAAAAGGATGTCCCGCCTGGATATCTAAAAATGGATGGTACCCGCTTTAGAAAAACACTTTATCCAAAATTGGCTGAAGTTTATGAGGATGGTGTTATACCAGATTTACGAGGGATGTTTATTCGAGGATTAGGGGGACATTCAGGGATTTTACTAGAAAAACAAGAAGGCTCATCGCTTGTTATTCCAAGACAACAAGGGGGCTGGCCGAATGCAGGTTGGGCAGATGACCTTGCTCATTTGAATAATTTCGATGAATACACCGTGAAGGACAATTTAACTTATGGTAGCGGTTATTTACAGGTTGTTCGCGATAGCCCGTCAGTATTTTTGCAATACCATAAAATTCGACCAGACAATAAAGCCTTTAACTACATCTGCTGGACTGGTGAAAATTACATTTAAAAGGAAATAAAAAATATGAAATTCGATGACGAAGGTTTCGCCCTAGAAAAGGGCGTATGCACTGTCTATCACACGAATAAAGGCGGTGAATATATTGATAAAACAGAAGAAACTATTGCTATTGGTTGTAGCTTACCCGCCTACGGGTATGCTGATGAACCGCCAGAACCTAAAAAAGGATTTGCTATTGTACGCAAAAACAATGAATGGTCCTATGTGGAAGACCATCGTGGAATGAAGATGTATTCAAAAGCTACTGGTCAAGAAGTAAAAATTAAAGAGCTAGGTCCTATCTCTAGTGATTTAACCTCAATCCCTCGACCGAATGGGTTTTACAAGTGGGATGATCAATCTTCTAACTGGGTAGAAGACCTAGAAGAAAAAGAAAAGCAATTCACCAGTCGAAAACTAAGCCTTATCGTCGCACTTAAAAACAAGGCAGATGAGTTAGCAAAACACTTATTAATTGAATATCCAGACGCAGAGCGAATTAGTTTCGCTATTCAAAAACAAGAAGCATTGGACTATAAAAGCGGTAAAAATCTAAACCCAACATTTCTTTCCGCTTTGGCGAAAAAAAGGAATATCCCATTGGATGTACTAGTTGAAAAAGTTTTAATTAAGACTGCTGCTTATGAAGAACGTGTTGGAGATATTGTCGGAACTCGACAATTAATCATGGATAAATTTGACACAGCAAAAACAGAAGATGATTTAGATGCGATTGAAAAAGAAATCAAGGATTGGAACAAGGAAGTTAAATAATGGATAACTTATTTTTAATTTTTTACAAAGGCAAAGGGAATTGGGTGGATAAGTTGATCCGCTTTTTCACTAAAAGTGAATATTCACATTGTGAACTAGCATTCAAATTACCTGACGGACGCTACCATTGTTACAGCTCTAGCCCACGTGATAATGGTGTGCGTGAAAAAGTAATGAATTTAAATCCAGAAAACTGGGATTTCATCCCAGTTAAAATCAATATCACTGATCTCGTTAAGTTTTATAATGAAACGCGAGGGATGAAATATGACTTTCTAGGAGCAATCGGAATTGTGGTTCCATTCTTACA
The DNA here is from genome assembly GCA_020026155.1 of Actinobacillus sp. GTDB lineage: Bacteria > Pseudomonadota > Gammaproteobacteria > Enterobacterales > Pasteurellaceae > Actinobacillus_C. Next base: position 42,647 of record JAHHQX010000004.1, on the reverse strand, counting down.
TCAGGATAAGAAAAAGTGGTTCTGTTCTGAATGGTGTGCTAACGTGCTTGGACTTAAAAAACCCAGCCAATATAGCCCTGGGAAACTTGCAGAATGGATAAAATCCTTAAAATAATACTTAAAAGCCTCTTTTATAGAGGCTTTTTTTTATAAAAAAATATACATATCCTATTAATTTATATACAATTTTTCTCTATTCTAAATTTTAAGATGGAGATCGTACTGATGAATGTAGATGAAATGCAAAACTTAACCTTTGAAGATCGGGACGAGTTCAACCGAAAACCTATAGCAGAAAAAATAATAAAAATCCTCAATGCTGACACTAATAGTTTTACACCAATGGTTATAGATGGAGATTGGAGAACAGGGAAAACAGAATTTTGCTTTAAATTAATTAATTTATATAAGAAAAAGATTAAAAATACTAACGAAGATAAAATAAAAAATACTACTATTATTTATTTTGATGCATTTGAAAATGATTATTTAGACAATCCATTACTTAGTCTATTAGCAAAAATAACGAAGAATCTTAATAATGCAGAAGAAATAATTATTGATAAATTAAAAATAATATCTAAAAATTTTCCTACTTTTGCAATTAAAACGGCTTCTAAAATGATATTAGGTGAAGACGTAACAAAAACCGGGACTGAATTACTACAAGATAAAAAATCTAAAAATATACTAAACATCTTTCAAGAAATAACTGATGATATGATTCAACTTAAACGTAATTTAAAACAATTAGCTGAAAATAATCCTATCATTTTCTTTGTTGATGAATTAGATAGATGTCGACCTGATTATGCATTAAAATTTTTGGAAATAATTAAACATACTTTTGATGTACCTAATATTAAATTTGTATTTATAACCAAAATTGAACTATTAAATAGCTCTATTGAACATAGCTATGGCAAAAAAGTTCAATGTGATAAATATTTAGATAAATTTTTTAAATATAGAATATTATTACCATTATCGTCTCAAGACGATACAACTGATCCAGTCATATACTTCTTAGATTTATTTGGTAAATTTTTTGATATTAGTTTTTTTGAGCTTGGTTCATCTATTAGACAAATTAACTATATTTTATATGAATTATCAAAAAACTGGTTAACAGACAGAACACTAAGAGATGTAGAAATATTAATTAGGTACTTTGAATTTTACAAAATAATTAACATATCACCTATTCCGATGAGTAGTAACGGCTATATAAGAATAGCGACAATATTTCTAGTTGCATTAGATAGAGAAACTGCAAAAAATATATTTTATTCTGATTATACAAATATGCAGAATAATATGATCTTTTCAGATTTACTAAGATTACCAAAAGAAATATTTGATCTATACACGGATGAAAATATTTTTTCAATTATTAAAAATACCTTGAACCAACTAAACGGTTTAGATTAAATTGTTAATCCTTTATCCACAACCGCCCTTTCTATGAAGGGCGGTTTTTTTATTCCAAAATAATCCAGTCTTTAGAAAAAAGGAATTTTTAAACAATGGCTGAATATTTACATGGAACACGCATTATTGAAGTAAACGATGGCACTCGTTCAGTGCGAACCGTTGCCACATCAGTAATTGGCGTAGTCTGTACCGCCGACGATGCAGACGCAACCACTTTCCCACTCGATAAACCTATCTTAACGACCAACCCACGTTCTTTAATGGGTAAAGCAGGTAAATCAGGCACGCTTTATCGCACGCTTGAAACCATTAGCAACATGGTCGCAACCCCAACGGTTATTATTCGTGTGGCTGAAGCAGAAGGTGATCAATTAACAGCAAATATCATCGGTAAAATTAATGAAGATGGTACTGGCACAGGAATTAAAGCATTGAGCGATGCGCAATCATTACTCGGAATCAAACCTCGCATTCTTGCTTGCCCAGGGTTAGACAACAAAGATGTCACCACTGCCCTTGTCGCCATGTCGAAAAAGCTTAATGCCTTTTGTTATGCATCTTGCATTGGTAATAACAAAGAGGAAGCGATTGCCTACCGCAAAAACTTTGGCGACCGTGAACTGATGTTGATTTATGGCGATTACGTAAATTTCAACGTGTTGAAAGGTGCTGAAGATACCTTATACGCAACGGCGTGTGCGGTTGCACTCCGTGCAAGAACGGATAAAGAAATTGGCTGGCATCGCAATATCTCCAATATTAAAATTGCAGGAGCAAGTGGCGTAACAAAAGTGGTGAGTTTTGACATTCAAGATTCAAGCACTGACGCCAACTATTTAAACCAAAACGATATCAGTGTGGCGTTGCGTCACAAGGGTTTTCGTATCTGGGGCGCACGCACCGTTTCAAGCGATAAACTTTTTGCTTTTGAACAATACACCCGCACTGCTCAAGTTATTCGTGATACGTTCGCTGACGCTTACGACTGGGCGATTGATAAGGACACGTCCAAAAGTTTAATCAAGGATGTTGTTGAAATGGTCAACGCAAAATTCCGTGAATGGACAGCACAAGGCTATTTGCTCGGTGGTGAATGCTGGGTAGACAAGGAAGAAAATACGAAAGAAAGTATGAAAGACGGCATTTTCCGTATTAAGTATAAATATTGCCCTGTGCCATCTTTGGAATGTTTAGAAGCACGTCAGTACGTCACTGATGAATATTTAGTAGATTTAGTGGGAGGTAAATAACAATGGCATTGCCACGTAAATTAAAGCTGATGAACGTATTCGTCAACGGTACGAGTTATTTAGGGCAAGCGACAGAAGTGACTTTACCTAAAATCAGCATGAAAACCGAAGACTATCGTGCTGGAGGCATGATGGGTGACGTAGCTATCAATATGGGCATTGAAAAACTTGAAATGGAAATTAAATTCGGTGGTTTTATGTCCGAAATCCATAAGATGTTTGGAAATGCAAAAATTGACGGCGTTCCACTTCGCTTTGCGGGAGCATACCAACGCGAAGATACGGGCGAAGTTGATGCCGTTGAAATCGTGGTGCGTGGACGTATTACAGAAATTGACGGCGGTTCTTCCAAAGTCGGCGACAACACCGAAGAAACCATTAAATTTGCCCTAACTTATTACAAAGAAGATATGGCAGGCTCAAACAATATGGAAATTGATTTAATTAATAATGTATTCGTCGTAGCGGGTGACGATAAACTCGCAGCGGCACGCCAAGCAATCGGCTTATAGAAAATAACCAAAATAAGGTAGAATATGACAAAACAACACATTCATCATAAAGAAAAAACTAAGGCACTAGCAATCATGGAAAATTTTGAATCAAAAAATAAAAAAGTTGTAATTTTAGAAAAACCTATCCTACGTGGTGAAACCGAAATTAAAGAGGTGGAATTACTTGAACCAACTGTTCGAGCAATGAAAGGTTTACGAGTTCTTGACTTGCTACAAATGGACGTTGAGGCGTATGGAACCCTACTTCCACGTATCACTAACCCTACCCTGACACTCGCAGATTTAAACTCTCTTAGTTCTGCAGATTTCGTAAATTTATGTACGGAATGCGTAGGTTTTTTCGCGAAAGAAAAGGCAGTGATGGAAGCCTAATCATTCCTGAAACCGTGGAAGATGCGATTGCAGACCTCGCAATCGTATTCCACTGGACTTTCAACGATTGTGCAGATATGACACTCGCAGAAGTGATGAACTGGCGGGAAAGAGCCAGACAACGCAGTGAAAGTGACGAAAAATAACCTCTAGTAATATGCCTCGTTTTTACGGGGCTTTTTTGTAAGGAAATGAAATGATTTTTCAAAATAAAGCCATGATGACCTTGGGCGTGTTTATCTTTATGCGGAAAACCGTTCCCTATCAATCTCTAAACCGATCGCTAAATTTCCGCCAAGCCTCAAACAAAGTGATTGGTGCTTTACCGAAAACGCAATTCATCGGTAAAGACAGCGAAACGATTGAAATTAGCGGAATTTTAATGCCTGAAATCACAGGCGGGAAAATGTCCGTGACTGTCCTCGAACAAATGGCAGAAAGTGGCAAACCCTTTCCTCTTATTCAAGGAGATTTCTCAATCCTCGGCTGGTATGTGATTGAAAATGTAAAAATCAACAGCAGTGAATTTTTCTCAGATGGTTCACCACGCAAAATAGATTTTTCAATGAATTTAAAACGTACTGATGAAAGCCTTGTCGCAAAAATGATTGGCAAAGGCACAGATTATGTCAGTGGCGTGGTTGACAGCGCTATGTCAGGAGTAGGCGACGCATTAAGCGGGGTTGCTGATGATGTAATGGGAAGTTTAAAAAATCTAAGTGGTGAAATCGGCGGAACAATCAGCGACGCAATGGGCAATGCTGGGCAAGCGATTAGTGGCGTGATTGGTGATATTAGCGACGGTGTAAGTGGAATGTTCAGCAGTGCCACATCTGCAGTTGCGGATACGACAAGCTCAATTGGGCAGGAAATTAATAGCATTGTTGAAGCAACGAAATCCGTCGGCGAGAAAGCGATAGATGTTGAAAAAGAATTAGCTAAATTAAGCGTGGTATAAAATGGACTTCAATTTTTTAAACACCCGTCACCGAGTGCCTGATTTTGCAGTGACGTTAACCAAAAGCAAACAATCGATTACGCAAAAATTAAGTGATCGCCTAATCAGTTTAGAACTCACCGATAACCGAGGATTTGAAGCGGATACCGTCAGTATTAGCTTGAGCGACCACGACGGAAAGATTGCTTTTCCAAAACGTGGCGAGAAGATTAATATCGACTTGGGTTGGAAAGGGGAAAAGCTAACGAATAAGGGCATCTACATTGTTGACGAAATCAGTTATCAAGGTTCGCCAGACGTGCTGACAATTCGTGCAAAAAGTGTAAATTTAATGGCAACGTTGGGTAGCGGGAAAGAACGCAGTTTTCACGGCAAAACCATCGGTGAAATTATCGAAACGATTGCTAAAGAAAATCAGCTCACTCCTCTTGTGTCGGAAGAATTTAAAAAGGAAATTATTCCGCACATCGACCAAAATGCTGAAAGCACCACAAATTTTATTTCACGAATTGCAAGTGAACACGACGCCATTGCTACAATCAAGGCGGATAAGCTCTTATTTATCAAAGCGGGCGACGCAACCACGGCAACAGGTAAGCCATTGCCAACTATTGAAATTACTCGCTCTAGTGGCGATAGTTTTCATTTTACCCTTGCTGAAAATCAGAACTTCGACCGCGTAGTCGCGTATTATCATGATTTTAGTACAGGAAAACGTGGCAGTGTAAAAGAAGATCGCAAGAAAGATAAGAAAAACAGTGGCATTACGAGCGATAGCACGAAAGTAAAAACCTTGCGCCACACATATAAAAGCAAACAGGCGGCAAAAAAGGCAGTGAAACGTGCGTTATCCAAAGTCGAACGTGGCACGGCTAACTTATCCATTACCCTAGCTGAGGGAAATGCTGAAATTTTTCCTGAAATTCCGATTAAAGCGAAAGGCTTTAAAAAAGAGATTGATGATACGGATTGGATTGTCAAAAATGTCCGCCATACTATCAATGGTAACGGATTTACAACCGCACTTGAGTTAGAAGTAAAGATCTAAAATGTGAAAAACGCGAATTTTTACTATTTTTAATAAAAAGCGTTAAAGCCTTGTGCAGTCAGGCTTTAACGCCACTTTTTTCGTAAAAATTTTTGTATTTAAAACGTAAAAAATGCCTTCCAAAATCCTTGCAAAACATGCAAGGAATTGCAAAGATCGAAAATGATCTGAAATCCACTCAAACCCCGCACCATAAGGGCTTCCCCGCCCTCCCCTTGCTGCAAGAAAAAAACAACTTTTAATTTCCTGCGCAGGTTCGGGGAGCCTGCGATTTTAGAAAAAAATGTTTATGTATTTTTTGGGGGACTTTTCTTCTGATATGAAAAGGGCACTCTCGTGCCTGTATCTTAGAAGTAATTTTCTCTCTTATTTATTTTTATTACTAATATTTTTATTGTAATAGTCCCTTAGAAGTAGTTGTCTTGCTCTCTTGGCAGCCAATTTATTAGAATCTATTCCATCTTCATATAATTTATTTTCTATGTATCGGTATTCCAATTCATTTATACGCCCATCAAAATTATTTATCATACCTAGATTGGCGTTCATCATGTTGATTATCGAATTGAGTTTAATCTCAATATCTTCACCCATTGAAATATCTTTTACTGTCATATTTGCTTGAGTAACTTTATTCTTAGTAAATATTGGACTATAAGAAACTGTTTTATCTGCCTTAAATTGCTGATGAACCTCAATAACATTTTTCTTAATCTCTTTTTTTAACTCCTTAACTTGTACGTAATGTAGGGTGCTAGGATATTTGCAATGACGGACACTACTTATGTCAAATGGGACTGTAGTTTTGTTATCGACGAGGAGGAAACAAGGTTTTTGGTATGCCATTCGAATACCTAATTCAAAAAAGACATTGGCATTTTGAGTACTGAGATCACAAATGATAACATCATTATCATGTAAATTTTGAATAATCGTTGACATAATGATCTCCCCATTTTTCCCCTCGCTAACTAATTTAACCTCAAAGCAATAATGCTCATCCTCCACAGATAAACTTTCTCGGATAATCTCTTCTACATTCTCCCAATGTGAGAAATCTCTCTCATCATCATACCCTGATATCGGTCTAACCACCCCTACAGTAATAGTTTTCTTAACTTTTTGTTTCGTATCCTCAACCGCTTTTTTATTACCTGGCATATTTAATAACTCCTCAATTTTGAAATAAAATCCCTAACCATCAGAGAACTACTCCCCCAACGCCCCAGTTTCTAAAAGATAATAAAACTCATCTTCAAACATAACTTTCACGCCAAAGTTCTCTGCCTCGGCAAGTTTTTTTTGACCAATAGTCTTAGAATCCTCGCAAACCACCAAAAAATCAGTCACGGAAGAAATTTTCTTAACCGTTCTAATCTCATGTTCTGTAGCAAAAGCGACTAAACGTTCCTTATCTGCAGCCTTAAAACCAGTAAAACAACAACTCAAGCCAGAACGATTGACTGCAGGACGTTTAACACCACTACTTACACGAATAGAATAACCGCTACGAATCTCATTCAACTCATCTTCTGATAACGCATCAAAATATTGCTGAGCCTCATCAAGGCTAGAAAACTCCTTAATAATTCTATCCTTACAATAAGTAACAGGACGCTCCTTAATGGTAGAAAAACCGAATAAATGCGAATCATCAGGCTCAGTAATATTAACAACCTGATGCACACTCACCTTACCGCTAGCATTGATATAAACAAAATTTTTAGTACTATTCATTTTCTTCTTGTATTCCATTTCCTTCATTTGTCTAAATTCATCAATCATTTGAATAAATGTTTTTTCATCCATAGTTGGAATGCCCATTTCTTCTGCACGGCGTAATTTTTCAGGTCCAGGTTTTGGTCCAACGATTAACATATCCAATCCCATACAAACTTTTGTTCGCAAGAAAAATCTTTCACTACGCAACACTAAATCTTCCAACTCATCACGACGTTTTTTTGAGAAACCTGTAAAAAGTACACCATAAGAACCGTACCCACCTGCTATGCTAATATCAGATTTATCCCGACACTCAAATGTGTGATGTTCAAATTTCTTAACCCATGCTTCTTTATCAAAAATCTCTCCCGTATTGATTTCAACGATTTCTTTCTTAATATCGGAAAGATAAAACTTCAAATGCTCATAACGATCTAAATCAAAACCATAAATTACATCACCATCTACCTTTGATACTTCGACTAAATGGCGTGAACGCTTACGATTATATGTATAGTCAAATAAAATCGTGACCTGAGCAGGTAACACTTCTTTTACCGCATCGATATTTTCAGATTGAATAGGAGCAACATCAGATTGATTAGCTATCTGTTTTTCTTTCTTAGCTACAACCGCATCGATATTTTTACTATCTGATACTGTTTCAGTATTTGCATCGATATTTTCAGATTGAATAGAAACAACATCAGGCTGATTAGTTATCTGTTTTTCTTTCTTGGCTACAACCGTTTTTGATTTAACTTTAGCCACTGGTTTTGGTGTGATTTTGGGGCTAGCAACAGGTTTTGAATAAGTATTTTCTGTAATAGGACTTGATACTGATTTAAGCGATTCCTGATAAGAGCTAATTCGCTCCATACTTTTTAAAGCTGAGTCATAAGGCTCATTACGGTGCTGTACTTCATCAAAAGTTATATCTTCTGATTTTTTGGCAAGAATATTGCCAGGAATTGAGAAAATTACCGTTAAAACAATACCTATAAAATAGCTTTCAGTGATGTAAATAATCGCTATTGCAAAGCATCCAAGTGGGAATAGTGTTGCACCAAGAATAATTGCGGTTAGTCGCTTTTTACGTTTATAGTAATAATCAACAATCACTATCGGTGCTCCGAGGATAATGATGACACTAAATATAAAAAGAATAATGCTAGTTAGTGAGGCTACCGTATCCCACATGACTTCCTCTTTAAAAAATAAAAAAAAGAGCAAGCCTTATCCAGGCTCACTCACCAATAATTCATCAACCGACTTTACGCCACACTAAATCTAAAATTTGTAACGCACGTCCCCAAATTTGTAAGCGATCTTCTTCTTCACGAGTAATTTCCCAAGATTTATAGCAATCATTATCTGAAATTACGAGGAACTTATTCTTAACCGCTTGTAAACGTTTCAAATAGCGCTGACCATCAAAAGTAAAGAAATAAATCCCATCGCCACAAAATTCACGCACAGCAGTATCTACAAAAATCACCGCACCGCTTTTAATTGTCGGCTCCATTGAATCGCCTTTCGCATTGATAAGGTTAATCCCTTTTGACGAAGTCCGACCAAACTGTTGTAAAAAGAAATCACGTGTAAAAACCATATCTCGAATAGCTTCAGCATTGTCATAAAGTGGAACTAAACCATTACCACAGCTTGCTTCAACATCTAACACGCTTACACGAATTAAATCATCGTTTTCTTCACTCACGCCCCGATTTTCAGAAAAATTTATAGGCACGCCTGAAAAATCTGGAGCATCACCTTCACCCGTACTTAACCAAGCAGGGTCAACGTTTAAAACTCTAGCAATCTCAACAATGTTACCTGGATTTTTAGTTTTACCTTGAAGAATTAAAGAAATGGAATTTTGCGATTTACCAATGGCGTTCGCTAATTTTTCTTGAGTTAAATTTGCATCATTTAGTGCTTTTCTCAATCTTGTTGCCAATGTGCCCATTGCTCCTCCAAAAAAATAAAAAACTTTTAAAAACAGATAACTAAATGAAATTTAGTGCATTTTAAACGTTTTCTTTTTAAAAGACAAAAAGAAAACATTTAAAAGGTATAACTTTATACTTGCTTTTTAAAAAGAATACTTTTAATATAAAAGCAACTTTTAAAAAGTAAACGTTTATTACGAAGGAGAGAAATGCGGAATTTAAAAGAAATCTTTGAAAAAGCTATTCAAATAAATGGCAGTCAACAAGAATTGGCAAGAAAAATAGGAGTATCTCAATTCACAATTAGTCGTTGGTTAAAAGGCGAAGGAGTTAACTCCAAATACATTCAAGCCATAAGCGACGCAACAAAAAATGAAATCACTGTCGAGGAACTTGTAAAAGCACTCGATCACCGAAAACAACGCCGATAGGCGAATTTTTTTTACCTAAAAAAGGAGTCCACAAAGATGAAACCAACAACTAAAACCGCCGTTGCATTAGCAAGCCTTTTTATCGCAGCGATTGCCCTTAAAAGTACCGACGCCATGGCGGATTATCACCAAGGAAAAGACCTATACCAAGGCATTAAGTCAGGTCACTACACCCTAACGTGCCAACTACGTTCAGGCATTAAACGTATCGATCCAGCAAAATTAAAAGACGTCACCGTAATGGACGGAGAGGCTTTTTATAAATTTACCAATGGTTCAGCAATGAGTTGTGACGTGGAGTAAGTAAGAAGTATGAAGATCAACGTACCGTGCCGTAAATGTGGACTAACTGATATCAGAGTAAGAACAAGCAATGCCGTCACAAACACATCAGGCGAAACATGGGGAATTTGCAATAACTGCCTTTCAAAAATGAAAGTGCAATGGGGAGTTGCAGAGTTTTACGAGGCAATTCATAACAAGATAGACCCAAAAGACTGGCAAAGTGAAAATTATGGACAACAAGGGAAACTATTTCAGGAGAAATAATGAACCCATTTGATGAAATCAGAAAATCATTAAATAAAAATTTAAATTTTAATGAGTTAGATGAAGAAATAAGACGATGTCTATTCTGGAAATTCTATGAGGAGAATGGCAAGCCAAGACAGAAAAATTCATACAAATTGAATGAATTTTCAGGAAAAGCTGCAGCAATGAATTTTATCGGGTTCCTCATTACCCAATGGCGATACAACGAGAAATGTCGGAACTTCATTAAAAATAAAAATAAAGACTTTGTACCTGATAAAAGAACTCTACTTAAAGAGTGGGAAGAAACAAGAATTAAACCAAATTATCAAGTGATGAATTATGGAAAACCAAGAACAACTCGCATTATTTAAAGACATCATCATTACAAGAGAACACGTAGTAGAAATTGAAAAAATATTACGTGTTCTCCCAACGAAACGTCAGCGCGAACATTTTAAAAAACTATTCGTAAAACAATACAAAACAGGCAAAGTTTTTGAAACTTACGCCAATCCATTTGGCGTGGATAAAGTTGTCGAAAATCCACAACCCGCACCGATTGAACGTGCAGAACAAGCGATGAGCTGGTTACGCCTAACTCTCAACAATACCGTAACCAAAGTTTTAAACCAATACCACTACAACTTTGATGGATGGTGCAAATTCATCAAAGAGCCGTTGCTCATTCAAGAAATGGCGAAAGGTGCATTGACTGGAAATCCGAAAACGCAACAAGAAGTGACCGCACTTCTTGATGCGCTTTTTGACACAACTATTCTTCAACGTGGCGTGCCGTTCCACATGTTCACAGAATCCCGCATAGAATCATTAAGTCGTAATCTTGCAGACTGCTTTTTGAATATTCAGCACGCATTCGTGGAATTATTGAAAAACCAAATGGACGCCGATCATCAATTTACCGATGAAGAAATGGAAAGCTATTTCATTAAACTTTATCGTGTCTGCGCGCAAAATTGCGAAGCATTAGGCTTTGAACAGCCACAATATCGCCAATTCCAAGACGGCAAACGCACCAACTTCAACGCAATGGTTGATGAAGTGACCAAAATGCAAAATGCCAAATGCTGGAAACGTCGCTTAACCACTGCCCAACTTCGCATCAATGAACATATCCGCATCGCATGCGGTGAAGTCAGCAAAAAGACTTCACTTTATGTAAGTGCAATAAGTTTGTATCAATACCGTGCCAAATTACGTGCGCAACAAGATTTCTTAAAAGGCATGATCATTGAAAACGAGGACAACCCAGAAGAACGTTTAGAACTCTTTTCACAATGGTGCAAAAGCTCAGCCAACCCACAAATGCGTGCGATTGAATTAAGCGTACAAAACAACGGCATTATGGCGTCATTAAACCCACAAAACTTCATGGACGTGAACGGTCATACCATGCGGAAAGATGAGTATCAAGCCGTATTCTTTACCTTAACCGCACCAAGTAAATACCACGCAATTTCATCACTCACTGGTGAAGTCAACCCAAACTGGAACGGTAACTCCCCTCGCCAAACGCAACAGTACTTAAACAGCGTCTGGAAACGCGTCCGCGCACAAGCGTCTAAATACGGCATTAAAACCGCTGGATTACGTGTAACCGAACCACACCACGACGGCACACCGCACTGGCATTTGCTTTTACATATCGCCACAAAACTTGCGAACTACAACGGTAAAAACGCTTATTTCACCAATGCGACAGGCACGCAATCCCTTGTATGGGCAACCCAAGAAGAAATGGATAAAAACCATAAAAACGCGACTCCACTTAAAGAGTTCGAGGTTTTCATCTATTTATTCAAACAACAAGCCTATAAAGAAGACGGCAACGAACCAGGTGCAGACAAACACCGTTTTAATTTCAAAGTGCTAGAACGCAAAACGTACATTGACAAAGAAGGCAATGAACGTGAAGTCAGCCCTGCCGTGTATATGGTGAAGTACATTCGCAAGAACATTCCTTATAACAATTTAAATGCCGATTTAAGTGATGAAATGGTTGATCTCGATGGCAACCAACTCAAAGACAGCCAAACACTCAAAGAAACAGCTTTTAACGCAAGTGCATGGGCAAGCCTTTGGGGAATTAGACAATTCCAATTTATCGGGAATCTACAAATTTCCGTATGGCGTCAAGTGCGCCAATTAAAAGGTGAAGTAGAACAAGAAGAAGTAGAAGAAATTCGTAAAGTCGCTGATGTCGGCGACTTTGGCAAATTCCTTTTATTGAAAGGCAAGCAAGGCGTATTCACCAAAAGAGATGAAAGCCTATTAGCACTTCATTACGAAGAAAAAACAACTCAAGCAGGAACAGTACGCATGGCAGTAGATGGTATTCAACTAATGGCAGACAAACTTGCAGAAACAGGACGCTACATCAAAACACGTCTTAAAAAATGGCTTATTAAGAAAAAGCCAGCGGACTTTGACGCCCAGCAGGCAGAACTTCAAACCGCAAAACGTGAAGACAAAACCCCTTGGGTTTGTGTCAGTAACTGTAACCGTAAAAATCTAGACGAAAGTGAAAAAATCACCGAAATCCAACGCGAAGATCCAGAAAAAGAGCTAGAGAAAACACTAAAAGCGATAAAAGCAATGGAAATTCTCCAACAAATCGCTCATGAAATTAAACCAATCGCCTATTAATTCAAATAGGCGCGACATTTAACAACTAAAAAATAAGGAAAAAACCATGATTATGTTTAAAGAAAACCGTGACAACGCAATGAAAGCTGGCTTCACAGGATATATCACCGAAACTGGCGCATACGAATTTACAATCAAAGCTGCCTTTTGGCGTATCAGCAATAACGGCGTCAAGTACTTAGAACTTAATGGCGAAACCATGAACGGAGAAAGCATTAACTTCCTGAACTTGTATTATCAAAATGCCAAAGACGAACAGCTTCAATTCGGTGTGCGCCTAATCCATGCGCTCATGGGTTTAGTCGGCGTTAAACAGTTAACCAGTGAAAAATTCTACGATAAGCAAGTTGCACCGGAACTCACCGATAAAACTATCGGCGTATTCGTCCAAAAACGCTACTTAACAAAAGCTGATGGTACAGAAACCTCAAGCCTAAACGTACTTGATTTCTACGACCCAAACACACTGCAGACTTTCAAAGAACGTGAAACAGGTGTAGATGCAACCCGCATTGACTTCTTATTAAAAACAGTCAAAGACGCTCCAGCACCGATTAAATCGGTCCCTGCACCAACCCAAGAAAAACCGTTTAATGATCGTATTCCTTTTTAAATTTTAATACGGGGGACAAAATGACAGCAAGGACAGGACGACCAGTCCAAAAATTTAGTCTAAGTGGCGAGCTACTCGCCACCTATCCAAACATGCACGAAGCAGGACGGCAGAATTTCAGAAGCTGGCAAGCAATTAGAAATGCCATTACTGGCGAAAGCCAAACATGTGCAGGATTCATTTGGAAAGAGATAAAACCAAATCGTGATCATAGAAAAAAACAAATCGCCAAATGCTCACTAAAAGGAAAAATTTTGAAAATCTACGGCAGTATCGAAGAGGCAGTTCAACTAAACGATATCAGCAGAAACATGATTTATAAAGTCGCAAGCGGTCAATTCAAAACTGGAAATGGCTACATCTGGAAATTTTTAGATTAAGGAGTCAAAAATGGAACTATCAAAAACAGAAAAAGATTGTTACAGAACACCAAAATATATGGTGAATTGGATAAAAATGAATTTTTTAACAAATGTTGACGGATGTGCAGATTGCCAGAATGCGATTCATGGCTGCTATATAGGGCTAGACCAGGACAATGAAAAAATTTCAGACTTTTTCAAATTTGACATGGGTGAATTAGAAGATGAAATTTATTGGAATGAGGGTTCAAAAAGTAAACCACGGATTTTTATAAATCCGCCATATTCTAATCCCCTTCCATTTATACAGCGGGCAATTGATTTAATGAAACAAGATGTATTCGTTGTAATGCTTCTCCCTGCAGACAAAAGTACGAAGTGGTATGAAGAAATAAATAAAAACGCAACAGAAGTCATAGATATTATCGGAGGAAGAGTAAATTTTATTAATCCTGTCACTGGCAAGGTTGCTAAAGGAAACAATAAAAGCTCACTCGTGGCAGTCTTTAATCCTTTTGAACAAGGATTTATAACACGAGAAATAAACTTGAAATTCATCAAAGAAAAATTTGGCAAGATTTAGAAAATAAGAGAAAAAGCAATGACCACGAAAAGAAAAATTGAACAATACACAGAAGACGGAAAATTCGTTGCATCCTATTTAAATTTAGCTCAAGCGGCTGCAGCAAATTTTAGAACCATTGCCGCAATCAACCACGCCTTAACAGGACGAACAAAAACTTGTGGCGGTTATATTTGGAAATATGCAGAACAAGAAGAAGTACCTTCAACTGAAGAAGAGGAATCACCATTCACTACTGTTGATATAGAAAATGATGAAGTCAAACGCTTAGAAAAAAAACTTGATGATTTAACACAAAAATTCGACCAACTATCAAAACTGATGCGCCTTAATCCGCAAAGTTGCGAACTCTGGAACGCCAAACAGCTTGGCGAATTTTTCCAAATGAGTGCCGAACATGTTCGCAGATGGATTACTACCGACCCACGTTTTCCACCGCCAGTCGATATTAAAGGTAGAACAAGCGAAAAAAGCGGTAAAAAGCTCTGGGTCAGCGGTGACGTCATCGCATTCGCACTGAAATACAGACAGAAAAAGGCGAAAGTCTTTACAGAACAAGAAATGCTACAAATGGCAATCGACAAACACAAATAGGAATGAAAAATGGAAATCGCACAAATCTTACAACAACGAGCAACCACGCACGGCAATTACAAAGATGTGACTTACTTCTATCGTCAATTTATGAAAATCTTATCTAACAACAGTGCCAACCTCACCGATGAACAATACATGGCACTAAGCATGATTTTCGGCAAAACCGCCCGCATTCTTGCAGGTAATCCTGACTTTGACGATCACTGGAAAGATATTGCGGGTTACGCAACCCTTGTCGCAAATTCGCTAGAAAGTAACCAATAATATTAAAAAGGGGGCAATCACGCCCCACTTTTCCGAAAAAATTTGACGACTTAGTCCAATAAGTCCGCAACTTCTGACATTCGCGGGGCGTAATACGTATTCTGCAAAATACTTAAATCACGATGCCCTGAGATTTTTGCTAATGTCATAACGTCAACTTTACGAGAAAGCCGAGTCAATGCCTCACGGCGTGTATCATGAAAGTGAAGATCAGTTAATAGCGCCTTATTCTTTAATTTTCTAAAAAGTGCAGCTAATTGATTGACATTCATGCCAAACACTTCTTTCCCTATTTTCTCTTGTTCCAACTTTTCCAAAATCCGCAACGCATCACGTGATAAAGGAACATCACGCGAATGGCCATTCTTCGTTTTTGGTAAATGTGCCACCCTACTCGTCAAATGAACATTTTCCCAAGTCAAACCACAAATTTCTCCCGCACGCATAGCGGTAGCGATAGCAAAAAGAAAAGCCAATGCAACCCGTTTTGTCAACGTATCCAACGGCTCATTCCAATCAAAACCTGATAATTGCACAATGAGATCAATATTATCCTGAGACCAACGTTGTGTACGTGGCAAAGGTTCAGACGGTTTTTTAATTCCTTTCAAGTAATTGCGTGGAAGAATTCTCCACTCATTCACAGCCACTTTCAATAAATTTGAGAGAATCGACCACTCACGCAACAGTGTTCCGACTTTCACTTCTTTTAAACGGGCATCACGCCAACGCTGAAAGTCCGCCTCATTCAATTCATCTAGTTTTTTACTCGCCAGCGGATACTTTTCTAAGCGTGCAAAAAACTGATTTTCCTTTTTACAACTCGCCTTATTCGGCGACACTTCCCGTAAATATCTGTCAAACAAAGTCTTAAAAGAAATTCGCGGAATCGCACAATATTCCCCATCATCAATCATCTTCTCCATTAACGCCGCCCACCGCTCAGCTTCACGATAGCTAGAAAACGTGCCAGATCTTGAAACATTTTTGTAACGAATTTGAACTCGAAACTTCCCATCACGTTCTTGAATGGATGCCATAATACCCCCGTATTTTATGTGGTTTTGGTGCAAATGCTTGGTGCAAATTTGGTGCACCAAAATATTGTACACCTATATATGTGATCTTCTGCGATCTCAAAATACTGTTTAAATATACAGGTAAATTTTTAAAAGGCAAAGAAAAACCCTAGAAATAACAACGTTTTCTTGATTTGGATCTTTTGAGAGTTATGGGAATAAATACAGTAGGTATGTAGATGTGTACAGTGAATGGTCCCCCCTGCCGGGCTTGAACCAGCGACCAATCGATTATGAGTCGACTGCTCTGACCAACTGAGCTAAGGGGGGAAAGGACTTGAATTATATGGAAAAAATTATATAAAGTCTAATTTTTTATCGCAAAAACAGCTTGTTTATTATGCAAATAACGTATTTTTTTCGTGTTTGTTGTGCATTTAAGCAAAGTACAAAAATGTTTAAAAATTGTGAAAAAGATTAGTAGGAATTTTTTTTGGTTTATCTATAATGAGAATTTCTACTCGGCAAACTTTAAGGAAATTTTTATGCAAAATGTAAAAGCGGTTGAAAGAGTGTTTTCATTAATCGAAGAAAACAATGTTAAATTTGTCATCTTACGTTTTACTGATCTACAAGGAAAAGAACACGGTGTTTCTATTCCTGCCCAATTAATCGATGAAGATTTATTTGAAGATGGAAAAATGTTTGATGGTTCGTCAGTAGAGGGCTGGAAAGCGATTAACAAAGCAGATATGTTGCTTATTCCAATTGCCGAAAGTGCCGTTCTTGATCCCTTCTGCCAGATTCCTACCCTCTCCCTCCGCTGTGATGTCTACGAACCCCATACCATGCAACGTTATGACCGCTGTCCTCGCGCAATTGCTTTACAAGCTGAAGAATATTTGCGTAGTACAGGTATTGCCGATAACGTACTCGTTGGTCCTGAAGTGGAATTTTTCCTCTTTGATGATGTGCGTTTTGGCGTGTACAACAATGGCGTATCATACGAAGTAGACGATATTGAAGGCGCATGGAATAGTAATAAGACTTACCCTGATGGTAATAAAGCTTATCGCCCAATGCGTAAAGGTGGCTATTGTGCTGTTGCACCGCAAGATCATGGTCAAGACTTACGCAGTGAAATGTGCTTAATTCTTGCCGATATGGGCTTAGAAATTGAAGCACATCACCACGAAGTAGCAACTGCGGGACAAAATGAAATCGCAACCAAATTTAATACGCTCGTGAAAAAAGCGGATGAAACCCAAATTTATAAATATGTTGTTCGCAACGCTGCGCTTGAATACGGCAAATCTGCCTGTTTTATGCCAAAACCAATTACAGGCGATAATGGCTCAGGTATGCACTGTAATATGTCTTTAGGCAAAGACGGTAAAAACCTATTCCAAGGTGACGGCTATGCTGGTCTTTCAGATACGGCGATTTACTTTATTGGCGGTATCATCAAACATGCTAAAGCACTGAACGCATTTACCAACCCAAGCACTAACTCATATAAACGTTTAGTCCCAGGTTTTGAAGCCCCCGTTCTTCTTGCCTATTCCGCAAGTAACCGTTCCGCCTCAATCCGTATTCCTGCGGTAACAACACCAAAAGCAACTCGTATTGAAGCCCGTTTCCCAGATCCAATGGCGAACCCATATCTCGCATTTTCTGCGTTATTAATGGCAGGTATTGACGGTATTCAAAATAAAATTCATCCAGGCGATGCAATGGATAAAAATCTTTACGATCTTCCACCAGAAGAATTAAAAGATATCCCAACCGTTGCGGGTTCTTTAGAAGAAGCGTTAAATGCATTAGCTGCAGATAACGAATTTTTACAAAAAGGTAATGTATTTACTAAAGATTTAATTGATGCTTATATCACGATTAAACGTAAAGAAGTAGAACGTTTAAACATGACTCCGCATCCAGTTGAATTTGAAATGTATTATTACTAATATTTTTCTTAAAAATTAAGCCCTCATTAAGAGGGCTTTTTTACGATTACCTAAATGGTTAGTCATCCCCCATGATTTTTATAGGAGTGATAGTTCATGAAAAAAATTCTGTTTTGTCTATTCATCCTCGTGGTGTCCAATAGTGCGTTTAGTTTTTCATGCGATGTTAGAAAAACATGTTCGCGCATGAGTTCTTGCGAAGAAGCTTATTACCACTTACAAATTTGCCACAATACTCGCCTAGATCGTGATAAAGATGGCATTCCTTGTGAAAAAATTTGCGGAAACGGAAAACGTTTTGCATCTCAACGCCCCTCTACCTTTCATGCACCTAAAACTCACTGGCGAAAAGATACTAATCAATCACAAAGTGTTGCAAATGGGTTTGAATAGTCCTCGAGGGCTACAATAAAAAACGCCAATAATATTTGGCGTTTTTCGTTTTATCTACTTTTCTATAAAAATGACCATAGCAAAATTGCCAGTAATTGCGGTGAAATAATGCGTAAGAACATAACGAGAGGATAGACGGTTGCGTAAGAAAGTGCGGCGGCACCACTATCCTCTTTAATTGCATTTGCGAAAGCAAGGGCAGGTGGATCGGTCATCGACCCTGCGAGTAAACCACAAATGGATAAATAATTCATGCGTAAATACCAACGAGCCAAAATACCAACAGAAAGCAATGGGATGGCGGTAATCATTAAACCATAAACCATCCATTCTAGCCCTGAACCATTAACTAACGTATCAACAAAATTTCCGCCAGATTTAAGTCCTACCACCGCAAGAAACAGCACAATCCCAATTTCTCGCAAAGCCAAGTTAGCGCTTGGTGGCATAAACCAATATAGTTTTCCAAAGCTACCTATTCTTGACAAAATCAAAGCGACAATTAATGGTCCTCCCGCCAAACCTAGTTTCAATGCAACGGGAAAACCTGGAATGTGGAATGGAATCGATCCAAGTAACACCCCTAAGCCAATACCGATAAACACAGGAAGCATTTGGACTTGCTGTAATTTTTGGTGGGCATTCCCCAATAAGGCAGCCACTTTATTGATAGCTTCATCTTGCCCAACAATATGGAGTACATCACCAAATTGGAGAACACTGTTTGAACTTGGCACTAACTCAACTCCAGCACGGTTTAGACGAGAAATCACGACACCGTATTTTTCGTGAAGATTAAGACTGCGAATTTTTTTACCTAATACTTTTTCATTTGTCACCACAATGCGTTCCGCGCGTAAATATCCTGTAAATTGTTTTTGAGGCACGTCTACAACTTCCCCAATAATCAATTGCATTTTCTTTAAGTCAGCGCCTTCTCCAACTAAATGTAAAACATCGCCAAGTTGAATTTGCGTATCCGCTTTCGGAATCATAATGTCATCGCCACGTTTTAAGCGGGAGCATACAACTTCATCACCAGATAAATCAGGAATAGCGCCAAGCTTAATACCATTTAAATTACGGTTAGTTACTAATAAATTAACGACATCCAATGTCGATTTATCTTGCCCACTACTCTTTTTAAAACGATTGGCTTCATCATCGACTTTAATGCGAAAGAAAAGGCGAATCAGCCACATTGAAAGCAAAATGCCACAAATCCCGAAAGGATAAGCCATTGCGTAAGCCATCCCCATGGTACCTGTGACACCATGTAGCCCCAATTCGCTTAAAATTTGTTGCCCCGCACCCAAAGATGGCGTATTCGTCACAGCACCAGAATAAATACCAAGGATAATTTCTAGAGGAATATTAAGGAATTTATTAAAGAAAATTACAATAATAGCGCCAATCAGAACGATCAGAATGGCGAGTAAATTAAGTTTTAATCCTGATTCACGCAATGATGAAAAGAAACCAGGCCCCACTTGAATACCAATGGTGTAAACAAAAAGAATTAACCCAAATTCTTGGATAAAATGCATGGTATGCACATCTAAATGAATTTGATATTGGTTAGTGAAATGTGCAACGATAATCCCGCCAAACAACACACCGCCAATACCTAATCCCACCCCTTTTATTTTCCAACTTCCAAGCCATAACCCCACGATAGCGGCTAAAGCCAGCAAGCTGACCGTAACTCCAACCTCACTCATAATAACCTCACTTTTTTAACTAGTATTTTGAGTATAGCAAAGCGAGGAATAATTCTGCTAAAAATGTCTACAAATTAGTCCGGGTTTGTTACAAGTTATAAAGAAATATAAATGTGGTGTAACAAAGAAATACTGAAGTTTTTAACAAATTTGAACAAGACTCTGCACTGATTCCCTAAAAAGAAAAATCACGCCCCAAAAATCATAATTTTTTTTGATTTTTGAGGCGTGATTTTGAGAAAGTTTATTGATTTTGCCAACGTTTAAAGATTAAAGATGTATTCACTCCGCCAAAGGCAAAATTATTATTCATCACATAATCGGTATAAAATTCTCGTCCTACATGCTGAATATAATCTAATTCCCCACAACGCGGATCGACATTTTGCAAATTTAAGGTCGGCACGAACCATTGATCCCGCATCATTTCAATGGCAAACCATGACTCCAACGCACCACATGCGCCAAGCGTATGCCCAAGATAACTTTTTTGTGAACTAAATGGAACTTTTCCAAAAAGTGCAGCGGTTGCTAACGTTTCTGCGATATCCCCCTGTTCGGTTGCCGTGCCATGTCCATCAACATAACCGATCTGCTGAGGTTCTAGATGCGCATCATTTAACGCAAGTTGCATACATTGTTGCATGGTTTCTTTTTGGGGGCGCGTGATATGCGTACCATCGCTATTTGAACCGAACCCTACAATTTCGGCAATAATATTTGCTCCTCGGGCTTTCGCATACTCCAATTCTTCTAAAACGAAAATACACGCACCTTCCCCAATAACTAATCCATCACGATCTTTATCATAAGGTCGTGGTGTATTTTCTGGGTGATCATTATCTCGGCTCGCGGCGTAAAGTGAATCGAATACATGCACTTCAGAAAAACAAAACTCCTCGCCACCACCAGCAAGCATGGTTGGAATTAAACCATATTTAATTGATTCATATGCATAGCCAATTGCTTGAGAAGCGGAGGAACAAGCACTCGACGTAGGGATAATACGCCCGGTTAGACCAAAGAAAATACCAATATTCGCTGCAGTGGTGTGTGGCATCATGCGCACATAAGTATTAGCACTAAAATCTTTACTCTCACCAGTTAAAATTAATTTTCCAATATCGCTCACGTCTTTCGGACTTCCCACAGAAGAGCCTGATGCCACGCCCATTATTCCTGTTTGTAAAATAGGATTGATTACCCCATTTTCATCTAACCAACCAGCTTGGGCAAGCGCTCTTTCCGCCGCCTCAGTACAGAGCATCGCAACCTTACCCATGCTACGTTTTTGTTTACGCGTCCAATGTTTTGGCGGTTCATAATCCACAATAGGCGCACCTAAGTAAGATTCTAGTTCAGGGAAGCGTTCGGCGATATCGAAACGCTGTACGGCATTTTTTTGTTGTTTAAAATTCGCTTTAATCGTCTGCCAATCACGCCCAAATGCGCTAATTCCGCCAATCCCCGTAATTACGACCCGTTTTGTTTGCATATTTGTTTTATTCCTCTCATTATTAATTTAACAAAGCCCACCATTTACGGCGATAACTTGGCGTGTAATGTATCCTGCTTTTTCATCCATCAAGAAATTAACTGTATGGGCAATATCCTCCACTTGCCCCATTCTACCTGCAGGGATCATTTTTAAAATTTGTTCTACAGGTACATTTTCATCAAGCATTTCGGTTTCAATTAAACCTGGCGCAACACAGTTTACAGTGATATGACGTTTAGCTAATTCTACACTCAATGCTTTTGCCGCCCCAATCAACCCCGCTTTAGACGCACTATAATTTACTTGTCCACGGTTTCCAATCAGTCCCGACACGGATGTAATACAAACGATACGCCCTGGTTTACGACGGCGGATCATTGGCATCATGATAGGGTGTAACACATTATAAAATCCATCTAAATTAGTGCGTAATACCGTATCCCAATCTTCGCCAGTTAACCCAGGAAATGCATTATCGCGTGTTAATCCTGCATTTAACACGACACCGTAATAAGCGCCATGTTGTTCCACGTCTTGCGTTAAAATTTCTGCAGCTTGCTCTCTTTGGCTAACATCAAATTGCAAAATTCTCACTTGTCGCCCTAAATTTTGAATTTCCAACGCGACTTTTTCCGCTTCCTCACGGCGCGCTCGGCAATGTAGCACAATGTCATAACCTGCCTGTGCTAAATTTAAAGCAATCGCTTTTCCAATACCTCGACTTGACCCTGTCACTAAAACGGTTTTATTCATTTTCTTTCCCTTCTTCTTTTTTAGGGCTATACACGCTCAATGCAGCACTAGCGAGTATTTCCCCATTACTTTTATCTTTAATACAACAATCAAATACGCTAAAACCCGATTGATCTTGAATGGATAATTTTGTTTCTACGATTAACTGCGTCCCAATCGCTATCGTTTGGCTAAATAAATTTAAGCAACGTGTCCCTAATAAAAACCCTAATCCAATTGGCTCTCCTCGAGAGGTATGCATACACCCGGCCCACGCACCAACTGCTTGTGCCATAATTTCAATCGAGGAAAATGTATCAAATTGCCCATGACGTAATAGCAAATTATCTGCCTTAATCATCGTTTCCGCAGTTAATCCTTTTTCGTCCCAATCAATAATCTTATCTAGGAAAACCATCGCTCCCGTATGAGGTAATAAAGGTTCAACGTCCATAATCGGGCATGTTAAATCGTGCATTAGTCTTTTTCTCCTAGAATTAAAACGGCATTATTTCCACCAAATGCAAACGAACTACTTGCAACAATGCGTTTACCTTGTTGCCAATGGCTATTCTCATCCGTTATCTTAATTTGAGGAAGATTTTCATCATGGTGTTTATCCCAAAATTGAGGGGGTAAGCGCCCATTCGGATTATAATGACGATGAATCATTCCCCAACTGAGTGCCGCCTCTACCGCGCCTGCCGCACCTAACGTATGTCCAGTATAAGGTTTTGTACTCGTCACAGCTGTTTCAGTGCCAAAAACTTCCGCGATGGCAATACTTTCCATCGCATCATTATGTTGCGTCCCCGTTCCATGTGCATTAACCCAGCCAATCGCTTCTGATGAGCATTGCGCTTGGTTTAAAGCCTGTAAAAAAGCATTTTTTGCCCCCGTACCTGTTGGATCAGGTGAAGACATATGGTACGCATCACTACTCGCCCCACCACCTAGATATTCAACACAATCGGCTAGCGGCTCTCGTGTCATGACAAAAACACCCACTCCTTCGCCAATATTGATCCCAGCACGCGACTGGGAAAATGCTTGCGTTTGTCCTTCATTTAAGACAGAAAGTGAGCCAAAACCGCTTACCGTCAGTGGCGATAGACAATCCACACCACCACAAATCACCGCATCACAAAAATTCGCTCTTAATAAACGTGCCGCGGACATAATGGCACGTGCACCCGAGGTGCAGGCAGTTGAAATTCCATAAGCTACATTTTTTAATTGATATTGTTCCGCAATAAAATCAGCCGGCGCGTTAAAATACTGTTGCTCATAATTAAATTCCATGTTTGAGGGCTGATTCAAAAATAACGACTGTAAAAATGGAATATTTTCATCCACGCCCGTCGTAGAGGTTCCCATCACTACGGCAATACGTACTGTTCCAAATTGTTGAATCGCTAGCTGAATTTGATCTTCAATCTGCGCTAAAGCGTGCCAAAGTAGCTGATTGTTACGGCTTCGATGTTTTGCATCTAATCCTTCTGGAAATGCACGTAATGGGCAATCAATTCCCGCAAGGTATTGGGCTTTGCCAGAAATATTTCGGCTAGTGTATAGTTTATTTTGACATTGGATCGCTGGTGCCGAGCCTTGCAATAATTGTGCCACATGTTGTTCTATTCCTTCGCCAAGTGCGGTCAAAATAGCGGGTTTATTAAGATAAATTTTCATACGACCTATTCCTCTAATTCAGTTATTTGCCACTGACTACTATCGGCTAGCTGAATTTTCCAACCGTTTGCTATTTTTTGAGTTTGCCACCACGCCCCTGTTTTCGGGAAAAATTTTGTACTTTGTGGCATTTTTTCAATTCGTTTAAATAAGAAAATCGTTTGTTGGGGCTGTAATGCGGTTGCGACCGCCGAAAATAATTGTACCGCTTGCGGATTTGGCATAATAAAACCATCATTGTGCCACCCTTGTGCATTAAGCTGAACCCGTGCAAGCGGTGCGCCGAGTGCATTCACTTCCACCCAGCGCCATTTGTCTGGCATCATTTGAATCGAAAGAATATTTTCGCTCATAATTTGCTGCTGGGAATTTAATTTCACCACTTTAAATAGGCGCACTTGTTGGCGAATTTCTGGGAAATGCACGACTTGTGGCGCACTTGTACACCCCGCCAACCATAACGAAATCATACCCAATAAAAAATACGCTATTTTTTTCATTCTTACCTACTTATGCACCAAAAACGTTAAAATTACACTCACGATCGTCCCGATACTGACGCTAAAACCAAAATCTGCTACGGCAGGGGTTGAGCTTAACCCTAACAGAACAAATGAAATCAAGGTTGTGGTCGCCGCAAGTTGAATCGTAAAATAACGCCCTGTTGTTTTGTCTGGCACACTAAAGACATACGCGGCATAATCAATGCCAATTGCGGAAACCAGTAACAATCCAAAGAGCGAAAATAGGCTAATCGGAATGGCTAACCAACCTAATAATCCAATCGTAATTATGATCGCGGCGAAAGGGATACTCAAAATTTTTGCCGTATCACGCACGCCAAAAAATTTAAATAAAAGTAATGCAGCGAGCAAAAAGGATAATAATTTTAAACCTAACGCCTGATCGCGAGTTTGTTGGAAAGTTTGATTAAGCGCCTGCCGCTTATCTTGCCAAGTCACGCCCGCAATCTTTTTGGCAAAATGTTGCATAAGCGCGGAATTTGTCGCCCCTGAAACGGGAATAATACTCACATAGATTTTGGGTAACACTTCACCTAAATATAAGCGTTGCTTCGCTTGCGCCAATGGTAATTTTACCGCATTTTCTAAATCTAAAATTGGTGTTTGCGTTAAGCTTTGCGCTTGCTTTTGTAAATACTCCGCTGGAATCCCAATTTCAGCAAGGGGCGCATAAACAGAAGGCGGTAGCTGTTGGAATTTATGAATAAACTCACGTTGTTGTTCTGCCGTATTCAACCATTCGCCTAGCGATTGAAAATGACCAACTGCCCCACTTTTTTGCTGTGTTTGTAACCATGCAGAAACTTGCTGATCTTTTCGCAACAATGCTTGCGGATTATCGGCCTGCACGAGAAAATATTGTTGGCTGAGATCAATCTTGGTGATATCACGGATCGCCATACTTTGTTGCAATAAGGCTTTCGGTAAATTCACCCACTGGCGGATATCATCATGCCATTGACTGCGGAAAATCCCCACCACCACAAAAATAATAAACGCATATCCACCCATCGTCTTAACTTTTTTTGGGATTTTAAAATGCACACGCCCCGAAAATCGGAAAATTTTTTGTAATTTGTAGCCTTTAAACAAAATCGGCATAAAAAGCCAAGTTGCTAACATTACACAAATTAATGCGGTTGCCGAAAACAAGGCGGTCTGTTGCAAAATGGGTAAATGCGTAAATGCCAACAAGCCATAGCCGATTAACGTTACCAATAAACTAATAAAAAAGGTTTTTTGTAATTGCTTCATTACAACAGGCGATGCAGTTTGTGGTTTTCCACACGTCGATACTAGCCAGTGCAATGGGAAATCGATCAGCACGCCGACTAGACTTGTTCCTATCACAATAGTTAAGACATGGATTTGCCCAAAGTACAAAATAACACTTGTCATTCCGCAAATAAGCCCTATTCCAATAGGAATAAATAAATAAAAAACTCGCCACGTTCTGAACACAAAAAGTAACAATGCTAAGGTTAGGCTAATCCCTAAAATACTCATCACCGTCATTTCTTTTTGCGCTTGTTGTTTTGCATAGCTTGAAAACAACGCACTACCTGTCATTAAAATTTGATTGCCTGTCGCGGTTACTTGCGATTTTAGTTGTTGGATTTGGGCTAAAAATTGAGAATTATCTTGCAGAAAATCCGCATTTTTTAAACGTAACGGTAATAATACCCAGTAAGTTTGTTGGTATTTGGTCCATAGCATTCCACTTTGACTATCCCACTGGATCGGTGAGTCGCCCTGAAGTTGGGGTAAAACAAAGCGCCCGAAACCAAAACTGTCTTGTGCAAAATTTAATAAATTTTGTTGATTAAAAGGATTAACAATTTGTTGTGCTAATCTCTGAAAGTAGGTCTGCGGTTCGCTCAAAATAGTGCGTTGTTCGCTTTGCGGTAACGTAGCAATTTTAAGCTGATTAATTTCTGCTTTTAAGGTATCCAAATTAGGCTGTTGTTTTAAATTTATCGGTGCAAATAAATGCGTGTTTCCAAGAAACTCTGCAGCTTGCTGCGCAGCATTTTCTGCCTGTTGCTTATTTTTATTCCCGATCAACACAATCATTTGTTCTGCAAATTGTCGCTCTTGAATTGCATCTACTTTTCGTTGTAATGCAGTGAGATGTTGCTCTTTCGGCAATAAGGTTTGCAAATCGGTTTCAACAGCCGTCCCTTTTTGCAATGCGATACCTAAAAGTGCTGTCATTGCCAGCACTAATAGTAAGAATCCAGTACGCACAATCCGCATCGACATTTTATTGAAAAGCCTTCTTGATCGTTAGAGGCAACGGTTGGTTAACTTTGAGTTGCGTAAAGTCAATTTGCGTTTTATCACCTTGCTTTTCTTGCAAAACAATTTGACGCACTGCTTTATCGCCTTTCAGTGTAATTTGAGTAAAAATTTGTTTAAGCAAAAGCGTATCTGGGATAAGGCTTAATTGCCAATGATTAGCTTGACCAGAAAGTGTGATTTTAAATTCTTTTTCTAAAGCTGACATATCGCCCGATAATAAACCTAGGAACAAGGCAATTTGTTGGTTCTGGGTCGGATTTTGGCTCGCTTGCCATTGGTTATTTGCCCACTGCGCAATGCCCGTTGGGGTTACGCGTACCGTCGTTGCAAACGGTTTTTGCATTTGCCAAAGTAAACCTTTTTGCAAAGCAAACGCAAAAGTCCCCGTACTTTTAATCGGAACTGGTAGCGCTTGTAAAAAACGGGTTTGAGTAAAATCGCCCTGTACGGTTTCTGCTTTTTGTAATTGTTGCATAAGTTGTTGCTGAGTTAAGGCGAATACACTTTGCGAAAAGAGAACACCACTCATCAACGTTAATAATAAAATAATCTTGTTACGCATGACTTTCCTTAAATCCTTTTGCCGTTCTGATCGCCATTTGGAATGCTTGAGGAGTCGGAATTAACATTTTCTCAGTGGCGATCTCCACAGCAGCTTGGGTTGTGCTACCCTCGGTTAATTTCGTTTGTGTTGCCTTATCGCGAATAATGTAATCCAGTCTAAAACAGGTTTCAAATTCAATAACTTGTACTTCAATTTCAATCTTCTGGCGAAAATGGGCGGGACGAACATATTTTAAATTTAATTGCACGATCGGCCAGACGAAGCCTTGCTCTCGCATGATCTCATAATGGTAATTAATGGTTTCTAAAAAGGCGCAACGTGCCATTTCTAAATACTTCACATAATAGCCGTGCCAAACCACATTCATTGAATCCACATCAAAAAATGGAATTTCATATTCACTGATATGACTTAAAAATACATGTTTTTTCTTACGCATGATTGTTTTGCCAAAATGGATAAAAATTAAACCAATTTAATGGATAAGCATAACATTCCTTCGCTAATAAATTGGCGTAGTGCTGGGCGGCAAGTTGAATATTTTGTTCCCGTTGCGGACCGCGCCCAGTAATCGGATCGCAAATTTTTTGAAATTTTATCCGATAATGATTATGTTCTTTAATACAAAAAATACTGTTTACTGGCGCTTTCAATAAACTTGATAAAAGCCAAACGCCTTGCGGTAAACTGGCTTTTTCTCCAAGAAAATCAACCAAACAGGTTTTATCACCTTTTAGTGGCACCCTATCAGCGGCGATCGCAATATATTCCCCTTGTTCAATTTTACTCGCAAGTTTTAGCATGATATTCATGTCTAATTGATCGACCGGAATTAAAGATAAGGTTTCAGCCCCCGCCTCTTTCAACACTTGGTTAAACTTTTCGGCATTCTTATGATGGACTAACACATTTAGTTTTAATTGTTTAACCTGCATTTCAGCCAATGCACGGCAAACTTCTACATTCCCAAAATGAGCAATCGCTAAAATTTGCCCGCGTTCAGTTTTACCAAATTGTTGCTGTAAATTCTCTGGATCGTCTAATACTATATTTTGTGCATTAATTTTATTTTGCCAAACGGCAAAGCGATCAGTAATGGTTTCGCCAAAAGCAAGAAATTGACGAAATACGGAAAAACGACCCAATTTGATATTGGGAAAAGTTTTCTTTAGATTCTGCTGATAATGGTAAACACTTTGGCGTGCTTGTTTACCTGTTAAATAAAAGTAACTCACAACGAAAAAAGTGATCCCACGCATAATCCATAATGGAAAATAGCGCACTAAAAAAGCCGTTAATTTTAAGAAAAATAGGCTCCCACGCTCCTGCTCTTTCGCCCAGTGTTTTTGTGCCATTATACGGATTTTCCTTGTAATTTTCGCCAACACATCTGTAAAAATAAGCGCGCGTGCATTTTACTAATAAGCCAATTATCCTCTAAGCCACGAAAATGAGAGATACCATTTGGATTGTACATCACAGGGGTTTCAATCCATTGCATAGGGATCTGGTGCCAGTGTGCTTTGACTAAAATTTCCGTGTCAAAATCCATTCGATCGCCTGTTTTTTCATAGCGAATTAAGCTCACACAGCTTTTCAAAGGATAAACGCGAAAACCGCACATTCCATCTTTAATATCGAATGACAATGTATTAATCATATTCCAAAAATCGGTAATTTTGCGTCCATATAAGCGAGCTTTAGGTGCGGTTTCATCATAAACAGGTTTGCCACAAATAAGGCTTTCTGGATATTGTTGGGAACATGCTAAAAATTTTGGTAAATCCGTTAAATGATGTTGCCCATCTGCATCTACTTGGATAGCATGGGTATAACCTAATTTTTCCGCCTCAATGAGCGCTTCTTTGACTGCACCACCTTTACCGCAATTTTCAGGCAAATAAAAAATATGAACATTCTCATCAGCAAACTGAGCGAGTCTTTGTCGTTCTTCTAATGCTGAACCGTCATCCATAATTAATATCGGCAAATCATAGGGCTTGAGTGCAGAGATGACTGCCCCAATAAGTTTTGAATGATTATAATGCGGAATAATGACAATCGTTTTTGGTGCAATCATTGCGTTGTTTCGTCCTGTTGGCTAAAAATGACATCAAAATCTTTTTTAAGTATTTTCGATTGGCTATTACGTGGCAATTTTTCGCAGAATCGCCAAAATCGCGGGATCGCAAATTTTTCCTCGTGCTGGTGTAAATAACTTTGTAATACCTCTACCACAACTTTTTTACCTTGCGATTGCAATAAGGCTTGTCCCTCTGGAGATAAAGCGATCCATGCAGCAGGGCGCGCTTTAACGGGATGTTGAGCGACATAACAATCGCTCACTAATGAATGGGCAAATAAATGATTTTCAATTTTCGCAAGTGAAACGCGTTTATCGCCTAATTTAACAATACGATCAATACGCCCCATTAATGCAAAGCCATCTTCATAAAACTCAACAGCATCCGCGGTTTGTTGGCGTCCTGTCATCCAATCCCCTTCTACCCATAAAGCCTCTTGGTTAAGCCCTAATTTTATGGAGGGTAATGGTTGCCAATGTTGTTTAGGTAAACGCATAGCAATCGCCCCCGTTTCGGTACTGCCATAAATTTCAATAATCGGGCAAGTAAGATGTGAACTCAGATAAGTCGCCGTCGTTTCTGGAAGAACTCCCGCAGCCGAAACGACCCCTTTGATCGTTGAAAGTGCTGGAGAATGCTTAGGAATCTGCCAATGCGTTAATAATGCCGGGCTACTAATCCATAATGTACGCTGATATTTTTCACTTTCTGCTAATAAAAATTCTGGATAAGGCAACTGGCTACGCCCAATTTGCCAGCCCATCACCAGCGGATACATTACGCGAAAGCTTAACCCGTAACAATGTTGTGGTGAAACACTGCCTAAAACTATTAAATTGTCTTCAGCTCGCAGAGGTAAACTTCGTTGTAAAGCGAATCCTTCGGCCCACATTTGCGCCACATTTTTCGTAATAATTTTTGCATTTCCACTACTGCCAGATGTTTTTAGCCATACTTCACTTTGGCTTTGGTAAGGGAAATCTAAAGAGGGATTCTCAATTTTATGTGAAATACCAAAGGTCGTGAAATCTTTATCGGTGAATAAATACGCACTATTTTCATCTAACCATTGTTTATTTTCAGCTAATAAATTAGGAGGCAGTAAGACGGTTACGTTAGCACGAAAACAAGCAAGTAACGTACAAGCGAGCAATGCGGCATCGTCAAAATAAAAACCGCATTTTTGGATATTGCGATTTTTAAGCTCCATCGCAATTTGGTCAATCCGATATAAAAAATCCTGTTTTGTCCATGCAGGATCTTGTGCAATTAGCTGAGAAGAAGACATTTTAGCGCCCATCATTTTTTATTATTCGCTGGCGAATCAACCACTCACCAACAAAAAGTATACCCATTATCAGATAAGCGATTCCACCACTGTAAATCGCCCACCACCTATAAGCCTGTATCCAAATTAATGCAGTTAAAAAAAGAATATTAAATAGAAAGAAAATACACCATATCTGGGTCACGCGACGTGTATATCTCACAGCATGCTCAGGAAGATGAGGTGTTTTTAAACGAGCTAACCGCTCAATAAAGGATTGCGATGTCCAAAGACTTGTACCAAAAAGTATTAACATAAACCCATTAATAATGACAGGGTACCAATACATGGTATGTAAATTTTTGGCGAATCCAATACAAAGTAAAAATACCGCAAAGCCAATATATCCTACTTTGAACTTTTTCTCGGGACTTCTCAGTCCCTTTACTCCCCATAAAAAAGCTAAAATATAGGGGAAATACAGTAAGATAGATTGCTGGCTATCCACCCACCATGCGATAGGATACGCAATCGTAAAAAGCGTAAGCGTAACGCTAATCACCACATTTAGCATAATACGTTGACTTTAATCGTCCCCGAGGCGCAGTTTTCACCAGCCGTTTTCAATTCAAAAAGTACCTGCTGTTTTTCGGCTTGCCACTTTAATTTCAACACGAAGCGATCGTTTGGGCGTAAAAACTTTTGGTATTTTAATTTTTGAATTTTTTCAATCTCAACAGATTCACACCCAATAAGGCAAGGGATAAAATCCACCGCCCACTGTAGCTCTATCACACCTGGCACGAGAGGAAACTCAGCAAAGTGATCTTTCAAATAAACTAAATCTTCTGGCACAATGCCTTCAAGCACACCTTCATTTTCTTGAAAATGTTCACTTTGCCATAAAGGTAATTTTTTATTTTGCTGCATCTTGAATTTTCATAATTGCATCAATCACATCTTGTACCTTACGCACATTACGGAAATCTTCGGCAGAGAGTTTATATCCCGTTTCACGCTTAATATGATCAAGTAAATCAATGGCATCAATGCTATCAATGTCCAAATCATCATGCAGATCGGTATCCAATTTAATCTCTTTAGGATCAATTTCAAATAAGGTTTCAAGTGTACTGAATAAAAGTTCTTTAATTTGATCTTGTGTTAATTTTTCTGTCATTCATTATTCCTTATCACGAATGAATTTTGCTAATGTCGCAACACTTTCAAAGTGTTGGCGTAAATTTTGTTGTTCACTTTCTAACTGTAAATTAAAAGCTTTTTGAACAGCCAAGCCGAGTTCAAGCGCATCAATACTATCTAGCCCTAAACCGTCCTCACCAAAAAGAGGCGCATTGGTGTCAATTTCCTCAATTTGCATATCCTCTAAATTCAAACTATCAATAATCAATTGTTTAATTTGATTTTCCAGCTCCATACTATTTCCTTATTAAGAATTAAAATACTGTTCTAAAAAAGCCGTTAAACGACGTGATGCAATGGGGAGTGGCTTTTCTGCAAGCCACGTTTGCGGATCGATATCTTCCCCAACGGTTAATTTATATTTAATCCGTTTTGCCGGCATTTTATACCACGGCTGATTTTTCTTAAAATTTAATGGCGACATTTCAATTTTTATAGGGGTAATCACCTTAGCACTGCGTAACCCTATAGAAACTGCCCCGCGATTGAGTTTTACAATACCGTCCCAGCCCGTTCTTGTTCCTTCCGCAAATAAAAGTAAAGGTTGCGTTTTTAGCACATCATCGCATTCATGCAGTAATTCTTCGGATTGAGTATTTGGTAAAAAGCCACACGATAAAATTTGCGTTCTCATCGAGGGGTTATTTAAAAGATCTTGTTTTACCACCACATTAAACTTCGCATTTTGGCTAAAAATCAGTACCACATCTAGAAGAGAGGGATGATTCGCGATCACCAGTTGTCCGGGTCGTCCTAATTTGTCAAATCCAACATATTCCACTTCTAACACGCCAGCAACCGTAAGATACTTTACAAAAAAACGCCAACATTTATTAACAATTAAGCGTGCCTTTTGTTGCTCTTCAAAAGTATGATTGGGATAATTTTTTGCATATTTATACAAAACAATCTTCGATACTACCCCCACCACACCAAAAATTACAAAACCAAAGGTTGTACCTAAAAACCGACGTAAAAAGTCTAATTTCGCTGCCACTGCCAGCATCCTCCGTTGCTTGCTTCACTTCGCCAATCCATACAACCTTTTGCCATGTTACTTACCCACAATGTCGCATTATCTAACTGGGTATGGTCCTCTGACAAAATCGGGGAAGTGTGTCGTATTAATCTAAAGTCATCGCCTGCTTCAACTAATAAACAAAGCGCATAATCAAATGGTAACCGCGTGATATTAACAGGGAATTTTTTATCTAAAAATGATTCACAAACCGTTACCAAAACTTGTGAATGCCCTTCTAAAAGCAATAAATATGCCTCTAATAATGCTAATTCAAAACTATCTTTTTGTGCAGAAATTGCCGTCATTTCTTGGGTTACTTTACGTGCCTCAGACCACTGTCCTACCATTGCATTATGAACTGATAAACTAAATGATGTTGGCGAAACATCCCCGCTTGTCAAAAGGCTTTCCCAAAGTTCAAAACTACGATTAATTTCACTGTTCAAGGAAGCGTACACGACTGGAATATTCGGATTATCATTCACTAAGTCCCAAGCAGCTTGGAAAAATAAGCGGCTTGACGCACTCAATCGGCGACGTTTTAATGGGGAAAGAAACGTTAGCGTAGGCGTAAAATTATCTCGATCTTCAACTGTCGACAAAAATTTTTCTTCGTCTTGCTGCCAATCGCTTAAGGCTAGATTCTTAGACGTGATAATTTGATAATCTTTTACTGAAAAACAAAATGTTAAACTATTTTTACCCATGTACTCGCCATATTTAGTATTTTAAGATAATGGCGCAAGATTATAGGAAAATCAGAAAATACACGCAAGTTTTATACAAAATGATGGAAAAGTATTAAATAGTACTACAATTAATGATTTTTAACTATTTTTAAATATACTATGGAGTTGATTTATAAGGAATTCTTAATATGATGGTGCCTAGGGTCGGACTCGAACCGACACGGTTATTCACCGGCGGATTTTGAATCCGCTGCGTCTACCAATTTCGCCACCCAGGCATAGGAGGTGTTTGATGTCGGCTATTATACGAAGTTATTTATACCTTGCAACAAAAAAATAATACTTCCCATCTGTTTGCTATAAAATTCAGCAAGTTATCCTAAAAGCGAGGGCTATGCCTCGCATTTTTTTAGAATAAGATTGCCTAATGCTGCAATATGCGCAGGTTGGGTATTAAGAGCCGGAATATATTGAAAATCCTCTCCCCCATGATGGAGAAAATATTGGCGATTTTCTTGTGCTATTTCTTCGACTGTTTCCAGACAATCAGCAGAAAATCCAGGACATACTACCGCGAGTTTACGGACCCCCTCTTTAGGTACAGTTTTCATAAATTCATCGGTATAAGGCGAAAGCCATTCTTCTCGTCCAAAACGAGATTGAAACGTCATTCCCCATTGTTTCGGCGCTAATCCCAGCACATCGATCACTTTTTGGGTGGTTAATTCACATTGATGACGATAATTATCCCCTTCTTGCTCATAGCGCAAAGGAATACCGTGATAAGAGAATAAGAGGAAAGTATCGTCTTTCAAATAACGACGAATGGTTTGAGCGAGCGCCTGAATATAATCCGGGTTATCCGCATAATTATGAATAAATTCAAATGGCGGTAAATCCCGTCGATTTTGCCAAACGTTAACGAAAGCATCAAAAACGGCAGCCGTAGTTGTACTACTATATTGCGGGAAAAGCGGTAAAACGATAAGTTTTTCTACTTTCGCTTGCATTAAATTATCTACAGCTGTGGTTAAATTAGGTTGACCATAAGTCATTGCCAATTCAACCTGCACATCTTGTCCTTTTTCGCGCAAATAGCGTTGTACTAATTTTTGCTGTTGTTGCGAAACGGCAATTAATAATGAACCTTGTGCCGTCCATGAATGCTGATAAAGTTCTGCAACGCGTTTTGCTCTGTGGGGCAAAATAATCGCTTTTAAAAGTGGCCACCATTTCCATGCGGGGAGATCTACCACTCTTTTATCGCGTAAAAATTGCCATAAATACTCGGATACCGCTTTAGGCGTTGCCTCAGCTGGCGAACCTAAATTTACTAAAATGACACCAATTTTGTTACTCATGGCTCAATTACCGATAAAGTTAAACGCGAACGACAGCAAAGTTTATTTTCAGAATTTAAGATATCAATTTGCCAAACATGTAATTTATTGCCTAATTTAAGCGGTGTCGCTACCGCACGTGCTACATCCCCTTTTTTCATTGGGCGCAGGTGACTTGCGTTAATTTCCGCCCCGACAGTCACATTCGGTTCTTCAACACAATAAAATCCTGCTGCTGAACCCACGGTTTCGGCCAAGGCACAAGAAATACCGCCATGTAACCAGCCCATTGGTTGTGTTGTTTTTTCTGTAATTGGCATTTCTGCCTCTAGCCAATCATCCCCATAGTTCGTAAAACGAATACCTAAGTGAGAAACTGCACAATCTGCACAACTTTGATTTAATTTATCTAGGTTAATTTCTTTTTTCCAAATTCCCATACAGCGCCTCAAAATAATATAATCCTAAAGTGTTATTATAAATAAAATTGCGTCCTTGCTAAGTCATTATTTTGCCATTTATATAAAAAATATCCTTGATTTTGCACAAGTTAAATAAGATCTATTTTCATTAAAAACAATTACGCCCCAATTTTCATAAAATTTTTTGAAAATTGGGGCGTATATAAAATGTTAGACAAGTGCGTCTTCGTTCTCTTCTAAAGTACGAATACGTACTGCCCTTAAAACGTCATAAACAAAAATCTTGCCATCACCGATTTTACCCGTTTGAGCGACTTCAACGATGGTGTCAATGCATACTTCAACCATATCATCGGGAACAACGATTTCAACTTTCACTTTGGGTAAAAAATCAATCGCATACTCGGCACCACGATATAATTCAGTATGCCCTTTTTGACGTCCAAAACCCCGCACATCAGTCACCGTCATCCCATTTACGCCTAATTCCGATAGGCTCTCACGTACATCGTCTAATTTAAATGGTTTAATGATAGCTTCGATTTTTTTCATGCGTTTCACTCCTAATCACGACGCGCTGATTTCGGACGGAAGCTTTTGATTACTTCAGGGTTGGTATCAATATAAATTCCGTTAATCAATTGTAAGCAGTACGGTACGGCAGCAAAAATCCCTTTTACAACGACATTTCCTTCGCTATCTTTCACTCCTTCAAGGGTTTCCGCAATAGCTTTGGGTTGTCCTGGTAAATTTAAAATAAGGCTTTCTTTACGAATAACCCCCACTTGACGAGAAAGAATCGCAGTTGGCACAAAGTGCAAACTGACTTGACGCATTTGTTCACCAAATCCCGGCATTTCACGATCCGCTACGGCAAGTGTCGCATCAGGTGTAACATCACGTTTAGCCGGTCCTGTTCCCCCTGTGGTTAAAACAAGGTGACAATGTTGTTCATCAACCAATTCTTTTAAAGTCTGTTCGATAAGCGGTTGTTCATCTGGAATTAATCGTGTTTCTACAAGAAATGGTTCTGTTAAGGCATTTTCTAACCAAGTTTGTAATGATGGAATCCCTTGATCTTGATAAACCCCACTAGATGCACGATCTGAAATAGAAACTAACCCAATTTTTAACATTGTCATAATATCTCCTAATCAAAATGGAAATAAAACAGGCACAAGCAATACCGTCACTAGCATTACGAGTACGGTAAAAGGCACACCTATTTTCATAAAATCACTGAATTTATAATTACCAAGTCCCATTACCATCGTGTTTACTGGCGATGAAATAGGCGTCATAAATGCGCTTGATGCAGCAATGGCCACCACCATGACAAAAGGGACTGGAGAAACATTTAAATGAATCGCCATCTCGACAGCAATCGGCGAAATTAAAATCGCGGTTGCCGTATTTGAAATAAATAATCCCACGAGCGCGCAGGTGATAAATAATATCATTAAAAGGGCATGCATATGCCACTCTCCAGCAAAAATAAGTAATTTATCAACAATAAAATCTATTCCACCTGTTTTTTGCAGAGCCAGTGCAAATGGCATCATACCTATAATAAGGATCAAACTTGACCATTGCAAAGACTGATAAGCAGATTTCGCGTCGATACATCCAAATTTTGCAAGCATTAAACAGCAAATTAAAGCAGCTATTACATTGGGCACCACGCCAAAAACCATTAAAAACACCATCACCGCAATGGAGAATAAAGCATAAGGTGCCTGACTGAGGGCAGGTGCAGCTTGTTCAATTTCTTCTGGAAAATCAAGCATAAAGAAATTCTTGGTATTTTGGCGCATTTTTTCAATCAGCTTCCACGCGCCCACCACTAATAAAATATCCCCACGTTGCAAATGTTCTTGCATAAGATCTGCTACGACAATTTCACCATTGCGTTTAATTCCTATAATATTTACGCCATAACGAGAGCGTAAATGCAGTTCACTAATAGGCTGCCCAATATAGGGACTATCAGGAACTGGCGTAATTTCAACCATACCTAATAAGCGACTTTGTTGATTAAAGTGTGCACTTGATAATTCAGCAGGCACAAGATCATGCGTTTGACAAAAAGACGTAAAATCTAGATTGGGATGGCTAATATCGACAAGTAAAATATCTTTTGTATGAATTTCCATTTTACCAATCCCTTCAACATGTAATGTAGAACGTAATCTTTTCCAACGTTCTATCGCAATGACATTGATGCCAAACTGAGATCGCAGTCCTAATTCTTCGATAGGATATCCAATAAAATCTGAATCTTCACGGACAACTACACGTCGCATTTGATCGGTAATGCGATATTCCGCAATTAAATCGTGGATAGAAAAATGTGAGTCACTTTCTTCAGAAGAAAGATCATCGCCGAGATAACGTCTAGCAAAAAGCATATAAAAAATGCCGATAAATAAAATAACAATGCCAATTGGCGTGAAGGAGAAAAAGGAAAGACGTTGATGAGTAAGGCGTAGCAGCTCAGCATTTACAATAAGATTTGGGGGCGTGGCAATGAGAGTCAGCATTCCACTAATTAAAGCAGCCATGCTAAGTGGCATCATTAATCTACGTGGAGAAATATGCATTTTTCGACAAATTAGCAAGACAACGGGGATAAATATCGCGACAACCCCCGTAGAACTCATGAAGGCGCCGAGCCCAGCGACAGCAAGCATAAGTAAAATTAGTACGCGTGTTTCACTGTTTTTAGCACGCCGTAATAACCATTCACTGACGGAATAAGCCACGCCAGTTCGAATAAGTCCCTCACCTACCACGAATAATAACGCGATAAGAATAATATTGGCATCACTAAAGCCAGCAAAAACCTCAGGTAAAGTTAAAATACCAGAAACACTGAAAGCCAACATGACCAACAATGCGACAACATCCATGCGAATTTTATTTTGCAAAAATAAAAAAATGGCAATAACAAGGAATATTAACGTTAAAATGAGTGAATAATTCCAACCTTGTAACATGGCGAGCATAGATTGCCTCCCAGTGTTTTATAAAGCTATTTCACGTATTTTTTGACAGGTCCAAAACTCTTTCTATGCTCTGGTAAAATGCCATATTCTGCGAGCTTTTCAAAGTGTAATTTTGTAGGATAGCCTTTGTGTTTAGCAAAACCGTATTCTGGATGTTTTTCATCTAATGCGTACATCTCTGCATCACGTGCCACTTTGGCTAAAATAGAAGCTGCACTAATTTCTGATACACGATCATCCCCTTTTACCACTGCTTGCGCAGGCATGGATAATTCAGGAACACGGTTACCATCGACAAACACAAATTCAGGTGTGATTTTTAGTCCTTGTACGGCACGTTGCATGGCTAACATCGTAGCATGCAGAATATTAAGTTCATCAATTTCTTCTGGCGTAGCATAACCAATACTCCACGCTAGCGCTTTTTGTTTGATTTCCTCCGCTAACGCATCGCGTTTTTTTTCACTTAATTTTTTACTGTCTTTAAGTCCTTCTATCGGATTGGTCGGATCTAAAATTACTGCAGCGGTAACAACATTTCCGACAAGCGGACCACGTCCAACTTCGTCCACCCCAGCAATAAATTGCACATTTGGATAAATAATTTCTTCCACGTTTTATTCTCTTTCTAGTAATTGTTTTACCGCCATCGCGGCTTGTTTATCCGCATCACAACGGATGTAATCGTGTAACTCAGTAAACTGAGTCACCAGCTTCTCACGCTTTTCAATCGCTTCTGGCGCATCACTTAAATAAACTGATAAGGCATCTGCGAGTTTTTGAGGTTCACAATCGTGTTGGATTAATTCTGGCACAATCGGTGCATTTGCCAATAAATTAGGTAAGGAAATATAGGGTGTTTTAACCAATTTTTTTGCTAACCAATAGGTTAACGGTTTCATTTTGTACCCCACCACCATTGGTGATTTACATAGCATTGCCTCCAATGAGGCCGTTCCCGATGCTAATAGGGTTGCTCTAGCAACTTGCATCGCCTCACGTGCATGACCATCTAACAAAATCATTGGAAGATCAGGTGCAATCTCTGCCTTAATTTTTTCAAATTGCGCACGGCGTTTTGCATTTGCTAATGGCACTAAAAACTGTAGATTCGGATATTGTTTTTTTAATAATAATGCCGTTTTTAAGAAAGGTGCGCTTAAAAAGCCTACTTCTGAACCACGACTCCCCGGTAAAATAGTGAGATAAGTCTGATTTGGATCAATATTTAATGTTTTTGCTGCAGCCACTACATCCGGTTTTAATGGAATTTGATCCGCCATACTATGCCCAATAAACTGACACGGTACATTAAACTTATCGTAGAATGCTTTTTCAAATGGTAAAAATGCCAAAACAAGATCGGTTGCTCGTCCAATTTTATGCACACGTTTTTGACGCCACGCCCACACGCTTGGGCTCACATAATGGATCGTTTTAATCCCACTCTGTTTTAATTTTTCTTCAACGTATAGATTGAATTCAGGCGCATCAATACCAACAAAAATATCTGGTTTTTCAGCAATTAAGCGTTCTGTTACTTGTTTGCGAATTTTCAATAAGCGCGGTAAATGACTTAAAATTTCCGCCAATCCCATTACGGCGATTTCTTCCATGTTTACCCACGTTTCCGCACCTTCTGCCTGCATTTTATCACCGCAAATGCCGACGAATTTTGCGTTTGGATATTCTTCTTTTAAGGCTTTAATCAGGGCGCCACCAAGCATATCGCCAGAAATTTCTCCCGCAACAAGTCCAATGGTTGGATTATCTTTTTGCATACTTTCCTCATAATAAAAAACACCGCATACTAAGACGCGGTGTCATAAAATATTCCGAAAATCGGGGCGTAATATTAACGAATGATTCCGCGCGTAGAACGTTTAAAGAAATCTAGGAAAAAACTGATTGCACTATCTTGTTTTGCGTATTGTTCAATTTCCGGCATAACTTCTTCAATTGTCTTACCACTACGATAAATCAATTTATACACATTGCGAATATCACGTAACGTTTGTTTATCAAAACCACGACGTTTTAATCCTTCGATATTTACACCAAATGGACGTGCATGGTTTCCTTGTGCCACAACATATGGTGGTACATCTTGGCTAACCATTGAACCGCCACCAAGCATTACGTGCGCACCAATAATAACAAACTGGTGAATTGCAGACATACCGCCCACAATGACAAAGTCATCTAATTCTACATGCCCTGCTAATGTCGCGTTATTCGCTAAAATACAACGGTTTTTAATTTGGCAATCATGTGCGATATGAGAATTAATCATAAATAGATTATCATCACCTACGCGAGTCACCCCACCACCTTGCACGGTTCCGCGGTGAATTGTCACGCTTTCACGAATACGGTTACGATCACCAATGATCGTTTTCGTATCTTCGCCTTTATATTTTAGATCTTGGTTAACTTCGCCAATTGACGCAAATTGGAAAATTTCATTATCTTCACCGATAGTGGTATGTCCATTTACAACAATGTGCGAATGAAGAACCGTACCTTTTCCGATCTCAACATTTTTTCCAATTACACAAAAAGGACCGATTTTAACATTTTCGCCAATTTTCGCGCCTTCTTCTACAATACTTGTAGGATGAATTTGCGCTGTTGGATGAATTAATTCCATACACCTACCTTATGCTTTTTTACGACGTGCACACATTAAGTCTGCTTCACAAGCTAATTCACCATTTACACTTGCGCATGCGTGGAAAACAGAAATACCACGACGTTCTTTGGTGTAAGTGATATCTAAAACAAGTTGATCACCAGGCACAACAGGACGTTTAAAACGTGCATTGTCAATTCCTGCGTAGTAATAAAGCTCGTTATCTAATTTACCATTTGTTAAACACGCCAAAATGCCTGATGCCTGCGCAAGAGATTCTAGAATAAGCACGCCAGGGAAAATCGGTTCATTAGGGAAATGCCCTGTAAAGCATGGTTCATTCACACTAATGTTTTTAATTGCGCGTAATGATTTACCTTCTTCGTACGCTACAACACGATCAACGAGCAAAAATGGATAACGGTGCGGTAAATACTTCATTAATTCATTTGCTTCAATAACGTGGTTTTCTTGTGTGGTAATTGTCACGATAACCTCTTTAAAATTTTCTATTGTTTGAGTTGTTAAAAATGCGAACAATTATAAAAGATTTTCTATTTAAAATAAAATAGTGCACTTTTTAACAATTTTTATTAAAAATTTATTCGTATATGTAAAACAACATAGAATGAATATTCTTAATTTTTTCATAATGTTGTAAAAAATTTAAAAAAGCATGCCATTTTTCCATCACAAAAAGATCACATTTAATTCAAATTGTTTGTTCTATATGCGAACAAACAAAAAAATGTAATTTTTACAAAAAAATAGTTGACGAGAGGGGCTCATATCAGCATAATGCACCCCGCAACGCTGATGAGGCAACGCAATAAAGCAAATGGCTATGTAGCTCAGCTGGTTAGAGCACAACACTCATAATGTTGGGGTCACAAGTTCGAATCTCGTCATAGCCACCATTTGCGGAACTGGCGAAATTGGTAGACGCACCAGATTTAGGTTCTGGCGCCGAGAGGTGTGTGGGTTCAAGTCCCTCGTTCCGCACCATTTTAAACAACACTTTCCTGATTGGGGTATCGCCAAGCGGTAAGGCACTGGGTTTTGATCTCAGCATTCCAAGGTTCGAATCCTTGTACCCCAGCCACTATAAAATGACAACACAATATCTTCGGATGGGGTATCGCCAAGCGGTAAGGCACTGGGTTTTGATCTCAGCATTCCAAGGTTCGAATCCTTGTACCCCAGCCATATTGTTTAAAATATAAAATGGCTATGTAGCTCAGCTGGTTAGAGCACAACACTCATAATGTTGGGGTCACAA
>JAHHQX010000003.1 GCA_020026155.1 Actinobacillus sp. | reverse complement strand
ATCAAATAATTAGCGATTTACGCTTAAAAAAAGGGAGCTTCGGCTCCCTTTTTTGTTATGGGACTGATGTTACTTTACTTGCTTGCACTATACAAACCGTAGGGTTGAGCGTCGTGAAGCAACGACCCATAGGGCGAGAGAAGCGAGTAAAAATAATCAAAGAACACACCCCTGATAAATCGCTTATCTTCGCTTGGTGAAATTTTTCTTAACGCAAATTAGGGCAACTCGCTACGCTCAAACAACCCTGATTTGCTAAAAAATTTCAGTCGCTCAGGCGATTTATAAGGGGCCCCGTTTTTTGGGGGAAAATTTGAGTTTTAAAAATAAAAATCATCCCCGATTTTTCATAAAAAATTATGGATTTGGGGACGTGATTTTAGTTTTTGATAAAAATCACGCCAAGATTTTCGAGAAAATTTATGTATTTTATAGATAATCGTAGTTTTTTTGATAAGAAAATGTTGTGCAAATAAGGCATTGGATAATGCCTTATCCTTTAAACTAGAGATTACCAATAAGGGATAATTTGGGATAAATCATGAGCTTTTGTTACCATGGAAATGACGGCAATACCATCAGGATGAGTTGCTTTAAGCGCATGAATATTTTGCAATGAAATCCCACCAATGGCGACTAGCGGTTTACGGATATGTGCTGATTTTAATTGCCGAATAATGTCAGGGTGTAGAGCATTACCTGCGTCTTCTTTAGAGTTTGTTGAAAAAATTGGACCAACACCTAGATAACTGATCTCTGGGTATCTATCTGCTAATTGAGCTTGTGCCAATGTTTGGCAAGATAATCCAATAATTTTATGTTTAAACAGGGGGATGATCTCCACAATAGGCATATCGGATTGTCCCACGTGGATCCCATCGGCATTAAGCTTTAATGCGAGATCGACATCATTATTAATAATAAAGGGTACTTTTGCTTTCGCACAAAGTTTTTGGCAATCTTGGGCTAAGGCGCTGATCGCGTCTGGATCCCTGAGCGAGTTTTTGCCTTTTTCACGGAATTGAAAACAAGTAATACCCGCATTTAAGGCATTTTCAAGAATGCGCAATAAATTGTCCGCATTATTGCCATTTAAATGCTGACAATCTTGAGAACCCGCCACGAAATAGCGTTTTAAAAAAGAAAGTTTATTCATCGTTTACTTCTTCATTTAATGCCTCATTTCCTGCCCATAAATTAACAGGACCGTGTCCATGACCGATATTCAATGGATGTGAAATTGCATCAGTGATAAACTTTTTGGCGTGTATAATGGCATTTTTTACCGATTCACCTTTTGCTAATTCTGCAGTAATGCAAGAAGATAACGTGCAACCTGTGCCGTGCGTGTGTGGGGTATGGAAACGTTTGGCAGGGAGAGTGAAAAATGTATTGCCAATTAAAATCCAATCATTAGAGTTTTCTCCTGCAAAATCCGCGGTATGCCCACCTTTAATCATCACGTTTTTGGCACCTAGCGTTTGTAAATATTGGGCGGCTTTTAGGGCAGAGTGATCGTCATAAACCGAAATACCCGTAAGGACTTCGCACTCAGGAAGATTCGGGGTAATGAGTGTACAAAGGGGAATAAGATTTTCTTTTAATTGTAAAATAGCCGAATCTTGTAAGAGTTTTGCACCACCCTTGGCAATCATGACGGGATCAAGCACAATATTTTTTAAAGCATATTGCTGTAATTTCTGTGCTACAAGTTGAATGATTTCCGCATCACCTAACATACCGATTTTAACCGCATCAATCGAAAAATCATCGCAAACAGCCGTTAATTGCGCTGAAATGTTTTCTAAAGGGAGGCGATGAATATGATGCACGCCCAATGTATTTTGTGCAGTCATCGCGGTTAATACAGAGGTGCCGAATACGCCTCGCATTTGAAATGTTTTTAAATCGGTTTGAATACCCGCACCGCCACCGCTATC
The DNA here is from genome assembly GCA_020026155.1 of Actinobacillus sp. GTDB lineage: Bacteria > Pseudomonadota > Gammaproteobacteria > Enterobacterales > Pasteurellaceae > Actinobacillus_C. The sequence goes on along the minus strand of JAHHQX010000003.1, from coordinate 123,365 downwards.
AGACCCAGCAATAGTCAGTGCTTGTGGAAAATGAGTCATTTTATCTCCTTAATTTGAACGTGATTTTTTATGTAATCTAAATGGGGTTGTGCTAACGCATCTAGAAAAGCCATTAAAAAAGTTCCGTTGCTTCCAGCTTGAAGTAAAGTGTGTTGCTCCGCCTTTTGGGCAGCGACTTTGTAGAAGGCACTTGCAGTAGTAAGTGCGTGGAGAGGATGATTGCAACAAGCTAAAAAAGCCGTGAGTACGGCACCTTGTAAGCAACCCGTTGCAGTAATTTTAGGTAAAAAAGGACTGCCACCTGTAACGGTAATAGTTTGAGTACCATCGGTGATGATATCCGTTGCTCCGCTTAATAAAACAGTGGTGTGGTATTTAGTCGCAACCTTTTGTGCGATTAGAATAGGATCTTGTTGCCCTTCTCCAACATCTACGCCTTTCGGGCGCCAATTTATCTCTGCAAGATAGGCAAGCTCCGCTGCATTGCCGCGAATGGCAGTAAAGTGGTAGTGTTCCAAAAGATAATTAATTTTTTGTTGACGAAATTGTGTTGCTCCCACGCCTACAGGGTCGAGCAGAATTGGTTTTTGGTGTTGATTATAATAAGAGCAAGCGAGGCAAAGCGCTTGCCATTTATCCTCGCAGAGTGTACCGATATTGACAGAAAGTCCTTGCGTGAGCGTGGCAAGATCTACCATTTCTTCTGCACAATCGGACATCAGTGGCGAAGCGCCAATAGCGAGTAGTCCATTAGCCACAAAGTTTGCCGCCACGATATTGGTGATACAATGGATAAGCGGATTATGTGTACGGAGTTGATCGATTAAGGTGAGATCAAGCATAACGACCTCTTTAACTTAAATCTAAACCCATTTGCCAAAAGCCAATTTCCATACGAGTGGCAGTATTAAAAATACGTTGCCAATGCTCAGGATCTTGGATGCCACTTTGTTGAATTAATTGATCCGCTTGGCGCATGAAGCGCTGGACGCTTTCTTGAGAAGTATCGCTATCATACATATCGATCCATTTTTGGTAAGGGTTGTTTGGGGTATGGTTTTTCGCCAGTTTTTCTGCAATTTGACTATAACCCAAAGCGCAGGGTGCCATTGCGACAAATAATTCAGCAATCCCATATTTCATTCCAATATCAAGCACATAGCGGGTATAGCCAATATTATTTGGGCTTTCTGGATGCTTTTGTATTTCTTGCGCTGAAATTCCCCAACTTTCGCAAAAATCTAAGTGCATGGATTGTTCCACTTCTAAGATCGATTGAATACCTTGTTGAGCATATTTCATTAGTTCTACATTTTCTGCTTTGTACACGGCAAGTCCCCAGGCACGGGCGAATTGCAATAAAAACAGATAATCTTGAATGAGATAATGTTTAAAAGAGGCAAGCGGTAAAGTGCCACGCCCCAATTCTCGGACAAATTTATGCTCAGTATAATCTTGCCAGTAGGGGCAGTTTTGAATGAGATGCGTAATGTTCATAATTCTCCTTAAAGCGCATAGTCTTTGGTATAGTCAGAAACGTTTAAATCATGCGAAATCACATGATTTTTATAGAGGAAAGCGGAAAAATTTTGATAATCCGCACGGTTAAGTTTGCTCGGTTTGGGACTGATATAAGGAATAGTATCTTGCCAAGCGAGTTGGTTTAACGGGGTATTTAAAAGTGTAGAATTGTAACTGATAAAGGCTTGCCACGCTTTTTGTGGGTGGGCTTTGATGTAATCGGTCGCATCATTAAGCGCTGCTACGAAACGTTGAAATTTAGGAGCATTGACTTGGTCTTTATGGCAAATTACGACAAGTTCTTCATAATTTGGCACACCATTTTGTTCAGGAAAAAAGGCTTTAGCTTTTACACCCGCAAGTTTAAGTTGGTTGACTTCAAAATTACGAAACGCACCATTAATGGCATCTACACGCTTACTTAAAAGCGCAGGCGAGAGTTCATAATTGACATTCACCATTTCCACGTCATTAAGGGTTAAGCCCGCATGATTAAGCATAGTTTTGAGTACGACACTTTCAAATCCCGAAATAGCATGTCCAATTTTTTTACCTTTGAGATCGGCAAGTGTTTTGATCTGACCATCGTCTAGGACGACTAGGCTACTCAATGGCTGATTGAATAGCGAGGCAATGCGTACTAATGGTAATCCCTGTGCAACCGCCATTTGTAATTGAGTTAAATAATCTATCGCAATATCGGCTTGATGAGTGGCTATCAGTTTCGGTGGTAGCGATGGATCGGTTGGTTCAATAATATGCACATCAAGATGATATTTTTTGAAAAAACCTTGCTGCTGCGCAACGATAATGGTGGCATGATCTGGATTGATAAACCAATCTAGCACTAAATTGATTCTGTCTGCTCCGTTGGCAAAAGCGGTTTTGGCTAGGTAGGCAATAAGCAAGATGAATAGTCTTTTTTTCATTGTTTTCTCCAATCAGTTACCATTCCAAAAAATGAATTTTTTTAAAGATTTATCAATCATGAAATAAAGGGTTAAAGTCATAAAAATTAAAACCGATAGGGCAGCAAAAAGCATATCGGATTGCATGCGGGCATTGCTTATTAGCATGAGATATCCCAAACCGTGCGAAGCGCCGACCCATTCGCCAACCACAGCACCAATAGGCGCAATGGTGGCGGCAATACGGATACCGGATCCTACGGACGGTAGCGCAGCAGGGAGGCGCACACGAGTTAAAATTTGTAACGGCGTGGCACCACAACTTTTTGCGATAAAAATCATTTCTTGGGGCGTATTTTTGAGTGCATCAAATACATTACTGGTGATCGGGAAGAAAATAATGATCGTGGTCATCACTAGTTTAGAGAAAAAACCAAAACCGAACCAAAGCACTAAAATCGGGGCAATCGCAAAGATCGGAATCGCTTGGCTAATCAATAAAATTGGCAGCAAAAGGCGAGAAAGCACTTTGTTGTAGAAAAGGAAGATTGCCGTTACGATTCCAAGTATTGTGCCGACAAAGAGCCCTGCTAAAATTTCTAAAAGCGTTTGTGTTCCATGTTCAAACAATACGCTATGGTATTGAATCAGCGCATTAATGACTTGTTTAGGACTTGGAAAAATGTAAGGCGGTAAATCAAAGACCAAAATTGTACTTTCCCAGATTAAACCTAAAATCAGGATTAAAAATAAAGTATGTAGAATTCTATGCATAATTACTTAGCCAGTTTTTGGATTAACGTGTTATAGCTATCAGTGGTGTTATCCTTGTATAGGTAAGGTTCGAGTGGATTATTTCCCCCACGTAAAATATAAATTTGATCGGCGAAGGAGAGTGCTTCACTCGGGCTGTGGGTAATCATTAGAACGGTTTTATTTATTAAGAGAGATTGGCTCAATTGTAAAAGTTGAATCTTAGTCACCTCATCAAGGGCAGAAAAAGGCTCATCCATTAGAACAACATCGGCATCTTGCATAAGAATACGTGCCAAGGCAACACGTTGACGTTGCCCTCCAGATAAACGAAAAACTTTTTTATGAATATGTTCAGCAAGACCAACGGAATTTAAAAGTTGCTCGGCTTTTTGTGTGGTTTGATATGTCTTTTGGTGACGTAAATGTGCGGCTAATTGGACATTATCAATTACAGACAACCACGGATAGAGGGAATAATTTTGCGGTAAATAAGCAAAACGGAGATGTGGTGGATAGGTAATTTCACCTGTGATACGTTCATCCGTGCGAAAGCCCGCAATAGCACGTAATAATGAGGATTTCCCTACGCCAGATCGTCCAAGTAAGACGGTATTCTTACCAGATTCTAAAGTTAAATTGAGATTTTGGAAAAGGTATTGCTCTTTAAAAGCAATCGCTAAATTTTGGATTTGAATTAAAGACATGTACACCCCGTTGTATTTAATGGAAAATACAATGGAGTAAGATTAGAAAAAGATAGATTAAATGTTTGCATTCTCGTTTCCTACGCCAGTACTAACTGTTTCAGGTTCACGGGTATTCTCTCAGCCATCTTAATGGCACCCCGACGGATGAGCGGCATTCTAGGCAAGTCAAAAAATAAAGTCAAGACACATTATTTAAAAATAATGTTATAAACTAGGCAGTTAATGTTAAATTTTTTCTATCGGGTAATAAAAATTACGCCCCAATAATCATAAAAAATTATGAAAATTGGGGCGTAAATATAAGCTTGGTATTGATAGGGTTATTTTACGATACGTAAGAAACTACTATCTTTAGATTTTTTCGCTTTAGGTTTATCTACCGCTTCTTCAAAAGAATGGGGTTGATCTTCTGGTTCACGATTGAGTTCAGCGTAAATATCTTCTGGTTCGAACATTACACCTTCACCATTTTCGCGGGCATAAATAGCCACTGCCGCACCCATTGGAACATGGACATGACGTGTTACACCTTGGAAGCGAGCATTAAAGGAAACCGCATCATCGTTAATTAGGAGATCACCCGTTGCCTGCATAGAAATATTTAGGATAATTTGCCCATCTTGAACGTATTCTTCGGGCACTTCTGTACCGTAATAATTCGCATCAACCACAAGATATGGGGTAAGATCATTATCCGAAATCCAATCATAATAAGCTCTTAATAGATAAGGGCGTTTTGCAGATAATTTTTTACTCATAGGGAAACCTATTTTTCTTCCATAAAGTTTTTAGGGGTAACGCAGTTGATAGATTCTTGGAATGATTCACGACTAAATACGCGATCCATATAGGTTTTCACTGCTTTACTGCCTGCACCCGTAAATTCTACGCCAAGGTTTTGCATTTTCCATAGTAATGGCGCGATGTAGCAATCTACAAGGCTAAATTCTTCACTCATGAAATATGGGGTGAAATGAGCTGAAATTGCAAGGAATTGTTCTTTTAAGAATTTCAATGCACGCGCACGTTCGGCTTCAGTTTTACCGAATTCAGCAACTTTAATATATTGATACCAACTTTCTTGAATATCATGCATAAGTTGGCGTTTTTGCGCACGTTCCACAGGGAATACCGGCATGAGTGGTGGATGTGGGAAACGTTCGTCCAAATATTCTAAAATGATGTGTGGTGTACGGATAACAAGGTTACGATCCATTAATGTAGGAACGGTACCTTTTGAATTGACTTCCATTAAATGCTCATTGATTGTACCTGGTACAATCGTTTCAATTTCGTAAGCTGCGCCTTTTTCGGCGAGTACAAAACGAACTTGGTGACAATAAATGTCATCATTGTTTGAAAATAAGGTCATCACTGATCTTTTGTTAGCAGCACTGGTCATCTTTTCCTCCGACGACAAAACAAATAATACAAAAAGGACTACATTTTAGCACAAAATATTTATAAACGGGCAATCTTCTCACTGAATCTAGTAATAGGAGATACCTTTCTTTTTATAGAATAGGTTGCATAGTATGGTTTATAAACTGTTTGCGCAATTCTGCCACGCTTTCACCTGTTGGTAGCATGAGGTTCGGGGCAATATCAAAAAGGGGAACAATCACAAACTCACGTTCACACATTGCATAATGCGGAACGGTGAGCCGTGGTGTGTTAATCACGTCGTTGTTAAAAAGCAAAATATCTAAATCAAGTGTCCGCTCACCCCAATGGCGGTGGCGCACACGCCCCTGATTATTTTCGATAGACTGTAATACATCTAGAAGTTCAATCGCCGATAACGAAGTTTCCAAGAGGGCGACCGCATTAATAAAATCAGGCTGATCTTGCGGACCCAGTGGGGCACTTTGATAAAAAGGACTAATTTTTTTTACAGTGACCTGAGGCAACTCTGAAAGGCTTGTGAGTGCCTTTTGAAGTTGCGCAACAGGTGATTGTAAATTACTTCCAAGTGCAATATAAACTTGATGCATTAATTTACCTGCTTATTCGGTTTATTGTTCGCTGATTTTCTACGATGAGAATGTCTACGACGACGGAAAGGTTTTTTCTCGCCAGAATGCGTTTTTCCTTTACTTCGTTGTTGGCGTTGTAAAAGTTGAGTACGTTGTGATTCATTACTTTGCTGGTATTCATACCACCAAGTTGCTAACTCAATACTTTCTCCACCTTCAATTTCAGCACGCATTGCCAATAAATCATAGGCGGCTCTAAATTTTGGATGTTCAAATGTACGTGTTGGTGCCTTACCTTGGCGTTTCATAAGCTGTAATTGTAAAATCCAAATATCGCGAATGACGGAAGTATGGCGACGAGGCGCAGCTAGGCGTTTACAGAAAGTATCTAAAACGTCATTACCAGCCAGATTATAAGCATCATGATTATTTAAGCCACCCTCATTTTTAAGCATTTCGACCTTCTCACGTAATGGATACCAGAAGAAAGTTGCGAAGAGGAAAGCTGGATTAATAGCAAGATTATCGGCGATACGTTCATCGGTAGAATATAACGCACGTTCAATCATATGCTGGGTGTCGTTATCGCCACGTTCTGTAAAATAAGGAATGAGCGATGGGAATAATTGCTCGAAAAGACCATATTTTTGCATGAGGCGGTAAGATTTCACACCATGCCCTGATTGTAGCAATTTAAGGCTTTCATCATAAAGACGTGCTGGTGGGATATCTTGCAATAAATGGGCAAGGCGTTTTATCGGCGTTTCACTTGGTGAATCAAGGAACATATCCAATTTTGCCATAAAACGAATAGCACGTAGCATACGCACAGGATCTTCTTGATAACGAATTTCAGGGTCGCCGATAAGACGTAACTTACCATTGCGCAGGTCATCTAATCCATTAAAAAAATCATAAAGCTTATGTTTATTCGGATCGTAATAGAAAGAATTCACCGTAAAATCGCGACGGGCTGCATCTTGTGACATGTTTCCATAGACATTATCGCGTAAAAGCATTCCTGAGGCACTTTGGCGTGACTGGTTATCATTATGTTTTGGCTGGTGATCGGCACGGAAAGTAGCGACTTCAATAAAATCACGTCCAAACATAATGTGTGCTAAACGAAAGCGTTTACCGACAAGACGACATTGACGTTGAAAAATATTACGAATTTGTTCTGGACGCGCATTCGTTGCAACATCAAAATCTTTTGGTTTTTTATTTTGTAAAATATCGCGTAAACAACCGCCCACAATATATGCTTCAAAGCCATTCGCTTGAAGTTTATCAACTATTTGTAAAGCATGTTTATGAATCTTGTCTGGATAGATGCCATATTGTCTTGCATCAAGGATTTGTGCAGAACGAGAACGCTTATTATGGCGAGGTTTTTGTTCTGATTCATTTTCATTAAGTGAAACAGACACGCTGACCTCATCGTCCGCTTCGATAGCATCCGATTTTTTAGTCCAGAATTTTTTTATGAAAGTGAAAATAATTTGCTCCCAACTACTCGCTAAAAATAACAAAAGGGACGTTTTTCACGTCCCACTTTTTCATCTTTACTGGGTGATTATGCCATCATTTGTTTTTCACGAATTTCAGCCAATGTTTTGCAGTCAATACATAGATCAGCTGTCGGGCGTGCTTCTAAACGGCGTAGACCAATTTCTTCCCCGCATGAATCACAATAACCGAAATCTTCGTCACGCTCTAATTTTTGTAGCGTACGTTCGATTTTTTTCAGTAATTTGCGTTCACGATCACGAGTACGTAACTCTAGGCTGAATTCCTCTTCCTGAGTTGCACGATCTGATGGATCAGCAAAGTTTGCGGCGTCATCCTGCATACGATCCATAGTACGATTACTTTCAGTACAGATTTGTGTATGCCACGCTTGTAGAATTTTTTTAAAGTGTTGAAGTTGTTCTTCACTCATGTATTCTTCGCCTTTTTTCATGCTGTAAGGTTCAACTCCAGCTAAAGAAAGCAAACTTAAGGATGATTTTTTCATCATCTCTACTCCTAACAAAAAAATAATTATTCCAAAAATAAACTTAATGGGGAATCTAAGGGTCGTTATAAATAACAGAAGTTTTTTAAATAAGCAAATAAAAATAGCTGTTTTTTCATAACAAATTTAATATTTGTGAACTTGATCGAAAGAAGAAAAATAATAAAAGGCAGATTCCATTGAATAACCATATAGTATTAGATGGAGTTCTGTGATGAAAATTCAAAATTATTTTTTAATTATTATTGGAAAAATTATTTTTATAATTTCGACATTATTTTTATTTTTACCGTTAAATTTTTTAAAAATTTGGCAATGGAGCATTTTTGTTCTATGCTTTTCATTTTTCACTGTAAAATTATTTCGATTATCTTTAAAAATATCCGTAATAGTCATTGTTTTTGCAGTAATAACGGCATATTTTCAACTTTATTTTCTGCACTACCAACAATTAGCTTCAAACAATCAAGCCTTACCCGCAAAAATTACAACCTCATTTCAAATTGAAAGGCTTTTAAAGCAAAAAGAGTATCAGGCTATCGTTGCCAGCCTTACACTACCCACCAATCCGAGCAAACAACGTGTTTATCTGGTATGGAAAGGGAAAGCACTTCCACGCCTTGATGAAGTGTGGCAAGGTGAATTACGTTTACATCCTTTGACTAGCCGCTTAAATTTTCAGGGTTTTGATAAACAAAAATGGTTTTTTGCGCAAGGCATAACGGCTTACGGCTCCGTTACAAAATTAGAAAAATTACGCTCGTCCTCCTCGATACGTACACAGCTCCTGAGGAAAACATTGCAACATACTCATGGCATGCAACAAGAAGGTCTTTTAATAGCCTTAGCCTTTGGTGAAAGAGCATGGTTAAGCGCGGAAGTAACCCAAGTCTATCAACAAACAAATACCGCCCATCTTATTGCTATTTCTGGATTGCATATTGGTCTGGTTTTTTTATTTGGATTTTATTTAATGCGAATAGGGCAATATTTTTTCCCTATTTTATTAAGAGCGGGATGGGCAGATTGGGTAGGATTATTTTTTGCATTTATTTATGCTTACTTAGCGGGTTTTTCTATTCCGACGATGCGCGCATTATGGGCACTAGTACTGATAGTGGTAATCCGTTCCAGAAGACTATGTTTGACCAAATGGCAATATTTTTGGTTAGTCGTTGGATTGCTGTTATTAGGCGATCCTAAAATGATTTTATCTGAGAGTTTTTGGCTTTCTTTTGCGGCTGTCTTGAGTTTACTGATTTGGTACCAGTTTGTACCTCTTTCTTTATGGGAGTGGCGAGGCAAACCATTTACGCAGACAAAACTTAAATGGTTCATTGGGTTATGCCATTTGCAAATTGGATTGGTGTGGCTATTAACACCTTGGCAGTTATTCTTTTTTCATGGAATTTCATTGGCGAGTTTCTGGGTAAATTTGTGGGTAGTTCCACTTTTTAGCTTTATTCTCATTCCGATTATTTTTCTTGCAACGTTATTTCAAGTTACTTTTTTATGGCAATTTGCTAATCAGATTGCTGATTTTGCGTATTCCTCTCTCAAACTAAGTACGCACAGCTGGCAACCCGTGTCCATATCAATAAGTTGGCTTATTACATGTGGGCTTGCGTTATTATTTTTGATTTTTCTATGTTATTTGCAAAATCAATTTTTTAAAATCACGCCCCAAAATTCGTTAAAATTTATGTCATATAACCAGAAATGGCATTTCCCAATTCGTATGAATTTTTCTGTTTTACCATCGGTCGCATCCTTTTTATGGCTATATTGTTTGTTAGGTCTAATTATTTTGTTTACTGGGTGGAAACTAGCGGCAAATATTATTCAGGATTATCTTCACTCCTCATCTTGGAAAGTCACGATGTTAGACGTGGGACAAGGGCTAGCCATGGCAATTGAACGTAATGGACATATTTTTTTATATGATACTGGGAATGCGTGGGGGCACGGTAAGATGAGTGGAAGTATGGCAAAGTTAGAAATTTTGCCGTATATACAAAGAGAAGGGCTGAAGTTAGATGGGATCATTATTAGTCATGATGACCGTGATCATAGTGGTGGACTGAGTGCAATTTTAACCCAGTATCCTACAACCCCTATTTGGCGATCTGCAAAAATTATTCATAGCCGTCCCTGCATACGGGGAACATACTGGATATGGCAGGGATTAACTTTTCGCGTGCTTTCCCCGTCATATCGATCTCCGCAAGCAAAAAATGCACAGTCCTGTGTTGTGTTAGTAAGTGATAGAAAACCGCGCTTATTACTTATGGGGGACGCCCCAGTGAGCATAGAACGCATTATTGCTCATCAGCTACCTAGGGTGGATGTGATTCAGGTGGGGCATCATGGAAGTAAAACGGCTACCAGTGAAACACTACTTGCGAAGGCTACACCTAAAGTCGCGTTAATTTCTGTCGGTCGTTGGAATCCATGGCATTTACCAAATAAAAAAGTATTAAATCGACTTCAAGAGGATAAAATTCTTACATTTACCACAGCTAAAGATGGCGCTATTCGTGTTATTTTCTCTAAAGAAAACATAGAATTACAAACTGCACGCTATGCATGGCAACCTTGGTATCAGGCATTTATTGGCTTCCATGAGTAAATCAAGGTACAATAGCGCGTTTTTTTTAATTATATGAATACATTTTATGCAAGATAAAGATCTCTCAACATTCCGTACTTTTAAAAGACTTTGGCCGACAATTGCGCCATATAAATGGGGTTTAGTAGCAGCAGGTATTGCGTTAATTATTAATGCACTCGCTGATGCAAGTTTAATTCAAATGTTAAAACCACTATTGGATGATGGTTTTGGCAAGGCGGATTCGCACTTTTTACGCATGATGGCTCTTGTCGTCGTTATCCTTATTTTTTTCCGAGGATGTTCTAACTTTGTATCCACCTATTGCTTAGCATGGGTATCTGGGAAAGTCGTAATGCAAATGCGTCGTAACCTTTTCCGCCATTTGATGTACCTTCCGGTACGCTTTTTTGACCAACACGCGACAGGTAAGCTCTTATCTCGTATTACCTACGATAGTGAACAGGTTGCACACTCCGCTTCAGGTGCTTTAACCACCATTGTGCGTGAAACCGTATACGTTGGCTCATTATTAACTGTGATGTTCTATACGAGTTGGCATCTTTCATTGGTATTAATTTTAATTGCACCAGTGATTGCGGTAGTGATTAGTGTTGTTTCTAAAACGTTCCGTCGTTTAGGTAAAAATATGCAAAACTCAATGGGGCAACTTACGGCAACAGCTGAACAAATGTTAAAAGGGCATCGCGTGGTGTTATCCTTTGGCGGTCAAGAAGTGGAAGAGAAACGCTTTAACCATGTAAGTAATGATATGCGCCGTAAAGGAATGAAAGTGATGACTGCTGAGGCAATTTCGGATCCAGTGGTTCAAATCATTGCATCTTTTGCATTGGCTGCTGTGTTGTACTTAGCTACTATTCCACAAATTATGACAAGTCATCTCACGGCAGGGGACTTCACCGTAGTATTTTCTTCAATGCTTGCAATGATGCGTCCACTCAAATCACTTACTAATGTAAATGCGTCTTTTCAACGTGGTATGGCGGCTTGCCAAACCTTATTTGCATTAATGGATCTGGATACTGAGCGAGATGACGGTAAATATGAAGTGGCGCGTGCGAAGGGGGACATTGAGTTTAAACATGTTACTTTTACATACGAAGGCAAGGAATTACCAGCATTGCATGATATTTGTTTCTCTGTACCTCACGGAAAAACCGTAGCATTGGTAGGACATTCAGGTTCTGGTAAATCAACCATTGCAAACTTGGTGACCCGTTTCTATGACTTAGAGCAAGGGCAAATTACCTTAGATGGCGTGGATATTATGGATTATCGCTTACGTAATTTACGTCAAAACTGTGCAATGGTTTCTCAACAAGTCCATTTATTTGATGATACGATCGCAAACAATATCGCTTATGCGGCTGCAGATAAGTATTCTCGAGAACAAATTATCGCCGCTGCTAAAGCTGCACATGCGATGGAATTTATTGATAACTTAGAGAATGGCTTAGACACGGTTATTGGTGAAAATGGTATGAGCCTTTCTGGTGGGCAACGTCAACGTTTAGCTATCGCGCGTGCATTATTGCGTGATTCACCAGTGCTTATTTTGGATGAAGCAACCTCTGCGTTGGATACCCAATCAGAACGTGCTATTCAATCAGCGCTTGAAGAAATTCAAAAAGATCGTACTGTACTTGTTATTGCGCACCGTCTATCTACCATTGAAAATGCGGATGAAATTCTCGTCCTTGAGCACGGTCGAATTGTTGAACGTGGTACGCATGCGGGCTTGCTCAAAATGAATGGTCGTTACAAACAATTACATGAAATGCAATTCAGTGCGTAGTAGGGCATACGATGGATTTTTGGTATCAAAAGTCATTTAAAGCACGCTTAATGGCAGCTATTCTGCTGCCATTAGCTTGGTTATTTGGTTTTATTGCATGGCTCCGTAAAACTCTTTACCGTGTGCATATTCTTAAAGCCTATCGCCCAACAATTCCCGTGATTATCATTGGTAATTTATCGGTTGGTGGGAATGGAAAAACCCCTGTTACGCTATGGCTTGCCGAACTATTACAGAAAAATGGTTTAAAGGTTGGTATCATCTCACGCGGTTATGGTAGCAAATCGCCTTATTATCCGCGTATTGTGAAAATAGATGATCCCGCCACTGAAGTAGGTGATGAACCTTTATTGCTAGCTAAGCGAAGTGGGGTGCCCGTGTGTATCGGGGCAAATCGTCAGCAAGCGATTGAGCTTTTGCAACAACATTATCCGTTAGATGTGATTTTAAGTGATGATGGTTTGCAACATTATGCGTTGGCTCGTGATCTCGAAATCGTTGTGATTGAGGCAAGACGTGGGCTAGGGAATGGTTTATTGATGCCAGCAGGTCCATTGCGTGAATCTGAAAAACGATTACAATCCGTTGATCTTATTATTAATAATGGCGGTTTAACACCATATTCCCAAAATGTTATGCAACTCATTCCATCTTGTGCGATTAATGTGCAAACAGGAGAGCGTAAATCTTTAGACGATTTTCAACATCAAACTGCCATCGCATTGGCGGGAATTGGTAATCCGCGACGTTTCTTCGATATGTTGACGGATATGGATATCATTTTGCAAGATACCTTTGCATTTGCGGATCATCAAGCCTTTGATCAAAGTTTATTAGCCAATTTACCAGACGATATGCCAGTTTTTATGACAGAAAAAGATGCCGTAAAATGCCACCCTTTTGCGAAATCAAATTGGTGGTATGTCCCTGTTGAGGCGCAAATTACAGGAAATATTTTATCGAAAATTGAGGCGTGGTCTCAAAAACAAAAAAATAAAAAGTAAGGAGATACTATGCAGTCGCTTTCTTTCACTGTCGTAATCCCTGCACGCTATGCATCAAGCCGTTTACCAGGTAAACCGCTTTTAGATATTGCTGGGAAACCAATGATTTATCACACTTGGAAACAAGCCCAACAAGCGGGCGCAAGTCGTGTAATTGTGGCAACTGATGACGTACGTATCGCGGATGCTGTTACCGCATTCGGTGGTGAAGTTTGTATGACTAAAACAACGCATTCTTCAGGCACGGAACGTTTGATGGAAGTGGTTGAAAAATTGGGATTAGCTGATGATGAAATCGTGGTGAATGTCCAAGGCGATGAACCCCTTATTCCACCTGTAATTATTCACCAAGTTGCTGAAAATCTCGCTACACAATCGGCGAAAATGGCGACACTTGGCGTTCAAATTGATGATCTTGATGAACTGTTTAATCCAAATGTGGTGAAAGCAGTAAAAGATAAAAATGGGAATGCCTTATACTTTTCCCGCGCACCGATTCCTTGGCAACGTGATAATTTTGCGAAAGAGCCTAAAGTTCTTGATCCTAAATGGCAAGCGCAATATTTACGCCATATTGGATTATATGCGTATCGTGCTGGTTTTATTAAGCAGTATGTGGAATGGGATGCGAGTCCTTTAGAGCAAATTGAAAGCCTTGAGCAGTTGCGTGTTCTTTGGCATGGTGAAAAAATCCATATCGCTTTAGCTAAGGAAGTACCGGCTGTGGGTGTAGATACGGCAGAAGATTTAGAAAAAGTCAGACAAATACTTGCATAAGACTTAAAAATAAAGCGCTCTTTGGAGCGCTTTTCAATTTTTATCACGCCCCAATTTTCGGAAAAATTTTTAAAAAAGATATAGTAAAAATAAAAAACACTATATAATATTTTATATTGGCATTGTTTAGAATTATTTATGTTAGCACCTTCCACACCCCAATCCCTTTCTCCGCTGTCACGATTAGGATGTTCACTTATCTGCATGGCTCTACTTTTATTATGCGTTGCGAGTGGTTCCCTCATCCTAGGTCGTTATCCGATAACCTTTTCTCATTTTATTGAAGCGATAGTAGATAAATTTTGTGGTACGCATTTTTTATCCTCTAATTATGCACATATCATTAATGCGGTAATTTGGCATGGACGTTTTCCACGAATTTTAACGGCAATGATAGTGGGAGCAGGATTAGCATTAGCCGGTACAGCATTTCAAGCTGTTTTCCGAAATCCGTTGGTTTCTCCCGCGCTTCTTGGGGTGTTAAATGGCTGTGCATTTGGTGCAGCATTAGGACTGATTTTAAATGGAGGGCATCTTCTTGTACCTTTATTAGCCTGTCTATTTGGCTGTATTGCCGTGTTAGTTGGTGTGCTTATCGCGAAACGTATCGGAGGAGATTCGATCTTATTACTCATCTTAGGGGGGATTATCAGCAATGCATTTTTTGCTGGATTACTGTCGTTAGTGAAGTACATTGCCGATCCAGAAGATCAGTTACCAAGTATTGTTTACTGGCTCTTAGGAAGTTTAAGCAGTATATCTTTACCGCTAGTCGCGATTTTATGTCCTATCTTATTTCTCGCTATGTTTATTTTACTCTGCTTGGGACGCCAATTAGACGCGATGTCTTTAGGTGATGAAGAAGCATTAAGCCTTGGTATTCCTGTTGTGAAAATGCGGTATTTTATTATTTTGTTGGCAACGATTATCTCAGCAATTACAGTGTGTATTGCGGGTGTAGTTGGCTGGGTTGGCTTGTTAATTCCACATTTAACACGACTCATTTGGGGAGCAAGTCACCGTTTTGTTTTGCCATTGAGTGCCATTTTAGGGGCGATTTTTTTAATTCTTTCTGATGATTTAGCCCGCTTATTAAGCGTCAGTGAAATTCCGCTAGGAGTAGTGACGGAATTATTAGGTGCAATGTTGTTTTTCTTTTTATTATTGCGTAATTGGCGAGGTATCTGATGTTATTATCTTGCCAAAATTTATGTTATCAAACTGACAATAAATTGATTTTAAATGATATTTCTTTCGATATAAAACAGGGTGAAAATATTGCTTTACTTGGTACGAATGGAGCGGGAAAAAGTACATTATTAAAGTTACTTTTAGGCATTTTAAAAAAGACACAAGGCGATATTTTTATTCAAAATAAATCGTTAGCACAGTGGTCGCGAAAAGCATTAGCGCAAGAAATTGCCTATGTTCCTCAACAACATACGCCACATTTTCCTTATAAGGTTGAAGAAGTGGTAGCACAAGGGATGTTGCCTTATCTACATTTTTTTCAAAAGCCTACTGATAGTCAGCAACAGAATATTGAGTTGGCATTGCAACAAATGGATATTTTGTATCTGCGCCAGCGAGCCTATACGACCCTTTCAGGTGGTGAACGTCAGCGAGTGTTGTTAGCACGTGCGTTAGTCCAACAAACCCCATTAATTTTATTAGATGAGCCTACTAATGGTTTGGATTATGGTAGTCAAATACGATTGCTCGCTTTACTTAAAGACCTTAGTAAAACGGGACGAACGGTCCTAACCATTACACACAATCCCGAACATGCTTTGATGTTTTGTGATCGGGTTATTGTTTTGCACGACGGTAAAATTCTGGCGGATGATTATCCAAGCCATGTTATTACCGCTGATCTTATCGCAAAATTATTTCATTTATCGACTCGCCAACTTGATTTACCCGAGGGACGTTTTTTTACGTTCCGTTCTTTAGCATGACTTTAATATGAGAATATGAGGAAACATGATGTTTAAATTTAAGTCCATGATTTATTTATTATTAGGTTGTGTTGCGTTACCAATCCAAGCACACGCTCAAGAAATTACAGATGTTTCAGGAAATCAGGTAGTATTACCGGACCAACCAATAGAGCGAGTGGCGGATGCGTGGTTTGCGCATACAGCAGAATTAATGGTGCTGGGCGAAGGCAATAAAATTGTTGCAACCCTCAACCATCCTGAAAGTCGTCCTTGGATGTTTAAAGTTCAACCTTCCTTAAATCATGCACTATTGGGGCAAGGTAAACTGTTTAATATTGAAGCATTGCTTAATCGAAAAGTGCAACTCGCTTTTGTACCGAAAGGGGATCCACAGATTGCTACAATGCAAGCGGAGGGGATTCCAACGGTTGAAGTTTTTTTCCATACCTTGGAAGGCATGAAAAAAACAATGCTTATTACGGCAAAAGCAATGGGGACTTCATCCGCACTCCAACGAGCAGAGGATTATAATCAATATCTCGATACACAAATTGCTCGTATTCAAACCAAATTAGCGACATCGGATCATGTTCACCGCCCTAAAGTTTTGCATATTTCTTCCTTGAATCCACTTAAAGTTGATGGGACAAATTCTTTGATAGATGACTGGATCCATATTGCGGGTGGACGTAATGCAGCGACTGTGAAGGGCAATATGCAACCTGTTACTGCGGAGCAAATTCTAGCATGGCAACCCGATATTATCATTTTACAAGGAAATGCAGGTAAGTTAGCCGATAGCCCTAATTATACAGTACTTTCACAACTAACAGCTGTGCAGAAAGGGCAGGTATATCGTAATCCATTTGGCGTGTTCTTATGGGATCGTTATGGGCCAGAGAGTGCGCTACAAATTCAATGGGCGGCGAAAATACTCCATCCTACGCTTTTTGCAAATGAGGATATTAACCAAATTACTCGACAATTTTATCAACGATTTTTTGACTATCCATTAGATAAACAACAAGCAGACCGAATTTTACAAGCCTTACCACCACTAACTAATCAATAAGATGTTATGCCACCATTTAGAAAATATAGATGGTGGCATTTTTATAAATTCATAAAAAATAACTTCATTTTGACATTAAAGATAGAGAAAATTATGCTGTAACTTTGATGAATCTAAAGAGGTATTTTTATGCCAACGGCTAATTTTGATGCGAAAAAATTTCTAGCAACTGTACCGCATTTACCTGGTGTTTATCGGATGTTCGATGAACATAATGTGGTGATCTATGTAGGGAAAGCGAAAGATTTAAAGAAACGCTTGAGTAGCTATTTTCGCAGCCGATTAGATAATCGTAAGACAGAAGCGTTGGTTAAACAAATCGATCATATTGAAACCACGATTACCCGTAGCGAAACCGAAGCATTACTGCTTGAACATAACTATATTAAAACGTTTCAGCCACGCTATAACGTGTTGTTACGTGATGATAAGGCTTATCCCTATATTCTTCTCACTAAAGAAAAACATCCAAGATTGACTTCACATCGAGGACCAAAAAAAATTGCGGGCGAATATTTCGGTCCATATCCACAAGCGAGTAGTGTTCGTGAAACGCTTTATCTTATTCAAAAACTTTTTCCTGTACGTCAATGCGAAAATGCAATGTATCGAAGTCGCTCACGACCTTGTTTGCAATATCAGATAGGACGGTGTTCTGCACCTTGTGTGCCAGGGCATGTTACGGATGAAGAATATAATAATCAAGTCAACCTTGTGCGTTTGTTTTTACAAGGAAAAGATGAACAGGTTCGTGAACATCTAATTAAGAAAATGGAAGAAGCGAGTATGGCATTGAATTTTGAAGATGCCGCACGCTACCGTGATCAGATTCAGGCTGTCCGTGCTGTGATTGAAAAACAATTTATCAGTAAAGAGCGTCAAGATGATTTAGATATTGTCGCGGTTATGTACCAGCAAGGTATTGCATGCGTACAAGTACTCTTTATTCGTCAAGGGAAGGTATTGGGAAATCGTTGTTATTTTCCAAAAGTGCCGCGTAACACTGATTTAGATGAAATCATTGAAACGTTTTTAGGGCAATTCTATTTAGAAGCCCACGAAGGACGAAGCTTACCGCATGGGATTATCGTTAATAGACACTTAGAAAATGCCCAAGAATTAACAACGATTTTAAGCGAGAAAGCGGGGCGTAAAGTGCAAATTCAATCTCATATTAAAGGGGAGAAAATGCGCTATTTACAACTTGCAGAAATGAATGCACAAGCAGCATTGAAAAATAAATTGAAACAAAGTCAATTAATTAGCGAACGTTACCAAGAATTAGAAAAATTACTTAACGTACCAAAAATTAAACGTATGGAATGTTTCGATATTAGCCATACGATGGGTGAACAGACAATCGCATCTTGTGTGGTTTTTAATGAAAATGGACCCTTTAAAGCAGATTATCGACGTTTTAATATTTCAGGTATCACTGGTGGGGATGACTACGCAGCAATGGAACAAGCATTACGTAAACGCTACGGTCGTCCTTTAGAAGAAGAAAAAATCCCTGATATTTTGTTTATTGATGGGGGAAAAGGACAGCTTAATCGTGCGTTAAGTGTTTTTGAAAGTTTAGATGTACCTTGGGATAAAAAGAAAGTGAAATTGGTCGGTGTGGCTAAAGGGGTTGATCGTAAAGCGGGTTTAGAAACTTTGATTATGGGGGATACGGGGGAAGAAATCCATTTACCTAGCGATGATCTCGCCTTGCACCTGATTCAATATATTCGTGATGAAAGTCATAACCATGCTATTACGGGGCATCGTAAAAAACGTCAAAAAGCTTTCACACAAAGTGGGTTAGAGGGCATTGCGGGCGTGGGACCAAAACGCCGACAAGCATTGTTGAAATATTTAGGCGGAATGCAGGGGATAAAAAATGCAAGCCTAGAGGATATTGCTGCTGTACCCGGCATTTCTCACGCATTAGCGGAGTTGATTCATGATACTTTGCAAAGTATATAATGTTAATAATTCTGTGGATAACTTTAATCTTGTGTGTTTATTTTTAATCGATAAATGTTCTTAAAATAATCTTAATATTAAAAGCAAAATATTTTAATTTCTTAAAATGCCTTTTTTACAATCGGTTTTATCTGAAAATAAGTTATCCAAGTTTTCTGTGGATAAAATTGTGATAGATTTTATTATAACTGCTGAATAAGTTAATTGTTTTATATTTTTAAAATTTTATTTTTAAAAATATCTTTTATAATCAATATGTTATATTTGTGGTTGTAATATTGTGAATAACTGGAAGTCAATTTAAAATACCTGTATAATTTTTAATCGCAATAAGGATAACTTCTAGTTTTTAAGAGAATAATGCTTAGTTATTCAACATTTTTATAAACTATAACCTTATGGATAAGGTTATTTGAGGAAAATAGACAGTAGTTATCCATATTTTTTATATCGTATTGACGTTATTTAATACAAATGGTGTGAATTAGGGATAAAAAAACGGAAATGCACGTTGGCATTTCCGTAAACTATGAATCGATATTCTGAAATATGGGAGATTATTTATTTAATTTAGCTTTATAAGTAGGATTCATTAAGTTTTCGACAGAAAGAATATCATCTAATTCTTTTTCTGATAGAAGACCCATTTCTAATACAACTTCACGTACGCTCTTACCAGTTTTCGCACAAGTTTTACCAATGATGTCGCCATTATGGTGACCAATAAATGGATTTAAGTAGGTTACGATACCGATTGAGTTGAGTACGTAGTTTTTGCAAACATCTTCATTAGCAGTAATGCCATCAACGCATTTATCACGAAGATTAACGCAGGCATTAGTGAGTAAGCTAATGCTTTCAAACATTGCTTGTGCAATAACAGGTTCCATTACATTTAATTGTAATTGACCCGCTTCAGCAGCCATGGTTACAGTAGTATCATTACCAATTACTTTAAAGCACACTTGGTTAACTACTTCTGGAACAACAGGGTTTACTTTAGCTGGCATAATTGAAGAACCTGCTTGAAGTTCAGGAAGATTAATTTCATTTAAGCCTGCACGTGGACCAGAAGAAAGTAAACGTAAGTCATTGCATACTTTAGAAAGTTTAACTGCCATACGTTTTAGTGCACTTTGTACGGCAACATAAGCACCACAATCTGAAGTTGCAGCGATTAAATCACGCGCTAAAGAACATTCAAAACCAGTTACTTCACTTAAATGTTTCACTGCAAGTTCTGAATAGCCTTGTGGGGCATTCACACCAGTACCAATTGCGGTAGCACCGAGGTTAACTTCTAATAATTGTTTTGCAACAGTAGCAATATTTTGAGCTTCATCTTCAAGTAAAACAGCAAAACCTTTAAATTCTTGACCGAGGGTCATTGGAACAGCGTCTTGTAGTTGGGTACGACCCATTTTCAACACTTTTGCAAATTGTTTTGCTTTTGCCTCGAAACCTTGTTGTAAGTATTTAATTTTTTCGAGAAGCTCTTGAACGCTAATATATAAACCTAGATGGAAGCCAGTAGGATAAGCATCGTTAGTAGATTGGCTTGCGTTTACATGATCGCAAGGATTAACGTATTGATATTCCCCTTTTTTATGACCAAGAATTTCGAGTGCAAGGTTTGCAATCACTTCGTTGGTATTCATATTCACAGAAGTACCAGCACCACCTTGGTATACATCGCTTGGGAATTGATCGAAGCATTTGCCAGTTTTTAACATGATATCGCATGCTTTAACAATTGCATCGGCGACATCTTGTGGAATCGCACCAAGTTCACCATTTGCTAACGCAGCTGCTTTTTTTTCCATTACCATTCCGCGAACAAAAGCTGGAATATCAGAAATTTTATTATTAGAAATATTAAAATTTTCTTTTGCTCTCAAAGTATGGATGCCCCAATAAGCTTCAGCAGGAACTTCGCGTTTGCCAAGTAGGTCTTCTTCAATACGCATACTCATTGTCAGTATCTCCTATAATGTTGACATTGTTAAATGTCGGTATACCCTAAAAGTTAAATTGTAATTGTGTGCTAGGCTATTTAAATAACCCTTTAATTTTGGTTGTCATTATAGAAAATAGGGATAATAAAAAATGTGATCATGATCACCTTTTTCACCTTGTCTCATAAGGAATTAATTAATTCTTTCCATAAATTTTTTTAAGGCAAAATAGAGTATATAAAGAAATAAAAATATTTTATTTTTTCCCTTGAAAATGAGGGAAAAACCCTTACATCTATAGGCAACGAGTTAGTTTAACTATAAGGAAATTAAGATGAAAATTCGTCCATTACATGATCGCGTAATTATTAAACGTAAAGAAGTAGAAACCAAAACTCCAGCAGGTATCGTATTACCAGGTGCAGCAGCAGAAAAATCTTCTCGTGCAACCGTATTGGCTGTAGGGGCTGGCCGTCTACTTGAAGATGGGAAAGTTCGCCCATTAGATGTAAATGTTGGCGATACCGTGATTTTTAACGAAGGTTATGGCACAAAAGTTGAAAAATTAGATGGTGAAGAAGTACTTATTATTGCCGAACATGACATTCTTGCTATTGTAGAAGAATAAGTTATAGCAACGAGTTAAATCTGAAAATAGATAAGAAGCAAACAAGGAATTTTAAAATGACAGTAAAAGATGTGAAATTTGGTAACGATGCTCGCTCAAAAATGTTAGCGGGTGTGAATGTATTAGCGGATGCAGTAAAAGTAACTTTAGGTCCAAAAGGTCGTAATGTTGTTTTAGATAAAGCGTATGGTGCGCCAACCATTACTAAAGACGGTGTGTCTGTAGCACGCGAAATTGAATTAGAAGATAAATTCGAAAACATGGGCGCACAAATGGTAAAAGAAGTTGCGTCTAAAGCAAATGATGTAGCTGGTGACGGTACAACTACAGCAACCGTATTAGCACAAGCAATCGTTAACGAAGGTGTGAAAGCAGTAGCTGCTGGAATGAATCCAATGGACTTAAAACGTGGTATTGATAAAGCAGTAGCAGCAGTAGTGACTGAGTTAAAAGCACTTTCTAAACCTTGTGAAACCTCAAAAGAAATTGAACAAGTAGGTACAATCTCTGCAAACTCTGATGAAGTTGTGGGTAAATTAATTGCTCAAGCAATGGAAAAAGTAGGTAAAGAAGGGGTAATTACCGTTGAAGATGGTACAGGTTTAGAAGATGAACTTGACGTAGTTGAAGGTATGCAATTCGATCGCGGTTACTTATCTCCATACTTCATCAACAAACCAGAAAATGCAACTGTTGAATTTGATCAACCGTATATCCTTCTTGTTGATAAAAAAATTAGCAATATCCGTGAACTCTTACCAGTATTAGAAGGCGTAGCAAAAGCGGGTAAACCATTACTTATCATTGCTGAAGATGTAGAAGGTGAAGCACTTGCAACCTTAGTTGTGAATACTATGCGTGGTATTGTAAAAGTTGCAGCTGTGAAAGCACCAGGCTTTGGTGATCGCCGTAAAGCGATGTTACAAGATATCGCAATCTTAACGGGTGGTACTGTAATTTCTACTGAAGTAGGCATGGAACTTGAAAAAGCGACCTTAGAAGATCTTGGTCAAGCAAAACGCGTTGTAGTATCAAAAGATAATACTACCATCATTGATGGTCTTGGTGATGAAGCTCAAATCAAAGCGCGTGTTGCTCAAATCCGTAAACAATTAGAAGACACAACTTCAGAATATGATAAAGAAAAAATGCAAGAACGTGTTGCAAAACTTGCTGGCGGTGTTGCCGTATTAAAAGTAGGTGCAGCGACTGAAGTTGAAATGAAAGAGAAAAAAGATCGCGTAGAAGATGCATTACACGCAACTCGTGCAGCCGTTGAAGAAGGTATCGTTGCAGGTGGTGGTGTTGCATTAGTTCGTGCAGCAAGCAAAGTTGCAGGCTTAACTGGTGATAACGAAGATCAAAATGTAGGTATTAAACTTGCGTTACGCGCAATGGAAGCACCGCTTCGTCAAATCGTTGCAAACGCGGGTGCAGAAGCGTCTGTTGTTGCGAATGCAGTTAAATCAGGTAAAGGTAGCTACGGCTATAATGCTGCGACTGATCAATATGGCGACATGATCGAAATGGGTATCTTAGATCCAACTAAAGTAACCCGTAGCGCATTACAATTTGCTGCATCTATCGCTGGTTTAATGATTACCACTGAATGCATGGTCACTGAATTACCAAAAGCCGATGCGCCAGACATGAGTGCTGCAATGGGCGGCATGGGTGGAATGGGCGGAATGATGTAATTTTCCCATTACACTTAAATAATTATTTTTAATTAAAATAAATTAGTGTGCGATTGTGAAAACAGTCGCACATTTTTATTGCGAATAAAAATAACCTCCATATAATGAGAGTATGATTTTTCTAATTTATAGGGCTTAATTTGATGGATATCGGAACTTGTTTACAATTCTTTGTAAGTTTAATTGCATTGGTAAATCCGATTGGCGTTATTCCAATTTTCTATTCAATGACTTCAGACTTCCCAAAAGAAGAACAAGAACGCATGATCTTTATTACCTGTTTAACCTTAACGATTATGCTATTGGTTAGCTTCTTCTTTGGTAATGCAATTTTGCATGCGTTTAATATTTCGATTGATTCATTCCGAATTGCCGGCGGGATCGTGTTAGGTAGCATTGCGATGACCATGATTAACGGTAAAATCGGCGAAAATAAAATGAACAAAGAAGAAAAAGGTGACGATATTTCTAACTATACCAACCTTGCCATTGTGCCATTAGCGATTCCTTTAATGGCGGGACCAGGTTCAATTAGTGCGGCGATCGTATTTGGGGTAAATTCTCATACGCTCGTTGAATATGGTATGTCTTCCATTACTATCATTGCTTTTTGTATCTGTTGCTACTTCTTATTGCGTTATTCTAAACCAGTAATGATGAGATTGGGTAAAACAGGTGCGAATGTTGTTACTCGAATTATGGGGCTTATCCTACTTTCACTCGGTATTGAAATGATCGTTACCGCATTGAAAAATTTTGGAATCCTCTAAAACAATGATAAAAACGCCATCTGATGATGGCGTTTTTTCTATAAATTTTATGGAAAATCGGGGCGTGTTAGCGTCTTTAAAACGTCATCAATTGCGGCACAAAGTAAAGGTCTATCATGACGATAACTTACGTCATCGGCCTTTAATTTTTTTGTGAAAATAATGCTATCTTGAAGGTCAACTTGAGATTCGGTAATCACCGCATCAATTACTTTTCCCCCAAGATAACGATGTAAATAATTAATTCTATCTTGTAAAGATAACTGTGCTGCGGGTCCTTGTTCAATTCCAAGATTATCAATAAAAATTTTTAATGCTGCACTTTCCATTACCGCGCGACTAATTTCGGGGAGCAAAAAAGGAGGGAGAATACTGGTTAGAAAACTTCCTGGACCGATAAGAATGAGATCGGCTTTTTGAATGGCTCTGATGGCTTCGGGGGTAGCAGGCACAAGCGGTAACACAAACATCATTTGTGGAACTTCAGCGAGTTCGTCAATGCTGACTTCACCCACTAGGCTTTTTCCAGAAGCTAGATAAGCGGCTAGATGAACTGGTTTTTCAGACATTGGGACAATAAAGGATTCTACTTTTAAAAGCTCACGAATCAGGTTTACCGCATCTGTTGGGCGAATTTGCATATTTTCTAGCGCTTTTAGCATAAGGTTTCCGAGGTTATGTCCCGCTAGTTCACCTTCTCCTTCAAAACGATACTCAAAGAGAGCAGAAGCCGTACTTGGTTGAGTAATGATTTGATTTAAACAATTACGTAAATCACCCCATGCAATTCCCCCTTGTTGAGAGCGAATTCGTCCCGTAGATCCGCCATTATCCGTCGTAGTAACAATACCAGTCAGGCGTGCACCGAGAAAGTTTAATGCTGACATTACGCGACCTAAACCGTGACCGCCCCCTAATGCGACAATATGCGTA
Source organism: Actinobacillus sp. (assembly GCA_020026155.1). GTDB lineage: Bacteria > Pseudomonadota > Gammaproteobacteria > Enterobacterales > Pasteurellaceae > Actinobacillus_C. The sequence goes on along the minus strand of JAHHQX010000003.1, from coordinate 98,309 downwards.
AGCCGATTAAGTTCTGAGTGGTGGTAGGGAAATGGTTGAGACATTCTGTAAATCCTTTATAAAAACGAGAAGGCGAGGTTATTGTCGCAAAAAATCACAAATAAAACACAAATTTTTTAATTTTTAAACGGATAACTAAAGAAAGTAGTTTTTCCTAGAAAAATGTTAATAAATCTTTTACAATGACGCATTACTATTACGATTAATGATTACGCTTAATTACGCCGAGCTTGTTTACCTAAGTTTTGATTTCGCATAGATAAATATGGTGGCAAGCCAGTAACTGAGGTTACTCAGGGAACGGTTGGAAACGACTTTTCCTTTCGTCATTTAAAAAGGTGTTCAATGCAAACTATTCCTATAAAAGATGTAAACGGTTTGGTCGATCGTTTTCATCGTCAATACTATTATTTACGACTTTCTATCACGGATGTCTGTAATTTCCGTTGCACCTATTGTCTACCCAATGGTTATCAGCCCGAACCAGAAAAACCACAATTTTTGACACTGAATGAAATTCAGCGTCTTGTAAAAGGTTTTGCACATCTTGGTGCAGAGAAAATTCGCTTAACTGGCGGAGAACCGACTTTACGCAAAGATTTTATTGAAATTGCACAAAGCATTCGTGATATTCAAGGGATTAAACAGCTCGCGCTGACTACCAACGGTTATCGCATGGAAAAAGATGTAGCTAAATGGCGCGAAGCGGGCGTTACTTCTATCAATGTGAGTGTGGATAGCCTAGATCCGCGTATGTTTCATCGCATTACAGGCGTGGATAAATTTGATGACGTAATGCGTGGTATCCACCGTGCGCTTGATGTGGGATATGACAAGGTTAAAGTAAACTCAGTTTTAATGAAAGATCTGAATAGTCATGAGTTCGATGCGTTTTTAGCCTGGGTTAAAGAGAATCCGATTCAAATGCGTTTCATTGAATTAATGCAGACGGGGGAGATGGATCGTTTCTTTGAACAACACCATTTGCCTGGGCAGTTGCTCGCAGATAAGTTGATTCGAGAAGGTTGGACTTTACAAAGTCGTTCCCATTTAGATGGACCGGCAAAAATTTTCTCTCATCCTGATTACAAAGGTGAAATTGGTTTGATTATGCCGTATGAGAAGAATTTCTGTAACAGTTGTAACCGTCTACGCGTATCAGCCAAGGGGCAATTGCATCTTTGTCTATTTGGTGAGTCTGGGATCGATCTACGTGATTTATTACAAGCCGACAATCAAGAAGAAGCATTAAAAACGCGTATTACGGAAGCACTTCAATGTAAACGTGAACATCATTTCTTACATCAAGGCGATAGTGGTATTCGAGCTAATTTGGCGAGTATCGGCGGTTAATAACATAAATTTTGATGAAAATTGGGGCGTGATTTGGATGCGCCTGAGAAACGGAAGATAGTATTATGACACAATTTACTCATATCAATGCCAATGGTGAGGCTAACATGGTGGATGTTTCTGGTAAACAAGAAACTGTGCGTGAAGCAAGAGCAGAGGCCTTTGTAACCATGTCAGCGCAAACATTGGAAATGATTATTTCTGGGCAGCATCATAAAGGGGATGTATTTGCAACAGCGCGCATTGCTGGAATTCAAGCAGCAAAACGGACATGGGAACTCATTCCACTGTGCCATCCGCTGTTACTTTCTAAAGTTGAAGTGAATTTAGAAGCACTTCCAGAAAAGAATCAAGTGCGTATCGAAAGCCTTTGTAAATTAACGGGAAAAACTGGTGTCGAAATGGAAGCATTAACCGCAGCCACTGTAGCAGCATTAACGATTTATGATATGTGCAAAGCTGTTCAAAAAGATATGGTAATTAGTAACGTGCGCCTCTTAGAAAAGAGCGGAGGCAAGTCTGGGCATTTTGTTGCAGATATGTAGCCCACCACTTTATTTTTTATAAAAGTAGCATAAGTAAATAAAAATAACGGATTTTAAGATTAGTTATGCTACTTCTTTTGAAGAAAATCAATTTTTCTGATATACTCCCTTCACGAACACACATTCAATCTTATTTTTTACATTTCTTATTCAATATCCCTTTTATTGATTCCTTTAAAGTGGCATTCTAATGCTACTTATACAACGATTACATTTGAGGAGAAAAAATTGACAAACTTTACGGGCTTTATTCATAAGCGCTCGTCGTTTAATCCTTTTGTTATTAGTATAACGTTATTGTTGCTAGTGGCATTAATTACAACGACATTGCTTTTCCCAACAGAAATTCAATCATTATTGAATCAAATTAAACAAGGTATTTTTGCTGATTTTAGCTGGTTTTATATTTTAGCTTTCTCAGTGTTTATTGCATTTTTACTTATTTTATCAATGAGTAGCGTGGGTAATATTAAACTTGGTACCGATGAAGAAGAACCTGAATTTAGTTTTCTTTCATGGATGGCAATGTTATTTGCTGCTGGTATGGGGGTTGGTTTAATGTTCTACGGCGTGGCAGAGCCACTCTCTCATTTTGCTTCATCCATTACAACAGGCACCATAGAAAATAAAGAACAAGAGGCATTGTTGTACACAATTTTCCACTGGGGAATCCATGCGTGGGGAGTATATGCAGTCATTGCGTTAGCACTCGCTTATTTTGGTTTTCGTTATAAACTTCCGTTATCTCTACGTTCATGTTTTTACCCATTACTTAAAGAAAAAATTAATGGAAAAATGGGCGATATCATTGATATCGTTGCTTTAATCACAACGTTATTCGGGATTATTACAACACTTGGACTCGGGGCCGCTCAGTTAGGTGCGGGGTTAAAAACGTTAGGGTTTTTATCTGAAAATAGTTATGGCGTTCAGGTCGTTATTATTCTGGCCGTAATGGCAGTTGCTATTTTATCAGCAACGTCTGGAATCGGAAAAGGCGTAAAAATCCTTAGTGAAATGAACTTAATGCTAGCTTTTGGCTTGTTATTATTTGTATTAGTGACGGGGCCAACGCTCTATTTACTTTCGTCTTTCAGTGATAACTTAGGGACTTATTTAAGTAATGTTGTGAGTTTAAGTTTTAAAACGTTTGTTTATGAAACAGAAAATACATCTTGGTTTACGGGCTGGACGGTCCTTTATTGGGCATGGTGGTGTTCTTGGGCTCCGTTTGTGGGTTTATTCATTGCACGTATTTCTAAAGGACGTACCATTCGTGAGTTCATTTTTGGTGTCCTTGCGATTCCAAGTTTATTTTGTATTTTATGGTTTACTGTATTTGGTAACAGTGCTATTTACATTGATTTACATAGTGCCCATGGCGCATTACAACAAATTGTAAGTGTTCCAGAACAATTATTATTTAAATTTTTCAACTACTTACCATTACCAATGGTAACAGGATGTATTGCGTTAGTGGTTATCTGCTTGTTCTTTATTACATCAGCCGATTCTGGCATTTATGTATTGAACAACATCGCAGCACGCGATAAGTCTCTCACTTCGCCAGCATGGCAAGCGGTAATGTGGGGAATTATTATTTGCATTATCTCCATTACATTACTGGGTGCTGGTGGGTTAAGCGCATTACAAACGATGACTTTAATTATGGCATTGCCATTTGCCGTTATTATGTTAATTATGTGTTTTAGCTTGTGGAAAGCCATCGCTGTTGATCAAAAATACTTTAATACAAAATTAACTCCTACCACTGCATTTTGGACAGGCGATAACTGGCGTGAGCGTTTAGATCAAATGCTAAATCAAACTCAAGAAAAAGATATCCTCAAATTCTTGAAATATGTTGCATTGCCTGCAATGCGTGAGTTAAGAACGGAGTTAGTTGATGTTCATAATTTAAATGTGGAGATTGCACAACATATTAATTATGAAGATGATGAAGATAATTACGTTGAAATTACGATCAAAAAAGAGTCCGTTCGTGATTTTACTTACGGAATTAAATCAATTAGTCATGAAGTGTCCGAACAGTTAATTAATGATGAGCATCTTCCGTATATCCAACATACATTGACGTATTTACCAGTTACTTATTTCTCAGATGGTCGAACTGGATATGATGTACAGTATATGACTCGAAAAGAGATTATTGCCGATATTTTGAAACAGTATGATCGTTATTTGAATCTTTTAAATGATGTTGGGCAAGAGCTTATGGGACATGAACAGACAATTCTTGCTGAATAGATGCATACATAAAAAAACGCACGTTAGTGCGTTTTTTTATATCTAACGATTAGATGGCGTCTATTTTGTTTGATATTTGATCGTGTATCGCTCCAAAAAATAGAATAAAAGTAAATAAAACGATTCAAAAAGATTAAAAAATACTCATTTGGAACTAAACCTATCAAAAAAATTTCTATTCTGTGATCTTCATCACGCGTGAAAATTATATGGTTTGCGCACTTTTTCATATAATGTACTCGCTTTTTTGAACATGTTTTGTAGAAAGTTCAGTTCAAAAAAGTAATTTCTCTACTTTTTATAACACGTACTTTTAGGGTGTAGATTTTATAAGACGTAGCTTTCGATTGATCAAAATATGTAAGGAGACGAAATGAGTATAGGTATTTTAATTGCCACTCATGGTAGAGCCGCAGAACAATTATTGAAAACTACCGAAATGCTGATCGGGGAACAAGATAATGTGGCGACAATTGATTTCGTACCTGGTGAAAATGCTGAAACCATCATGACGAAATATCAAGAAAAAATTCAAGGCGATTTATCGCATTGTGATCATTTTCTTTTCCTCGTTGATACTTGGGGTGGTAGCCCATTTAATGCAGCCAATCGAGTTGCAGAAGGAAAAGATAACATGGACATTGTCACTGGTGTCAACGTACCAATGTTAGTGGAAACCTTTATGGCTCGCGATGATGAACCAGGTTTAGATGAATTGGTTGAAGTGGCATTAGAAACAGGGCGTATGGGCGTGCGTGCATTAAAGCATGTTGAAGCAGAAGCTGAAAAAGAAGAAGTACAACCAGCAGCCAAACCAGTTGAACCTGTTCAAGTCGATGTGGTACCACCAAATAAAGAAGGGCACCTCGTTGTAGGCTTAGCCCGTATTGATGACCGCTTAATTCATGGTCAAGTTGCGACACGTTGGACGAAAGAAAGCCAAGTTAAACGTATCGTCGTTGTAAATGATGATGTTGCGAAAGATCAAGTGCGTTCAACAATGTTGAAAAGTGTCGCGCCTCCAGGTGTAACTGCTCATGTCGTAGGCGTTGAAAAAATGATCCGTGTTTGGAACAACCCAGAGTATGCGGGTGAACGTATGATGTTGTTATTCACGAATCCAACAGATGTACTGACTTTATTAGAAGCGGGCGTAAAAATGCCATCTATTAATATTGGTGGCATGGCGTATCGTGAAGGTAAGAAAATGATTACAAGTGCAGTATCTGTTGATGATAAAGATATCGCGGCTTTTGAAGCCATTAATGATATGGGCGTAGAACTTGATGTTCGTAAAGTATCAAATGATAGTCGTCAATATATGATGGATCTTCTTAAGAAAAATAATCTTATTGCATAACTACTGAAGGAATAAACTATGGAAATTTCAACTCTACAAATCATACTGGTATTCCTAGTTTCCTGTTTAGCAGGTATGGGATCTATCTTAGATGAATGGCAGTTTCACCGTCCATTAATCGCATGTACCTTAATTGGTCTTGTTCTTGGTGATATGAAAACCGGGATTATCGTTGGGGGGTCATTAGAACTTCTCGCTCTCGGTTGGATGAATATCGGGGCAGCGCTTGCACCAGACGCAGCGTTAGCATCTGTTATCTCAACAATCCTTGTTATCGTAGGTAAACAAGATATCGCAACAGGTATCGCGTTGGCGATTCCACTAGCTGCAGCAGGTCAAGTATTAACTTATGTTGTTCGTGCAATTACCGTTGGTTTCCAACACGCAGCTGACCGTTCAATCCGTGATGGTAATTTATCTTGGTTAAGCTGGGTTCACTGTACCGCATTATTACTACAAGCAATGCGTATCGCAATCCCAGCACTTTTAGTCGCAATGACAGCAGGAACAGATACTGTTCACCAAATGCTTGCAGCTATCCCACCGGTAGTAACCAATGGTCTTAAAATTGGCGGTGGTATCATTGCGGTAGTAGGTTATGCAATGGTTATCAACATGATGCGTGCAGGTCACTTAATGCCATTCTTCTATGCTGGCTTTGTGATTGCAGCATTCACAAACTTCAACCTTGTAGCACTTGGTGTACTTGGTGCGGTAATGGCATATCTTTATATCCAACTCAGCCCAAAATACAACAAATCTCAACAAACCGTTCAAGTTGTTTCACCAACTAACGATCTTGATAACCGATTAGATTAAAGGATATAAGCTATGACTACTGAAATGAAAAAAGTAACACAAAGTGACCTTAATAAAGTGGTAATTCGCTCTAACCTTTTCCAAGGTTCTTGGAACTTTGAACGTATGCAAGCGTTAGGTTGGGCATTCTCAATGGTTCCTGTAATTAAACGTTTGTATCCAGATCCAAATTCACAAGAACGTAAGGATGCGATTAAACGCCACTTAGAGTTTTTCAATACTCAACCATTTATGGCAGCACCAGTACTTGGTGTAACCATTGCGATGGAAGAAGAACGTGCTAACGGTAAAGAAATCGATGATGCAGCAATCAATGGTATCAAAGTCGGTCTTATGGGACCATTAGCTGGTGTGGGTGACCCGATTTTCTGGGGGACAGCACGTCCAGTATTTGCAGCGCTTGGTGCAGGGCTTGCGATCACGGGTAGTATTCTTGGACCACTTCTTTTCTTCATCTTATTTAACGCATTGCGTTTAGCGACTCGTTATTATGGTGTAACTTACGGTTATCACAAAGGGTTAAATGTTGTACAAGATATGTCAGGCGGTTTATTACAAAAATTAACTGAAGGGGCATCTATCTTGGGGTTATTCATCATGGGGGCATTAGTTCAAAAATGGACCTCAATTAATGTTCCAGTGGTAGTATCCACCATCACCCGCCAAGACGGTACCGTACAAGTAACAACAGTGCAAAACGTACTAGATAGCTTAATGCCAGGTCTTTTAGCATTAGTTTGTACTTTTGCATGTATGTGGTTATTACGCCACCGTGTCAATGCACTTTGGATTATTATCGGTATCTTTGTTATCGGTATTATCGGTGCGGCGACAGGCACACTCGCATAATTATAAATAACAAAAAAAGCCCCCTGGATTGGGGGCTCATTTATTTTAGAAAAGGGGTTATAAAGGGGTTATATGGTAAATTTTTTGTTAATACTCGGGATTAGTATTTTCTTTCTTTACGCGATTTATGATCAATTCGGTACCAATAAGTTAAAAGGAAAAACAGTTTTAAGCGTGCGTCTTAAACGTCGCACGCGACTAGATAGCATTATTTTCGTTATTATTATTGGTGTTATTCTTTATCAACAACGTCTCCAAATTTCAACTACCACCATATTCTTACTCTTATTCATGGTGTTATTGAGTTTCTATGTTGCTTTTTTGCGCTATCCACAGTTATTTTTCAAAAAAACAGGATGCTATTTAGATAATATTTTTATAGATTATAAGAAAATTAAACAAGTGAATTTAAGCGAAAATAATATTGTGGTCATTGATTTAACGAATGGAAAACAATTTTTAGCACCGCTTAATGATCCAGAAGATAAAAATAAAATTTTCCAATTATTGGGTGGAAAAGCTTAGAAAAGGATAAAACCGATGGAAAACGAAAATATGCAAAAAATTTATTTACTACAAGGTGGCATGCAACATTACGCGTGGGGCGGAGCAGCGTATCTACCTGCACTCTTAAAGCAAGCTTCACAACCCAATATGGCGTATGCAGAATGGTGGTTGGGGACGCATTCTGCTTTGCCGTCCACTGTTATGGTGAATGGTAACGCACAACCTTTAGCCGAATTTATTGCAGAACACCCGCAAGTTTTAGGGAAAAAAAGTCGTGCTAAATTTGGTGATGAATTACCTTTTTTACTAAAAATACTTGATGTAGCGAAACCGCTTTCCATTCAACTTCATCCAACGAAAACTCAAGCAGAGCAAGGTTTTATTTTAGAAAATCAGCAAGGCATCGATCCAAAAGCAAGTAATCGTACTTATAAAGATGCCAACCATAAACCTGAAATGATGGTGGCGCTTTCTGATTTTTGGTTGTTACATGGGTTTCGTCATAAGGTTGATATTATTGCTGAATTAAAACGACACATCTCATTACGAGGGCTCGCAGAAAAATTAGAAACACAAAATTTACATGATTTTTATGCTGATATCATGCAAGCCGATCAAGCGCAACTTGCAGACTGGCTATTACCGATTATCCATGGACAGAAACAAGCTTTCATTGAGGGTAAACTTCCATTAGAAAACCCAGATTATTGGGTACTTTATACCATGCAAGCGATGGATATCGCAGAAGATAAATTAGATGCAGGCTTATTGTGTTTTTATATTTTTAATTTAGTGCATTTGCAAAAAGGTGAAGGGATTTTCCAAGCTGCAGGTATTCCACATGCGTATTTACGCGGTCAAAATATTGAGCTAATGGCAACCTCAGATAATGTTATCCGCGGTGGCTTAACGCCTAAGTATGTCAATATTCCTGCACTTTTAGAAATTGTCGATACGCAGGAAATTACGCCAAATATTTTGCCGATAGCACAGACTCAATATCATACTTTTGAAAATTTTGTGGATGATTTTACGCTTACCGAAGTGAATTTGGTCCAGAATGAACATATAAAATGTATGAGTGAGAGTGCCGAAATTCTATTAGTCATGAGTGGTGAGCTGGAAATCCAAGGAGAAACGGAAAACTACTGTTTATCGCAAGGACAGTCAGTATTTATTTGTGCCGATAGTGCTTATACGCTACGGGCAAATCAAACCAGTAATGCCGTGATTGCCAAATTACCTTAATCACTCATAACAAACGCCATCTGATTGGCGTTTGTTATTTTAAGAAAACATATTTGCAATGTTGAATAATTAACATAATTTTTTCTGAAAATGCGGGCGTTGGCTATGCCTTAAAATCAAATTCTGTTAAAGTAGTGCAATTTTGCAGTTATAAACGTTAAATTCAAAAGGATAACGATGAAACCTTCCATTATTAGCAAATTAGAAAGTTTAAAAGAGCGTCATGAAGAGCTTGAAGCGTTGCTGGGTGATGCGTCTATTATCAGTGATCAAGATAAATTCCGTGCATACTCCAAAGAATACGCACAACTTGAAGACGTTGTGAAATGTTTTGGGCGTTGGACACAATTACAAGATGATCTTGAAGGCGCAAAAATGTTGCTTGAAGATCCATCAATGAAAGAAATGGCGGAAGAAGAAATTACCGCATGTGAAGAAGAATTAGTTGAAATCGAACAACAACTACAAATCCTACTTTTACCAAAAGATCCGAATGACGAATACAATGCATATTTAGAAATCCGTGCCGGAACGGGTGGTGATGAAGCGGGTATCTTCGCAGGTGACCTTTTCCGTATGTACAGCCGTTATGCAGAAAGTAAACGTTGGCGCGTAGAAATGCTTAGCGCAAATGAAAGTGAACAAGGCGGATTTAAAGAAGTTATCGTAAAAATTAGCGGTGAAAACGTTTACGGACAGCTTAAATTCGAATCAGGCGGTCACCGTGTACAACGTGTACCAAAAACTGAATCTCAAGGACGTATTCACACGTCTGCGTGTACCGTTGCGGTGATGCCAGAGCTACCAGAAAGCGAATTACCAGAAATTAATCCATCTGATTTACGTATTGATACTTATCGTTCCTCAGGTGCGGGTGGTCAGCACGTTAATACCACCGACTCTGCAGTACGTATTACCCATATTCCAACGGGTATCGTGGTAGAGTGTCAAGACGAACGTTCACAACACAAAAATAAAGCGAAAGCGATGTCTGTGTTAGCTTCTCGTATCGTCCAAGCGGAACAAGAGAAACAAGCGCAAGAGCAAGCGGATACTCGCCGTAACTTACTCGGTTCAGGTGACCGTAGTGATAAAATCCGTACTTATAACTACCCACAAGGTCGTGTTACCGATCACCGTATCAACTTAACGCTTTACCGTTTAGATGAAATTATGAATGGTAAAATTGATGATTTGATCCAGCCGATTATTACTGAATATCAAGCGGATCAATTAGCTGCTTTGTCAGAAATGGCATAACGGATGACGAAAAATACATATCAAACTTGGCTTGATACGGCAATCGCTGCATTGAGCCAAAGTGGGGATAGTGAGGCAAAAATTGATGCTTTTTGCCTACTTTCTTTTGTGACAGGTAAAAATCGTGCCAGTCTTGTCGCGTTTGGTGAAACAGAATTAACTGACTTAGAAGTCACGCAATTAGATAATTTATTAGCACGCCGCTTAACAGGTGAGCCATTAGCTTATATTTTAGGAGAACGCGCCTTTTGGTCGCTTGATTTGGCAGTTGCTCCGTCAACCCTTATTCCGCGAGCCGATACGGAAGTGCTGGTTGAAAAAGCATTAGCGCTTGCCGAGCAAAAAATAGCACAAGGGCAATTAAGCCTAGCAATTTTAGATCTTGGAACCGGCACGGGCGCGATTGCCCTAGCTTTAGCGAAAGAGCTATATCCGCAATGCCAGAAAAAAGGCATCCACCTTTCAGTAATGGGTGTAGATTTCCAAGCAGATGCGGTTGATCTGGCAAAAGGGAATGCCGAGCGAAATGGCTTAGCGGATTATGTAGAATTTAAGCAAAGTGATTGGTTTAAAGCAGTGGAGGGGCAATTTGATATTATTGTCAGCAATCCTCCTTATATTGATGAACGGGATCCGCATTTATCCCAAGGTGATGTACGCTTTGAACCGAAAACAGCATTAGTCGCGGCGAATGAAGGCTATGCAGATTTATTCCATTTAATTGATCATTCCCCGAAATTTTTAAAAGCGGAAGGGTGGTTATTGATGGAGCATGGCTTTGAACAAGCACGCAAAGTACAAGAATATTTTGCACAACGATCATGGCAACAGATCGAAACGATCCGTGATTATGCAGGTTTGGATCGCGTAACATTGGCCCAGATTATTTGATAAAACAAGGATATTGAGATGAAAGATAAAAGTATTTTTTTAGCTGACATTGAAATCAATAACCAAAAACCATTTGTGTTATTTGGTGGGATGAATGTGTTGGAAAGCCGTGATATGGCAATGAAAGTTTGTGAAAAATACGTAGAAGTCACGCAAAAATTAGGCGTACCTTACGTTTTTAAAGCATCTTTTGATAAAGCAAACCGTTCATCTGTCCATTCTTATCGTGGACCGGGTATGGAAGAAGGCTTAAAAATCTTCCAAGAACTCAAAGATCAATTCGGTGTAAAAATCATTACCGATGTTCATGAAGTTTACCAATGCCAACCTGTAGCAGAAGTGGTAGATGTTTTACAATTACCTGCATTCCTTGCACGCCAAACGGACTTAGTGAAAGCAATGGCAGAAACTGGTGCTGTTATCAATGTGAAAAAACCACAATTTTTAAGCCCAGGTCAAATGGGAAATATCGTTGAAAAATTTGAAGAATGCGGTAATAACAAAGTTATGCTTTGTGATCGCGGTACGAACTTTGGATATGATAACCTCGTAGTAGATATGCTTGGCTTTAATGTTATGCGTAATGTATCTAACGGTTGCCCAATTATCTTTGACGTAACGCATTCACTACAATGTCGTGACCCATTTGGGGCTGCATCAAGTGGTCGTCGTGCGCAAGTAACTGAGTTAGCGCGTGCAGGTATGGCAGTCGGAATTGCAGGGTTATTCTTAGAAGCGCACCCAGATCCAAACAATGCACGTTGCGATGGTCCATCCGCATTAGCACTTGATAAACTGGAACCTTTCATTGCACAAATGAAAGCGATTGACGATCTTGTGAAAAACTTTGCACCTCTTGAAACCGCGTAAGGCGAGTAATAAAAAAGAAAATGGGTGATGATTCACCCATTTTTTATTAGTCATTATTAATACTATCTCCAACTTCTTCCACTGTTTGCTGCGTTGAGCTAGATTTACTCACAATATTTTGCAAATCTTGTAAAATGCGATCTGCATTGCTTGCGGTAAAGTAATTACTTTTCCCCACACACTTATACCAGCCATTTCTATCTCGTTCAACAAGTTGTGGATCATCGGTATAACTAAAGGCAATAAAATAAATATCCGCTTTTTGTGTGGTTCCTTCATTTAGACGTTTACGAATATGATCACAAAGTCCCGCATTATTTAAATCTGCCGTGAGAGAAGATTGCGCGTCCACACCGTCTGATAAAATAGCAATAATGCGTTTTACATTTTTGTTCTTTTGCGGATGGTAAAACATCTCGTTAGTTGCAATAATTAATCCTGAAGATGCAAGTGTATTTCCGCCAGCTTGAACTTGATGTAAGTTTGCATCAAGGATTTTTATATCCTTTGGCGTGTACCAAAAATTTGGATAATTAGGCAATTTAAAAAAAGCATTACTGGTTTCAGGTTCGCTTGGGATACCTGTTAAAGGTGCGCCAGTGAAATGTTCAATCATGGAAAATGTCTTGTCAAAATTAACGTGTGGCGTTTCCATATAATCGTAATCTGAACCATAATAAGGAGAATTATAAATATAGGGGAAAATATATTGATCATCTCCAATTTGTGTTGTCGCACCACTAAAGCCTACGAGTGCAAGACGATGTTGTGAATTTGGATCAGCAAAATATTGTTTAGATAATTTACGAATAATTTGTTTTACGTCGTAAATTTTTGAAGAAACCGAATCACTCCAACCACAACTTTTGTCTGTACTAAATGTTTTACTAACGGGATCGTAAGGGTAGTAACACTCCCATTTAGGATCCTGATAACTTTCACCAGCAGGTGGGTTTGTCATGGAGGTTGATAAGTCAAGCACCAAAATCATATCCACGGCAAGCGGTGATTGTTTAGTTGTTGTGGTCGTTGAAGTTGATTTTGTTTTTTCAACAGTAATCGTGCCACCAACAGGTTCAGTTTGATTGAAGGAAAGTCCAATATTTTTTTGATAACCTTTTCCGTAGTAAAGCCATGAGGTACGATCAAAGTATCCGCTTATTTGACATTTGGTCGCTTTGTCATTTGCAGTTTCATTGCAATGATATCGATAATGATCAGTAATATTATGGTTAATTTCTGCCGAATCAGGCAAATAATAACTACGTGTAACTTGGCTTAACATCGCTTGGTTACGTTGCTGGATTCGCTCTGCCTGATTGAGATGAGAATTGAGATCAGCATGGTCTTTGTCTTTGCGATAGCTATTATTTTCAGCCATCACAAAGAGTCCCGCCTCTTCTAAACCTTGTGTGAAACGGGCTTTATCTTCCATCATACCGCTCCCATCTACGATAATCGCAATGAAACCAATAATAACGATGGTTAATAAAACCATTAAAATACCGTAAACGCCTTGAGTATTACGTCCAAATTGAGTAATGGCACGGCGAAGTAAATAAATGTAAGTTGCGTCTTTTTGCATAAATTTTTTGGAAAATTGAGGCGTGTTTGTCTTATAAATTAAAAAGTCGCGTACTATAACTTACTTTTAATAATAATTAAGTAACCTTAATAGGTGAAAATTTAAATTTGTAAAAGGCAAATTTATTTATTAAAGGGGTAAGGCGTGGAGAAAATAATCTTTACGCAGGACTGGGGTATTTAAAGCGGGAAAGAGAGGTACGGCAGCATGACTAGCAGTTTTTTCTAATAGGCGAATGGATTGGGTTTCGAAAGGCGGTTTAAAGGTGCAACCTCCATGTAAGAGGTCGCAGCCGTCTGCTAACATCAAGAGAGAACTAAGTAAAAAAACGGTCAGCAGTGTCATCGTGATACCATAGGCACCACGCATACTAGTAGCAAAGTTGATAAAGCTAGTTGTGAGATTTTTGATACTTTTCCGTTTTTCGAGCATAAATTTTTAAAAAGAGTCCATCCGATTAATTTGAGTATGATACCCTATTTTAATTATTTTAAGGTAGAAAATATTTAAAAATTGTCAGCAAGTCGTACCTCTTTTGACTTAGAATAATTTTTGTATGAATTATATACAAATTAATAATGCAGATTACCCCCATAATTTTTTAAGAAAATGGGGGCGTGATGGGTTAATTTAAGTTTTTGCTGTAGCCGACTTCTTGAGCTGCTTGAGTTTCTTCAGCAATTCCTGTTGCTTTTTGTAGAGATTTCAATAGATTTTGCGCATTAGATGCGTCGAAAAAATGGCTTTCATCACCCGTGCACTGTACCCATTCGGCTTTTTGGGCTTGTCGTATCTTATTATCAGCATCTCTTATAGCCTTCCGTTCAGCTTCAGTTGCTTTTGCTGGTATTGACGTAACATCAAACCCAAACTGGATAAAGAATATCTCAGCTTTTTCATTTGGTGTATTTAATGTCGTTTTTATTGTGTTGCACATTCCTTGTTGAATAAGCGTTTTGGTAATACCAGGGGAAACAACCGAATCATTACTATCCTGACCATCTGAAAGAACAATAATGATACGTTTTAACTTATTTCGATCTTTGCGTGGAGCATAAAACATTAAATTACTGGCAATAATGACACCTGATGAGGATAGTGTTCCACCCCCCGGTCGAATATTTATAATATTTTGTATAAGGTTTTCTCGATCGGCTTTATTGGATTGGTACCAAAAATTTGGATATACGTATTCTCGTTCTTGAGAACGAGTTTGTTCACTAAACGGGACACTCCAATGCCAAGGAAATAGTCGCCCTATATAGTCTACTAGGATCGGCGTATGTGTGGTTTCATTCTCTTTTATTCTTAAATCTTCCCCTCTATCGTATTTAAAGTTCTTAATCATTTGAATCGTATGGGAGAAATCTACATATTTTTTATCAGGGATATATGCAGTATTAAAGGTGCCATAATAGAAGTTGTCATTATAAAATTGATCATTAAATTTGTATGGATACACTAATTGTTCATTGACGCGTTGCCATGCACCATCAGCAAAAGTGACTATTCCTAAACGATTATCTTGACCAGTCGCTAATAATGATTGAATGAAGTTATAAATTGCTTTGCGCACCATGTCGATTCGGCAGTTTACACAAAAATAATTTTGACGTCCCCAGCCATCAATACCAGTTATATCACAATGCTCAGTTGGTTTTAGCGATTTATCCTCAAAAAACGCTTTTGCACTAGGAAAACGGTTATAACAACGGGGTTCTATTTGCGTACCTTGCATTGTATCGAACATAGAACCCGATGTATCCATTACTAAAACAATATCCATCGGAGGATTTTCAACGGGTTTTAATTTTTCGGTTTTCATCGGTTTTGCGAAGTCTAAAACATTCCCTACAGGCTCAGTGGCATTAAAAGTTAAACCCATATGATGCTTATAGTCTTTACCGTAGTAAAGCCATGAAGTACGCTCAAAATAGCCCCCAATTTTACAGTTTATGCCATTTTGTTCGGTAGAATATTTACAATTGTAATGATAATTATCTAACGCCTTACCGTCGTGAGTTTTAAGTGTGGGTGTGAGGATATCTTTCTCGGGAATAGGTTGAGCATTTTCGGGGAGATAATATGTACGCGTAATACCTCTCAGTAATGCTTGATTACGTTCTTCAATTTTATGCGTTTCATCATGATCTTTTGTATTTAATTCAAGATGATTTTTATTCTTACGGAATTGGTTATCTTCGGCCGTCAGAAATAAACCGGCTTGTTCAAGCCCTTGCGTAAAGCGTGCCTTGTCTTGTAACCAGCCAGTTCCATCTACAATAATGGCAATAAAGCCAATTAAGAAGAAGGTAAGTAATACCATCATGATGGCGTAGGTGCCAGCGGTTTGTTTTATGAAAGCATTCAGCTTTTTTTTAAACACTAAAAGTAACTCCATGTAAATTTTCCTAAAATATTATCGACCCACGGCGACTGAACTTGAACGTAATATTTTTCTATCATTTCCTGAACGTGTCACAGTGGCAAAAAGGCTGTAGCTTGGAATACAAAGGGTAACCTGATACAGCGGTAGCTTACGATGATCATTAATTTCAGAAATTGGTGCGAGCTTGCGTAATGTAAGAATATTAGTGGTGGGGACGCAATCTTTATTCATTAAGTCATCATTCTTAAAATTCGTGACGACCCAATGATTGGCAATCGCAAATTTACCATTTTCTAATGGTTTAAATTCAAGATCATCTAAACGAATATAAATGCGACGATTACCTTTGGGCATAGTGGTGCCATAGAACATTTTATTTGCTAAACCTTCAAAAGTCTGGATAAGGCTTTGGCAGTTATGGCTTGTAATATTGGTACTTGGCGATTCACACATATTCTCAGAACTCGCTTGTACCACGGGGGAATATTCTTTCCCATCGGCTGTATTAAATAATTGGCGACGTTCTCTTAAAATATTCACGAGTGAATAGGAAACATTATCCAATTTCCCCATTTGTAATCGAAAGATGCTGAGATCAAACATAAAAATTAGTAGAAGGCACAGCACAATAATCGCGAACACAAATTCAATGGTGACAGAGCCTTGTTGATCCTTAGTAAAATAGCGGGAATAAATCATAGATTAGGGCTCTCTTGGAATTGGCTACGCTCATGTTCTTGAACGACAAAGAACTGGCGCTGAAAAATTTGTTTTAAAAAGCGATTAATATAAGGCGCAAAAGGCATTTTGGCGTTCAAATAACTAAAATGTAAACTTACCTCATAATAAGCAATGGCAGCGTTTTTATAACAAGGTATTTTGCTATTTTGAGCAAGACAGGCGTCATCAGCAACATGAGTAAAGTTGGTGGCAACGTCTTTAGCCAATTGCTGATAAGAATGAATAAAATAGATGTTAACTAAAATATCATTCGGCTTGATATGAATAGGGATAAAAGAAAGCCATCCTTGATGAGCAATGCTTTCGTAACGTTGCTGCAAACGTACCTGCAAACTATGCTGATAACTATAGGGTGAGTGTGCAGATTGAATGGCAAAATCATTTTTTGTTTCACGAATAGATTCAGCAACCGCAAGATCCCAATAAGCGGACGCAAGGGTAATGCGTCCGACTTCAAAAATAAGGAATAATACCCCAATAAAAAAGCCGATTGTTAGCGTAAACTCAATAGATGAGATTCCCTTTTGTTGGCTAAGGAATTGCTTGAATTTATTCATTTTCGCATTGCCCTTATTTCATTTTAAAGTGCTTAATTGTGAGAATAACGCGTATTTTTTACCGAAAAACGGGGCGTGGCCTTTAGTGCAGAAATAAGCGAATCAGGGAATGAACTCAGTTGATTGTTTTGAATGATATCTTTCGCATCTTCAATCTTACCTGCTTTGACTAATGCAAAGACAAGATTATGAACTAACACCTTATCACGAATACCGTTGAGATATTCTGGCATAAGTAAACGCACAGCATTTTGATAATCCCCTTGAACGAGGCTTAACATACCAAGGTTATTAATAGCCACAAGATCATTGAGATAATGTCCGCGTGCGCTGATAAAATCAGTGTAAGCCTTGTCAGGTTTACCTAATTGACTATACGCGATAGCACGATTATTGTAAGCATCGGCATTTTTCGGATATAAATTGATTAATTGACTTGCTACCGTTAAGGCTTGTGCTGGGCGCTGTAATTTAATGAGCGCTTTTGTTTCTAAAAGTAATGCTTGCTCCATGTACTCTTTATTATTTAAAAGTGGGGCAAGGTAAGTTAGGGTAGAATTATAATCCTTCGCTGCAAAATAGGTTTCTGCCAGTCTATACGTGAGAGCCGGATTGGTTTCATTGCGTTGATCTTCTGCAGACAAACGGGCGCGGTAGAGATTAATTAACGCTTGGTAATTTTTGGTTGATTGATAGAATTTTTCTCTATCCGCAAACACAGCGGGATTGCTAATCGTCAAATTACTTTTACTAGCATCGCGATAATTTGGGTGGCTTGAACATGCGCTTACAACAGTAATAAAACTTGCAAGCAGTAAAGGTTTGAGAAGTTTTTTATTTAACATGAAAATGACCTATTAAAATTATTGGGGCTTACATAAATGCGGGCAAAATACGCATTGCACCCGGTGCGAGAATGAGAATCACAATTGGGAACATGATAAAAACGATAAGTGGTAACGACATTTTTGCCGATAACATTCCCATTTTTTCTTCTAAACGAAGGATTTGTATTTCTCTAATATCTGTTGAGAGGTGGATCAGTTGTTCATAAACGGAGGATCCGAAATGCAGGCTTTGTTGTAACACCGTACAGAATAAACGAATTTCTTTTGATGGTAACGCAAGAGATAATTCTGTTAATGCTTGGCTAAGGCTTGTGATCTCAGCACGTTGCATGACACGCGCAATAATAAAACTTAGATCAGCATTTAGCCCTTTAAAGTCTTCTCCCACGCGTAACAGCGATTGGTTAATCGTCATCCCAGTTTGGACACACACCGCTACCAAATCAATAAATCCAGGTAATTCCTCCAACAGAATTTTGATTTTTTTATGAATAATTTGCGCAATGATCACATTTGGTAAAATGACAACGGCCATATAAACGATAAAAAATGTCAGGCTAGTAAAATAAAAATCTAATGGTGGTAAGACGATAAAAATCATTAAGAAAATAACAACAGTCAAAATGAGTTTCATGCGAATGTTTTTATCTAACTTCGCTAAAAGTGTCAGAGTAGGACTATGACGAATGAGTAAGAATTCAAGTTCCACTTGTTCTTTACTTTTCTTCGATTTTTTGTGGGTCTTTTTCTTCGCTTTAGGTAAAGATATACCATTAATTGCTTGTTCCGTATGAATAATTTTACTCCGTTGAACGAGCCCCATGATAAGAAGCGATGTTGCAGTAGTAAAAAGCAACAAGCAAAGCAGATACCAATAAATTTGAGCCATAATACGCCTATTTTTTCATTAACCAGTAAATAATGCCCATACCGAGTGTTTCCGAAGCAATCACATAATAAAGGACCCATAATCCAGTAGGATTATGTGTGATAAATTCAAAATTTTCTGGCAAGACGAATTTCATAAAAATAAAGAAAAGTAATGGAAAACTTGCCACAATAACCGAAGAAACCCGTGCCTCAGCGGTTAATGTTTGCTTTTTCTGTTCCATTTTTTGGCTATCCGCAATAATGCGCCCCAAACGGGTGATGATTTCACGCATTTGCCCACCTTTTTCCATATTTAAACGGATAATGATGGCAAAATAATAAAATTCGCGGAACGGCCAATGCTCATAGCTATCTTGGAAAACGGTACTCACGTTTTCACCGAAAGCGAGGCGGCGATGAATAACTTTAAATTCATCACCGAGTGGACCTTGCACATCTAAGCTACAGCGTTCCAGTGCTTGTAATAAACCGGCACCAGCAGAAGTCGCGCTGTTAAGTACTTGGATGATTTCTGGAAAACTTGCCTCAAAGATTTTCCGAGTCCGACGCTCACCCCATTGCCAAATACCAAACACGGTGACGAAAAAAAATAAAGGAATAAAAAAACTCTCGTCAATGTTTAGATAAAGATGGTTAATTACGAGTGAGAACGCAAAAATAAAAACGAGGTAGAAAATGTTTTTACGCATATTTTTAGGATTTCTATCCGTAAAATAGAATTTCCATTGTTGCCACATTTCTTTTAAGCGCATTTTGATAAATTGCGCATTAAATGTCGTTTCTTCATATTGGTTGGGATCGATCCTATTTTTCTTATAATTAAACTCCTTAAAGGTGAATAAGAACAAAATAGAACCGAAAAATAAGAGGGCATAATAAAAAATCCAAATCATTGTAAATTGCCCCCAAAAATACTGTTAAGTTCGGGTAAAAGATTAAAAACGCGAGCTTGTTTGGCAACAGTGGAAGACGATAGTAATCCGTGGTTTTTAAAATGTCCTACGATTTTGCCATTACTATCGCGTTGACTTGCGACCTCATAGCTAAAAATATCTTGCAGAACAATATTGCCTGATTCCATACCCATGACTTCAGTGATATTGGTAATTTTACGCGAGCCATCGTTAAGGCGTGACGCTTGTACGAGAATATGGACAGCAGAACTTACATGACGGCGAATTGCCTCTAGAGGTAATTTAGCATTAGACATCATGACCATACTCTCAAGACGCGAAAGTGCATCGCGAGGGCTATTGGCATGTAGGGTCGACATGGAACCGTCGTGTCCAGTATTCATCGCTTGAAGCATCTGAAAAGCTTCAGCACCTCGACATTCCCCAATGATAATCCGTTCAGGACGCATTCGCAGTGCATTGATAACGAGATCTTGCATGCTCACTTCACCAGTATGTTCGACACTGGGTGGACGCGTTTCTAAACGCACAACGTGTGGCTGATTAAGTTTTAATTCTGCCGTATCTTCAAGGGTGATAACGCGTTCTGTCGGGGCAATATACTGAGAGAGGGCATTTAATAGCGTGGTTTTACCCGACCCTGTCCCACCCGATACGATGATATTAACTTGTGCGCGGGCTGCTACAATTAGAAAATTTGCCATTTCTAAAGAAAGTGTTCCAAGACGACGTAATTCTTGGAGTGTTTTTTTAGTCTTACTAAATTTTCGAATCGAAATTGTGGTCCCATCAAGCGCAATGGGAGGGATCACCACATTTAAACGGCTACCATCGGGTAAACGGCTGTCTACTAAAGGTGATCCATCGTCGATACGTCGTCCCATTTTGGAAACAAGACGACGGGCAATATCATTAAGTTGTTCTTCAGATAAAAAATATTTATCCGTTTTTTCTAAGATACCTTGGCGTTCAACCCAAATATTTTCAGGTCCATTTACTAAAATATCATTGACGGTTTCATCTTCCATGAGCTCACGCAATGGACCGTATCCCATCAATTCATCTGCTAACAGCTCTGCCATCAGAGTAGAATCGCTCGGAGTCGATTCTAAACGTAGTCCCGTTAAGCTCTCGTAGATAACGGGAAGCAAAAGCTCAATCAACTTATTGCGATCTTCTTTAAGTTGTTGGGTATTTTCAATTTTTAAATTACTTAATACGCGTCGGCGTAAAAGGATCTGCTGTTCTTGGGTTAACATTATCGACCAAGTACCTTACTAATAATACTGCTGAAAGAAAGGTTATTTTTAGACTTCACTTGACGTGAGGTAACCCCAATAATTTTCATCGCTAACTGACGGAAAATTGCTTTTTGACGTGTCGTTAACTTGATTGAAAGCACAGATTTTGCATTGTTATTCGGAATATAAGGAATAACGGCATCAATTTCATGACCTAAAAGCGCTGCCACGTCAGTATTTGACATAGATTTTGCGTGTGCAGGGTGAATATCTGATACCACAATAAACGTACGTAACGGTTTTCCAGTTTCGCGATGGAGTTGTTCGCAGTAGTTTAAAAAACGCTTCGCATTACGCAACGCACTGACATGACGTTCTACTACCAAAATAAAGGTGCGACACTGGTGAATAAAATGTTGATACTTTACATAATCCGTATGGTAAATAGGGTGGTCATTTACAATAAAGTTATATTTGGTTCGTTGGCTTTCTAAAAGCTCTGTAAATTCACCAGCATACAGATCTAAATTAGGTAAATATTCTAAAATATCCCCTTGTAATTTTTTATCAAACATCAAATCTAAATCGCGAGTTCCCTCAGGGCTTTGAGCGAGCAGAGTAGGGACGCGTTTATATTGACTAATGTTATAGGCTAACATTGCGCTAATGAAACTTGCGCCAATGCCTCCTTTACAAGAAAATATATTTAAACGGATAGTATTACGGTTACAGGGAATCGTGATGGTCCCTGCTAAAATACGCTCCATCATGACATTTAATTGTGAGTGACTATTAAAATAGAGTACGTCCAGTTCCGCCAAACGTTGGGCTAATGAAATAGAATCACTGGTACCCACTACACAGCACCAAATATTTTGTGGTACCACAGCCTTAATTTGTTCCACAATTTTGTCAACATCAGTTTTATCTGCAATATCAATGATGACACCAGTGGTGTGTTCATTATCTAATGCAATATCACAGTGTTTACAATCGCCATCAATAATCTGTGTATTCTCAAAGCTATTGGCGCGCAATAATTCTGCTAATGTCGTTTGTAATTGTTTATCTTTAGAAATAATGACTACGTGATTAGCACTTTCAATAGGCGATTGTTCGTCATCTAGCAATAACATGAATCCATTATCCTTTTTAAATTTATTAAGCGTTAAACCAGCCGTTGCAATAGTTTAAATAGTTGTTTGACGGCTATAGTTCATTTCGGTTGCGCAAGGGAAGGTGTACGGAATATCAGTACACTGAACATCTGCATTTTTTGCTGATTTTGATTCAACAAATAGTGGATAGACGCCAACTTTTACCTTGCGAATTTTGATATGTTTTTCATCTACTCCAAGTTCTAGCAATGTGTTACGCACCTTGTTCGCAGACTTCTGATAGCCTGCTACATAGCTAATAAGAAAATCTTGGTTGGTTGTACTCCCAATTGCAGAACGTAATTGTGCAATAAGATTGGCAATTGCGAGTGGAGATTGATCTTGTAAAGCGAAATCCTGATGCTGGATAACAATTGCTGTACTTGGTGCATAACTTCTTTCATCAGGTTGCGTTGTCGAAAGCATTGCATTACCTGTCCACGGATAAGTTAAAAGAAGTAAATTAAAAACAATTTGTTTGGTCATTGGATATAGCCTCCCTGCTGTAAAAAATCACTTGCTTCTTTACGCTCCATAGCGTTATTTAAAGCATTGGTGTTAAAAAACAGTTCCATAATGTTTTTATCTTCAAACGCGGGATAGACAACTTTATCGGTTGCAACTGGGTGAACAAGGTTCACCGTTGCGACAACGATAAGTTCTTTATCTTCCTGTTTGTGAGTGGCTTGACGGAAAAAACTGCCGATGATAGGTAAATCACCGAGGAAAGGTACTTTATCTACGCCTTGTGATTTGCGAGATTGATAGAGACCTCCGATGATAAAGCTTTCTCCATTAGCTACCTCGAAGACAGAATCGGTACTTTTCGTTGAAATTAACGGATAATCGCCCCCTCCTGGAACGATATCAGAAACTTCTTGATCTAATGCAATGCGAATACGATGATTAGGTTGTACGCGTGCACCGACCGTTAAACGAATCCCGTAGTTTTTGTATGAAACATTCGGGGTATTATCCGTTCCTCGCGTCGGAATTGCAATTTCTCCGCCAAGATTAATTTTAGCGGTACCGCCATTTAACATCGAAATATTCGGCTCTGCGAGCACCTTGCCTTCATTTTCATTATCAATCGCATGGATAAAACCACTTAATCCTTCTGCGCTGATAAAACCAATTGTTGAAGCGCCTGTTGCATCAAAAGCAGTATTGGTCACATGTAGACCGTTGAAACCTTTAAGTAAATTTGTGCCAGCTTGTGACCAGTTAATACCAAGGCTTTGTGTTAAACTTTTGTCTACTTCAACAACAGTAAGTTTCACGTTTATTTGTGTAGCTTGTTCAACTTTTGCATCATTAATGATATTTGGATAATCGTAATGATTTAAAAATTGTAAATTTTGAATATCGCCCACGGTGGTGGTATGAACCTGTACTGGCATACCCATAGCTTCCCCAGCTAGACGAGTGATGGCTTCCACTTCGCTATCCGATTTTGCTTTACCTTCTAATACATAAGTTTGCCCAACATGGACTAAACGCAAGTCCGTATGAGGGAATTGCATTTTGATCTGATTATTGGTGTGGATTAAATCGTTATACGCACTATTGACAAATACGGTATCGTCAACTAAAAGTTTATCGTTTTTAGCTAAAACGTTTAATGTTGCACTCCCATTACCTTTACCCGTAACGATAAAACTTCTATCTGAAATAACTTGGTAACTCGCGACCGCCGGATCAGATAAGAAAATCGTATCGATATCTTGTTTAGTGGTAATTGTCGTACTTTTACCTGGTTTTAAATACAACGTTTGCGCACCTGCGTGCCCCGCAATAATGAAACCCATTAAATAAATCAATTTACGCATTGTTAAATTAACCTCGCAATTCACGAATCATAATGCCTCGCGAATCTACGCCTTCAGGTTTTGTAGATGGGAGGATCAAAAGTCTAGTACCATGCGGTGAAGTGTAAATACGTTCGAGTTGCGATTTTTGTAAGCGAACTAACACTTCCGCGATGTCCATATAGTTATCATCTGGATTATGATCGCCATTAATTTGACGATTATTCAGATAAGGATTAATTTTTAATACCAAGGCATGGTCGATCAATTTCACAATATGACCTGCTAATGCCTCGTAATGATCGCCATCTAATTCCGCATAGATATTGACATAGTCACCTGCGCGTAAATTAGTAAGTAAGTATTTATCGCGTAACATAATTGGCACACTAAATGCCACTTGTGTAACGGGATTAATGTTGTAGCGAATAAAGTTTTCGTTAGTTGGGCTAATTAAATCATTTGGATTGATTAAACTACCCTTTGAAAGATTGTGTTGAAGGAACCAACCTGTAATATCCTTATGTTGATTTAACAACGGCGTTAAATCATAGTTTAGGATGGGAAAGTCCTGAGGATTAGCTTCATTAGCGGGGATATCATATGATTTAGTAACCACGTCATAATCCACCTGGCTGATGAGGTGATCCGCGCTTAAATTTCTATTTGCTCGTGCGACTTGTACGACAACATGTTCCAAAGGAATTTTAGGCGCAACAGACGGTTGTGGTTGCACTTCTTGAGGTTCTTCATCATCGTGAGGCATCATAATTAGCCCTGCGATGCCAACCCCAAAAATTAAAATAGAAAAAATAAATAAAACGCGATAATTCATAATATCCTCATACAATTATGTAATGACTACATAAAAGAAGTAAAAATCAGATAAAAAAAGCTGATAAAACCTAAGCTAATTGCAATTCCGTACGGAAGTCCTTGTTCTTTAATTGCCCGACGGAAGAAAATCCACCCTACAATAATTAACCCCAGCCCAAATAAGCTGGTAAAAAAGAGAAAGTTAATAATGCCTGGCGAAGGGATAGCGAGCATCAAAACGGATAACAGTTTCACATCGCCTGCACCGATCACACCAAGATGGAATAAACCAAACCCCACGATTAAAGTGATTAAGGCACCAAACCAAAAGATATGATGCCAAAGCGAAAAACTAAAAAGCAGGGTGAAGGGTAATAAGTACAGAACGTGCTTATTACTGATAATGCGATATTTGAAATCCGTCCAAGAAAGGCGGAATAAAATCACACAAATACTTAAAAAGGCGCCAAAATCTAACATATACAAATTCACTTTAAATAATTACCCAGTAAGCAAAGCGACCGTTTTCCTTAACGGAGTAAAGCTTGCTATCAGAGGCTTTCTTTATACTTTGCGAATGTTTATACGTTGTGTTTATTGTTTTAAGCGAAACAACCACGCCCCGATTTTCGGGAAAATTTATGGTTTATGCGGTAAATCATATTTTTGGCGAATGATAAAAATATGATGTAACCAATCTTTAACCTTATCTATATTGTCTTTTGCTTGTTGATTAAATTTTTCTATTTTATCTTTTGCACGATCGCCAAATTTCTGTGCTTGTGTTTTTATAAACGTCACGACACATGACCAAAACTCACGCGGAGTGGGTTCATTCCAACAATGCAATAGCAAATCTTTAACTTCGCCATTGGTACCGATCAAATGTTTTACTTGATCTAGATGCTCAATTTTTTCTGCTTCTTGCTTGATGATCGTGCTGTCGTAGAAAGGGTTTTGAGTCATGCAAGGGAATTCGTCTGCAGAAAACCCATCGGGTACGTGTTTAATACAAATCTCATTTGTCGCAATTGGCTGATAGTTTCCACCTTGATCAGCATTCCCGCCTAACTGTGTTACCGCCACATTTGTAACATCATTTCCTTTTCTAAGCATAACCCCTGATAGCCCGTCTTTATTGATAAGGTAAACTGCAATAAAAACCGTGAACACAATTGCAAGCATTGCATATTCAATACTTGTTACCCCTTGGCGATTGCTTAGAAAAGAATTTATCTTCATCACGTCACTTGATGTAAAAAGCCCATCAAGTGATGAGCTTTATAATTCAATTTTATTTCTAATTGTTTATGAGTGTTGAACAATTTGTTGTTTGTTTTTATCTGATGAATTATCTGGATGTTGTTGTGTTGTAGCTGCAGTGGCTGCTTCATCAAATTTCACATTTTGAATTGTAGTGGTTAATTCAGTAGTTTTAGCTTCCATTGCAGGAACGATATTTTTGTAGAATGCAAAAATAATGAAAGCTGCCATGATGATTGCGATAAGACCGTATTCAATTGCCGTTACACCAGATTGGTCTTTTTTGAATGAACGGATCGCTTTGCGTAAGATGTTAAACATAAAATCTCCATAAAGAGTTAAATATAGTTTTAAGAATTATTAATTTTTTGTTACATATCGGTTAATAAATAAACCAATTGTTGTAATGGAGGCGTAGGATAGCGACCTCGTTGGTAATAGACAAGAGGTTATAAAATAAAATACCTAATAATAATTATCTAAATACCCTAAAATACCCATAATAAGCTATACAAAAACCAACCATTTAATCAATATTAAGTATTTGTAATTGCATGAAAATTAACAAATTTTATAAATTTATAATTTTTTAGAATTAACTGATTAGAGGTGCTTTTATTTATTTTATGAGGAAATTATTTACAAAAACTATATAGTTATATATAGCGAAAAATTAATAATAAATTAGATAAAAAATAGTAATGTAAAGGCGAATAATTACGCATACTGTTAAAAAATTGTTAAATTTAAATAAAAATAGAGCAGAAAAAAGAATGATTTTTATTTAAAGTGATGTCCTAATATTTGCGGAATTGGGTACTTTTTTAAAAGGAAATGTGCAGAGAAATAATTATAAAAAATCACATTGGATATTTTATAACCGAACAACGCAATTCAAAGAGGGGAATGAGAGGGGAAATACCACGTAAAATTGGAAAAATGATTAAAATGAAATCACGCCCCAAAAATCATAAAAATTTATGAAAATTGGGGCGTGATAAATTAATTTAAAATTGGACGGGAACAAGTCTATTTTTCTGGGACTTCTTCCGCGCAGTATGGGCATTCTAATTGATGTTGTTCTCCATTATGCACAATGAAATGTCCCATTTTTTTCGCTTTTGTATCTAAATACTTCGTATTGTAGCGGTTTTCACCCACATTAAGCGGAACGCGTTCAATAACGTTAATGCCGGCATTTTTCATGGTTTCAATTTTTTGCGGGTTATTTGTCAATAAACGTACTTCCTTTACGCCGAGTAAATTAAAAATATCCGCACAAACAGTAAAATCACGCTCATCAGCGGCAAAACCTAATGCCAGATTTGCTTCAATCGTATCCATTCCTTGATCTTGGAGTGCGTAAGCGCGGATTTTATTAATTAAGCCGATCCCACGTCCTTCCTCACGATGATAAATTAACACACCGCGGCCTTCCTGATTGATTTGTTTCAATGCCGTTTGTAATTGGAAACCACAATCACATTTTAAACTATGCAAGGCATCTCCTGTAAGGCACTCAGAATGAATACGTGCAAGAACGGGTTCACCATTACTAATATCACCCATAACCAGTGCAACGTGTTCCTTTTTCGTGCTTGGGCTTTCAAATCCTACGATGCGAAAAATACCAAACTCAGTAGGGAGTTTTGCTTCGCTAACAAGTTGAATATCTGACATTAATTATAAGTTCCTATGTTTTTTTTTGGATGGGTGTTAGAATACACCGCTTTTTGCAATTATAAACCAAAATAAAGGAAATTTATATGTTAAAAAGATTATCAATGTATGCAGCTTTACTTTTTTTA
Source organism: Actinobacillus sp. (assembly GCA_020026155.1). GTDB lineage: Bacteria > Pseudomonadota > Gammaproteobacteria > Enterobacterales > Pasteurellaceae > Actinobacillus_C. The sequence goes on along the minus strand of JAHHQX010000003.1, from coordinate 70,321 downwards.
GTACCGTTAATTGTCTTAGTAAGTGGCTGGCATTGGCATGAAACTCAGGATTATGGAATGATCTCTCACTTGTTGTATTGGGTGACAGAAACAGCAAGTAAGCCTTACTTTATTATTACTTCAATTTTATTTGCAGCCTTTTATTTTTTTGCAATTAAAGATAAAAAAACGGCCATCAAAGTTATCGTGATTATGGCATTTAGCCTTGTGGTAGCACTTGGAATGAAAATTGAGGCGAAAAAAGCAGTAAAAGAAACTCGCCCATTTATGACCCAAGTATTAAAAGGTGTGCCAAACCCTCAAACTTTCTATTCATTGAAAAAATCCGTACGTGCAGTGGAAGTAAAAGAATATTACAAACAATATGCACCGAACGTTCCTGAATGGTTAGTTAATCACCGTAGCCATGAAACCAGTTTCTCTTTCCCATCAGGTCACAGTACATTCGTAACCACTTGGGTATTGTTAGCAGTTGGTTTTTCTTTATTACTTGGTAACAGTAAAGCATTACGCTATTTTGCGAATTTCTTGACAGTATGGGCTATCTTAGTACTCATTAGCCGTATCCAACTCGGTATGCATTTCCCATGGGATGAAATGGGCGCTATCGTGATGTCATGGATTTGGATGCTTATTGTGTTCTTCTTCCTACAAAAGAAAAAATGGATGACTGAAGAATAGTTTAATAATTCAATAAATTAATAATAAAAAATGCGTTAACGCATTAAACCAGGGGCGGTTACTTTTATGTTATATGGAATAGATATTGGCGGCACTAAAATTGAAATTGCTGTATTTAGTGAAAAGCTAGAAAAGCTCTATGCTGAACGTGTGCCAACACCACATGATAGCTATGAAAATTGGATTCAAACTATCGTGGAACTTGTACAAAGAATGGATGACATCTTTTGTACTCAAGGTCGAGTGGGCGTAGGCATTCCAGGATTTATTAATAAAAATACTGGCGTAGCGGAAACGAGTAATATTCCTGTAGCAAATAATCGTCCGATTTTGCGTGATTTGACGCAAGCACTTGGTAGAGAAGTGCGAGGGGAGAATGATGCAAATTGCTTTGCTTTATCAGAAGCATTGGCAATAGATCCTGAAGGAAAAACAAGTGTTTTAGGTCTAATTTTAGGCACAGGATTTGGTGCAGGGTTTGTTTTAAATGGCAAACTCTATGCTGGCGAAAATGGAATGGCAGGAGAAATTGGGCATACGCCTTTAAGTTATCCTGCAATTCAGTTACTTGGCTGGGATAAAGCACCTATTTATCAATGTGGATGTGGCAAAAAAGCTTGCTTAGATAGTTACTTATCTGGACGTGGTTTCGCGAGGTTGTACCAAGATATGTATGGGCAAGTAGCAACCGCACAATCAATTATTGAGCAATTTTATGCAGGAGAATTAAGGGCTGTATCTTTTGTAGAACGCTTTATAGAACTTTGTGCGATGTCATTTGCAACTATCATCACCACACTTGATCCAAAAGTGATTGTGCTCGGTGGTGGTTTATCGAACTTCGATTATCTTTATCAGGCTATACCTAATAAATTGTCTGCATATCTTTTGCAGACGGCAAAAATACCTCGATTGCAAAAAGCTGAATTCGGAGATGCGGGCGGTGCTCGTGGCGCTGCCGCTCTCTGGATAAAATAAAAACTAAAATTAAAAAATATTCAAAAAACCTTTCCAAAAAATAACTTTGTTATATAGTGGAAAGGTTTTTTTTATTTTATTTAAAAAAATCGTAAAAAAAATTATTTTGTATTTAAAAATAAAAAGAAAGTCGCTAGAATGTCGGCTTTTATTTTTTGCATTAGCTTTTTAATTGAAAAGGGAGAGTGAATTTTGTCTGATATTATTAATCATATGCAAGGCGTACTTGCGTGGATCGTTGCCAACGTAGGTTCGCCTTTGTGGGATATTACGATTGTTGTACTTCTTGGGGTTGGGTTGTTTTTCACAATTAGTACAGGATTTGTTCAGATTAGACTTTTCCCTGAAAGTTTACGTGAAATGTGGTTCGGACGCACCGTAGATAGCGATGCCTTAACACCGTTCCAAGCCTTTACGACTGGGCTTGCAAGCCGAGTAGGTGTGGGTAACATCGGTGGTGTTGCGATTGCAATTGCAACGGGTGGTGAAGGTGCTGTTTTCTGGATGTGGGTGACTGCATTAGTGGGGATGTCAAGCGCATTCGCTGAATCATCATTAGCCCAACTTTATAAAGTAAGAAATCCAGATGGCAGTTACCGTGGTGGTCCAGCTTATTATATTACAAAAGGACTGAAAGCTCATTGGATGGCGATTGCTTTTGCGATTGCGTTAATTTTTACTTTTGGTTTTGCGTTTAATGCGGTGCAATCTAATGCAATTGTTGAAGCAACTCGTAACGCATGGCACTGGAATCCGCAATATGTAGGTATTTCACTTGTCGTATTATCTGGTTTAATTATCTTTGGTGGTGTTAAACGTATCGGTCAAGTATCTGCGGGTCTTGTTCCTCTTATGGCACTTTTATACCTCGTCATGGCTGCGGTGATTATGGTTATGCATATTGATCGTATTCCTGGATTAATCGCACAAATCGTTGACAGTGCATTTGATTTCCATGCAATGGCTGGCGGTATGTTCGGGGCAATTTTCTCGAAAGCAATGCTTTGGGGGATTAAACGTGGTTTATTCTCTAATGAAGCAGGTATGGGTTCTGCACCAAATGCGGCAGCCGCTGCTTCTGTTAAGCACCCAGCAAGCCAAGGTTTAATTCAAATGTTAGGTGTATTTGTTGATACGATTGTTGTGTGTTCTTGTACCGCTTTCATCATTTTATTATCAAATGCTTACGGTTCAGGATTAACGAATATCTCGTTAACGCAAGCTGCATTAAAATATCATGTGGGTGAGTTCGGCGTACACTTCTTAGCATTTATCTTATTATTATTTGCATTCTCATCTATCATTGGTAACTATGCATACGCTGAAAGTAATATTCGTTTTATTAAAAATAAACGTTCTGTAGTGATTGCTTTCCGTTTAATCGTATTATTCTTCGTTTATTTCGGTGCAGTTAATGCGGCAAATATTGTGTGGAACTTCGCTGATACAGTAATGGCAGTGATGGCACTCATCAACTTGATTGCGATCGTATTATTATCACCAGTAGTATGGGATCTATTAAAAGATTATAGTGGACAATTACGTGCAGGTATCCGTGAACCTGTATTCAATATCCATGAACATCCAAAACTTATTAAACGTGGTGTTGATCCAAAAATTTGGGAAGATAATCCAGAAACAAATATTGTTATTCAGGATATTGATAACGATTCAGCTACGTTAAATGAACAACGATTAATGGATGCTGAGTAATTAGTACTTAATTAATATAAAAAAACCGCGTTTTAAAACGCGGTTTTTTATTTGTTATGATTTCTTTTTAAAGTACAGCAAAAATAGCAATAATGCTAAATAATGCAGCTAGGCCATAGAAAATCGCTGCACTACCATGAAGATGTACTTTAAGATCGTGCAAACCATGATGGATACGGTGTAACGCACCCCAAACTGGGAAAATTAATACGATGAGCATAATCAATTCTCCCCACCATGAATGCATGAAGCTATAAATATTAGCGAGCCCTTGTTCGCTAATTAGCCCAAATGGGATAAGAAACCCAACAGCTAGGATCAATACTGGGAAAACAATTGCACTAACAGTAGTACCTGCACCAAACATTAACCATACTAAAGGTTCTTTAGAACGTTTTGGATCTTGCATTTTTACCTTCTCCCTTTAGATCACAAGAAAAAATAATACTAAGAAGGTCACGATAGCGGTAATCGCCCACATGACTCCAGTAATAATTTTTGGATTAAGTTTTTGACTATCAACAATAATATTGGTGACTTTTGGTGTCATGTTGAAATAAGTAACGGTATTTAACATAGCCGCACCTAATGCCACGATATTAATGATAACCACGAGAGGATTTTGTAAAAAATGTACAAAGCTATTATAGCCTTGTAAGAAATCAAATCCTTCACGCACTAAGCAAATAGTGCCGTAGAGTAAAACGATGCTAAACCAGAGTGAAAAAATAGCTGTTGCTTCACGTAACATATAATGTTTGTAGAAACTATTCTTTTTCCACCAGTCAGCATTCATTGGACGAATATATTCTTTACGTTTGCTTGTAGTAGGCATAGAACACTCCCTATTTTCCAGGTTTTAGCATTGCAATAATAAAGTCTTTTGCACTTTCTACTTTACCTTGGTTAATTGCTGCTGCTGGGTCCACATGTTTTGGACATACTTCAGAGCAATAACCAACAAAAGTACAACTCCAAACACCGTTATCCGTATTAAGCAGTTTCATGCGTTCTGCTTGACCGTGATCGCGGTTATCTAAGTTATAACGGCGTGCCAATGTAATCGCAGCTGGTCCTAAAAATTCAGGGTTTAAACCAAATTGTGGACAAGCGGCATAACATAAGCCACAGTTAATACACATAGAAAATTGGCGATATTTTTCCAATTGTGCTGGTGTTTGTTTGGTGCGACTTTTTGCTAATACATCAGATGGATGTGGCTTACCATCAAGTGGTGGCGCTTCATTACCAATGATGTATGGTTTAATGCTTTCTAAACTTTCAATGAAGTGAGTCATATCTACGATCAAATCACGTTCGATAGGGAAATTACCGAGTGGTTCAATACGCATATAACCGCTGTAATCACGTAAGAAAGTTTTACAAGCTAATTTAGGAATGTTATTGACCATCATCCCGCAAGAACCACAGATTGCCATACGGCAAGACCAGCGATAAGAGAGGGTAGGATCAAGTTTATCTTTAATGTAGCCTAAGGCATCAAGCAAAGAAGTTTGATTGTCATAAGGCACTTGATAAGATTTAATATATGGTTTTTCATCCACTTCAGGATCGTAGCGGAGAATATCAACTTTCATCATTGCATCATTAGCCATTATTTTGCTCCTTAGCTTGAGCGTTTAACGCTTTTTCAGTTGCAGCAGCTTTTTCAGCAGCCTCAATTTTTTCAGCTTCTGCCCCGTAAACACGTTTCGCTGGTTTTGAAGTAGTAATAGTCACATTACTATAATCAATACGCGGTGTGCCATCTGGAGAGTAGAACGCAAGAGTATGTTTCAAGTAGTTTTCATCATCACGTTCAGTGTAGTCTAAACGTTGGTGTGCCCCACGAGATTCTTTACGTTCGATTGCTGAGCTAGAAATAGCTTGAGCAACATCAAGAATATAGCCAAGTTCAATAGCATAAAGTGCATTGGTATTGAAGACGTGAGAGTGGTCTTCAATTTTCACTTTTTTATAGCGCTCTTTTAATTCTGCAATTTTATCGACGGCTTGTTGCATACTTTCTTGAGTACGATAGATACCACAGCCTTCTTCCATTGCTTGACCCATTTCATCACGGATACTTGCCCAGTTTTCATTACCTTCTTGTTTATAAAGCGCTTCAAGACGAGCAATAACATCGCCTGCTTGTTTGTCAACAGCACTTTGATTAGCAAGTGGCGCTTGCATCGCATTTTGAGCGGCTTGTTCACCTGCAACGCGACCTAGCACGACTAATTCTGCTAGAGAGTTTGAACCAAGACGGTTTGCTCCATGAAGACCAGACGATGCACATTCCCCAACAGCATATAGCCCTTTAATACGCGTTTCACAGTTAAGATCAACTTCGATACCGCCCATGGTGTAATGCACAACTGGACGTACAGGGATTGGCGAGTTAACTGGATTTACTCCTTCATAAGCTTGAGCAAGTTCACAAATAAATGGGAGACGCTCATGTAAATATTTCTCACCTAAATGACGTAAGTCGAGATGAACAATATCTACGCCTTTGGATGTTTTTAAGGTGTTGCCTTTTTTCCATTCTTGCCAGAAAGCTTGGGAAAGTTTGTCACGAGGACCTAATTCCATATATTTGTTTTCTGGTTTGCCGATTGGAGTTTCAGGTCCTAGACCGTAATCTTGTAAGTAACGATAGCCGTCCTTATTCACTAAGATACCGCCTTCACCACGACAACCTTCGGTAATAAGGATGCCAGAATTTGGAAGACCTGTTGGGTGATATTGAACGAATTCCATATCACGCAGTGGCACGCCATGGCGATAAGCCATTGAAAGACCGTCACCTGTTACGATACCGCCATTGGTATTAAAACGGAATGAACGACAACCGCCCCCCGTTGCGATAACAACAGATTTGGCATTAATTTGGATAAGTTTGCCTTCCATCATATCAATGGCAACCACGCCACATACGCGACCATCATCAACGAGAATATCAAGAACGAAATGTTCGTCGAAACGATGGATTTGTGGATATTGCATTGAAGTTTGGAAGAGAGTATGGAGAAGGTGGAAACCAGTTTTGTCGGCAGCGAACCAAGTGCGTTCGATTTTCATACCGCCAAAACGACGAACATTCACATCCCCATTTTGTTTACGGCTCCATGGGCATCCCCAACGTTCAAGCTGAGTCATTTCCACTGGAGAGTGTTTTACAAAATATTCAACAAGATCTTGTTCACAAAGCCAGTCACCCCCTGCTACGGTATCGTGAAAATGTTTTTCATAACTATCTTCAGGTTTAATAACCGCAGCTGCGCCACCTTCAGCGGCAACAGTATGACTACGCATTGGATAAACTTTAGAAATAAGTGCGACTTTTAAATTTGGGTTTTCCTCTGCTGCAGCAATCGCAGTACGTAAACCGCCACCGCCAGCACCCACAATTGCAACATCGACATTGATGGTTTCTTCGATTTGCACAGTATTCCTCCCAGAAATAAATATAGAAATTATTATAAAAAAGATAAAAAAATAAACAGTGCTTAAAACCCTTTTTCAAGCAGGGGTATTCTGCCACTTTTATAAAATTCTGATAACCGCAATCTTTTAAAAATGTGATCTACTTCAAACTTTTTAATGCAAAAAAAAACGTTAATTCAATAAGTTATTGATAATAATTATCAACACTCTGTTTTTAGATATTTTAATTTATAGCATATATAAATAATGTTAAAATAACGTAAGTTTGACACGGAAAAAGGTGAGTAATTCTATTATGATCGACAACAATCACGCATTAGTAAGTGAAGAAAAAGATAACCATGACATGTCGCTAGATGAAAAATTAAAAAAAGTAGGGGATACATGGAAACCGAGTGCACCAATTAAGAATTTAATTGCACGCGCTAAAATTATCGAACAAATTCGTACATTCTTTCGTGCACGTGGCTTATTAGAGGTGTCTACGCCAGTTTTAAGCGAATATGGCGTTACTGATGTACATCTTGTTACATTTGAAACTCAATATCTTTCCCCATATAAAGCGAAATCCGAAACGCTTTATTTGATGACAAGCCCAGAATATCATATGAAACGTCTACTAACCGCGGGAAGTGGACCTATTTTCCAACTTTGCCGTGTATTTCGTAATGAAGAGGCGGGGAGAAAACACAATCCAGAATTCACGATGCTTGAATGGTACCGCCCATTTTTTGATATGTATCGTTTAATTAATGAGGTGGATGATTTATTGCAAGAGGTACTTGATTGCGCGCCTGCAGAAATGGTGAGTTATCAATTTATATTCCAGGAATGTGTAGGGTTAGATCCGCTTTCATGTTCTGATGACGAACTGGTGGCAAAAGCGAAAGAAAATAATTTCATGGATGCCGAACACTCTGATCGTGATACTTTATTAGAATTTTTATTCAGCATGGTAGTAGAACCCCAAATCGGACAAAATCAACCGATAGCCGTTTATCATTTTCCAGCCTCCCAAGCGGCACTCGCTCAACTTAGTTCTGAAGATTTACGTGTCGCAGAACGTTTCGAGTTCTATTACAAAGGGGTAGAATTGGCAAATGGTTTTACAGAATTAACGGATTACCGCGAACAGCGTCATCGTTTTGAAGAAGATAATCGTGAACGCGCACGCTTAGGATTACCTGAGCAAGAAATTGATGTGCGTTTCTTGGCTGCTTTAAAAGCGGGAATGCCAAATTGCTCTGGTGTTGCGCTGGGTGTCGATCGTTTACTTATGATTGCGCTTGGGGCATCGACAATTGGAGAAGTGATGGCCTTTGATATTGAGCGTGCATAAAGACCATAATTTTTAACGAAAAAAGAGGCGTAGTTTTTACTGCGCCTCTTTTGTTTTTAGAATACTTTTAAGAAAGGTTTAACAATAACTTGCTTATAAACCCCAGCATCAAAGTACGGATCAGCAGCTGCCCATGCTTTTGCTGCATCAAGGCTATCAAATTGAGCAATCACTGTTGAGCCTGTGAATCCTGCCTCGCCCGGTTTTTCATCATCAACCGCAGGATTAGGTCCTGCAGTTAGAAGACAACCTTCGGAATCTAATGCCTGTAAACGTGCAAGATGTTGTGCACGGACAGCTAAGCGTTTTTCTAAGCTATTAGGATGATCTTCTGCAAAAATAACATAATACATAAATATTCTCCTTTTATGGTGCAAGTGCATGCTCAAGTTCAGGGTTATTTTCACGTGGTACTTCGCGCGGTTTTCCTTCTTTATCTACAGCGACAAAGGTAAAAATAGCAGTAGTGACATGAAAACGTTCGCCAATAGGTTCTACAGATACTTTTTTTGCCCATACATCAAGTTGAAGTTTAATTGATGAACGGCCGACATGTAAGCATTTTCCGTAGCAACAGATGACATCGCCCACAGCAACAGGGTGTAAGAAAGTGATATTTTCAACAGAAACCGTAACGACACGACCGTGAGCAATTTCTTTTGCCAAAATGGCACCACCGAGATCCATTTGTGACATAATCCAACCACCAAAAATGTCCCCATTTGCGTTGGTATTGGCAGGCATTGCTACCGTACGCAATAACGGCATAGAAGGATGCGAGAAAGTAGGATTATTGTTTTGAGATAGGCTCATTTTTCTTTCCTTTAGAGGTATTTTCTTGACGATTATCTTTTGGAAGATAACGATAAATATAAATACTGGTTACAATGGTCGCCGCAAAAGTTAAACCAGCGATACCAAAGGTTTTAAAATCGACCCAAATATTATCGGAAAAATATTGGCTAATATAAAGATTAAGCAACATACAGAAAATAAAGAAAATTGCCCAGCCCAAATTAATTTTTTTCCAAACATTTTCGGGTAAAACCAACTCTTTCCCAAGCATTTCTCGCATTAGATTTTTCTTAAAACCTAATTGGCTAATAAGAAGTACCAGGGCAAAGAGAGCATAAATAAGCGTGACCTTCCATTTTAGGAAATTTAATTCATTAAAATAGGCGGTAAGAGATGCGAAGAAAACAACAGAAATACCCATGATCAAAGCTTGCTTATCAATTTTTTTATAAATTAGTTTAAGCAAAATTAATTGAATAGCGGTAGCCACTGCTAAGGTAATTGCCGCATCACGAAGCCCTACCGTTTTATAAACGATAAAGAATAAAATAATCGGTATAAAATCAATAAGTTGTTTCATTTTTTCCTCTTATCTATTTTCAATAGAAGATGCGCTATTGACCTGCATGAAGCAGGTATAGAAACGGTAAGTAAAAACTAATGAAAATACATAAATTACCGAACTTAACCAAATGAAAATAGGGGCAAGTAAGGAATTATTTACAAAAATATGTGCAATATTATTAGAAATAAAAGGGAAAAATAAATAATTAATTAGGAAGAAAATAATTAAATTTTTATTTTGACGTGCGCCAATAATCCAGACACGTTTAAAACTATTTACAAAACTATCAGCAGTAACTAAACAGTCAACAAAAGTTAAATTTAATCGAATAAAAATGAATAACCCAACGATACTGAGTAATAGAGAAGTAAGAGAAGCACTCCCTTGTAAACTTGCCATAATAAGGTTAATTGCGCCCATAAGAAGTGGAAAAGTAACAATTAACATGGTTAAGATTAATGCAAGAATTTTCTTTGAAAAAATATAAAAGATGGCTTGCCAATTAGTTGTTTTTTGATAACTAATTTGATGTATGCGCAACATCGTAAACGCATAGAGGATAATATTCAGCAGTAAACTCATTAATGCTAGCCCGAGAACAGAACTCGGAAAATTGAATTCATCTGGTTTAAGATTAAGACCTGCTGCAAAATCTGGATTGATTTGCCCGAATAGAAAATTCATCACTAAGATTTCAACGGCAAAAAGTAGACTGAAATTAAGTAAGAATTTTGGCTTGTTTCGAACAAAATTTAAACTATCACGAAAAATTACGGTAAAATTTATCGGCATACGAAATTCCATTTGTAGAATAAGGTGTTAATTATACTAAAATCGCATGATTACACGATACGATCATTTGGGCTTATTTTAATAAATTTTTATAGAAAAATACCGCACAATTGGCGGTATTTTCAAGAGATTAGACCTAAGCTTTTTTCAAAAATTCAGATTTAAGAGAGAAGCTTTGACCATCGATTTTGCAATCTACATCATGATCCGCATCCATTAAACGGATATTTTTTGCTTTTGTCCCTTTTTTCAATACGATTGAAGAACCTTTCACTTTTAAATCTTTAATAAGGATCACTGAATCGCCATCTTGTAAGATGTTACCATTACTGTCTTTGACAACGAATTCGCTACTTTCTTGTTCAGTAGCTTCTTCACCACTCCATTCGTGACCACAGTCTGGGCATACAAATTGGATACTGTCGTGGTAAACATATTCGCCATGGCATTTTGGGCAATTTGGCATATCTTGCATAATTTTTCCTTATCTAATTAAATATTAAAGGGGAAGATTATAGCAAAAAATAAGCCCATTACGAAAGGTTAAACCAAATAAAAGCATACTAGGGCGATAAAAAAGATAAAAATCATTCCTATATCCAATTCGTAAATAAAAACAGTTTTTATTAAAAATTCCTTTAAAATTAAAGAGTTATTTTATTTATTAAGTTGCAAAAAAATAAATACTGACTAAAATAAAGACATTTAATAAAAAGAGGAACAGGTTATGTTAGATCAAGCAGTCACGGCTAAATTAAACGAACAGATTAATTTAGAATATTACTCATCCAATGTGTATCTACAAATGAGTGCATGGTGCGCGCAAAAAGGATTTGAAGGGGCAGCTGCTTTCTTATTGCGTCATGCTAATGAAGAAATGATGCACATGCAAAAACTATTTGGTTATATTAGTGAAACTGGTGGCATGCCATTACTTGGCGAAATTGCAGCACCTAAAGCAGATTTTACAGGATTAAAAGAAGTGTTTGAAATGACACTCGAACACGAAAAACTCGTTACACGCAAAATTAACGAATTAGTTGATCTGACTATTCAAAAAGATCACGCTACATTCCAATTCTTACAATGGTACGTTGCCGAACAACATGAAGAGTTAAAATTATTCAATATGATTTTGGATAAATTTAACCTCCTCGGTGAAAGCGGACAAGCCCTATATTTCATTGATAAAGATTTAGCGACACTATAAGAGGTAAGAGTATGTTAGCGCAAAATGTAATTAACTTATTAAATGCACAAATGAATTTAGAAATGTACTCATCAAATTTATATTTGCAAATGAGTGCATGGTGTGAACAACAAGGTTTTGAAGGTGCAGCGAAATTTTTATCAGAACATGCTGCAGAAGAAATGCTCCATATGCATAAACTTTTCACTTATTTGACAGAAACGGGTGCGCTTGCCGTAATTGGTAAAATTGCTGAACCACCGCATCAATTCAACTCTTTAAAACAAGTGATGGAATTAACTTATGAACATGAGCAGTTAATTACCCGTTCAATTAATGAGTTGGTGGGGACAACATTAGCTGAAAAAGATTATTCTGCGTTTAATTTCTTGCAATGGTATGTTGCCGAACAACACGAAGAAGAAAAATTGTTTAGCACAATTTTAGATAAATTTGCCATTCTTGGCGATGCGGGCGAAGCAGACTTCTTTGTGGATAAATACCTCGGCACGATTCAACACGAATGTGCAGCTGCACCACAAAAATAAAGTAATATAAAACACGCCCCAATTTTCAAAAAATTTTATGAAAATTGGGGCGTAATCGTTACCAAATCATGTGAAAATCAGGTTCGGATTGATCGTAATTGATCAAACATTTTGCGAAAACGTGACGCATTTGTCCTTCCGCATCGGTTAAACCAATCCATACTTCAGCGAATTGTTCAGGATCAATCAGCACACCGATTTCTTCTTCCCAATTTTCTGCCGTATCAAATAATGCGATTTCACCACATTCGGCAAATTTTTCATTAAATAAGGCAATTTCTTGGGCAGATAAATTTTCAGGCGCCATTTCAAGAAAAATCTCGTAAGCGAGATCGAGTAATGCCTCATCTGTCATTTTTTGCATAAAATAACCTTAAACGTTGAAACGGAAATGCATGATATCGCCATCTTGAACGATATAATCTTTTCCTTCTAAGCGCCATTTACCCGCATCTTTCGCGCCCGCTTCACCTTTACAATCGATAAAGTCTTGGTAAGCGATAACTTCCGCACGGATAAAGCCTTTTTCAAAGTCAGTGTGGATAACTGCTGCTGCTTTTGGCGCAGTTGCACCTACAGAAACTGTCCAAGCACGAACTTCTTTTACCCCTGCAGTGAAGTAAGTTTGAAGGTTAAGAAGTTTATAGCCCGCACGAATTACACGGTTTAAACCTGGTTCTTCGATACCAAGATCTGCTAAAAATTCATCACGTTCTTCATCGTCTAATTCTGCGATTTCTGCTTCGATAGCTGCACAAACTGGCACAACCACTGCACCTTCTTTTTCCGCAATTTCACGTACTTTGTCTAAGTATGGGTTATTTTCAAAACCATCTTCGTTTACGTTTGCGATGTACATGGTTGGTTTAAGAGTTAAGAAGTTATAGCCTTTGATCGCTTTTAATTCGTCTTCGTCTAACTCCACAGAACGAATCATGCCTGCTTCTTCAAGGACAGGTAAGATTTTTTCCATAACAGATAATTCAAATTTTGCATCTTTATCGCCACCTTTAGCGCGTTTTTGTAAACGTTGAATGGCACGTTCACAGCTATCTAAGTCCGCAAGCGCTAATTCAGTATTGATAGTTTCGATATCATCTAATGGATTGATTTGACCCGCAACGTGTACGATATCGTCATTTTCAAAGCAACGCACAACGTGACCGATTGCATCAGTTTCACGGATATTGGCTAAGAATTTGTTACCAAGACCTTCACCTTTACTCGCACCAGCAACTAAACCTGCAATATCCACAAATTCCATAGTAGTTGGTAAAACACGTTCTGGTTTCACGATTTCTGCGAGAGCATCTAAACGTGGATCTGGCATTGGAACCACACCCGTATTAGGTTCGATTGTACAGAATGGATAGTTAGCGGCTTCAATACCCGCTTTGGTTAATGCATTAAAAAGGGTGGATTTCCCAACGTTTGGAAGTCCAACAATACCACATTTAAATCCCATAATTTTTCCTTGTTTTGATAAATACGTTTATTCTGCTTTAAAACTATTTAAGCGTGTTGTCGCTTTGGTAATTCCATCTTTAAATAGGATAGGTAAACAACGCACGGCTTCATCAAGGGCTTCATCAATTTTCTTTTGATCAGCTGGTGCTGGTTTGCCTAAGACATAACTGGTTACCAAATTACGATCGCCTGGATGACCAATTCCAATACGCAAACGGTAGAAATTTTTATTATTGCCAAGCGCTGCGATGATGTCTTTTAAGCCATTGTGTCCACCGTGACCTCCGCCTAGTTTGATTTTTGCCACACCCGGAGGTAAATCCATTTCATCGTGTGCAACGAGAATTTCTTCGGGTTTGATACGGTAAAAATTCGCCATCGCACCCACCGCTTTACCACTTAAATTCATAAAAGTAGTGGGTAACAAAAAGCGAACTTCTTGACCATCAATCATTGCACGCGCTGTTTTTCCGAAAAATTTTGGTTCATCTTTTAGAGAAAAACCATAACGACGGGCAACTTCTTCAATAAACCAAGCACCCGCATTGTGGCGAGTATCAGCATATTTTTCACCAGGATTGCAAAGTCCCACGATTAATTTAATTTCTGACATTTTAAAGCTCGTGATAGGTAATAAAAAACACGCCATTCTAGCCGAAAAACGCAATTTTCTCAATCAAAGAACAACACAAATAAAAATCTCACGCCCCGTTTTTCGTAAAAATTTTTATGAAAATGGGGGCGTGATAAATACTAATCGCAAGGTTCAATTACGACTTTAATATCTTGCGGAGGGGCGTAGTATGGGGCAGACGTAATGAATAAATGAATACCGAGCGCAGCATACTCGGCAATATTGTCTTTATTAATTCCTCCTGCAACCGAAAGCGTACAGGGGGAATTTTGTTGTTTTAGTAATATTAAGGCACGTTTTACTTCGTCAAGACTGAATTTATCCAGTTGAATAATATCGGGTTTAGCAGGAATAATTTGTAAAAATTGCGCCCAATTATCCGCTTCGATCGTTATTTTATTTTCTGGCGCATGTCGACGAAATTGTTGAACGATCGCATTAAAATCATTGGGATCGTTAAGCAATCGGCGATGATTGCTAAAAACTAAAACTGTTTCACTTAATCCTTGACGATGAATACCACCGCCACCACTTAAAATTGCTTGCGTTGCTAGTTTTCGGGTATAGGGAATGGATTTGCGCGTACATAAGATCGCTGCATTCGGATTAACAGCGATGGCGTTTTGACGCATCTCTTGCATATATTGAGCGACACCACAACACCATTCCAAAATACATTGTGCGACTTTCCAGCCTTGGTGCAACGCTACTGCATCGCCACAAACTTGCATAATCACTTCACCTGCGTGTGCGTGTTGCCCTTCGGCGACTAAAATTTGGGGATTAAGATGAAGCTTACGCAAAACAGCAGCGGCAACGTCAATACCTGCAACCACTCCCGCATTTTTACGTTTGAAAATCATCTTCGCTTGTTTGCCGTATAAAGCTAAAACGTGTGTAGTCAGATCACCACGATAAGCATCCTCTAAAAGGAGTGCGTCAATTTCTGCATCGGAAAAATAAATCATTTTTACTCCTCAATTTTTTCTAAATTCACTTGTTGCCCTTGTTGTAAAAATAATATTCGTTGGGCTAAAAATGCGGTTTCTTTAGGCTCATGGCTGACTAAAAGGGTGGTAATTTGTGATTCTTGTAAAATCGCTTGTAAAGTCAGCCAGATTTGCTGGCGAATATCCCAGTCTAGTGCAGAAAAAGGCTCATCTAAAAGCAAAAGATCGGGTGGGTTAATGAGCGCACGCGCCAAGGCTGCGCGTTGTTTTTCTCCGCCTGAAAGGGCAGTAGGATAACGTTCAGCGAGGGGAGAAATATGTAATTTCTCCAGTAATTGCATTTTCTCTTTTAGGGAAATATGGGGAGCAGCTAAATCCAAATTGCCTAAAACAGTTTTATGGGGAAATAAATAAAGAAATTGGTTTAAATAGCGACAATTCCGTTGCCATGGCGCACATTTTTGTAAATTTTGTCCGTTTAGCCAAATTTCGCCTTGATAATTTACATAGCCGGCAATGGCATTGAGTAAGGTACTTTTGCCACTTCCCGAGGCACCGACAACGGCAAAACATTCGCCTTTATCGACGTGAAAATGTATATCTTGTAAAATTCCGACGTGTAAATTATTCACTTTTAGCATGTTTTTCTCGATTAAAATAACGCAATAGGAAAAGCAATAACCCTGCGATAAATAAGAGCCATAAGGCAGCAGCGATAGCAATATCAAAATCGCCACTGGCAATATTTAAATAAACCGCCATTGGCAATGTTTCCGTTTTAAAGCGAGTTGCTCCCGCAAGCATTAAGGTTGCGCCAAACTCACCAATTGCCCGTGACCATGCTAAAATTCCTCCACAAATGAGTGCTTTTTTGCAAAGTGGCAATTCTACTTTTAGCAAAGTCTTAAAAGGGGACAATCCTAGGTTATAAGCCGTTAGCCGATAGCCAATGTCTAGCCCCGAAAAGGCGCCACGCGCGCTTCGTAGAAAAATAGCGGTTGCGACGTAAGTTTGCGCAATAATGATACCGAGCGGGCTAAACATCCATTCGCCTAAGCGTGGAAAAAGTTGATTGACAATACCATCTCCATTCAGTAACAACAGTAAACTTAGCCCCGTGACTAATGGTGGCAATACCATAGGCAAATCAAAAAGCGTATCAATCAAAACCTGCCCATAAATGGGGCGAATAGACATTCGCCACGCAATCGGAATTGCAATACAACCTGCGAGCAAAAGCGAACAAAGCGACGTTGTTAGCGATAAACCTAATGCAAAATGAAGCTCCGCATTTTGCAACGTTAAAGCAAAAAATTGCGGATTCACTTGTAGCACTAACGCACAAATCGCCCCAATAATTACACTTAGAAAGAGAATTAAAGGGAACGTCGCTACGCAAAAACTGATACTTCTATTTAATCGGTAAGAAACCTTCATGGGTAAACGCAGTAATGCCATCAAGGGAAGTAAACATTTGCATGAGTTTTTCAGCCTCTTGCGGATGTTTACTGGTTTTTAATAGGGCAATTGTCACTTTTTCTTGTGGCGTACCCACTGGACTTGGCAAAATTTTAAGGATCTTGCGTTCACGGTATGCGCCTGCGCGACCTACGACAGCGGCATCTACTTGACCATGAAGGAGATAAAGCATTAATTGCTTCACGGTCGCGGCTTTCGTAACAATTTTTTTATCTAATTCATCTGCGTATCCAGATGCGTTAATCATTTTTTCAGCCCCCTTACCGAGAGCCATGGCTTTGCTATCGCCAATCCCAATGCGCAAATCGCTATGGGCAAGATCTTTGAAAGAATTGATATTTTTTGCTTTATCACGGCGAACTGCCATGACAGGAACATGTAACACAATAGGCATATCTTGAGCAATATAACCATCATCTGCCAATTTTTGGACATAGCCTTCAGAGCCAGAGAGAAATAAATCACCTTTTTTAGTCGTTTCAAACCGTGTTAACAGTTGTCCCATTCCAGCATATTCTACGATGACTTTGTTGCCCGTTTCTTTTTCATATTCCGAAATAATTTTTTGGGTCGGTTTTTTTAAGCCGGCACCAGCATATAAATAAAGTTCATCGGCATGGGCGAAGCTTATTGTAGTAAGCCCTAAGGCAAGACCTAACAGGATTTGTGACTTATTCATACTGTACTCCAAAGGTTAAATAAAATTAATTATATATAAAGTTAAATAACGATCAAACCAAATTATAAATTATGATGAATAACTATGCAGTTAAATGTACTTTTTTAAAAACTACTATCATTATTCTTAATAATAATTACAATGGGTTATATATTTAAGGAAGATGTATTGAAAATGGAATTTATTTATAAAAAATTAGTTATCGCGATTGTAGGTGGTTTCTTATTATTTTCTCCAACATGGGCAAAAGAAAAACCATTTGGTTTGTTAGGGCTTATTCATAGCGCAAGTCAAGGCGATGCTATCGCACAATATAATTTAGGTGTGCTGTATGAGCATGGGCGGGGTGTCCCACAATCTTATGCAAAAGCCGTGGAATATTATAAAAAATCAGCACAACAAAATTTTGCACCTGCTGAATCAAACTTAGGCGCGCTCTATGTAAAAGGATTAGGCGTACCGCAGTCTTATTTAGTGGCAGTTAAGTATTTCAAAGAAGCAGCTAAGCAAGGTTTTGATGAGGGCGAGTATAATCTTGCCGTTGCATATGCATTAGGGCAAGGTGTTAAACAGTCGTATACTAAAGCCGTGGAATTTTATAAGAAGGCCGCTGCACAAGGCAACCAATGGGCTCAAGAAAATCTCGGTGTTGCCTATTTACAGGGTGATGGTGTTGCGCAGTCTTATGCCAGAGCGCTTCACTATTTTCGAAAATCACAAATGCAAGGTAATGCTGATGCCGCGTTTGATTTAGGTGTATTGTATTATGAAGGACGAGGCGTAAAACGTAATTATGGGCGAGCATTTCATTATTTTAAACAAGCAGCAGATAAAGGCGATGCATTAGCTCAGTTTAATTTAGGGCGTATGTATTGGCTCGGGCAAGGAACAAAAGTATCGTTTAAACAAGGTACAAATTATTTCCAAAAAGCAGCCGCTCAAGGAAATCCGCGAGCAACGTTTATTCTTAAAAACTATATATAGAATTGCATTACGAATCACAAAGCACATAAGTTTTATAAGAAATTTATGTGCTTTTTGTTTAAAAAAACTACTATATTTAAATAAGGAGAGTAGAATAACACTATGCTTTTGAAATAAAAAAGGAGCTTATAAATGAAAATTTATCAAAAAACGCTACTTACCACTATTTTCTGCGTATCCTTATCTATTCCAGTTTATTCTGCGACGCATACTCCCGTAAACACTTTTCAAACCATCATGACCGAAGCCAAAGCGGGAAATGCGCCTGCACAATATCAACTTGGTAGTGATTATTTTTATGGGAATAATGTTGCCCAAAATTACGCGCAAGCGATTAAATATTTTAAACTTGCCGCACAACAAAAATTTGCCTTGGCACTTGATAGTCTTGGTATTGCTTATGAAAACGGACAAGGCGTCAAACAATCTTATGCTGAAGCAGTAAAGTATTATCGTGCGGCTGCTGAACAAGGTGACCCTTGGGGATATGCTTTATTAGGGGATCTTTATGCTGAAGGGCACGGAGTGAAAAAATCTGAAAAGGTTGCGATAGACTATTATAAAAAAGCGGCAAAATTGGGTGTAACGTGGGCTGTCGATAAACTCGGTATTTTGTATGATAACGGGGTAGGCGTAAAAAAATCTTATCTAAAAGCCAAAGATTATTTTCAGAAAGCGGCAGCCCAAGGTAATAAAAATGCTGAATATAATTTAGGTGTCATGTATCAACAGGGATTAGGTGTACCAGAAAACAGTACAAAAGCGACAAACTACCTTACTGAATCCGCTCCTCATGGGGAAATTGAAGCCTAATTTACTTCCAACAAACACGCCCCAATTTTCAAAAAAATTTTTGTAAAAGTGGGGCGTGTTATAAATTTTAAACAAGCAGAAAATTTTAAAAATTAAAAGGTTACGCTTTTAAAAATTAAGTATAGAATGTGACGCAATTTTTTGTCACATAGGACGTGTTATGTATTTTCATCCTAAAAAAACTGTACTCGCAAGCGTGCTTCTCGGGAGTTTTATCTCCCCACTTTATGCCACAACTTTATCTGCCTCAAATTCAGCTGATACGGAGTATCAACGTGGCTTGGATTATCTAAATGGAATGCATGTTTCTAAATCCTATCCTCAAGCCATTCACCATTTTCAACAAGCCGCACACCAAGGCAATATTGCTGCATTAAACCGATTAGGCGATCACTATTATTATGGCGTTGGCGTAACACGCTCTTATGCAAAAGCCGTTGCTTATTTTGAAAAAGCCGCAGCCAAAGGCGACGCGGAAGCCCAAGATAATCTCGGCGTCATGTACGCTCGTGGCGAAGGGGTAAAACAAGATTACGCCAAAGCCAAACAATATTACCAACAGGCTGCCGATCAAGGCTTTGCCCTCGCACAACTTCACCTAGGCAATATGTATTACTTAGGCCACACAGGCACGCGCTCGTATCCAGAGGCGTTTACCTATTACCAAAAAGCGGCTGCTCAAAATAATGCGAGTGCTCAAAATCGCTTAGGGGATCTGTATTACGCAGGCGAAGGCGTGGCACAATCCTACACTAACGCATTATCGCTCTACCAAAAAGCCGCTGCACAAGGCAATGCAGACGCATTAGATAACCTCGGCTATCTTTATGCAAATGGACAAGGTGTCGTAAAATCAGAAAGTAAAGCCGTAGAATATTACCAAAAAGCCGCCGCAAAAGGACTTGTAGTTGCACAATTACATCTTGGCAATATGTACCACCTTGGACACGGCATTAAACAAGATTACGCGAAAGCACGCCATTACTATTTACAAGCAGCCAAAGAACATAGCGGCTTAGCCTATGATAATCTCGGCACGTTATACGCAAATGGGCAAGGCGTAGCAAAATCCTATTCCAAAGCCGCCCACTATTTCCGCGAGGGCGTAAAATTCGGTAACGCACGTAGCGCGTATAGTCTCGGCGTACTTTACCTCAATGGCATGGGCGTACCCCGTTCTTTAGAAAAAGCAAAAACCTACCTCACCCAAGCCGCCAACCAAGGCGACCCCAATGCCGTAGCTATGCTAAAAAAACTGAGTGCCTAATCCTCCCTTAACCCCACGCCCCAATTTTCGCAAAAATTTTCAGGAAAATTGGGGCATTGTTTAGAAAAATTTAATAGAGTGAAATATACATTTGAGATAAAGAGATGTTTAAAGTATTTAATAATAAAAAGAATAAATATTATATTTTTAATTTAATAATACACCTTATTAGTATTATTTTTTAATATATATTGTAGATAGAATATTTATATCTTGTATTTTAATAAAGGTATAAATATGAAAAATTTTTCTAAAAAACTTATTCTAATTCCTATGTTATTAGGAATAACGACACCTCTAGTTTATGCAACCAATTCCCATATTCCATCGTCAGCTATTATGAAAAATACGGATGATAAAGACCATAATATTGGGAACGACTACGTGAAGATTGTCAAATATTATCAACAGGCTGCTGAGCTTGGAGATACTCACGCTGAATTTAATTTAGGAATGATGTATGCAACGGGAAATGGAGTTAAAAAATCTTATCCACAAGCGTTAGGATATTTATATCATGCGGCAGATAAAGGGAATGTAAATGCGCAAACTTTATTGGGTATAGCATATTATAAAGGCAAATTTGGATTAAAACCAAATTATGAAAAAGCAGTGGAATATCTTAAAAAAGCGGCTAAACAAGATAATGCTGAAGCGCAATTAATATTAGGTATCTTATATTATACTGGGAAAGGGGTCGCACCCGATTATATACGGGCATCCACCTATTTCCAAAAACTGGCTACATTGTATGGAAATCCAGATGCACAATATATGCTTGGTATTATGTATGCCAATGGAGAGGGTGTAAAACAAAATTCTAAGATCGCAATCGAATATTTAAAAAAATCAGCACAACAAGGAAATTCGGAAGCAACTCTGTTATTAGGGATAATGTATGCAAATGGGGATGGAGTGGAACAAAATTTTACAAAAGCGAGTGAATATTTCCGTCAAGAAGCAGTAAAGGGCAATACAGAAGCAACTCTTTTATTAGGTATGATGCACGCGAATGAAGAAGGGGAGCACGATCTTAAAAAGGTAGTTGAATATTTACATAAAAAATCGGAAGAAGGAAATGCTGTGGCACAATATTATTTAGGGGCCTTATATTTGGAGGGAGAAGGCGTAGAGCAGAATAAGGCCAAGGCAGTTGAGTATTGGAAAAAATCCGCTAATCAAGGATTTAAAGCAGCCATTATGGGATTTATGGGATTAAATAAGATTAATAAGAAAATCTAAGAATATCATGTATTAAAAAAACAACACGCCCCGATTTTTGCAAAAATTTTCACGAAAATCGGGGTGTGGTTTTATTTGGCGAGGTTGATTATGCGAATGGATCTTGGAGGATCATCGTTTCTACGCGGTCTGGACCAGTAGAAAGGATCGCAACAGGTACGCCAGTTACTTCTTCAATGCGTTTGATGTAGTTACGTGTGTTTTCTGGTAACATTTCAACATCGGTTACGCCGAAAGTATTTTCTTTCCAACCTGGCATGGTTTCGTAAATTGGTTCAACACCTTCCCAGTCTTTAGCAGCAAGTGGTGCGAAATCAACGATTTCACCGTTTGGCATTTTGTAGCCAACACAGATTTTCACTTCATCAAGACCATCAAGTACGTCTAATTTGGTCATACAGAAACCAGAGATACTGTTTACTTGGATAGCACGACGCATTGCAACCGCATCGAACCAGCCACAACGGCGTGCACGACCCGTTACTGCACCAAATTCATTACCACGACGTGCGATAGTTGCACCAATGTCGTCGAATAATTCAGTAGTGAATGGACCACCACCCACACGTGTACAGTAAGCTTTGATAATACCAAGAACATAGTCAATATGACGTGGACCAAAGCCTGCACCGGTTGATACGCCACCAGCTGTGGTATTTGAACTGGTTACATACGGATAAGTTCCTTGATCGATATCAAGCATGGTACCTTGTGCACCTTCGAAAAGGATATTGTCGCCACGTTTACGTGCGGTATCAAGGATAGTGGTAACGTCTGCAACCATGCCTTTAATTACATCAGCAACGGCGAAAACATCTTGCATTACAGTGTCGAAATCAACAGGTTCAACGTGATAGTAATGCACTAATTGGAAGTTGTAGTAATCAAGGATAGCTTTGAGTTTTTCAGCAAAGGTTTCTTTATCGAAAAGGTCGCCAACGCGTAAACCGCGACGTGCAACTTTATCTTCATAAGCAGGACCAATACCACGACCCGTTGTACCGATTGCTTTTTTACCTAATGCTTTTTCACGCGCATGATCCATTGCTACGTGGTAAGGAAGGATTAAAGGACAAGCCTCTGAGATTTTTAAGCGATCACGAACATTAATACCGCGCGCTTCAAGTTCACCCATTTCTTGCATTAACGCAGCAGGTGAAAGCACCACACCGTTACCGATTAAGCAAGTTACGTTTTCGCGTAAGATACCGCTTGGGATTAAACGTAATACGGTTTTTTCGCCATTGATAATAAGCGTATGTCCCGCATTATGTCCACCTTGGTAACGTACCACGTATTTTACGCGGTCAGTTAAAAGGTCAACAATTTTCCCTTTACCTTCATCGCCCCATTGAGCCCCTAAGATAACAACACTTTTTCCCATATTTTTCGCCTTTTGGTTGAGGGTTAATCAAAAAGAAATGTTATTGCTAAATAACAAAAACCCAGTACTTTACCCGTTTATCCCCCCTGACTCAATGAAAAAATCACATAAAACGCGAAAAAATTTTAAGCGTTATACAGAAATATAACTAATTAATAAATAAAAGGTAATCACAAAGAGTGAAAGCAGTTTTTATCAGAATAGGTAAATAAAATATGAGTAGCTCAAAAGAGGTAAATGATTATTTTCCATCCTTATCATTGACCTGTATCAAGCTATCAAAAAAGAAAAATTCTAGAATAAGAATAAGTTATGTATGGAATTTTACTATGGCATTTGTCGCTATATTTGTTTTTTAGTTTGGGGTTAGGGGTAAGTTTTTTGTAGAGGAGAAAAAAGATGAATATTTCTGAGTTAGCCCAGCAACATCATCAAGAAATGATTGATTTACGCCGTGAATTGCATAAGCATCCAGAATCAGGATGGCTTACTTTTTATACGACATGTAAAGTGGCAAATGTATTACGCAATCTCGGTTATCGTTTAAAAATGGGAGAGGAGATTGTTAGTCGGCATTGTCGTTTGGGGTTGGGGACGATGGAAGAAATAATCTCCGCTCAGGAACGAGCAAAAAAACTTCTTACTGAAGAAGAACAGCAATTTCTCCCTATCTTAGAAGACGGTTTAACGGGGGTGGTAGCAGAACTTGATACAGGCAAACCAGGACCAGTTACTGCATTTCGCTTTGATATCGATGCTGTCGATGTGAATGAATGTCGTGATAAGCTCCATTTTCCAGCGAATGCTGGTTTCGCTGCGGATATTGATGGCATTATGCATGCGTGTGGACATGATGGGCATACCAGTATTGGCTTAACTCTTGCTAAAATTTTAGCTGAACATCGCGATGAATTTGTTGGGAAATTTATTCTGATTTTTCAAACGGGCGAAGAAGGGTGCCGTGGGGCTATTGGAATGGAACCATTGCACTTTTTAGATAAAGTAGATTATTTGTTCGGTATGCATATTGGCTTTCAAGCAAAACAACTGAAAGGCATTGTCTGCGGGGTACAAAAATTTTTAGCGACATCAAAATTTGATGTGTATTTTCAAGGTAAAGCAGCACATGCCTCGGGCGAGCCGCAAAAGGGGCAAAATGCTCTATTAGCTGGTGCAACTGCTGCTTTGCAAATGCACGCCATTACCCGCCACGCAGAAGGTGCTTCCCGTATTAATGTAGGGATTTTGAAAGCGGGATCAGGACGCAATGTTATTGCGCCGAATGCTTATCTAGCCTGCGAAACCCGTGGAGAAACAACAGAAATTAATGATTTTATGCGCCAACGTTGTGAAGATATCGTAGAGGGGGTCGCGAAAATTTATAACGTAGATTATAAGATTATCTCTACTGGTGGAACAGCAGGCGGGAATAGTAGTGTGCTCATGACCGATCTTGTGGAAGAGCTGGCGATGGAATCACCGTTTATTGATAACAGCTTAATTCAACGCGAAAGTGATTTTAAAGCGTGTGAAGATTTTGCACATTTTATGCATAAAGTTCAGCAAAATGGCGGTGTAAGTGGTTATGCGATGATTGGAACTCGCTTGGCGGCTGGGCATCATAATGAATGTTTTGATTTTGATGAAGATTGTTTGCTTTCTGGTTTGGATATCGTGTTACGTTTAGCTCATCGTTTAAATGGCGCAGATATGCAGACGCAAGAGTAAATGTAAGAAGAAAAAAGACCGAGGTATCTCGGTCTTTTTTATTGTGGCATTTAAGCGATTAATAGATTAGAAATTAATACGCCCACTACGCAAGCGACAACGACACCAATTAAACCTGGAGCCATAAAGCTGTGGTTAAAATAATATTTACCGATACGGGTTGTCCCGGTCATATCAAAGCTGATGGTGGCGATATCGGAAGGGTAATTTGGGATAAAGAAATAACCGTAGGTTGCAGGCATTAAACCAACCAAAAGCGGAGCAGGCAACCCAAGTGCAATCCCAACTGGGAGCATCATGACGGCGGTGGCTGCTTGGCTATTAATGACCACGGATACGATGAAAAGGGCTAAGGCAAATGTCCAAGGTGCAGTTTCTACCATAGAGGTTACTGCAGCTTTAAATTCTGGCATCGCATATTGGAAATAGGTATCACTCATCCATGCAATCCCGAAAATAGCAATCGTTGCAACCATACCTGATTTAAAAACGACCCCATTTGGCACTTTTTCTGAGGCAGTTTTTGTTGCAAGTAAAATGATCCCAGCAAAACAAAGCATGAGCATTTGAATAATCAGTGACATAGAAATGGTTTTTGTATCACCAATTGTACGCACAGATGGGAACATAGCCACAAGGATAATCACGATAAATGAAAGAATGAAGAGGTACATAGATAAACGTGCTTCTTTTGGTAATTCGTGATTAAGAGAGGTACTTTCTGAATTTAAAATACGTTCGCGCCAAATAGGATCTTTTAAACGGGCTTGATAGATGGGATCATCATCTAAATCTTTACCGCGATACATACTATAAATAGACAATGCAATTGTCCCAATAAAGGTAGCAGGAACCGTTACACTGATAATGTTTAATAGCGTAATAGATTCATAGCCTGCAATTTGAGTAATTTGAGCAAGATAGTAAACGACTGCCGCAGAAAGTGGGCTAGAGGTGATCGCTAATTGAGATGCGACAGAAGAGGCTGCCATTGGGCGTTCTGGACGGATTTTATTTTTTAAAGCGATATCACCAATGATTGGCATAATCGAATAAACAGAATGCCCCGTTCCGAGCATAAAAGTCATCACATAAGTGGTAATCGGACCTAAAAGAGTAATGCGTTTTGGGTTGCGACGTAAGATTTTTTCAGCAACCTGTAACATGTATTTTAAGCCACCCGCTGCTTCTAAAACAGAAGCGCAGGTAACCACGGCGAGAATAATGAGCATAACGTTAATCGGGGCTTTACCGACTGGCATACGGAAAATAAAGACTTCAATAGCAAGTCCAATCCCCGAAACAACACATAATCCAACGCCACCAGAGCGACTTCCTAGATACAGCATCAGTAATAAGAATAAAAATTCTAAATACAGCATAATAGACTCCAAATGAAATAATAATTCTAAAAAGGCGTATTTTAGTGAAAGAAATTGCGTACAACAATTTAACCTTGAAATAAGTAGGGTTTTTATTTTCAAATTGTGACCGCGATCACAAATTTGTTCAAAAATCACGCCCCAATTTTCGGAATAAATTATGCTTTTTACATTATTTTTAATAGGAATGTGATATGGGGAATTTTCAGAGTTTTGCTAAAACAGAATTTCAGGTATAATTCCCGCCGTTTTTTAGCAAATACAAGGAATTTTTATGCGAAATCCAAAAGACGATGCATTATATGCACCGATTGAATGGCAAGATTTTAGTGAAGGATATGAAGATATTTTTTATCACAAATCGCCAGAAGGTATTGCCAAAATCACTATCAATCGTCCACACGTACGTAACGCATTCCGCCCACAAACTGTAAAAGAAATGATTAACGCATTTGCTGATGCGCGTTTCGATGAAAAAATTGGCGTAATCGTACTTACTGGTGAAGGCGAAAAAGCATTCTGCTCAGGTGGTGACCAAAAAGTTCGTGGGGACTACGGCGGTTATAAAGATGATGCTGGTGTTCACCACTTAAACGTTTTAGATTTCCAACGTGATATTCGTTCTTGTCCAAAACCAGTTGTGGCTATGGTTGCAGGTTATGCAATCGGTGGTGGTCACGTATTACATATGCTTTGTGACTTAACTATCGCAGCAGATAACGCTATCTTTGGTCAAACTGGACCGAAAGTAGGTTCTTTTGATGGCGGTTGGGGTGCAAGCTATATGGCCCGCCTTGTTGGTCAGAAAAAAGCACGTGAAATTTGGTTCTTATGCCGTCAATACAATGCTCAAGAAGCATTAGATATGGGCTTAGTAAACACAGTTGTACCTTATGCAGAACTTGAAAAAGAAACTGTACATTGGTGCCGTGAAATGCTACGTAACAGTCCTATCGCATTACGTTGCTTAAAAGCTGCTTTAAATGCAGATTGTGACGGTCAAGCAGGGTTACAAGAATTAGCGGGTAACGCTACCATGCTTTTCTATATGACTGAAGAAGGGCAAGAAGGTCGTAACGCATTTAATGAAAAACGTGCGCCAGACTTTAGTAAATTTAAACGTAATCCATAATCTTTTGCATAAAGGGCAATTTATTGCCCTTTTTTTCTGTTTTTAGTGTTAATAAAATGAATGTTACAACGCTTGATTTAACTGTTTTTCTAGTTTTAGTAATTTTTTCAATGGTAACCGATTATTGGCTTCACCGTGAGAATAAAGAAGTTACCTTAGGCTCTGCCATTAAATGGACGATTTTTTGGGTTGTTATCGCTTTTGTTTATGCAGGCTATTTGTGGTGGGAACACGGCAGCAAAATGGCATCCTTGTTCCTCTCTGGTTATATGCTAGAAAAAAGCCTTTCTGTCGATAACCTTTTTGTATTTGGGGCAATTTTTGCGTGGTTTAACGTACCAAATCGCTATTGTCATAAAGTTTTATTTTGGGGTGTCATTGGTGCCATCATTTTCCGATTGATTTTTGTGCTTATCGGCGTGAAATTTATGAGTAGTTTCGGCGGATATGCAGATTTTGTGTTTGCACTTATTATCTTCTATGCAGTGTTCAAAATGTTAACGACAAGTGAAGATAGCGAAATTGATTATGCAAGTCATCCAGCAAATAAATTAATTCATAAATTTTATCCAATCGTACCGTCGCTTTTCAAAGATAAATTTGTAGTAAGTCGTCAAGATGTTGAGCAAGCGTTACAAGATGAAACGCGCTCTGAATCTGATAAACAACAATTACAAAATAGCTTAACGAGTGCGAAGAGTGCAATGCGTTTTGCTACGCCATTATTTGTGTGCTTATTTGTGATTCAGCTTAGCGATATTATGTTCTCATTCGATAGTGTACCTGCGGTTATCGCGGTATCTAAAGAACCCCTTATCGTTTACAGTGCGATGTTGTTTGCGATTTTAGGTTTAAGAACATTGTATTTTGTATTGGAAGGCTTGAAAGGTATTTTAACTTACTTAGAGCAGGGTGTTGTATTTTTACTATTATTTATCGGTGTGAAATTAGCACTTGGCGGTTTACACGCATTAGGCATTACACATTTCGATATTACGCCAAACCAATCATTATTTGTCGTAGTCGCAACACTTGTTGTGAGTGTCGTTTGTAGTCTTGTGCTTCCTAAAAAAGACAAGAAATAACACTTAACATAAATAGGAGTCCGAAATGGTAAAAAAGGTATTTTTTATATGTGTCATGACTGGCGCACTCATGGGTTGTGGGGAAGTAGATCGCTGCTTGGATGCTGGTGGTCGCTATGATGATGTAACAAAAACGTGTGAGATGTGAGGAAAATAAAATGACAAAAAGAGCCTATGAAATTTACCGTTATCGTATTCCTGTTGACAGCCAAGTCGTACTGCGTAATCGCTTTCTTAAAGTAAGAGAGGGATTGCTCGTCAAAGTGCAATGTGGCGATAATATCGGGTGGGGAGAAATTGCTCCTTTACCTGGTTTTAGTCAAGAAAATGTTGAAGAGGCGTTGTGTCAAACCTTAGTTTGGCTTAAAAATTGGAATCAAGCACGTAGTGAAAATCTTATTTTAAGTTTAGATAATCTTTATCCTTCCGTCGCTTTCGGATTAAGTTGTGCGTTAACTGAATTATCGGGTTATTTGCAGGAAGAAGGAAATTACCAAACAGCACCGCTTTGCTATGGTGATCCCGATGAACTTTTCCATAAATTAGAAAATACGACAGGTGAGAAAGTCGGAAAAATTAAAGTTGGATTATATGAGGCAAATCGGGATGGCATGATCGTGAATATGTTTTTAGAAGCCATTCCTGATCTGAAGCTACGGTTAGATGCAAATCGCGCGTGGACACCAGAAAAGGCACAACTTTTTGCTAAATACATTAAACCAGAATTTCGTCAACGTATTCAATTTTTAGAAGAACCGTGTAAAAAACCTGAAGATAGCTTAGCATTTGCAAAAAACACAGGGATTGCTATTGCATGGGATGAAACATTACGTGATCCTGGTTTTCAATTAATGCCAGAAAATCAGCTTAGTGCGATCGTGATCAAACCGACGCTTGTGGGTTCTTTACAGAAATGTATCGCATTAATTCAGACCGCGAATCGTTTAGGGATGAAAGCGATTATTAGCTCAAGTATTGAAAGTAGCTTTGGCTTAACACAATTAGCGCGAATTTCTGCTCAATACACGCCTGATACTATTCCAGGGCTTGATACATTGGGCTTGATGGATTACCAATTAGTACGCGCATGGCCTAATGCACCGCAACCGGTCTTAAATTTAGATGATCAAGAGTTCATTGAATGCGTGGCAAGTGGTGTGCTTTCTCAATCTTGAGGTACGAGCTCTTAAAATTATTTTCATAAATCAATGAAAAATGTTTTAAATTTCGGTAAAATACCGCGAAAATGTAATCAAAAACAGGATAACGGATGAAAATTCTGCTACTCAATGGACCTAACTTGAATTTATTAGGTAAGCGTGAACCGCAACATTATGGTTCCACAACGTTACAAATGATTGAGAATAACGTAACACGATTAGCGAAACAAGCGGATATTGATTGTGAGTGTTTTCAATCAAATAGCGAAGAAAAACTTATCAATAAAATTCATGAAAGCCTTGGGAATGTGGATTTCATTTTGTTTAATCCTGCCGCCTTTACGCATACGAGTGTTGCTCTGCGTGATGCAATACTCGCAGTAAATATTCCGTTTATTGAAATTCATCTTTCTAATGTCCACCAACGTGAAGCATTTCGACATCACTCTTATTTTAGTGATATTGCGAAAGGTGTCATTTGTGGGTTAGGGGCAAAGGGGTATGAATTTGCCGTAAATTATGCAATAGATTTCTTGAAAAATAGCTGAAAATTGCCAATTTTCGCAGAAAATCGGAGATTTTCATTGCTAAAAGGTGTATTTTAAGGAATACTTGCCAAACTCTTGGACACCATACCTCATTTTATTCGTCACAAAATGAGGCATTAAAACTAAAAATTAATTTAGGATAAATTATGGACGTACGTAAAATTAAAAAACTTATCGAGTTAGTTGAAGAATCAGGCATCATGGAGCTTGAAATTTCTGAGGGTGAAGAAACAATTCGTATTAATCGCGGAACTCCAGCAGTAGCAATCGCACCTGCGCATGCACCCGCTATGACAATGCAAACTGTTCAAGCCGCACCAGTTGCGACTGCAGCAGCACCAGCTGTTGAAGAAAAACAAGAAGAAGTGATGTCAGGTCACCAAGTGCGTTCACCAATGGTCGGTACTTTCTATCGCTCTCCAAGCCCAGAAGCTGCACCATTTGTTGAAATTGGACAAAAAGTAAATGCTGGCGATGCACTTTGTATCGTTGAAGCAATGAAAATGATGAACCGTATCGAAGCTGATAAAGCGGGTGTGGTAAAAGCAATCTTAATTAATGATGGTGAAGCGGTAGAATTTGATCAACCGTTAATGATTATCGAATAAAAACTGGAGTTTTGCATGATCGAAAAAGTAGTGATTGCTAATCGCGGTGAAATTGCGTTACGTATTTTACGTGCTTGTAAAGAAATGGGCATTAAAACCGTAGCGGTTCATTCCACAGCAGATCGTGAATTAAAACACGTATTATTAGCAGATGAAACCGTCTGTATTGGTCCTGCACCTTCTACAAAAAGTTACTTAAATGTTCCTGCGATTATTGCTGCAGCAGAAGTAACGGGTGCAGATGCTATTCACCCAGGCTATGGTTTTTTATCAGAAAACGCTGATTTTGCTGAACAAGTTGAACGTTCAGGCTTTATTTTTATTGGACCAAGCCCAGAAGTTATTCGCCTTATGGGGGATAAAGTTTCTGCGATTAATGCAATGAAAAAAGCAGGTGTACCTTGTGTGCCAGGCTCAGATGGTCCATTAGGTTCTGATATGGTTAAAAATAAAGCGATTGCTGCACGTATTGGCTATCCAGTGATCATTAAAGCCTCTGGTGGCGGTGGTGGTCGCGGTATGCGTGTAGTGCGTAGCGATGATAACCTAGAAGAAGCCATTGCTTTAACTAAAGCAGAAGCGAAAGCAGCATTCAATAACGATATGGTTTACATGGAAAAATACCTTGAAAACCCACGTCATATTGAAATCCAAGTATTAGCAGATAAATGCGGTCATGCAGTTTACTTAGCTGAACGCGATTGTTCAATGCAACGTCGCCATCAAAAAGTACTAGAAGAAGCGCCAGCCCCAGGTATTGATGAAGAAACTCGTCGCAATATTGGTTCTCGCTGTGCGAATGCGTGTTTAGAAATCGGCTATAGCGGTGCAGGTACATTTGAATTCTTGTATGAAAATGGTGAATTCTATTTCATTGAAATGAATACGCGTATTCAGGTAGAACATCCAGTCACAGAAATGATTACCGGTGTTGATCTCGTTAAAGAACAACTTCGCATTGCATCCGGTTTACCGTTATCTATTACACAAAACGATATTAAAGTACGTGGACACGCAATCGAATGCCGTATCAATGCAGAAGATCCAAATACCTTCTTACCATCGCCAGGTAAAATTGCACACTTGCATTCACCAGGTGGTATTGGTGTGCGTTGGGATTCGCATCTTTACGGTGGCTACAGTGTACCGCCACATTATGATTCCATGGTAGGTAAATTGATTACCCATGGGGAAACTCGTGATGTAGCAATTGCACGTATGAAAAATGCACTAGCAGAAACGATTATTAGTGGTATTAAAACAAATATTCCACTTCAAGAAGAGATTCTTTCTGATGAGAATTTCCAAAAAGGTGGAACAAATATTCACTATTTAGAGAAAAAACTTGGATTAAACTAATAATTAATTCAGTTAATAAAATACAAAGGGGGCGTTTCAACCCCCCTTTTCCCATTTTTATGAAATGACATATGAGTGTTAAAAATCCTTTAAAACAGGCAACAAAAGAAGCACGATTAGCTTTTGGGTTAACCGTATTCTATCTGTGTGGGTGGTGTTTATGTGCTTATTTTGCGCCACAGCAGACTGGTTTGCTAGGATTCCCGCTTTGGTTTGAGCTTGCCTGTTTTTATCTTCCTATCCTATTTATCATCGTTACCGCTATCGTCATTCATTTCTTTTTCAAAGATATTGAATTAGATGCGGATTGTTCTGATGAGTCAAAAAAATCTGAGAATCACAAATGCAACTAGCTATTTTATTACCTTTGCTGGGCTATATTGTCGTCGTATTTGCAGGGGCAATTTATGCTTATACTCAACGTCAAAAAGGCGATTTTTTAACAGAATATTATGTAGGTAACCGTTCGATGACCGGTTTCGTACTCGCGATGACCACCGCCGCGACTTATGTTGGGGCGAGTTCATTTATTGGCGGACCAGGAGCAGCATATAAATTCGGGCTGGGTTGGGTATTGCTTGCCATGATTCAGGTTCCAGTGGTGCTTTTTACACTTGGTGTACTTGGAAAAAAATTTGCGATTCTTGCACGTAAAAACAATAGTTTAACGATTAACGATATTTTATATGACCGCTACAAAAGCCCAACCTTGATGTTACTCGCAAGCCTTGCATTAATGGTGTCATTTTTTATTATGATGGCAGTGCAATTTATTGGGGCAGGGCGATTACTGGAAACAACACTTAACCTTGATTACCGTTGGGCGGTCATTTTCTTTGCATTAACTGTGGGGATTTATACTTTTATCGGTGGGTTCCGTGCCGTGGTATTGACTGACAGCATCCAAGGCATGATTATGATGGTTGGGACGTTTTTACTGTTATTCGCCGTGATTCATGCCGGCGGTGGTGTGCATAAGATTATGCATACATTAACCGAAATTAATCCTCGTTTAGTGACCCCATACGGAATTAAATCGCGTCCGCTTGATTTTACCTTTATGACCTCATTTTGGGTGCTGGTATGTTTTGGCTTATTAGGATTACCAAGTACGGTCGTACGCGCTATGTCTTATAAAAATAGCCAAGCCTTACACCGAGGGGTAATTATTGGTACGATCGTGATTGCGTTATTAATGGTAAGTATTCATTTATCGGGTGCTTTAGGGCGTGCGATTATTCCTGATCTGACGGTAACCGATAAAATCATTCCGTTATTAATGATCAAAGTATTACCCCCAGCAGTGGCTGGTATTTTCCTAGCTGCACCGATGGCTGCGATTATGTCTTCAATTGATAGTATGTTAATTCAGACATCTTCCACGCTAATTAAAGATCTCTATTTACATTTTAAACCAGATGGGATTGCCAACGAAAAACATATCAAACGTTTATCCACTGCAGCAACATTACTTATTACGATCGTGGTTACAGTTTCTGTATTAAACCCACCAGATATGTTGATTTGGTTGAATCTTTTTGCTCTAGGAGGGTTAGAGACAACCTTCTTATGGGTGATTCTATTTGGGCTTTACTGGAAAAAAGCGAATAGTGTTGGGGGAGTGAGCTCAATGATCGTGGGATTTTGTAGCTATGTCTTTTTAACTGCAAAAAGTATCCAAATTCTAGGATTCCATCCAATTGTGCCAGCATTATTGTTCGGATTAATTGCATTCTTACTTGGGAATAAATTTGGGGAAAAGAAAAATATTGCCGCCTAATTAATTCTAAAAAATAATGTCACGCCCTGATTTGCATAAAAATTTATGAATTTCGGGGCGTGATGTTTCTTTTTACAAAAAAAGAAAAAGGCGCATAATCCTTTATGCACCTTTTTAGTCTAGTTAATCAATCTCTATTTTTCAGAACGTTCTAATTCGTCTGCCAAAGTATGAAGATTGATTTTTCCGCACATGAATTCTTTATAATCCAATGGGAAGTGAGTTTCGATAGTAGAGAATGGTTGAATCATAACTTCACCTTTCACTAATTCGAAATCTAACAAATGTCCACCGATAGATTTATCATCTGCTACAAAGTGAACATGGTTGCCAGATACTGCACTACCATTAAATAATTCAGGCGAGAAGTATCCTACTACTGCACCTTTCACGTGATCTTTGTGGAAAGTTGCTTGTTGCTCAGCAACTTCTACAAGTTTTGGATACGGAGGGCATTGTTTTTTAACAATACGCGTATTTACATCACGGAATTCACCACGAATTGTGATGCCGTAGAAAATATTTTCATACGGGTAAAATTCACAAATACGTTCGTGAAGGTCGGCTTGTCTTACATTTTCCATTTCAACCTTGATTGAAACTTCAGGTTTTTGGAAATGAACACTGGCGTAAGGAACAACAAAATCTGGACCTGCTTCGAGAATAGTACCATCTGCTTGAGCCAGATAAGGATGTCCATCAAGCACAACAAGTTCGCCGTGTAATCCTTCACCTGTACCAAGCCCAGTATCACCATGCTCAAGGAGATCCTTCATTGTCATAGTGCCTTTTAGCATACCTTCGATAAGCATTGCTAATGTACCGTGCTGGTACAATTTAGTTAAATTATCCATACACCTTACCTTCTTCTTAGTGGAATTGATCTTCTAAGATTTGACCACCAAGTTCTTTGTTGAAGCTATAGTCAACAGGAACATCTACGATAACTGGACCATTGATAGCGAATGCTTGATCAAGCACTTTACCAAGATCTTCAGCTTTTTCTACGCGTAAACCAGTTGCACCAAAGCTTTCTGCGTATTTAACGAAATCTACTGGACCGAATTTAACTGCTGCTGAACGGTCGTATTTCATTTCTTCTTGGAATTTAACCATGTCATAGTGACCATCGTTCCAGATGATGTGAACAAGGTTAAGGTTTAAACGTACTGCAGTTTCAAGATCTTGTGCTGAGAATAAGAAACCACCATCACCAGATACAGAAATAGATTTATGTTCTGGGCGAACAAGTGCCGCTGCGATACCCCAAGGAAGCGCAACACCAAGAGTTTGCATACCGTTACTGAATAATAAATGACGTGGTTTGTATGAACGGAAGTGACGAGCCATCCAAATATAGAAGCTACCAACGTCCACAGATACAGTCATATCATCAGTTGTACGTTTTTGTAATTCACGCACGATGCTTAATGGGTGGCAAAGTGTTTGATCTGGTTTCACTTCAGGTGGAACATCACGAGTTTGTAATTGAACACGTAATTTACCTAAGTAATCTTGAGCTTCTTCGCTTAGTTTGAAACCTTTCATGTAAGGCACTAAGAAGTCTAAAGTTTGAGAAATATCACCTACAAGCACAGTTTGTGGTTGGAAGTTTTTATCGATTTCGATGTTTACTGAATCGATAACAACGATATTCGCTTCACCAGATTTGTTCCAGTTACGTGGTTCATATTCGATTGGGTCATAACCTACCGCGATAACTAAGTCACTGTGTTTTAAAAGTTTATCACCTGGTTGGTTACGGAATAAACCGATACGACCGAAGAAGTCTGATTCTAATTCACGAGAGATCACACCAGCAGCTTGGAAAGTTTCCACAACTGGAAGGTGAGTTTCTGCAACTAAATTACGGATTGCACGTGCAATTTCAGGATCAGATGCACGCATACCCACTAAAAGAACTGGGCATTTAGCTTCTTTGATACGTTGTGCTAGTGCAGTAGATTCTACTGGGCTTGCTGGACCAAGTTTAGCTGGTTCCATTGGGCGGATTACATCAGTTTTAACGAGCGAGTCAGTAACGTCTTGTGGAATAGATACGAAAGTTGCACCTTGTTTACCAGAAGCTGCAGCTTGGTAAGCATTTGCGATTACTTCAGAAACGTTTTCAGGATCTTGAACTTCAGCACTGTATTTAGTAATTGGTTCGAAAAGTGCTGCATTTTTCATGCTTTGGTGAGTTAAGCGAAGTAAGTCAGTACGTTGTACTTGACCAGAAATCGCTAATACTGGGTCGCCTTCAGCAGTTGCGGTTACTAAACCTGTTGCTAAGTTACTTGCGCCCGGACCAGAAGTGGTAATTACTACACCTGGTTCACCAGTGATACGACCGATACCTGATGCCATAAATGCAGCATTTTGTTCGTGACGTACAAGAATAAATTTCGGTGCTTTAGGATCGGTTGGGTGATCTAATAAATCGAATACGCGGTCGATTTTTGCACCAGGAATACCGAAAACGAATTTTACGTTATGATTGATAAGGCTTTGAACAACGGCGTCAGCACCGTATTTTTTTTGATCATTACTCATATTCTGATCCTCTATCTAAATTTTTGAAACTTTTTCTGAGATGGAATAAATCCCATTCAGATGGTGGGGATTCTACTCCTTTTACAAAAAGTTACTAACTATTTTTTAAAAAAATGTAAAAAAAATTTAAACGGAATGTAAAAATAGGTTTAATAAAAAGCAAAAATAAACACTATTTAAAAGAGTAAAAAAGAAAGGATTATTTTTAGTACGTTATATAGGCGGAAACCTTCCCAGCTTATCTCGGCACACAGGACATCTGACTTTGGCTGCTTTCTTCCGAACCTGACCAGGTAAACCAGAGACTGTTGCGAGAGACCGAGAAGGTTCCCATAGGATTGATTTGCTAAGCAAAATCAAGTGCGGTGCATTATGCTATAAGCCTTGTAAAAAAGCAAATTTTTTACCGAAAATTCGGGCGTGCACAAGATAATTGCCTAAAAAGTATCTTTTTTTAAACGTAATTGTGTAAATTCTGTTACATCGCTTG
Organism: Actinobacillus sp.; assembly: GCA_020026155.1. Lineage (GTDB taxonomy): Bacteria > Pseudomonadota > Gammaproteobacteria > Enterobacterales > Pasteurellaceae > Actinobacillus_C. Next base: position 33,547 of record JAHHQX010000003.1, on the reverse strand, counting down.
CTTGTAAAAAAGGATTAATCCGTTTTTCTTCTCCCAGAGTTGTGGGTAACGTTGGCATATCAGAAGCGACTAAAAATTTAGCGATCCCCATATTGGCAGCAATGGTATCTTTTTGTAACGCAGTTTTTGCGACCGCCATCGCAAATTGTAAATTACTTAATGTATATTCATGCGCGGCACAGATTTGCGTGTCTTCAGGGAGGGCTTTAATTTTTTGTAAGCTGTTAAACATCGCCTGATAGTCTTTTGTAAATACTCGACCACACCCCGCAGAAAAGAGGGTATCGCCACAGAATAGATGTTTGTCTACTAAATAGCTTACGTGTTGCGCAGTATGCCCTGGAGTCGCGAGAACCTTAATCGTGTAGTGTGGGGTATGGATTTCCCCCTCGGTGACGACATGGGTTACCACATCTCCGCATTCTTCTGGACCATAAATAGGCACTTCTGGGAAAATTTTATGAAAAGCTGCTACACCCGCGATATGATCGGCATGATAATGCGTAAGGAGAACTGCCTCAATTGGGACGGGATGGTCATTGAGATAATTTGCAAATGACGAAAAATCCCCAATATCGACCACCAACGCGGGTAAGTCTTTTTGACGATAGAGCCAAATGTAGTTATCTGTTAAAGTACGTATCGGGGTTAGCATATACTCTCCGTAATAATGATAAATTATTTTTTAATCTTAATAGTTGGATGCTTACTTGCACTTGCTAAGGAAGTTCCCTATTATGCAAAAATTTTAAAAAACAGAAAGTAGAATTTTATGTCAGAACAAACTTTTATTCTTGGGAAAGATGCGGCATTGGAAACCAGTATCGCAAATTTTCAACAAAAATTAACACAATTAGGGTTCAATATTGAGGAAGCATCGTGGTTAAACCCAGTTCCAAACGTCTGGTCAGTCCATATCCGTGATAAAGATTGCCCACAATGCTTTGCAAATGGTAAAGGGGCAAGCCAAAAGGCCGCACTCGCATCGGCATTAGGTGAATTCTTTGAGCGTCTTTCTACCAATTATTTCTTTGCTGATTTTTACCTCGGTCAAAAAATTGCACAAAGTGATTTTGTGCATTATCCAAGCGAAAAATGGTTCGCGATTGAAGATGAAGATCTGTTGCCAGAAGGCATTTTAAATGATGAATTACTTGCGTATTTTGATCCAGAAAATCAACTTACCCCTGATTTACTCATTGATCTGCAATCAGGCAATGAAGAACGCGGGATCGTCGCATTACCGTATGTTCGCCAAAGTGATGGGGAAGTGGTGTACATTCCACAATCTATCATTGCAAATTTATTTGTATCTAATGGTATGTCCGCAGGTAACACCAAAACTGAAGCGCGTGTGCAAGGGTTATCTGAAGTTTTTGAACGTTATGTCAAAAACCGCATTATCCGTGAAGCGATCAGCTTACCGCGTATCCCTGATGATGTAATTGCTTCTTATCCAAAAATCGCTGCAGCTATCAAAGGGTTAGAAGAAGCAGGCTTCCCAATTTATGCGTATGATGCGTCACTTGGTGGCGAATATCCAGTGATTTGCGTTGTGCTACTTAACCCTGAAAATGGCTCATGCTTTGCCTCTTTTGGTGCGCATCCTAATTTTGAAGTTGCGTTTGAACGTACCGTTACCGAACTTTTACAAGGACGTAGCTTAAAAGATCTTGATGTATTTGCTCCGCCAAGTTTTGATAATGCTGCTGTTGCCGAAGACGCGAATTTAGAAACCCACTTTATTGATTCAAGCGGTTTAATTTCATGGGATCTTTTCAAAGCAACCCCAGATTACCCATTTGTGCATTGGAACTTCTCGGATGCGACTACACAAGGTGAATTTAATAACCTTATGGCAATTCTATTTGAAAATGGCATGGATGCGTACATCATGGATTATGATCACCTTGGTGTTTCTGCATGCCGTATCTTGGTACCAGGCATGTCAGAGATTTATCCAGTAGATGATCTGATCTATGCGAATAACAATGCAGGGCTAGCGTGGCGCGAGATCTTACTCGATCTCCCGCATTTCCATCACGATGCCGACACTTATCAAGAATTACTTGATGAGTTAGACGCACAAGATGTTGATGATGCAACACGTGTGCGTGAATTTATCGGTATTGTGGCAGATAAAGATTCAGGCTGGGCAAATCTACGTGTCGGTGAATTAAAAGCGATGCTTTACCTCGCACTTGGTGATTTAGAAAACGCGGCGACTTGGGTGGAATGGACGCGAGCGATGAGCGGTAGCCTATTTAATGAAGAAACAGCGCGTTATTACCGTGCATTACAACAATCGTTAGCCCTATTCTTGGATGAAGAACGCAATCCAGCAGAATACCGAGATGTTTTCGAGAAAATGTACGGCAAAGCACTGATTGCTAAGGTTTGGGATGTGATCGAAGGTCGCGGGAATCCATTCTACAATCTGATTGCAGATGACGAAATGCTTACTCAGTTCAAAGCGCATCAAAAATTACTCGCGGCTTATGAAAAATTACAACGTGCTAAAAAAGCTTAATCGTTGATAAAATAAACAAAAACCTGTGATCTAGTTCAACTTTTTTCAAAAAAGACTTTGTTACACTCACATAAAGTGTAATAAAGACGAGGTCACAGGTTAATGTTATATTTTCTTGATCTATTTGGCACCGCCGTTTTTGCCATCTCAGGCGTCACGCTTGCCTTTCGTTTACGAATGAATGTTATTGGCGTACTTGTTCTTTCCGCAGCCGTTGCCATTGGTGGCGGAACCGTTCGCGACATTATTCTCAATAGCCCCGTCTTTTGGCTTACAAATAATACCTACCTTTGGGATATTCTCCTAACTTGTATCCTCAGCATCATCGTTTTATTGCGCATCAATAAACGTATTTGGTGGCTTTTACCCGTTTCTGATGCGATTGGTTTAGCCGCCTTTACTGTGATCGGCGCTCAGAAAACATTACTTCTCGGATTTAGCCCAACAATTGCGATTATCATGGGCGCAGTAACGGGATGCGGTGGAGGTGTGATTCGCGACGTTCTTGCGCGTCAAGTGCCTTTTGTATTTAGAAAAGAAATTTATGTCACCGCAAGTGCGGTTGGTGGCATGTTTTATGTGAGTTTTTATGGAATCTTTAATGATGTGATTTTAGCGGTTCTGACGATGGTGATTGTGTTGGGATTGCGGTTAGGGGGGATTTTTAGGAATTGGACCTTGCCGGTTTATCATTATTGAGTTTTGTCACTTTTCTTTGCTTGTGCAAGACAAACCGCAGGTTTGAGCGTTGCGAAGCAACGACCCGAAGGGCGAGCATAAGCGAGTAAAAGTAACCAAAAGAAAGCAGACCCCTGATAAATCGCTGTTCTTCGCTTAGTAAAATTTTTCTTAACGCAAATTAGGGCAACTCGCTACGCTCAAACAACCCTAATTTGCTAAAAAATTTTAGTCGCTCAGGCGATTTATAAGGGGATCTGGGGTGCGTTTTTTGAGTTTTTAGGAATTTTTAAAATAAAAATCACGCCCGATTTTTCATAAAAAATTATGATTTTTAGGTATAAGTTTTGCTACTTTCTATTCGTATATTCTTTGTTCATTTTATTTTCTTGTGCAAAAAATAACGTAGAAACACTCTCATGATAAATCACTTATCTTCACTTTGTGGAAATTTTTTTAACGGTTTTTTGTAACTCGCTACGCTCAGACAGGACAAAAAACCTAAAAATTTCCAGTCGTTCGGATGATTTATAAGGGGATTTGTTGGTGGACTTTGGGGTATTTGGGAGCTTTGAGAATAAAATCACGCCCGATTTTTCATAAAATTTTATGATTTTTGGGGCGTGATTTTGGGAAGTTGTTTATTTCAAGGTGTTGAAATAAGCTTTTGCCGTGGTGATGTCGGTGTGGATTTGGGTTTTTAGAGCGTCGAGGCTTGGGAATTTAACTTCGTCACGGAGTTTTTTGCAGAAGGTGACTTCGATGCGTTGTCCGTAGAGATCACCTTTAAAATCAAATAGATGGACTTCAAGAAGTTGATCTTTGCCTTTGACACTTGGGCGGGTGCCGAGGTTAGCAACACCTTGGTAGGTTTTCCCGTTTTCAAGATGTACATTGACTGCAAAAACCCCTTTCACTGGGCAAACTTGGCGGTGGAGGCGGATGTTTGCCGTAGGGACGTTGAGGGTGCGCCCGAGCTGTTGTCCGTGAATAACACGCCCACGGATGATGAAAGGCTTATCTAATAATTTTTCAGCTTGCACGAAGTCGCTTTCCGCAATAATACGGCGAATTGCGGTGCTACTAATCCGTTCTTCATTAACCGCAAAAGTTGGATTTTTTTCCACGGTGAAGTGATATTTTTCCGCAAAATTTTGTAAAAGATGAAAATCGCCTTGACGGTTAGCACCAAAACGGAAGTCATCGCCGACACTTAAAAATTTAATATGTAATTTATCCAGTAATATTTGCTGAATAAAATCAGAGGCGGATAATTCTGCAAAAGCATGATTAAATTTAATACAAATCACAGCATCGACATCTGCTTCTTTTAAATAGTGCAGTTTATCACGGAGGCGCATTAAGCGTGCTGGCGCATTGTCGCCACCAAAATATTCATTTGCTTGCGGTTCAAATAGCATGACTACCGCAGGCAGATGACGTTTTTGTGCCTCTTGTTTTAAATGGGCAATCACGGATTGGTGCCCAAGATGGACACCATCAAAATTCCCGATAGTTAATGCACAGCCTTGTGGAAAGGCATGTTCTAGTTGATGTATTCCTCGATAGAGTTTCATGCGATCATCCTAATCAGTGTGCAGCATTTTCTGCAAGGAGGTGACGTAAGCGCACCCCTAAAATTAATAAACTCGTTGCATAAATTGCACCGCCAGCCACCATTAACCCGAATAGCCACATTAGGCGATATCCGATATGCATGGCACTCCATTGGGCTAAATTCGGCGATAAATACCAAAGGATAACGCCCATTAAAGTTGCGGAGCAGATAATTTTTAATAGAAAAATAGCACTTTTTTTAGAAAAATGATAAACGTTGCCTTTGACTAATCCGCGATAGAGTAAGCTTGCATTTAGTGTACCTGACATGGCAGAAGAAATAGCAAGCCCTACATAGCCAAATGGAATGGCAAGTAAGTTGAAGAACATATTACTTACCATGGCGATAATTCCGATTTTTACAGGCGTTTTCGTATCTTGGCGTGCATAATAACCGTTGGCAAGGATTTTAATTAACATAAAGCTTAATAAGCCACAGTTAAACGCCCACAAAGAATAAGAGGCGAATTCCACATCATCTAAACCAAATTGTCCGCGCATAAAGAGGACAAGGAGCATCGGTTGGGCAAGAACACCGATCCCGACCATTGCTGGAATACCGAGTAAAAGCACCATACGCACCCCCCAATCCATTGTCTGGCGGAAGTGAACAAGGTTTCCATCTTCTGCTTTAACATGGTGGCGGGAAAGGGTTGGAAGAATGACGGTCGAAATGGCGATACCAAATAAACCGAGTGGAAATTCGATTAAACGGTCAGAATAATAAAGCCAACTGATTGAGCCCGTAACCAAGAAACTGGCGATAACGGTGTCTAAAAGTAAGTTAATTTGTGTGACTGATACGCCAAAAAGTGCCGGTAGCATAAGGTTACGCACTTTTTTTACACCTGGATCATTCCATGCCCATTTGGGTTTAACTAATAAACCGGCTTTTTTAAGGAAAGGAAATTGGAATAAAAATTGTAGTAGTCCCCCTAAAAAGACACCGATAGCAAGTGCGGTATCCGGTCGAGATACATGTGGTGCTAGGAAAATCGCGCAAGCAATGATGGCGGCATTGAGTAAAACGGGGGAGAATGCCATCACACTGAAGTTACCAATGGTATTTAAAATCGCACCAGAAAGCGCAACAAACGTGATAAACCACAAATAAGGGAAAGTGATTTTCAATAAAAAAGCGGCTTGGGTAAATTTTTCAGCATTCACGCCCCCGTGTAGCCAATCTAAAAACCAACCGGTACCAAAAATCATGACAATGACTGGTGACGCGATCATCCCGATAAGGGTGACGATACTTACAAGTCCCCCTAAGGTACCTGATACTTTAGCGATAAATTCTTGAGTCTGGCTTAAATCTGCATTATCGTTTTTACGATATTCAACCAAAACAGGAATAAATGCTTGTGAGAATGCACCCTCTGCAAAAAGACGGCGTAAGAAATTTGGGATACGGTTAGCGAATAGGAAAACGTCCGCCGATACGCCCGCACCAATTAAATTTGCAACAATGATATCTCGTACTAATCCGAGAATACGTGATAAAAAGGTAAAACCACTAACAACAATACCTGATTTTAATAGACCTTTACTCAAAATTTTTCCCTGATAATAAAAAAAGACCTCTAATTGTATAGAAATTTTATTTTTAAGCTATATTAATGTAAAAAAAACTGTTAAAATCTTGCCGCATTTTTATTTTGCATCCATTTGGATGGCAAAAAAGGTGTAATCGGGTTACCCCGTCGGTTGTGTCTCACCGAAACTCTCGAACAAGTTTGAATTATAGAAGTGAGGTGAAAGCCTTACTGTATTTTTATATCAATTAACAAAACAAATTAGGAGTTTGACCTTGGCAAATATCAAGTCAGCTAAAAAACGTGCGGTTCAATCTGAAAAACACCGTCAACATAACGCAAGCTTACGCTCAATGATGCGTACTTTCATCAAAAAAGCATACGCAGCAGTAGCAGCAGGTGATGTTGCAGCAGCGCAAGCAGCTTTCGTTGAAATGCAAAAAGTGGTAGACCGCATGGCGTCTAAAGGCTTAATTCACAAAAATAAAGCTGCAAACCACAAAGCTAAAGTAATGAAACAAATCAAAAAATTAGAAGCTTAATTTTTTTGAGACGTTCCGAAGATGCCGCACAGTAATGTGCGGTATTTTTTTATATAAATTTTTTCGAAAATTGGGGCGTGAAAGAGAAAAATCTGTTGATTAAAATTTTTTCTACCTTTATCCAGTGAATTAAATTCTGTATAATACGCCCGTTTTTCGCTTGATTACACTTTATGCGTATAACGTAAAATGTAATGAAGTCAATTTATTTAATATAGATAGGAAGAATATATGAGAAGAGCAGTGATTACTGGCTTTGGGATTATTTCAAGTATTGGTAACAATAAAGAAGAAGTATTAAGCTCATTAAAAGCAGGTAAAGCAGGTATTGAATTTGTACCAGAATTTGCTGAAATTGGGTTACGCACTCAAGTAGCAGGTACCATTAACCTTGATCCATCAGAATTAATTGAACGTAAAGTTTACCGTTTTATGGGTGACTCTGCGGCATATGCGTATCTTGCGATGAAAGAAGCAATTGAAGATGCACATTTAACTGAAGATCAAGTTTCTAATCCTCGTACAGGGCTAGTAATCGGTGCTGGTACAGGTTCTGCTCGTAACCAACGCCTTGCTTGTGAAGCAGCAGTTGGTCGTCGTGGTGTGAAAGGTATTGGACCTTACGCGGTAACTAAAACCATGGCATCAAGCGTTTCTGCATGTCTTGCAACGCCTTACAAAATTAAAGGGGTAAACTATAGTATCAGTTCAGCATGTGCGACTTCTGCACACTGTATTGGTAACGCAGTAGAATTAATCCAACTTGGAAAACAAGATGTTGTTTTCGCGGGTGGTGCGGAAGAACTTTGCTGGGAAAGCGCAGCAGAATTCGATGCAATGGGTGCAGTTTCTACTAAATACAATGAAACCCCAGAAAAAGCATCTCGTGCATATGACGTAGACCGTGATGGTTTCGTTATTGCAGGTGGTGCAGCCGTTGTTGTAGTTGAAGAATTAGAACACGCTTTAGCGCGTGGTGCGAAAATCTACGCAGAAGTCGTAGGTTACGGTGCCACATCTGATGGTTATGACATGGTAGCGCCAAGTGGTGAAGGTGCAGAACGTTGTATCAAACAAGCACTTGAAACAGTGGATGGCGATATCGACTATATCAACGTTCACGGTACTTCAACACCAGTAGGGGACGTAAAAGAATTAGACGCAATCCGTAGTGTATTTGGAGACAAAAAACCAGCGATTTCTTCAACTAAATCAATGACTGGTCACTCATTAGGTGCAGCGGGTGCACAAGAAGCTGTTTATTCTTTATTAATGTTAGATAACGATTTTATCGCCCCAAGCATCAACATTGATAACCTTGACGAACGTGCTGAAAATATGAATATCGTAACTGAAATGAAAGATCACGCAGGTTTAAAAACTGTGATGTCAAACAGCTTCGGTTTCGGTGGTACAAACGCAACTCTTGTTTTTCAAAAATATGAAAAATAATTTTGCTTAGCATACGAAAAAAGGGAACTTCGGTTCTCTTTTTTTATTTGTAGCAACTTTTTACAAAAGTCGGGGTTTAATGCCAAGATAGACTTTATAAAAAAGATTACGCCCCCATTTTCGTAAAAATTTATATGATTTAATTGATTGGAATGACACTTTTATGACGTTTAAAAAAACACCTTCCAAAGGAACAAAACAGAAAACGCAACAAAACCTTTCCCCTTTACAAAAGGATTTATTGCAACAGCTCAAGGCAGTGAGCAATCTTGATTATCGTAAATTGTATGCGCGCATTCGTGGGCTTGCACAAATTGCCGATGCAGACAAACAAACTCAAACCGCCAATGATATTCAAAACCACATTGTGCTTGCTCAACAAAAATTACAACAACGTGAGCAACAACGCCCAACTGTGATTGAATTTCCCGAAAATTTACCCGTTAGCCAACGTAAAGCAGAGATTCAAAAATTATTAAAAGAAAATCAAGTTATTGTCGTGGCAGGGGAAACGGGATCGGGTAAAACGACGCAATTACCGAAAATGTGCCTTGAATTAGGCTTTGGTGCAAAAGGGTTGATTGGACATACCCAACCACGTCGTATTGCTGCTCGTACCGTAGCAACCCGTATTGCTGAAGAATTGCAGAGCCCGCTTGGCGAATTAGTTGGTTATAAAGTCCGTTTTAAAGATGAAATTAGCGAGCAAACGCAAATTAAGCTCATGACGGACGGGATCCTTTTAGCCGAAATTCAATCCGATCCGTACTTAAATCAATATGAAGTGTTGATTATCGATGAAGCGCACGAACGAAGTTTAAATAACGATTTTATCTTAGGCTATCTCAAAAACTTACTCAAAAAACGCCCAGATTTAAAAGTTATTATCACATCGGCAACCATTGATGTAGAACGTTTTTCAAAACATTTTAATAATGCACCAATTATTGAAGTGTCAGGTCGCACTTTTCCAGTAGAAGTACTTTATCGTCCGTTGGTGGAAGAAAAGAATATCGATCAGGCGGAAGGGATCCTCAATGCTGTGCACGAACTCCAAAAAATGGGGCGTGGTGATATTCTTGTCTTTTTAAGTGGTGAACGTGAGATCCGTGATACGGCGGATATGCTGGAAAAAGCCCAATTGCGCCATACTGAAATTTTGCCACTTTATGCACGCTTATCTGCGCAAGAACAAAATAAAATTTTCCATCCAAATGGGCTAAATCGTATTGTACTGGCAACGAACGTAGCAGAAACGTCATTAACCGTTCCTGGTATTAAATATGTGATCGACCCAGGGATGGCACGTATTTCCCGTTATAGCTACCGCACCAAAGTTCAACGACTACCGATTGAACCCGTTTCGCAAGCGAGTGCAAATCAACGTAAAGGGCGATGCGGTCGTGTGTCAGAAGGGGTGTGTATTCGTCTTTATTCAGAAGAAGATTTTAATAATCGCCCAGAATTTACCGATCCTGAAATTTTACGCACTAACTTAGCCTCGGTTATTTTACAAATGACGGCGTTAGGTTTAGATGATATTGAAGCATTTCCTTTTGTCGATCGTCCAGATAAACGTAATATTCAAGACGGGATCCGGTTGCTTGAAGAATTACAAGCGATTGAATGGGTAAATACCAAAAGGGGCAGTGTGCGTAAATTAACGCCTATTGGGCGCCAACTTGCACAATTGCCTGTTGATCCTCGTTTAGCAAAAATGTTGCTGACAGCAGTTAAGCAAGGATGCTTGCATGAACTGATGATCATCGTTGCGGCACTTTCTATTCAAGATCCGCGTGAGCGCCCGCAAGATAAACAACAGGCATCGGATGAAATGCACCGCCGTTTTATGGATAAAAAATCTGACTTTTTATCTTTTGTGAATTTATGGCGTTATGTACAAGAACAACAAAAAGATCTCACCAAAAATCAATTTAGACGCCTTTGTCAGAAAGAATATTTGAATTATTTACGTTTGCGTGAGTGGCAAGATATTTATCACCAAATCCGTACAACCGTGCGTGAAATGGGATTGCCAATTAATTCAGAACCCGCAGCGTATGAACAAATTCATACAGCAATATTATCTGGGCTTTTATCGCATATTGGTGAAAAAATTGCGGATAAACAGCTTTATTTAGGCGCACGCAATAGCCAATTTGCGATTTTCCCAAATTCTGCCCTTTTCAAAAAACAACCGAAATGGTGTATGGCGGCAGAGTTGGTGGAAACCAGCAAATTGTGGGGACGCATGGTGGCAGAAATTCAGCCAGAATGGATTGAGCCATTGGCAGGGCATTTGATTAAAAAATCATACAGTGAACCGCGATGGTCAAAAAGTCGTGGTGCGGTGATTGCCGATGAGAAAGTGACGTTATACGGTGTGCCGATTGTGCAAGGGCGAGTAGTGAATTACGGCAATATCGATCCGATTTTAAGCCGTGAAATCTTTATTCGATCAGCACTGGTAGAAGGGGAGTGGAATACCAAACATAAATTCTTCCATCAAAATTTACGCTTAATTGAAGAAGTGGAAGATTTAGAACATAAAACTCGACGCCGTGATATTTTGGTTGATGATCAAGTGTTATTTGATTTTTACGATAAACGCTTACCGCCAGAAATTGTATCGCAAGCGCATTTTGATAAATGGTGGAAAACCAAATCAAAACAACAACCTGAATTATTGAATTTTGAAAAAGCGTTCTTAACCAACGATGGCGAAAAAGTCAGTGAATTAGATTTCCCTAACTATTGGCATCAAGGTAACCTGAAATTTAAATTGAGCTATCAATTTGAACCAGGCTTAGATAACGATGGGGTGACGGTAAATATTCCGCTAGCACTTTTAAACCAAGTTGAAATGAAAGGGTTTGATTGGCAAATTCCTGGATTGCGTGAAGAATTAGTGATTACCCTAATTAAAGCTTTGCCAAAAGCAGTGCGGAAAAACTTTGTACCCGCACCAAATTATGCGCAAGCCTTTTTAGCGAGAGTGACCGATCAGGAAAAACCTCTTAAAGAAGCATTGGTCAATGAGTTACGCAAAATGACAGGCGTAACAATCGATAAAGCGCTCTGGGACGACGTAACACTGCCAAGCCATTTACGCATGACATTCCGTGTTATTGACGAAAAAGGTAAGAAAATTGCTGAAAGTATGGATCTTGATGCGCTTAAGGTGCAACTCAAAGATCAAGTGCAGGAAAGTTTATCGGCGGTAGCCGATGACGGTATCGAACAAACGGGTATCCATGTTTGGAACTTCGATCGCCTGCCACAATGTTATGAGCAGAAAAAAGTTGGCTTTACAGTGCGGGCTTTCCCTGCGTTGGTGGATGAGAAAAATTCTGTGGGTATCAAATTGTTTGAAACTGAATTTGAGCAGATGACGGCAATGCAAAAAGGATTGCGTCGCTTATTACTCTTGAATGTACCATCGCCCATTAAATATTTACACGAGAAATTGCCAAATAAAGCGAAATTGGGGCTGTATTTTACGCCTTTCGGCAAGGTAATTGATTTGATTGATGATTGTATTGATTGCGCAATTGATAAATTAATTTCCGATTTTGGGGGCGTGGTTTGGGAAGAACAAGCGTTTGATAAATTGCGTGATTATGTGCGTGAAAATTTAAATGAAATGACGTGCGATATTGCAAAACAAGTTGAAGAGATTTTAACGCTAAGTTTTGAAGTAAATAAACGCATTAAAGGCAAAATGGACTTTACGTTAGCCTTTGCATTTTCTGATATAAAACAACAGATTAATCAATTGATTTATCCACATTTTGTCGCTAACACAGGCTATGATCGCTTAAAAGATCTAAAACGCTACCTCATGGCGATTGATAAACGCATTGATAAATTGCTGCAAGATCCAAATCGAGATCGTGCGGCAATGTTAAAAGTGGAAAATGTCCAAAAAGCTTACCAACAGCTTTTAGCCAAATTACCAAAATCTAAACCAATTCCTGAAGATATTTTGGCAATTCGTTATATGATTGAAGAATTAAGGGTAAGCCTTTTTGCCCAACAACTTGGTACGAATTATCCGATTTCAGATAAACGAATTTTAGCCGTTATTCAGGCATAAAATAACCACATAACCAATAAAAGCCTCGTGATAATCATGAGGCTTTTTTATTTTAATAAAATGATATATATCAATAAGAGGTAATTTTTAAAATAAAGCGATCTAAAAAGACACAAAAAATGTAAATAAAAACTACAAACCTCGTTAAAGCAGTGCTAGAATGCGTACCGATTTTTAATTAATCACATTTAATTAAATATTTTAATGAGGAATTATTTTATGAAAAAATCACTTCTAGCAACTGCAATTTTAGGACTCGCTACAGCAACTTGTGCTAATGCGGCATTAACCACTTCAGGAACTCCTATCACAGGCGTATCACCAGATGCTCAATCCGGCTTCCCAACAGACATCCCAGTTATGCCATACGCACAAATTGATCTTGGTGCTACTTCTTTCAACTTCAATGATCATTTTTTAGCACGAGATGCTAATGTATCTCTTTCAAATAAAACTGCTTTTTCTCAACGCATAACATTCGGGTTAGACTTTCAAGGAGAACGTGTAGCATTAGATTTCACTAATTTTGGACGTGTAAATTATAATCGTACTCAAATTTCTCCAATGATTGCTGGATATGGTGCGGATGGCAAACTTTTAGCATATTCGGATCACATGAACGATGTTAAGATTAAATCAATGGGCGTTGGTTTAAGTTACATTCATGCAATGGTATTAAATTCAAGTGTGCGTCCGTATATAGGGGCACGCATTGGCTATACACATTTTAGTGCCAAAGCGATGCAGTCAGTTATGGCACTAGATACAGCAACTAATAAATTTAAAGAAATTTTAGTGAAACAAAAAGCAGATTATAACAAAGCAAGTATTGGTGGTTTAGCTGGTGTAGAAGTAGACGTTGCACGTAATGTTACTTTAGGTATCGGCGCTGAATACGATAGCTTATGGGGAAGCAAAGCCACAGCAATTAGTGGAAATGCCTTCATGCGTGTTTATTTCTAATTTTATCTCCCTCTTAAAGTTAGGCCCCAGTTCTGGGGCTTTTTTATTATTTTATTAAATTAACACTAATAAATAGTTATTTTTATTGTTTTTAAGTATATTAAATGATTGATTTAATCTTTAAAAGATATCGTAGTTTAATATAGCGATGATTTATAGAGGAAAATATATGGGAAAATTACTTATTGTTATGGCAATCTGCTGTTGGGAAATCTCTTCAGCAAATGCCACAATGCTTTTCCCGCAATATCGAATACCTCAGATTCTCTCTCATAATCCTTTAAACTTTTCCATTGATACTTCACCACGACCTTATACTCAATTTGATTTTGGTACGACTCGTTTAATAAATAATGATGGGCAGCATCTGCCAGATAAAATGATTTTTTCTCGGCATGTTGCAGTTGGGGCAGATTTTACAGGTAATCGTATAGGATTATATTTTACTAATTTTGGACGCTATAAATGGCAAGTTGACAAGAATCTGGTTGATCAGCAGGTCATACTGGATATTAATGAATTTGGTTTAAGTTATACGCATGCTATTGCCATAGATTCAATCTTAAAACCTTACATAGGCGCAAGGATTGGCTATACACATTTTAAATTAAGAAAAACTTATTCCGATATTGGTGGTGGCTATTTGGCACAATCTGGTGAGCAAAATCATGTCAGTATGGGAACGTTTGGTGGGCTTGAAGCCACGCTTTCACCTAATTTTACTATTGGGGTTGGTGTGGAATATGGACGTTTACGCGGGAATGATACCACTGATTTAACTACTAAAGCATTTACACGAACCTATTTTTAGACATAAGGAATAGCTTGATTTTAATCAATTAGATCAAAAATAAATCAAAAAAGGGACGGTTTTTTAACAAAATGCAATGAAAAAGTTAAATATTTGTTGTATTATTGTGCGGCTTTTAAGCACTAATAAAAATGAGGTATTAATCTATGAAAAAATCACTTATTGCTACGGCAATTTTAGGATTCGCTATGGCGACAGGTGCTAATGCGGACTTAACGACGACAGCTGCACCTGATATGTCTTTAACTAATCAAGCCGATTCATCCGTTGTGCCTTATGCACAAATTGATCTAGGGGTGACTAGACTTATGGAACCTGACGATGAGCTTGAGTCTACCAAAACTGGCTTTTCACAAAGAGCGACCATTGGTCTTGATTTTCAAGGGGATCGTTTAGGTTTAGATTTCACTAATTTTGGTCGATATAAATGGAATATGACCTTAGATGAAGGTGAAAACCTAGCGCAAGAAGAAATTAAAGAAAGTATCTATGGCATTGGTTTAAGTTATACTCATGCAATGATGTTAAATTCAGTTGTTCATCCTTATATTGGAGCGCGTATTGGTTATACGCATTTTAAAGGAGAAGAGGACTATCATGATGGCGTTGCTGATGTGGGCCCAGATGCAGATGCTGCAAAAGATTCATATTCCTTTAACCGTTTTAGCTACGGCGCTTTCGGTGGGGTAGAATTTAACATTACTCATAACGTAACAACAGGTGTCGGCGTAGAATACGATCGCTTATATCGCCATTATATAAAAGATTTTACAGGTAGTGCATTCTTACGCGTTTCATTCTAGGATTTTTAAAATTTTATATCAAAGCCCCACTCAACGGGGCTTTTTTTGTATCAAAATGCAAAAAACAGAGATTATCTCTATTTTTAATATACTTCTAAGGTATTATTTTTTCAAAAAATAGACTTATAAAATAGACTGATGAGATTATATTTTATACATATAGTATTTTTATACTACGATTTTAGATGAAAATAGTATCGGTTCAATGTATTGTTGCGCTGGCAGTCATAACTTTGAATGAAATGAGGTATATATGAAAAAACTTGTACTCGCAACAACTGTTTTAGGTATTATGGCGACGACTAGCGCACAGGCAGAACCTAAATTTTTTACGCAAGCAGATCTAGGAGTAACATCTTTGCGTTTCCATGATCATGGAGAAAGCTTTCATAAAAACGTTTTCTCTCAACGCCTTTCTGGAGGACTTGATTTCCAAAATGGTAATCGTCTTTCTTTAGGGTTTACGCATTATGGACGTATCACCAAAGATTACTATGATGCCACTGCAAAAGAATTTGGTGATGTGTATTCAGAAAAAATGAAGTTTGATACTTATGATATTGGGGTTGGCTATACCTATACTATCCCACTTAATTTCCCAGTTCGCCCGTATGTAGGTGCACGCATGGGAATGAGTATTGCGAAAAGTAAACATGAAGCTTACGCAGTTGGCTATTCAGCCTCTCATACTCATACCGACAATCGCTTTAGTTTCGGCGGTTTAGCTGGTGTTGAATATGATATTATGCCAAACCTAGCTGTTGGAATCGGTGCAGAATATAACCGTTTAAATAGTTATCTGAATGCTTTCAGCGGAAACGGTTTCTTACGTTATACGTTTTAATTAAGATTTTTATCGTAATCCTAAAGCCCCGAAATGGGGCTTTTTTATTACCACGCCTCAAAAATCATAAAAAATTATGAAAATCGGGGCGTGATTGTATTTTAATTAAAATTATTCCATCCAAATGAGGGTAGCGATTCGCCCAGTATTTTTTTCTCGGCGATAGGAGAAAAAGCGATCTTTATCGGTAAAGGTGCAATATTCTCCGCCACAAATATTGGTTATTCCTAGTGAATGCAATCGTTGTTTAGCGAGTAAGTAGAGGTCGGCAAGATATTTACCAGGTACCAATGGGGCACGGATAAAAGCCGCTTCTGCGTGGGGATCAACATCCATAAACGCATGAAGAAGATCTTCACTCACTTGAAAAGCTTTCTGACTAATCGCTGGTGCGAGCCATACCATAATATCATGGTGAGGGGATTTAAATTTTGCCACGGTATTTTCCAAAATACCGTCGCATAATCCACGCCAGCCCGCATGCGCAGCCGCAATTTCTGTGCCGTCCTTATTACAAAATAAAACAGGCAAACAATCTGCTGTCATCACCAAACAAACTTCACCTTTTTGCGTCGTGTAACTCGCATCTGCTGGATAAGTAGAATCTGAAGGTAATGTTAACACGTTGGTGGTGTGCGTTTGGTTAAGGAAGTGGGGCATTTGAGGAAGTCCCATTTCCTGTTGTAACCGTACGCGATTTTGTTCGACCGCAATTGGATCATCGCTGACATGCGCACCTAAATTTAGCGTATCAAAAGGCGCTGTGCTGACACCACCATGGCGAGTGGTGGTGAAAGCACGGATATTTTTCGGCGCGTGCCAAGTTGGAAGGATAACTTGCATTAATAGTCTAATTCGTCTTTGTGGAGTTGATAATCTGCTTTTAACGCATCAATAAGTTGCACAAAATCGTCTGGAAGTGGTGCATGCCACTCCATTAATTCCCCTGTAATTGGGTGATAAAGACGTAACATAACCGCATGCAATGCTTGACGTTTAAAGTTGCGTAAAACCTCTAAAAATTCAGGGCTTGCATTTTTTGGTGGACGTGGGCGACCGCCATAGGTTTGATCCCCTAATAATGGGTGTGCAATATGGGACATGTGTACACGGATTTGGTGTGTGCGTCCTGTTTCAAGACGTAAACGTAAGCGTGTGTAGTTACGGAAATGTTCCATAATACGATAATGCGTTACCGCTGGTTTTCCCATAGGGTGTACTGCCATGTGCGTACGTTTAGTTGGGTGACGCGCCATCGGTTCATCAACTTTCCCACCTTGCGTCATAACACCAAAAGCAACTGCTTCGTATTCACGGGTGATTTTACGTTTTTGTAGATCGCGAACTAATTGGGTTTGCGCTGGAATCGTTTTTGCGACAACCATTAGCCCAGTTGTGTCTTTATCAAGACGGTGTACGATACCTGCGCGTGGAACTTCGGCAATACTCGGATAGTGATAAAGTAATGCATTTAAAATCGTTCCACTTCGATTTCCCGCACCAGGGTGAACGACAAAATCTTTAGGTTTATTGATAACGAGGATATGTTCATCTTCGTAAACAATATTTAATGGCAAGTTTTCTGGTTCAAAGCGTTCATCTTCTTCGACTTCAGCTTGAATTTCGATTTGTTCTCCACCATAGACTTTGAGTTTAGGTACGTTACAAATTTCGCCATTAACTTTAACGAGATCTCCCTCAATCCATGTTTTAATGCGGGAACGAGAATAATCTGGGAATAATTTTGCTAAAGCTTGATCAAGACGTGCACCAAGTAAGTCTGGTGTGACTTCTGAATTTAAAATAAGGGTTGCCATAAGGTTTCCAAAATAGTAGATATAAAAATTTGTAACATTGTAGCATTTATTTGGGAACGGCAAAACTATGCGCCGTGTTACTTTCGAGGATTCCACTAATAAAGGCGGGAAAACAAGGAAAAGGCCTAAAACCAACAAGTTATTGATTATTTTTTATAAAAATGTATAAAAGAACGTGTATAATTCAGTGATGTTTTATAAAATGGGAAATGTATCTAATTTCGCTGAGCTTAATAAAGGATAAGTTTTATGAAAAGATTGAAGTTGACGCTTTTAGTGGCTGCAACCGGGTTGTTGGTCGCATGTGCTGGGGATAAAGAATTACAGACTGCTCCAGAATCAGTTTTATTACATCGCGCACAGACCTATTTAAAAGATGAGAATTATGCACAAGCAATTAAATATCTCAATGCGCTAAATGGTCGATTCCCACGTACGATTTATAGTCAACAAACACAACTTGAGCTAATTTACGCGTATTTTGAAAATAAAGAATATGATAAAGCCTCATGGGCAGCAGATACTTTTGTACGCTATTTTAAAAACTCACCACATTCAGACTATGTGTTATATCTTGCGGGCTTAGCGAAAGAAGTGCCGAATGACCACTGGGTTCAGGAGCTTTTCGGTGTGGATCAAGCTAACCACGATAGTGCGTCAATGCAAAGTGCATTACAAGATTATACAATGTTGGTTAATGCCTTCCCGAATAGTCCATATACGCCAGATGCGATTAAACGTATTAAATATATTTATTCACAGCTTGCTCGCCATGAAGTAAATATTGCGAAATTCTACGCAAAACGTAATGCGTGGGTAGCAGTGGCAAACCGATTGGTCGCAGTACAACGTCAATATCCACTTACAAAAGCGGCTGTTGAAAGTTTACCGCTATTAAAAGAAGCATATGAACAAATGAATTTACCGAAATTAGCGGCTGAAACAGAAGCATTAATTAAAGCGGAAAGCGCAGCAGCTAAAAAAACGCCAGAAATTCAAAAACCAGGTGAACCTAAAAATATTTTCCCACCGCAATGGGTCAAACTTCCTCCAATGCCATCCGAAGAGATGATTGAAAAAATGGAAGCGGAAAATGCACTTCATGCAGATGACTACATGCCAGAACAACCTGAACAGTCATTAAAGAAAGCAAAATTAAGTGATGCTTAGATAGTCAGAGCAGAATGATAAAAATAAAAAAGCGGATAATTAAGTTATCCGCTTTTTATTTATTGTAGAGAATTAACCCACAATTTCAGTTTGTGCGAAGAAATAGCTAATTTCGCGTGTTGCACTTGCTGGGCTATCAGAACCATGTACGCTATTTTGGCTTTTGCTTACTGCAAAATCTGCACGTAACGTGCCTTTCTCCGCTTCGGCAGGGTCGGTAACACCCATTAATTTACGGTAATCCGCAATAGCATTTTCTTTTTCTAACACGCAAAGTACCACAGGACCTGATGTCATATAGTCAACCAGACCTTCAAAGAATGGTTTACCTTCGTGTTCTTTATAAAAACCTTGTGCTTGCACAGGGGTTAAATGACGCATTTTCATTGCAGCGATACGAAATCCATTTTCTTCTAAACGTGCAATGATTTGACCGATAAGATTACGGCGAACTGCATCTGGTTTGATAATTGCAAAAGTTTGTTGCATAAAATTCCTTTTTATTCTTGATTTAATAATAGTAAATTTGCCAAGGTTTGCACACCGATACCTGTTGCACCCGCCGCCCATAGATCAGTAGGGGAGGCACGGAAAGTAGCAGAGGCATCGATATGAAGCCAGTGGCGTGGATAATCTTTCACGAAGTAAGATAGGAAAGCAGTTGCGGTACTTGCACCTGCAGGTGAAGAAACCGTCGCAGTATTTGCAATATCCGCAAATTGTGACTTAATTTGATCACGATGGAATTTAGCAAAAGGTAAGCGCCAGAATAATTCGGTGGCTTCTTCTGCTGATGCCATCAGATCCAATACCAGATCTTCATCCATGGAAAGAATAGTATGATATTCTGTACCTACAGCACGTTTAGCCGCACCAGTTAATGTCGCTGCATCAATGATCATTTCTGGGTGTTGTTGATCTGCCCAGATTAATCCATCCGCTAACACAAGGCGACCTTCTGCATCGGTATTAAGAATTTCTACAGTAACGCCATTGCTGTACTTAATGATATCACCAAGCTTCATGGCTTCGGCACTTACCATATTTTCAGCACAACAAAGGACGAGTTTAACGCGTTGGTTAAGGCCAGCCGCGATTGCCATACCCAAGGCACCTGTTAATAATGCTGCACCACCCATATCGGTACGCATTGTTACCATGCTATCGGTTGGCTTAATGCTGTAGCCCCCACTATCAAAAGTAATTCCTTTACCCACTAAACAGGCAAAGGTAGGCGCATCGGGATTACCCGTTGGGTTATAGTCAAGTTGAAGCATTGCTGGTGGGTTTTTAGCACCTTTCCCAACGGCCCAAATACCTTGATAGTCTTCTTCAAGAAGGGTCTTGCCTTCAATGATACGGGCATTCACTTCACTATCAGGCGCATATTCTTGGGTCATGTGTTGAATAAATTTAAGCGCTTCTTTAGCAAGATGAACGGGAGTCATATGCTGTGCAGGCGTATTGATGATTTCGCGTACAAAATCACCACAAATAATACGGGCTAGGAGAGTTTCATGACTTTCTTCATCCAGTACAGGTAGGCTTAAATCGTAGTTTTGTTTTGCGGTATAAAATCCTTGATAGAAAGCCCAGCAAGTTTCTAAATCCCAGCCTTCACCTTCTAAATCTGCGTCATTAATGCCTTGATTACGTAATTTACGCGCTGCGCGTTGGATATCAGTCAGTACGCTATCGTGTTTAACGTGGATAGTGGCGCCGTTGTCACCAAAACTTAAAATGGCGTTTTTCCCCCACATTTCTGTAGCAGGTTGGGTTGATAAAAAAACGTTCATAATGCATCCTTATTAAATAATTTATAATTATATCCAGTTATACTGCGATCCGCTATGAAAAGCAAAAGCTTTATTATTTAAATCCGTCCTAAAATAATATAAATTTTTACGAAAAGCGGGGCGTGATGATTGAAAATTTATAAATATTCGACGAGATCTTCGATAGATTTTTTACGTGCTTTAGGAGTGCTTTTTTCAACAGAGGTACCCATCGCTACGAGTGCGATAATTTTTTCGTTTTCAGTACAATCTAATCCTTCGCGTACTGCATTACTTTCCAACCATTTTCCTGAAAGCCATGCGTTATCAAAACCAAGCGCATTTGCTGCAAGTTGTAACGCATAAACACTGCAACTTGCACAGGCTAATTGTTCCCAAGTTGGAACTTTCTCAAAATCAGGGTCAAGTTGGGCAATAACCGCAATCATCATTGGGCTATTTTGACAGATAGTTTCCGCCTTTTGTTTACGGCTTTCACCAAGATTTAATTCTTCTGCGCCAGCTTGAAGCAATCTTTGAAAATCTGGCATGATTTCTGGGGAAAGGACAATAAAACGATAAGGCTGTAAACGTGCATGATCTGGTACGTGTACGGCTGCCTCAAACATTTGATTTAATTGTGTTTCATCAGGGATGGGGTAAGTAAGTTTTTTTTCTGAGTGACGATGTGTGAGTAAAGTAAGTGCGTCCATAAATATGCTCTATCTTCAATGAATAAAATTAACTTAAGTTTAACATAAAAATTTTGTTGTTCATGGTACTTAATAAAAATGTGCTATTATTTGTTCTAAATTTAATTAATGAAAGGACTGGAAACGCCATGACATTTTTATGCAAATTCCTGTGGAAGAGTTTAAATTTCATCCGTGAGTTAGTGATGAATATTGTCTTCCTTTTCTTTGTCGTAATTTGTGCAACTATCTTTGTTGGCATTCACCAATTAAATCAATGGCAAGGGAATAAAAATACCAAACCTACTCTCCCACAAAAGGGCGCTTTATACATTAATCTTAACGGCTATTTAGCAGATACACGCCCAGAAGACAGTGTGCGTCAATTAGTTAAAGATGCAATATCAAGTAGTGATGATGTACCACAACAATTTTCTATTTTTGATCTTGTTAATGCCATTCATCATGCAAAAAATGATCCAAAAATTGATGGACTTGTTTTGAATTTAAGTGATTTTACGCAAGGTAATTTTCCTGCTATTCATTATGTGGGTGACGCAATTGCTGATTTTAAACAAAGCCATAAACCAGTTATCGCCTATGCACAAAATTATGGGCAACATGGATATTTGCTTGCAAGCTATGCTGATCAGATATATATGAATCCGATGGGACAAGTTGGTATTACGGGCTTAAACGTTGAAAACCTTTATTTTAAAAATTTATTAGATAAATTAGACGTGACGCCGCATATTTTCCGCGTGGGTACCTACAAATCTGCAGTTGAGCCTTTTATGCGCGATAATATGTCACAGGCTGCGCGTAATAATATGCAACGTTGGTTAAATCAAACTTGGCAAGATTATGTGAATGTAGTGGCGAAGAATCGTAATATTACTACTGAGCAGGTTTTACCATCTGCGACTGCCTATTTAAATGATTTAAAACGTTTAAATGGTGATAACACACTTTATGCAAAAGAGCGCCATCTTGTAACAAATTTTGCAAATTCACTTACTTTTGAAAAAGCACTTGCAAGTAAATTTGGTGAAAATAAAGAGGGTGAGCCGAATTTAATTGGTTATGATGCTTATCTAAAAACATTACCTGATGCGATGACAACCGATAAAAAAGCTAAAATTGCGGTGATTAGTGTTGAAGGGAGTATTATTGATGGTGAAAGCCGTGATGGGCAAACTGGTGGCGATACTATCGTTAAACAATTAAATGAAGTTTATCACGACGATAATATCAAAGGCGTGATTTTACGAGTAAATAGTCCAGGTGGTAGTGCATTTGCCTCAGAATTAATTCGTCAAATGCTCATGCAAATTAAAGCCGAAGGCAAACCGGTTGTGGTATCCATGGGTGGCATGGCTGCATCTGGTGGCTATTGGATTTCAAGTGGGGCAAATTATATCGTTGCTGATCCTGATACGTTAACTGGATCGATTGGTATTTTTGCGATGATTCCAACCTTTGAAAAAACATTGCACAAAATTGGTGTTAACGCAGATGGTGTAAGCACAAGTGATTTAGCAAAAAGCTCTATGTTAAGCGGGATTACTCCAATTAATGGCGATATTCTCCAACAAGAAATTAATCACGGCTATGATCGATTCTTAACGATTGTTAGTGAAGGACGCCATATGTCTAAAGCGGATGTAGATAAAATCGCACAAGGACAAGTTTGGTTAGGTCGCGACGCACTTAAAAATCATTTAGTGGATGAACTGGGTAACTTTGATGTTGCTGTAGCGAAAGCGAAAAGCCTAATCGTTGCGACAAATGATAAAGTAACCGAAAAAGATCTTGGCGTGGAATGGGTAGAAAATGAGGATAACCCAACTTTACTCAGTTTCTTTAAAAGTTTAGATAAACAAGGTAAGGCTGCGATTAAAGCCCAAGTAACTGAAACTCTTGGACTACCAAAAGCCTATATAAAAGTTACAAATCAAATCAATTTACTTGATAAATTTAATGATCCGAAAGGGCAATATCTCTATTGTCTAGGATGTGGGGATATTCAGTAACAGAATATCGTGTGATGGGGTAATGATGGCGGGAGGTGCTGTTGGCGTTTATAAACTTAATATTATGCAAATTCATTTTTAATTTTTAACTTTAATCAGAAGGCAAGTACTATGAAAAAGATTTTATTAGGCGCACTATTGTTATGTTCAACAGCCGTTATGGCGAATGATAAATACGATATGCTTGAAGATAAGTTGGAAGGGGCATATAGCACATTAACTGATGGAACGCATACAATGAAAGTTGATGATATAGATGTCGATCAAATGGGAAATCAAGTTTTAGTAAAACTTGAATTGGAATCCGAAGATAATGATGGAGCATGGTCTAAGTTTAATAAAACAACTTACCAAGATATTATCACAGGCATGGCAGACGAAGTCCGTCGTGATCTCAACACAAAAGATAAAGTCAAAGTTGAACTGATTTTTGAAAACAGTAAAACAGACAAAGAAACATTATTATCAAGTGGTGTTTATTGATGCGATTAAAATAATAGAAAGCGGACCAAAAGGTCCGCTTTTTTTATTTATAAATTAATTAGTTAGAGGTATTAGGTTAAAAAATAAAAGAGATTTGTAGGCATATTCATTAGTTTTACTAATAGAATATGAAAAATTATGTAAAATTGCTTTTCTTTTTTCTAAATTTGGATAGAATCTACCAAAATTTAGGGTATAAGCATGAAATTTTATATTAAATCCATATTATTTATGAGCTTTTTAGGATATGTATCTAGTAGTTTAGCTCAAGAAGTCATTATTAATCGTCATGTTAAAGATGGTATTCAAAAAATTAAAATTACACCAAATAATATTGAACAACATAATGTTTTATTAGAGAAAGCGTTTATTACTTTATTAACGCTTAATGATACTAATAAAGTTCAGCAACTTTTGCCATTTTATGCAGGATTATCTTCAAGAAATCCTAATTGGATATTATGGGCAGATGCCTTATTAAAGGTAAAAAAAAATCCTGAACAATCTATTATTGAATATACACAGCTATTGGAAAATCAGCCTAATTTAGATGTAGCACGCTTACAATTAGCCTTATTATTACTACAAAATGGTGATTATTTTCGGGGAAAACGTGAGCTTTATTTATTAGCTACACACGCCCCTAAAAATATCCAAGATATTGCAAAAGATTATTTAAATTTCTTACAGCCAGAATCTCATTGGGAATATGATTTTTCATTAAGCTATTTACGAGATAATAATTTAACGAATATTGCACCTATAGGAACACGAGTAGATAACTTAATTTCTACCGCTAAACCAGAAAGTGGGGTTGGAGTAAGTTATGGTTTGGTTGCGAGTCATAATTGGGAGCTTGTTCCTCTACTAGGGCCAGCATGGAATGGCTTATTTACAGGGGTATCTCTTATTGGTACGGGGAAAATATATAATCGTCATGCATTTGATGAATTAGATCTCTCTATTGCCCCACGTTTTGGTAAACAATTTAATCGGATTACATTAGGTGTTAGTCCTTTTGTTACTCAAAGTTTTTACGGAGGAGGAACCGATGGTGCTGGGCATTTAAGACGTGAATATTACGGAGTGGGAACAAACTTTTTTACACACTTTTATGCTAGTTCACATATTAGAATTTCGCCTTTTATAAGATTATCCCAACGCCATTATCAGAATGATATTTTGAAAGCAAATATTACAAGTTACGGCGTAAATATGGCTTATTTTTTACCTAAATTTAGATTTGAATTAGGTGGAGATTATCGTTCTTTTATGGCTCATCAGGGTTATGATAGTTATCGTCAGTGGAATCTTTATTCTGGAATAGAAGGAGAAATATTGAAATTAGGGCAGGCAATTCGTTTTGATTATAGTAAACGTTTTTATCAAACTCCAATTGATCCACAAAGTTTTATTTCTTTCTTTACTAAGCGTCGAATAGATAGGGAATGGAAGGTTGATTATTCTATTTGGTATCAACCATGGCAATTTAAAGGATTTCAACCTCGGTTAACCTTCCAGTATAAAAAGTTTAGAAGTACAAATATTTTTAAAAATCACGACAAAAAACAAGTTGTGATACAAATTAATAAAACATTTTAGATCATTTTTATTTTATTAAATCAGTTAGGAGCGTATTTATATGCAAAAGAAAATTTTATCATTAGGTTTAATAAGCCTTTTAACCGCATGTGGTTCAGGTGGTGGGAGTTCAGGTCATGATAAAGATCATCAGAGCCAGTCCAAACAAAATTTAACATCATCTGTGACGCATAATATGAGTAAAAATCAAAATACTCAATCACAGGGAGAAACACAAGGGAATATGCCAAATCAAAAAGTACCAATGGTACCCGAAATGACTATTCCTGCTCCAATACAGCCTAACAATCAAATGAGCAAGGAAACTTCAGCAGATAATGCGGCGCATGCAAAATTTTATACAACAGGAGTGGATTCTGTGATGAAAAATGGCGATCCGTTAACGTTAACAATTGATGTATATGAAGAGAATCAAAATAAAAAATATCAAGATGATCATGATTTTATCAGAAAGCAACAACCAGATATTGTTAAGTTAGAACCTGAAAATACAAAAATAGTAAAAACAACGAATACAACTGAAGGTAATTATTATTACTTTGTGCCACTAGGCAAATTTAAAACAGGATATGTTGGATATTATCAATATAACCAAAATGGTGATGGTCGTACTTTAACATCTAAATATGTACGAGCAATTAATGAAAAAAATCGTGAACGAAATGTTCCTACAGATCTTAATGCAGAGTTTAGTAAGAAAAATGGCTTTATGTATTCACCATTGAATAATAGCTCTCAAACAGAACGTATTGTTAAATTTGGGGATATGAAATTATCCTTTAAACATGGACAAGCGACAGGTAAAGTTTTAGATCCTAATATAAAAAATGATGCTTTATTTAATATTAAGGGAGATACAACAAATCTAGTATTTACTGCAACAAGTGGACAAGAAGCTTTAGGAATCAGAGAAGGAGCAAAAGGGTTAAGTGCTCATGATGATTTAACCTTTGTGAAGGATGATCAGAACCAGTTGAAGTATGTCACTGGTACCGTGACTGGTGAATTTAACGGCGCATTTGTTGTCGAGAAAAAATAATAAATATTATAATCAGTGGGAAGGGCATAAATGCCCTTTTTGATTATATTAATCAATTAATTAATTGTTATAAAATATACGATTTATATTAATAGAGACTTTTAGGGAAATTGATATTGAGGAAATTTATCATGAAAAATTTTTATAAAGTAGCCTTGATAAGTAGCTTTACGACCTATGCAATTATTGGGCAAGCAGCAGAAAGTAACTTGATAAAAAATGACACAACAACTCAAAATTTGAGTATCGGTAGTAATGCGCAGACCAACGGGGGCACATATTCTACGGCGATAGGGGATGGAAGTACAACGAAAGGAGATTCTGCATTATCTTTAGGGACTCAATCGCATGCAAATGGAAATAATTCAGTTGTTATTG
Source organism: Actinobacillus sp. (assembly GCA_020026155.1). Taxonomy (GTDB): domain Bacteria; phylum Pseudomonadota; class Gammaproteobacteria; order Enterobacterales; family Pasteurellaceae; genus Actinobacillus_C. The sequence goes on along the minus strand of JAHHQX010000003.1, from coordinate 6,687 downwards.
GTGCCTTAGGTAATGTGACTGCAAGCTCGACTACAGGTATTGGTGCACACGTGAATGTTGGGGGCGATTCTGCGACCGCAATTGGTTCAAATTCAGTTGCAAAAGGTGAAAGTTCGGTTGCATTAGGGGTCCAGGCAAAATCTATGGATGACAGTTCTATAGCAATAGGTGCGACTACTGAAGCGCATGGCTATGAATCTATTGCCTTAGGAAATTCTGCACAAGCTAGTCAGGAGCAATCAATAGCAATTGGTGCGGAAACAAAAACAGAAGTAAAAGATGGGATCGCAATTGGTAATAGCTCTGTTGTAAAGCGTGCTCAAGGAGTACAGGGATTTAATCCACTTGCTTCTCGAGATAATAAGATTGATGAAAAAGCATTTCATTCTACAGGCGCTGCAGTTTCAATTGGTAAAGAGGGTAAAATTCGTCAGATTACGCATGTTTCAGCAGGAACAGAGGATACGGATGCAGTGAATGTTGCACAGTTGAAATCTGCCATACATTTGGGACTAAAATTTAAAGGTGATCAAGGAGGGCCAGTTACCAATAAATTAGGATCACAAGTGGATATAAAAGGCGATAATGAAAATATTACTACGAAATTGAAACAAAGCCATGCAGGGGCAACAGTTATTAAGGTCGAATTAAAGAAAGATCTGCATGTGAATAGTCTTAAAGCTAAAGATCGTATTCAAGTAGGCAATGTGAATGTAGATAATAGCGGAGTCACCATTCAAAATGGACCAGCATTAACAAAAAATGGATTAAATAATGGAGGTAATATAATTTCTAATGTAGCTGATGGGAAGGCACCAACAGATGCTGTTAACCGTAGACAGCTTGAAGGATTGAAACAAGAAATGCATCATATACAAACAGGTATTGATGATAAAATTCATAAAGTCAGCAAAGAATCCCGTGCAGGAAGTGCCTCGGCAGTAGCTACTGCACTTTTACCTCAACCTTTTAGTGCTGGAAGAAGTATGATTGGAGCCTCATTAGGACATTATCGCGATCAACAAGCTATTGCGATAGGCGCATCTCGTATATCAGATAATGGTAAATGGATTATAAAAACTGCTGTATCCGAAGATACTCAAAAGAATTTTGGTGGAGGGATGAGTTTCGGTTATCAATGGTAAATATTAATTAATGTAAATTTTTCTGAAAATAAAGGCGCCGTACATAATTATGTGGCGCCCATTTTCTTTAATGATATGATAGATACAATTATTTTACTTTATCAATCCATTCCCCATAGCCTTCTTCTGCCATTTTATTAAGTGGAATGAATTTAAGGCTTGCTCCATTAATACAATAACGTAACCCACCTTTATCTTTTGGACCATCATTAAAAACATGCCCAAGGTGCGAATTAGCTCGGCGACTACGCACTTCAATACGGTGCATATTGAAGCTGTAATCATCTTTTTCCGTTAATGCTTTGGCTTGGATTGGCTGAGTAAAGCTCGGCCAGCCGCAGCCAGAATGATATTTATCTGTACTGCTAAACAAAGGCTCACCACTCACAATATCCACGTAAATCCCTGGTTCAAATAATTCATCATAAGCATGGCTGAATGCTCGCTCCGTCGCGCCTTGTTGAGTGACTTGATAAGATAAATCACTTAATTTGTTTCTAAGTTCTTGTTCACTGGGTTTTTTATAGGGTTTATCCTCTGGTATAGGCTCCAATGGAATATCAGCTTTGGAAATATCAATGTGACAATATCCATTTGGATTTTTTTGTAGATAGTCTTGATGGTAATCTTCCGCTTCATAGAAATTTGTCAGCTTTTGACTTTCGACAGCGAGCGGAACATCAAATTTTTTCGCTTCACGCATGAGGGCCGCATCAATAATTGGGCGTTCACTCGAATCTGTATAGTAAATTCCCGTGCGATATTGTGTTCCACGATCGTTGCCTTGTTTATTTAAACTCGTAGGATCGATAACACGGAAGTAATAACGTAAAATTTGATCTAATGAAATGCGATTTGCATCAAACGTAATTTTGACGGTTTCGGCTGCACCCGTATGCCCCGTTACAACTTGTTGGTAACTTGGGTTTGGAATGCGACTATTTGCGTAACCTGACACTGCATCAATAACGCCTGGAATACGTTCAAAGTAAGCTTCTAATCCCCAGAAACAACCACCGGCTAGGTAAATAGTTTGAGGTGCAGCAGTTTTGTCTGTACTATTGTTTGCAATTTTATTTTGATACAACGTCATGTTATTCACCTTATTTAAGTTAGCTTGTGGATCTTTTAATAATGTCTGTAATTGTGCAAGACTAAGATTCCCTCTATGAAGACGTAAAAGCTTTCCATTTGGACTGAAAAGCGCATAACTTGGATAAACAGTAATCCCCAATTGTTTTGCTAATTTACCGCCATTATCAAGGAATACAGGTAAATCTGGATAGTCCAATCCTTTATACCATAAATTGAAGTTTTGAAAATTTTTTTCATTGAGAAAATCTGGAGAGGCAACCGTAACGAAGTTTAGATGACTTAGACTTTTATCATGTTGCCAATTTTGGCTTTCTTCTAAAGTCGCTAAACAAAATGGACACCAACTTGCCCAAAACTTTATGAGTAAAGGAGCATTTGATTTAGGGGTATATGGGGGACTATTTTGGGCGTGAGGAAGATTAAAAACGTAATTAGGAATGGAAAGAATATGCGTATCCTTTATCTGACTTTCTTTTCCGAACCACGCAGGTGGTCCATTCTCGCCAATCGCAGCAAAAGGAGATGAACAAAGGGTAGTTAATAACAAAGCTCTTAGTTTCATACAAGACTCCAATAAACTAAACAACAATCTAAATGGTAATCATTCTAGTCTATATTTGTATAACTAATCTACGATAAAAAGAGGTATTTAGTATCACTGGTTGGCTATTGCTGTAATAGTCGTAGTATTTTGTTTAAAAGATTTGGAAAAGCGTTGTGGGGAAGGGTAAAGAATCAGGGGGAATTATTGTGGCTCCAAGCTGCTTATTATTTATTCAGGAATAATAAGCTAATTTGATTATTCCTGAAGACTTAAAGGATCAAAGGTTATTTTGATAAAAAAGTAAGAAAATAAAAAATGATAAATTTAGTGCTATTCCCATAATTTGGCTAAATTAACATCTTCACTATCTGGTTGTTTATTATTTGGTAATAAATCAATTTGTACTATTAATGGCATATCAAAGGTAGTTCCCGTAATAACGCAACATCCTTTTGCTAAATGTGAAATTCTATCTTTGGATAATTTATCCAATGTATTAATAGTGCTATCTAGCAACGATAAATCTTTATCATTGACCAATCTATGAATAAAGAAGTTATGAAGTTGTGATATAATTGTTGGCGAAATATCAGCAGGTCTTTGACTTGATAGTGTAAGAAATACACCAAACTTTCTTCCTTCCTTGATTATTTCTTCAAATAGCTCAAGGCGATAATCTTTCCAAGATTCTTGTTCTCGAATAGATTGAGAAGAAAGTATATTATGTGCTTCATCAATAATTAAGTGTAATGTTTCTATTGGTTTATTGCTGTGAATAATAGTTTTTTTATGAGTTTCATATAATTGCTTAGCAAGTAATAATGGGATAATTTTTTTAATTTCTTGATTACAATTTCTTAATGAAATAACACGTAGAGAAGACGTACTTTCTCTATCTGTATCAGTAACTTTAATTACTTTTTTAATGCTTACTAAAAATGACTCTGCTCTTTTTAATAAAGGTTGAATATGATCAAATTGTGCATATCCACCCTGTAAGTCATTAATTAATTGAAGGTTAATTCTTAAATTTAATTCAGTATCAAAACCATAATTTTTAGGTAGATTAAAATTTTCTATATGTTCTTCAAATATATTTTTATATGCTTTATCATTTTCTCCACCATTAAAATATAATGAACCACTATAGAAATATTGGTTGGTAGAATGCCAAGATAATTTTCTTAAATTTTCTATAATATTATTATATTTGCTAATGTTTGTTAATTTTTTTAGATTCTCTAATATATCAATAAATAAATTAACAACGTCTTTTTTTTGGGCGGTTGAAGTAAATACTTTTTTAAAAGTGGCTTTAAAATAATTTTCTAATGAGTTTTTATCTTTTTGAAAATATTCTCTGTTATTTATTATACGCTTAATAAATGGTTTTTGTGTGTTGTCAGTTGCTTTAAATAGTAAGGATAGTGTTTCGGCATCCCAAAATTGTTTTGATGTTAATATAATCATATCTCCATTATTATCATGAGTATTGAGATTAATAACCTCTTTTTCATTCTGTGGTAAAATTTGGTTATTGGTGTATTCTCCATTAAAATCTATAATTACGAATTTACTTTTACCTCGTATTTGATTTGATTTAATTGCAAATAATTCAGTATAAAGTTTTGTAAGGGTATTAGATTTTCCACTACCTGTATTACCAAATACTCCAATATGAGTATTAAATAGATGTTGCCATGGTAAATAAACTGGTAAGTTTTCGTTAATTGCTGTTCCTATAATAAATTTATTATTTTCTTCTTTAATAGGATTAATAACACAAGATATATGAGTATCAGATGCAAGATAGGCTTTATCATTTATCATAGGTAAGTACTTTACGCCTTCGTAGAATGTACCTTTTTCAAAATATCCTATTGGCCTGATTTCTATTTTTCTTAGATAGAGAAAATCTATCTCTTTATCGCCCTCGATTTTTTCTAAGTGATTTTCTTCTAGATACTCACCTTCAATTTTTCCTACAATATCACGGAAACCTCTCCGAATGAGAAGGTATCCCTTAATAGATACACCATCGAACGTTTCTCCATCATGGAATAAAATATCGTGTGAAGAAATATTATTTGCTTGAATAAGAATTTTTATACCTCGAACAGAAATTACTTTACCTACACAAATATTCATTAATTACCTTCCAATTATTATTTATTTTATGAGTTCTTTTAATGTAAAAATAGAATTATTAAAAGTAGAAAAATTTAGATTATTATTACCTTCATTATCTTCTTCTACTTGAACTAAATAAACATTATTATATTTAGAAAATAATGTTTCCATTCTTTCTACTTCTTTTTTATCAAAACAACAAACATATAACTGTAAATTAGGATTAGAAAGTGATCGTTTTATAAGTTGTAATATATGTTCATCTGCAAAAGAAAATCCAAACGTAATAAATATTGTTTGTTTTTTCTCAAGTTCATAACTCATTAATCTCAACATTTGATAAAAATGTTCTTCTAAAACTGTTTCATAAAATTTTCTTTTCGTTGGATTAACAATTGGTATTGCTCTATATTCTTTCTTAAAAGAAGCTTCTACATCAGACGTAATCCACTGTGATTTATTTTGAGCATAGTTAGTTAAATCGGTATATTTTTTATCCTTACTGTTTAATAAATTACAAAATTCTGTTATTTCCTCTGGAATTTGAATGGGTTGGTTTTCCATACTATAATTAATAAAAATATTATCTTTTTCTAAGGACCAATATGCTGAGCCATGTAATGGGATGAAATTAAGTGTAGGTAATTGCTCTTTGTATTCACTAAAAATTCCAGTACGGTAATGTATTTTATTATAATTCCGAGCCTCTAATTGTTTTTTAAAAAAACCATGAGTGCCATCATTGATTATGAACTCTATGGTACCCTCTTGTAAAATATAATCGCCAGAAAATGGAATACAGCCATCATAGTTTGTGGTAAAAATATTACAGATTTTTTTATCACTGTGTATCAAAATATGTATGATGTTCTTAATAAATTGTCTATAATTATCAATAACCACTTTTTTATCATCATCTTCAGAATACTGATAATCACATTGTTGTACTGGAAGAATTAATTGTTTATAGTACGCCATAAGTGTAAGAGTTGTTAGTTTTGGGCTTATATCTGTTTCTTGCTCTTGTTTTACTTTTTCTAATAACGTTTCAAAAGTGTAAGAGTTATCATCAATTTTAATTGATGATAATATTGGAAATAAACCATATGATGCTCCTGCCCCAATAAGAAAATTTAGGTTTTTATCATATATTTTTTCAATATCAATTTTATTAACTATTTTCATCGTTGTTAAATTATTCCTTGTATACAAATAATCTGTTTAAATGAATTATAATTATACCTAGTGCTATATTGAGCTTGTTAATCGTTTATAATATATTGAATAGCTTTCTATTTATATTTTATGGCTTTTTATTGTACTATAAATATTTTACTCCCATGATAGAATGGATAGAGAGAACTTGTATTTTATTAAATGTAATTTGTAAGGACTAATCTGTATAAGAAAACTAAATATTGGTTAATATCGTATCTACAATCACTTTAGCGACTACACTTCTATTACTAATTATTTTTCAATTTTCGTTGTGTATCTATGAATTTTATGGGGATTGGCTATATTCGAAAGCTCCTAAGCTATTCTAGTACACACCAGTATATAATTGTTCTAGGGCATTCTAACAGAAATTTGAAGAGAGATAAATTTTAGGTAATAAAAAAGCACCTTAAGGTGCTATATTCTTTTTTGTAACCTTTTGATTTTGAAAGGTCAGAAGTGGTGCCCGGAGGCGGACTTGAACCGCCACGGCTCGAAAGCCGAGGGATTTTAAATCCCTTGTGTCTACCGATTTCACCACCCGGGCAAGTGGAG
>JAHHQX010000029.1 GCA_020026155.1 Actinobacillus sp. | reverse complement strand
TCTGTAAAACCAACGCCGGAATTTTAAAAAAAATTTTGGCGTTTTTTTGTGAAAAAAGTTTAGAAGAATATGCAATTTCATTGATGTAAATCAAGGAAACTCAGAGTATGGGGAGCGTAATATGTAATTGCAAAAATCACTTAACCTTGTATAAACTCTATGGAATAGGAGATTATATGATGAACGTCAAGATAAAACGGATAGATAATCCAACCGCAGGTTTGTCCATTATGGCACATATCAGACGTACTCGACATATTATGATGCCGTTATTCCGTTCATATTTTTCTTACGCTTTCTTCAACTCTCAGCTCGCTTCTTAATATTGCTATTTCTTATTTTCTGAATAAATAGCAACTTATTCTGTTTTATTTTATACCGAATTTTTAAATATAGGTTTTATGGGGATTTTATTCTCAGGGATTTCTGTATTTAAAATAAGCCCGTATCACTAGCATAAATCGATCTGTTTTATGTTATGGGGTACTTTTATCTCTAATATAGGAGTTAACTATGTTAAATCTAAAAATCGCATACGATCCAAAAGTATCAATTTATTTTCAAACTAATCGTGAATTAGTGCCTGTCAGCCAAACAGACTTTACAGATGTTGGAGCAGTCGTATTGAGTGCTGAAAATGTTGCTCAGTATATTGATGCTGTTATAAATACAGACTTTAAAATCCCTGTATTTGTATTGATTGGAAAAGGGCAATTCCTTGATAAGTCCTATTATGACGTTGTGTATCATATTCAGGATTTAAATAGTTTCGATATTAAGTTGTATAGCCGTCAAATTGAAACAGCTGTGCAACTATATGAAAAAAATATGCTTCCACCATTTTTTAAAATGTTGAGCGAGTATGTTGAAATGGGGAACTCAGCCTTTGATTGTCCAGGACATCAAGGAGGGCAATATTTCCGTAAGCATCCCGCAGGTCGTTTCTTGTATGATTTTTACGGTGAAAATATTTTTAGATCAGACATTTGTAACGCAGACGTTAAACTAGGTGACTTGCTTATTCACGAAGGTGCCGCTTTGGATGCACAACGTCACGCAGCCAAAGTATTTAATGCGGATAAAACCTACTTTGTGCTAAATGGTACATCAGCGTCTAATAAAGTGGTTCTCAATGCACTTTTAACACCGGGCGATTTAGTTTTATTTGATCGTAATAATCACAAATCAGTTCACCACGGAGCATTGATTCAAGCAGGTGCAACACCTTTGTATCTTGAAACGGCTCGTAACCCTTTTGGCTTTATTGGTGGTATTGATGCTCATTGTTTTGATGAAGATTATTTGATTTCTCGTATAAAAGAAATTGCACCAGAAAAACTCAATCAAGAGCGTCCATTCCGTTTAGCGGTGATTCAATTAGGTACTTATGACGGAACTATTTATAACGCACGTCAAGTCGTAGATAAAATCGGGCATTTATGTGATTACATTTTATTTGATAGTGCGTGGGTAGGTTATGAGCAGTTTATTCCAATTATGCGTGATTGTTCGCCGTTACTTTTGGAATTAAATGAAAATGATCCTGGTATCATCGTGACGCAATCTGTTCATAAACAACAAGCAGGTTTCTCACAAGCAAGCCAAATTCATAAAAAAGATAAACATATTAAAGGACAAGCACGTTATTGTAACCATAAACATTTTAATAATGCTTTTATGTTACACGCTTCAACCAGTCCGTTTTATCCATTATTCGCTACACTTGATGTAAACGCCCAAATTCAAGGCTCCGCAGCAGGTATCCGCTTGTGGGATGAATGTATTAAGATTGGTATTGAATCTCGCAAAATGATTTTAGATAGCTGTGATTTAATTAAACCATTTATTCCACCTGTGGTGAACGGTAAAAAATGGCAAGATTACGACACCGAAGAAATTGCAAGAAATCTTGAATTTTTCAAATTCCACGCTAATGAAACTTGGCATAAATTTGATGGTTATGTAGAAGATCAGTATTTTGTAGATCCTTGTAAATTTATGTTAACTACACCAGGTATTAACCTAAAAACAGGTGAATATGAAGAGTTTGGTGTTCCTGCAACTATTCTTGCTAATTATCTACGTGAAAATGGCATTATTCCTGAAAAATGCGATCTAAACTCCATTCTTTTCCTTTTAACACCAGCAGAAACGCTAACCAAAATGCAATCACTTGTTGCGCAAATCACAGCGTTTGAACAACACGTGAAAAAAGATTCATTATTAAAAGACGTACTACCAACAGTCTATAAAAATAATGAAGAACGCTATGCAGGCTACACCATACGTCAGTTATGCCAAGAAATGCACGATCTTTATGTCAGTCGTAATGTGAAAAAACTGCAAAAAAATCTATTTAGGGAAAAATATTTACCTGAATACGCAATGTTGCCACAAGCCGCTCACATTAAGTTTGTACGCAATCAAGCAGAACTTGTTCCATTAACCGATATTGTTGGACGCATTGCCGCAGAGGGGGCATTGCCTTATCCTCCAGGTGTGCTATGCGTGGTACCAGGGGAAAAATGGAATACCACAGCGCAACAATATTTCCTTGCATTAGAAGAGGGGATCAATCTTTTCCCTGGCTTTGCACCGGAAATTCAAGGGGTTTATTTACAAAATGATCCTGATGGTCGTATTCGTGCTTATGGTTATGTATTAGAACAATAGTGTTAATCATCGTGCGGTATTCTTGCCGCACGATGAAACATCGGAGTTAGTATTATGACAGCAAATACCAATAAAATTGGCGTAAGCCAACTGACCATTCTTACAATGGTTAATATGATGGGCTCAGGCATCATTATGTTGCCCACCAAATTAGCGGAAATAGGGACTATTTCTATCGTATCTTGGCTTGTTACCGCCGTTGGCTCAGCAGCGCTTGCTTATGCCTTTGCTCAGTGCGGAATGTTCAGTCGCCATAGTGGTGGAATGGGCGGCTATGCAGAATATTCTTTCGGTAAGGCCGGTAACTTTATGGCAAATTACACTTATGCAGTGTCTTTGTTAATTGCGAATGCAGCGATTGCGATTTCAGCAGTGGGATACGGTACACAGTTTCTCGGTATCACATTAACCCCATTTGAAACCGCCTGCTGGACAATTGCCACATTATGGCTTGCCACAGTGCTTAACTTTGGTGGTGCTAAAATTACAGGAAATATTTCGGCCTTCACGGTTTGGGGTGTGATTATTCCAGTGGTTGGATTGTGTTTGATCGGTTGGTTCTGGTTCAGCGGAAAATTATATATTGACTCTTGGAACCCGCATCACGTACCAACCTTCGAAGCGATTAGTAGCTCAATCTCAATGACATTATGGGCGTTCTTAGGTCTAGAATCCGCTTGTGCGAATACCGATGCCGTAGAAAATCCAGAAAAAAATGTGCCAATTGCCGTTTTAGGTGGAACACTTGGCGCTGCGGTGATTTACATTGTATCAACCAATGTTATTGCAGGTATCGTACCAAATGCTGAATTAGCAAGTTCATCTGCACCATTTGGATTAGCTTTCGCCTATATGTTTAACGAAACCACAGGTAAAGTGATTATGGGGTTGATGGTAATGTCCTGTTTTGGCTCCTTACTCGGATGGCAATTTACGATCGCACAAGTATTTAAATCATCAGCCGAAGAAGGCTATTTCCCAGCATTTTTCAAGAAAGTAACCAGTCGAGAAGCACCAATCATTGGTATGGTTGTCATTACAATTATCCAAACACTTCTCTCATTAATGACAATTAGTCCATCACTTTACCGTCAATTTAATATTTTAGTTGACTTAGCCGTAGTAACCAATGTTATCCCATACTTACTCTCAATGGGGGCATTAAGTGTATTACTTCAAATGTCTAAAGTATCCACAACAAAAGTAAAAGTAACAACGTTGGTTGCATTAATTGGCTCAATATATAGCTTGTATGCCCTATATGCCTCGGGTCAACAAGCAATGTATTACGGTGCATTGATCACATTCCTAGGTTGGACTTTATACGGTTTCGTCTCTTATCGATTTGACTGTAAAAAAGCGTAAATATCCGTTATAAACGTATTAAACACTCCAAGATAGATGACTATTTTGGAGTGTTTTCTATTTCTATCTTTTAGGCTAAATAGTCTAGGCTGGAATATTTGTCAAAATTTTGACGAAAATTCTGGCCTTTATTCTATTTCGTTATTATTTAGTGATATAAATTTTCCTGCTCATTTGGGCGAGTTTTAAAGCGGCGGTGCATCCACATA
>JAHHQX010000028.1 GCA_020026155.1 Actinobacillus sp. | reverse complement strand
AGCTGGTTAGAATACCTGCCTGTCACGCAGGGGGTCGCGGGTTCGAATCCCGTCCGTTCCGCCACTTTATCTTTTCTTATATATTTCCACTTTTAAATACTTTTTTGATTATCATCATAAATTGTGATGTTCGTCATTGCTTTTCTCTTTGATTTTTCGGAAAATTTACACGATTTATGCTTAAATAATTTACAATTATCTTTATAAATTGTAATGTATAACGAGTTGTTTAACATTCCAAGTCCAAGGAGCAATTTATGGCGACACGGTTATTAAAAAAGAGCTTAGCACTTGCTCTATCAGTAGTATTTATTGGGACTGCACAGGCAAACGATCCAGCTGCATTTAACACAGAAGGTTTTAGCGACTTAGTCGCAGCAAAATTTGGTGACGTTGAACCAGACAACGTACACAAAGTGCTAAGTGCAGGTAAAGTTTCTGATACGCTTTTAGTTTCACTTGCACCTAATAAAATGATTAATTTCGCCCATCCTTTTCCACAACCTACAATGACTTATATTCCATCTTCTGCCCGTAATTTGTTAGCGCTCGGTGGACTTGGTGGTCACGGTAACATGATTTCTATGGAAAAAATTATTTCACTCAAACCAGATCTAATCATTGATGTTGGTAGTGTAGGGCAGAGTTATGTTGATACCGTAAAACGTGTTCATGAAAAAACAAAAGTCCCTGTAGTGTTAGTCGATGGTAATTTTGCGGACACGCCACAACAAATTTTAACCGTATCAAAATATATTGGTGATACGAAAAAAGGCGAACGCTTGGCAAATTATGCACAACGTATTTTAGACATGACCAAAGATGCAACACAAATTAACGGCATTGCAAAATCAGTTTACTACGCCCGCGGTGTGGATGGTTTGGAAACGGCACCAATTAATTCGATTCATAGTGAAGTATTAAATTGGGTTGGCTTAAAAAATGTTGTCGATATGAAGAGCCAAAAAAGTACGGCGCGCATTTCGATGGAACAACTTTATAAATGGCAGCCTGATATCATCGTTACCCAAGATCCAAGTGCTTATCAGCATATTCAAACATCACCACTTTGGCACCAATTAAAAGCGGTGCAAGAAAAAGATGTTTACCTTGTTCCAAATAAACCATTCGGTTGGTTAGGGCAACCACCAAGTGTTAACCGATTACTCGGTGCATTATGGCTTACCCATAAATTGGATCCGAAACGTTTAGATACCCATGATTACCTCAATTTCGTGAAAAATTATTTCCAACTTTTTTACGATTATCAATTGACTCCACAAGATGAAAAATCACTTGGTATTCTCTAAATCACAAAAATTTTTACGAAAAAGCTGGCGACAAGTTATACCGCCAGCTTTATTAATCTTCTGTACCCTTATTGCCTGTTGCATTGGACAATATCCCATCTCACTTCACGACTTATGGCAAACGCTCTTTTCTTCTCCATCTTCAGCTGACTCTATTATTCACACCGTATTATGGCAAGTTCGCATTCCTCGCATTTTAACCGCGATTCTCGCGGGAGCAGCCCTTTCTATGGCGGGGGCAACGTATCAAAGTATGTTTAAAAATCCGCTTGTATCGCCTGATATCTTAGGCGTGAGCGCAGGGGCAGGGTTAGGTGCGGTTGCTATCATTTTTGTGGGAGGATCGCTTTGGCAATTACAATTAAGTGCGTTTATCGGCGGTTTACTTGCCGTAGCGATCGTCTACGCGATTGCTAAAATTGCGCGTTACCATGCGCCGATTTTAGCTCTCGTTTTAGCGGGAATTGCGCTAGCGGCTTTATTGAAAGCAGGCATCTCCATTCTAAAAATTTTTGCTGATCCTTACAGTCAATTAACCACCATGACTTTCTGGTTATTAGGCGCCTTAAACATGGCAACTTTTCACGATCTCGCCTTCATGATTCCCCTTATTCTGCTTGCCATGCTCCCCCTAATTTTACTGCGTTGGCGCATGAATTTATTAAGCCTTGAAGACGAAGAAGCGCAAAGTTTAGGCTTAAACCTTTCCCAGACGCGTTTAATTTTTATTGTTTCAGCTACCTTAATGACCTCCACCATTGTCGCCGTTACAGGAATTATTGGTTGGATTGGACTGATTGTTCCGCATGTAGCTAGACTTTGGCTGGGAGAAAAGGGAAGTGACTTTCGCCAATTATTACCTGTTACCATTTTCTTCGGTAGCGCAATATTATTGATTGCCGATACTTTTTCGCGGGCTGCATTTAGTGTAGAAATTCCCCTTGGTATTATTACTGCCATTGTTGGCGTCCCGTTTTTTCTAGGTTTATTGATTTTGGGAGGACGAAAATGAGTTTTCTTTCCTTGCAAAATTTATCAATTGGTTATAAAAGAAAGGTAATTGCGGATAATTTAAACATTACATTTTCAAATAAACAAATTGTCTGCTTACTTGGTGCAAATGGGTGTGGCAAAACAACGTTATTAAAAACCATTTTGGGGTTATTACCACCTATTACAGGAGAAATTTATCTTAATAACCAGAATTTAAAAACATGCTCTCCAACTCAATTAGCAACTCAAATTGCTTATGTGCCACAAGCACATTATAACTTTAATTTTAGTGTACAAAATGTTGTATTAATGGGGCGTAACCCTTATCTAAAATGGTATCAAAGCCCTCGCCACCATGATAGAGAAATAGCTGAAATGGCATTAGAACAACTTGGAATTGCACATTTTTTAACGAAAAGTTTTGATAGATTAAGCGGTGGGGAACAACAACTGGTTTTGATTGCAAGAGCCTTAGTACAACAGCCCAAATTATTGATTATGGATGAACCTACTTCAAATTTAGATTTTGGTAATCAATTACGGGTGTTAGAAAAAATCAAACAACTGAATGCTGAAACTCAATTAGGCATTTTAATGACAACGCATCAGCCAGAGCAGAGTTTACAATTGGCTGACCGTACCTTATTGTTTTATCAGGGAAAAATCCTTGCTGATGGGATACCGCAAAATATTCTCACTATGCAGAATCTCGCGAAAATTTATCAACTCGCGCCTGCGGTTATCCAAAAACATTTCCACTTTATGACATAAGGAGAACTGTATGACAGACACTCAACTACCGACTATCCATGATGTCGATTTTGCAACTTTATATAAAAATCACTTTAAACTATCGGCGCGTAAAGGCAAAACGGCTGAAGATTGGAAAGAAAAGGCTGAAAAAATGCAACGCTCTGATTTTGATTTACAAAGTGAATACGTAAAACAATTTATGGCGCATATGAAGCTTTCACCATCCGATACCGTACTAGATGTTGGGTGTGGGGGAGGTGCCTTAGCATTAGCAATCGCACCGCATGTCAAAGCCGTTTATGCACTGGATTTTTGCCAAGAAATGCTCGATGTTGTGCAAGAACGTGCGAAGATTATGAATATTAAAAATATTCATCCGATTTTGCGGGCGTGGGAAGATGATTGGGATAATGTACCAAAATGTGACATCTGCATCTCATCACGCTCTTCCATGGTCGGAGATCTGGATGATGCAATTAATAAATTGAACCAACATGCACACAAAGCCGTTCATATGAGCATGCTTGTAGAGAAAGATTTTATCTCCCCGGAAGTCTTACGTGCGATTGATCGCGATTCCGTAGGTTTTCCAAATTACATGTACGCCTTAAATCTACTTTACCAAAAAGGCTATTTCCCAACCGTAAGTTTTATTGAGTCCCACGGCTGCCTCGTTGAACCCAAAGCCCTCACTGCCGATCAACTTATCAAGGCCGTTAGCTGGTCTGTCGGTAAATTGACAGAGCAAGAAATCAAAGATCTCAAACTCTACCACGCCGCCCACCCCGATATCAAAAGTCCTTATAACCTCTTTAGAAAATGGGCGTTATTATCTTGGGATAAATAATATATATAAATATATCAATAAATAAAAATTTATTAACAATAGTTTAACTGTAATAGGTTAAGCTATTGTTACCTATAAATAAGTATGATTATTGATCTAAAATGGATCTAAAAACAATCAAAACAAAAGAAAGTTATATTAAATAAATGTTAAATTTGTGTAAAATTGTTAACAGTCGTTATGTATATTTAAAATAAAAAGCTCAAAAAAAAACGATTGAGATTATTAAATATCATTTAATGTAGAAAAGTATATTTCGATCTCTAGAATTTCGCGTATGTGCAAATGAGGCACAACACACATGTCTTTTTTTTCATATTTTTTATTTTTCGAGGTCTTATATATGCGAAATTTAGTAAAAACCGCTGCAGCCGTTGCTGTAGCTATGGCAATTTCAACTGCGGCAAATGCAGTAGATTCTGCTAATTCTTTAGATTCTTTACTTTCACCAGAAGCTAAGGAAATGAGAGAACAACTCAACCAGAATACATCTAAATTACAGGAAATAAATTCACAAATTAGTGACTTACAAAAACAACAAAAGGACAATCAAGCTGAATATGATAGAGCAGCGTCAGATATTAAAAACAATACAAATAAGCAAATTCAGAATAAATTCGATCAACAAACACAAAATAGAAAGTTAGTGGATGCACAGGCAGCAAGAGAGGAATTAGAGACTCAACTTGAACAGATGGAACCATTAGAAGAGTTAACAAGAGGATTAAATTCTGCGCAAGAAGAGGAAAAAATACATAGTGCTAGGATTACAGAACTTGAACATACAATAGGTAGTAATAAACAAAAAGTTCAAGAATTAAAGGAAGAGCGCAAAAGATTAAGACAGTTAATTCAAGAGGCTAAAAAGAAGGGGGAACCATCAGACGAAAACACTTCTAAATCTCGAGAGTTAGGTAATCAAATAAAATCTCTTGAGGGAAGTTATAAATCTGATAATTTCGAATTATCGGAAAAGCGAAAAAACTTGAATGCGATTAATAATACTATTCAGGAGTATCAACAAAAACTCAATACACGCAAAGATCTAGAGACGAAAGTTAGGGGGGCTCAAACTAGTGAAAATTTAGTTTCAGCTCAAATTGAAAAATTGCAAGTTGAGGCAAAGAATATTGAGAACAGTTTAACCGAAGCAAAAACTAAAAAAGAAACAGCAAATAACCAGATTCAAGAAATAGGTAAACGATTAGTAAATCTTAATAAACAGGGGGAACCGTTAAAAGGAGATATCAAAAATCTTACTAAGAATGTGACATTAGTTACTCATAAAGAACTTGAAACTCGAGTTACTCAAGCTGAAGGTAAAGCAGAAGAAAAAATTAAAAACCTTAATCAAGAAATCGACACTAATAAAAAAGATGTTAATGAGCATTTAGCTAAAAAAGCTGATGCAGATAAAGTAAAACAAGATTTAGCTGGTAAAGCAGACAAAACAACTGTAGAAGCAGTTAAAAAACAACTTAGCGATAAAGCAGACACAACAACTGTAGAAGCAGTTAAAAAACAACTTAACGAAGCTAAAGCAGACAAA
>JAHHQX010000027.1 GCA_020026155.1 Actinobacillus sp. | reverse complement strand
ATACAGACGCGAAAAAAGCTGATCAAGACGCAACTAAATCCGCAACCTCAGCTGGCCAAGCTGCGAGCTCAGCAAGCAAAGCAACTGGCGCTGCTGACAGAGCAAGTGCAGATGAAAAACAAGCCAAAGTAGATGCTAGTCAATCAGCCACTTCTGCCAAAGATGCAGCATCCTCTGAAGAAAATGCTAAACATTACGCGACTCAAAGTAGTAAGGCCGCAAATAAAGCAAATGATTCCGCAAATTCTGCAGCAGGGTCTGCGAATGCCGCAGGACATTCTGCCGAATCAGCTAAAGATGCAGCTGTAGCAGCGAGAACAATTGTAAATAATATTAATAGTAACGTTTCTGGAGCAGTCCCTGTCCAATACGTTGATCCTAAAGGTACGCAGTTGACGAAGGACAAAAATGGTAAATATGTGCCGATTAGTCCGAATGGTCGTGCATATAAAGATGTAAATGGCACTTATGTTCCTGTTAACGATAGCGGTGTACCTTATGTGAAAGTCGGGGATAAATATGTACCTGTGGATCAGCACGGTAAACCATACGTCGAAAAAGACGGTAAATATGTACCAAAAGACTACGTAAAAGCGGATAACGGTAAATACTACCCTGCTTCTGATCTTGATCACGGTAAAGTGAAAGCGGATGCTCTAACCAATGGTGTAGAACCTGTTGCGGCGGCTAAAGGTATTTCAGCAAAAGATGTTGATTCAATCCAAAATCAAGTCACGGTTTCTGTTAAAGGTGATGCAAAACAAATGGGCAATGTTGCCTCAAGTTTGGTGCCAGCAGGACAAGGTGATAATGCGCCGTTAACCGCCGATCAAGCGAAAGCCGTGATCGCAGGTCAAGATGGTAAATCTGGTCTATTAGCTGAAAAAGGTGCGAAGGCGTTAGATAAAGTAGCGACAGCTCGTGATCTACAAGCACTTGCTCAAGCTGGTTTAGACTTTACAGGTAATAATGGTACAGTTATTCATCGTGCATTAGGTACTAAATTGACCGTAAAAGGTGAAGGTAATTTAGGGGCTAATACTAAAACTGCGGCTAACAATATTTATGTTGAAGCAAAAGATGATGCCCTTACTATTAAACTTGCACAAGATTTACAAAATCTACATAGTGTTTCTGTATCATCCAAGGTAACCGTAGGATCAGGTGATAAACAACTTTCACTTGATGGTGATAAAGGTGTCATTACCGCTGGTAGTGGTGATAAACAAGTCGCGATCGATGGCACTAAAGCAACAGTTACCGCCGGTACGGGTGCAAATCGTGTCACTCTTGATGGCTCAAAAGCGGGTATCACTGCGGGGTCTGGCGATAAACAAGTCGCAATTGATGGCACTAAAGCAACTGTTACGGCAGGTACGGGAGCAAATCGTGTTGCACTTGATGGTTCAAAAGCTAAGATCACTGCTGGTGAGGGGGATAAACAGGTAACAATTGATGGAGCTAAAGCCACTGTTAGCGCAGGTGCAGATGCAAACCGTGTAACCTTCAATGGCTCAAATGGTGAGGTAACCACAGGTTCTGATGCGACCAATAATAAAGTCGTTATCGGAGGGCAAAATGGTCAAGTGATGACTGGTAATAGCACGATGTCACGTGATGGTTTTACTGTAGCGAACAGTGATGGTAGCCAATCAACCCGCATGGATCAAAGTGGTGTAACCTTACAAAATAATGGTCAAAGCGTTCACATGGCAGTTCATAAAGATAAGCACGGTAATGCCACTATGCACCTATCGAATAATAAAGGTCAAGGTGTAGCCATTACAGGTTTAGTCGATAGTAATGATCCGTCAAGTGCAGTTACCCGTGGATACGTTGATCGTTCCCTCGCTGGTATTAAACAAAACTTGGATGCTGGCGTAGATCGTAAAATCAACCATCTACGTCAAGATATGAATCACATGAACCGTGATTTACGAGCAGGGATTGCGGCAAGTGCTGCAATGGGCTTACTTGATACGCCGAATATCGCAGGTAAAAGTACGCTTTCAGCCGCGAGTGCTTACTACAAAGGTCAAGGGGCACTATCAATCGGGTATGCACGCCGTTCTGACAATGGTAACTGGGTGGTGAAAAGTGCTTTCTCAGTAAATAGCCAAAAAGACGACATTATCGGTGCTGGTGTATCTTACACTTGGTAATAAAACGTTAACAATAAAAATGCTCGCCAACTGCGAGCATTTTTTATAGCATAATTTTTTGGGAAAATTGGGGCGTGTATCCCCATTTTCTGCCAATTATTTTTTAGCAATTTGTGGATCTTTATGGAAATATGGTGATTTTGGTCCATATAAAATATCGCCATCACTGCCTGTGACAAATAGCATATCACCCGCCTGTGCTGCGACAACATGAGCTTGATCACCAAGATTATCCATAACTTGCTTAATTAGAGAACCAAGAAGCCCTGCACTCTGACCATTTGAATCATCTGCTGTCACCTCTTTTGTCCAAAGGACTTTTCCCGTTTTTAAATCTACCAATGTGGCATCAACAGTTACCTGGGTTACGCTATCGAACACCATGTACTTAGTTCCGTAATTAGTAATTTTTAAATAAAGTGCCGCATCTGCACCAAAAATTTGACGTAATTTAGTCGCTGAAATTTGGCGAGCAATATTACCATCGGTCACACCATTTTGTTTAAGGACTTGATCCACCAGCGCCACAGGAAATACGTAATAACCATCATCGGCAAGCGGTTGCGAAACCACACTTAATACCGAATCAGTGGCTTTTACATCTAAGCTGTTATTTTCTGGCGTCAAGACAACAATACTTTTCGGATAATGTGCTTGGAAAGCAGAATAATCATAAGGTTTTGAGGAGCATGCACTCAATAATACTGTTGAAGCAATGGCTAATGCTGCGAGTTTTTTCATTATTTTGCTCTCCCTTTCGCTTTTTGGGCACTTTTCGCATGAGTAATAAACTGGATAAACTGTTTAGATTCTGGATAAAGTGTTGCCTCTTTTTGGAAAGCCTCGCGTGCAGCAACAACATCACCTTGTTGCATTTCGATTAAACCTAGATGCCCATAAACGCCTGGACCAACAGGTAGATCTTCAGCCTTAGCTTCTTGAATAATTTTCAGAAGTGCTTCTTTCTGTGTCGCTAAATCACCTGGCGCCACATAATATTGATAAACCTGATCTTGATAATTGCCCCAATAATAAAGCGGGCGTGGTCCACTACTACACGCTGCAAGAAGCGTTGCCAATGTCCCTATTGCTATCAATTTCCTCATATAAATTTTCTCCTAGCCATCCTGACTAACTATTTACTTGGCGTCCATTGCCCTTGTTGGATACCTGCAACCAATTTATTCACTGCATCGCGAATAGAAAGTCCAAGAACTTTATCATTTAAGGTTGCATCATAACTTGCAGTACTACCGAAACCTAAAATCTCGCGATTTGATAAGTTATATTCACCTGCCCCTTGTACGGAATACACAACTTGTGAAGTCTGTACATTCACGACATTCAATGTCACTTGTGAGTAAGCAACTTGTTTTTTACCACGACCTAAGATGCCAAATAATTCTTGATCGCCCACGGTTTTACGTCCAAAACCTGTAATATTTCCGGTAACGACATAGTGCGCACCTTGTAATTTTAATTTTTGACCGCTTAATTTCGCTTCTGCCGCTAATTGTTGCATATTGGCACGATCTAGCACGTTAAAGCGTCCTGTTTGTTGTAAATCTGCGATAAGTAACGTTTTAGCACGATTAGAAAGCTGATCTTGTCCTTCAAAGAATGCACCGTTCATAAAAGTACTGCTATTATTGAATTGACCAATCGCAATACTTGATTTTACGCCATAGTATGGTTGTTGGTAGGTCGCAACAGATTCTGTTGGCAACGTGTTATGCCCTTCCATTGCACAGCCCGTGAGAAGTGTCGTCAATGCAAGTGAAATAGAGAGAAGTTTTTTAGACATAGAAAATCCTTAAAATTTTAAAATACGGATAAAATTTCCGCATTTTACTCTAGAATTAACCATTTGAGAATGATTATGTGGTCAGTCCTGTACTTTATTTTTTCCTGCCTATCCCCCTATTCTGAGTGCCTCCAGTGGACTATTTATATTCATCTCCTAAAAAGTACGCTAAAATAACGCCATATAGCCGAAAAATTTAGGAAAAATTATGCAAAAAAATTCATCAAATCTTCAAGCTTTAAGCGCAGTTATCCTTGCTGCTGGTAAAGGCACAAGAATGTATTCTGATTTACCTAAAGTCCTCCATAAAGTGGCAGGAAAACCAATGGTAAAACATGTAATTGATACGGCTCATGCCCTTAATGCGAAAAATATTCATCTTATTTACGGACATGCTCGTGAAATCATGCAAGATGCCTTAAAAGATGAAAAAGTGAATTGGGTTTATCAAGCAGAACAACTTGGTACTGGGCATGCAATGCAACAGGCAGAACCTTTCTTTGAAGATGATGAAAACATCGTAATGCTTTACGGTGACGCACCACTGATTCAACCAGAAACCTTACAAAAACTTATCGCGGCAAAACCAGAAAATGGTATTGCACTTTTAACTGTTGTTTTAGACAACCCGACAGGTTATGGTCGAATTTTACGTAATGAGCAAGGTGAAGTAGTCGGCATCGTTGAACAAAAAGATGCTAATGAGGCTCAAAAGCAAATCCGTGAGGTAAATACGGGCGTTATGGTTTCAAGCGGTAAAGATTTCCGTAAATGGCTCGGACGTTTAAATAATAACAACGCCCAACATGAATACTATATGACCGACGTAATTGCACTTGCAAAACAAGATGGTGAACAAATCGTTGCGGTTCAAGCAGATGATTTTATGGAAGTAGAAGGTGCGAATAATCGCCTACAACTTGCAGCGCTTGAACGTTACTACCAAAAATTACAAGCTAAACGCTTACTCCTTGAAGGTGTCATGATTTTAGATCCACAACGTTTTGATTTACGCGGTGAATTTACGCACGGTAAAGACGTTGAAATTGATGTAAATGTAATTATCGAAGGTAAAGTTAGCGTGGGTAACCAAGTTCGTATTGGTGCAGGCGTTTTCTTAAAAAACTGCGAAATCGGCGATAATGTTGAAATTAAACCTTACTCTGTGATTGAAAATGCGGTGATTGGCGAACGCTCTCAAATTGGTCCATTTTCACGTTTACGTCCTGAAACTGTATTAGCACCACAAACTCATATTGGTAACTTCGTCGAAGTGAAAAAATCCTTTATTGGAAAAGGTTCTAAAATCAATCACTTATCCTATGTTGGTGATACTAAAATGGGCGAAGATTGTAATATCGGTGCGGGTGTAATTACCTGTAATTATGATGGTAAAAACAAACACCTAACTGAAATCGGAAACGATGTATTTGTCGGTTCTGATTCACAACTTGTCGCGCCTGTAAAAGTATGCGATGGTGCAACGGTAGGTGCGGGTACGACGGTAACGAAAACCGTTCCAGAAAATAGCCTTGTGGTTTCTCGCTCAAAACAAACTTATCGTGAAAACTGGGCACGTCCACGCAAAGAAAAATAGGTAGCCCAATGCGTCAGAAAAATCTCTATATCGGCATTATGTCAGGAACCAGTTTAGATGGCGTAGATATGGCGCTCGTTGATTTTTCTGCTCAAAAAGCACAAATGCAAGTTGCCACCACCTACCCCATGCCAGAAAATCTTCGCCAAGATTTACTGGCATTGCATCAAGGGACGGTACATTTACAAAAACTTGGCGAATTGCAACAAGCGCTCGGTGAACTTTATGCAGACTGCTCGTTAAAATTTTTAAAAGAAAATCAATTAACTAAGCAAGATATCGTCGCGATTGGTTGCCATGGACAAACAATTTGGCATGCGCCGAGTGGTGCCTACCCTTTTACGATGCAAATCGGTAATCCGCAGATTATTGCCACCCGAACAGGGATTCCCACTGTGGCAGATTTTCGCAATAAAGATATGGTACTGGGAGGACAAGGTGCACCGCTCGTCCCTGCTTTTCATCACGCCCTATTTTTCGATAAAAATTATGCGACTGCCGTATTAAACATCGGCGGCATCAGTAATGTTTCCCTACTTTCTAAAACCAATGTTATAGGCTTTGATACGGGCCCAGGGAATGCCTTACTCGATCTTTGGATTGAGAAATCTTTAGGCTTACCGTTCGATAAAAATGGCGATTGGGCAAAAACAGGCAAAATTTTACCGAATTTGCTGGCGTGTGCGTTAAGCGATCCTTATTTTCAACTTCCCGCTCCAAAAAGCACTGGACGCGAATATTTCAATTTAGCGTGGCTTAAAAAAATATGCCATCTGGCAAAAGCTGAAAATGCGCAACCTCAAGATATTCAGGCGACGTTAGTCGAAATTACTGCCCAATGTTCAGCACACGTTTTACAACAATGGCAAGAAACAAGCCATAAACCCAAACGTCTATTACTTTGTGGAGGCGGCGCTAAAAATCTTGCGCTTGTTGAGGCATTTAAACGGCTATTACCCCAGTGGGAAATTACCACCACGGCACCTTTTGGCATTGATCCGGATGATGTCGAGGCGGCTGCGTTTGCGTGGCTAGCTTATTGCCGTATCCACAATTATACTTCTAATTTACCCTCCGTTACGGGTGCCTCACAGACAACGAGTTTAGGAACACTTTATGAACCCTAATTCAGAAAATTCTGCTATTTTCCAAGAAGTTACACATTTAAATAGCGAAAAACGTAATCCTTTTTCTTATCATCTTGATCAAATGAGTGCATTAGAAATTGTCCATCTGATGAATGAAGAAGATAAGAAAATCCCATTGGCTATCGCAAATATTTTGCCTCAAATTGCCAAAGCAGTGGAAAATATTGTTAGTGCCTTTCAACAAGGCGGTCGGCTTATTTATATTGGTGCGGGAACAAGCGGTCGTTTAGGCGTTCTTGATGCCAGTGAATGCCCGCCAACGTTTGGAAGCGATCCTGAAATGGTGAAAGGGCTTATTGCTGGCGGATCGCGGGCGTTAACTCAAGCCATGGAAGGTGTAGAAGACAATCCAGAACAAGGTAAACAAGATTTACAATCCATCAACTTTTGTAAAAAAGATATTCTAGTTGGAATTGCCGCAAGTGGGCGTACGCCATACGTTATTGGTGCGCTTGAATATGCTAAAACGCAAGGTGCTGAAACGATTGCCATTACCAGTAATTTAAATTCCACGCTTGCTAATTTGGCAAATATTGCCCTTGTGCCTCAAGTCGGTGCCGAAGTCCTTACAGGGTCAAGCCGTTTAAAATCGGGTACAGCACAAAAAATGATTTTAAATATGCTCACCACCGCAAGTTTTGTCTTACTTGGAAAATGCTATCAAAACTTGATGGTTGATGTAAAAGTCAGCAATAAAAAACTTCAGGCACGAGCGATCAATATTATTTGCGAGGCGACAGGTTGTTCTAAAAGAAAAGCAGAAAATGCTTTAATCTGTGCCGATAATCATGCAAAACTCGCCATTTTGATGATTTTAACTGGTTTAGAAAAGACAACAGCACAACAACTTTTATTGCAAAATTCGGGAAAATTGAGTGCAGCGTTAAAATAATTATTCATTTAAATTTAAAAAAATAATCTGATTTTGCGGGCGTGATCACGTTAAGCGATTTATTTTTCTTCTAAAATATTTTCGTTTCTATTGGTAAAAGGAGAATTAGGAATGAAAAAGAAATCACTTGTTGCTGTTTTGCTAAGCACAGCTGTTATGGCATTAGCAGGTTGTTCAACTTCTGTCGATATGAATAAATTAACGCCTACTGACAGTAAACTTGCGGTAATGTGGATGCAAAATTCAGGTGAATTTGAGGCATTATCCTACCAAGCTTTTAATGATGCAAAAATGGCATTCTTAAAAAATAAAATGCGCGGAAAAAATGCCGTCATTGTCGATCTTGATGAAACAATGATTAACAATAGCAAATATGCAGCCTGGCAAGTCGCCCATCATCAACCTTACTGGTCAGAATCTTGGGATAGATGGTGCGAGGCACGTGAAGCTACTGAAATTCCAGGTGCGGTTGATTTTGCTAAATTCGTGGTTGCACATGGTGGCGATATGTTCTATATCTCTAACCGTAGCCAAAAATCTTATCAAGCAACCGTCGATAATCTTAAAGCGCTCGGCTTCCCACAAGTGGATAAACAGCATTTAATTTTACGTACTGATACCAGTGATAAGGCGGCTCGCGTTAAAGCAGTAATGGATCAAGGTTATCACATTGCGCTTATGGTTGGGGATAATCTAGATGATTTTGGTAGCGATGTTTATCATAAATCCAATAAAGAACGTGTAGCTTTTGTGAAAGCACATAAAAATAACTATGGCACAAAATGGATTATTATTCCAAATCCGACCTACGGCAGTTTCACCCGTGCCAAAGATTTAACCCTTCACCCTTGGAATGGTAAATAATTTCTCCAATTAAAATAAAAAGGGGATTTGATATCCCCTTTTCTTATTTTTAATTAATGTACACCCACGCTATTTGCAAGCACGCTTAAAATATCATTACGATCATTTTGAATGCGCATTAAATCAGCATTTGAAAGATTTCCTGATGCTTGTAGCGATTCGGCTGCATACTGCAATTGATTCAATGCAGATAAGGCAATTTGACCTTGTCGTTGTACATTAGGCTGAGCATTATTCAATGCATTTTGATAATTTTCTTGCAATGCTTGTGGATTAGCTACTGTTTGTGGCATTGGCTGGTATTGGGGTTGTGGTGCCTGTTGATACTGAGTCTGTTGCACGGGTTGAACAGGTGCTGACTCAACAGGTTGTTGTTCTACAACACGTTCTACTGGAGCCGATGTTGTAGCAGTAGCGTGGGAATCGTGATCCTCCATCGCTTTAGATAAAGCATATCCTGCAAGTAAACCTGCTCCCCCGCTTAATAAATTAGATTTTAAATGAGATTTATCTTGTGTTGCCGTTGTCGTCTCACTAGCAGAACGATTAAAAGTGCTATCTGCACCACGTGACGAAGGAGGTAATTGACGGGCACCATAATAGTTTGTGGTGTAACTACGATATACTGGTGTACGATAACTTGGATAGGACGAATAATGATGACGACCACCGCCATAATAATGATGATGGTGTCCACGTGCCATTGCTGGGCTTGCAAAAATAATTGAAGATGACAACAATGCCACGGTAATGATGTTTTTTCCTAAAATTTTCATGGTTTTCCTTAAGATCTAATGAATATTTGCAGTATCACTCATAGTGAACATAAATTTAGACAAATTCTATTAATCTGTTTCTTAGACGCCACTATTTTCAGAAAAGTTTATGCAAAATTTTAGGAAAAGAAAATAAATTCCATAGAGAAAAGAAAATAAATTCCATAGAAAAGTTAAATAAATTGACTAATCGGTCCCGAAAAAGCAGAGCCAATACCAAAATAATTCAATAACAATAAATAAAAGACAAAAAATTCCACTTGCAATCATGCCGATCATCAGAATCTTTTTATTTTCTTTTGTAAAATTAATTTTATTTATTCTTAGATATAGGAGCGTTCCGCCTAATCCAAGGAATCCGAGAATAAAAATACTTAATAGCGCCAAACCTAAAACAATATAAAAATCCGTCATCTATTTTCTCTTTATATATCACCTAAAAAATAAATTTTACAAAAAAAATCCCCCATTCGTATAGCAAAAAAGGGAGCCGAAGCTCCCTTTTTTTAAGCGTAAATCGCTAATTATTTGAT
>JAHHQX010000026.1 GCA_020026155.1 Actinobacillus sp. | reverse complement strand
ATATTTTGAAAACCTTTGCAAGTACTTTTTTAAATTTTTTTTAATTTTTTTTAAAAAAAACCATAAATATCTAATAAATAAGCATTTTTAGCTTTTATTTTAAACCATTTCGAATAAATAAACAGTTTTTCTGCGCCGATTTAGTGTTGCACCCACATATTTTAAAATTTAAAAAATCCAATTTTAGACGCATACATAGAGCAATTTATATAGAATACAATATAAAAAAGGACGTTCTATCCCTTTTCCCCTACTCTACGGTAAGAATTTTCTCTAGATGGAAGCCTAAACTATTAAATAATTGAATTTTGGCTTGCGGTAAGGGTGCCGTCGCAAAAAGCTTTTTATCATCATGTGCACACTGCGATGCGTCGTAACATTTGTTCGCTACTGTTATTAAAAGCGACTGGATACGGTTTGCTATTGCTTTACCAGAATTAACAAAATTTTTTACTTGCGGAAGCGCCAGCCGTAATTCATCTTCTAAAAATGGGAAATGCGTGCACCCCAGTACGACTGTGTCTAAATCGCCTATTTGTTTTAACGCTTGCAGGTGGTGATTAAGTTCTAATTCATTTACTGGGATACCTTGCAATTTATTTTCTGCCATTTCTACTAACAAGGTTGAGCCAAAACTTTCTATTCTACAATTGCCCGCAAAATTATTAATAAGTTGGTGAACATATGGTCGCTTAACTGTACCTTTTGTAGCAACAAGTGCGATATGTTTACTTTGCGAAATTTGTGCAGCGGGTTTGATGGCAGGTACCGTCCCTACAATAGGAAATGAAAATGTGGCACGTAATTTAGGTAAAACAATCGTACTTGCCGTATTGCAAGCAACCACAATTAGATCAAGGGGATAAAGGGCATTTATTTTCTGACAAATAGTAGCTGTGCGTTCAATAATTACTTCTTCTGATTTTTCAGAATATGGGAAGGCACCATTGTCCAGACAATAAAGACATTCAACCTGTGGTAATAATCGCATTGTTTCTTGATAAATGCTTAAGCCCCCAATTCCTGAGTCAAAAAATAAAATGCGCGGTTTCAAAATAACCTTCTTAAAATAATTAAACAAAAAGTGGCTTAATTATAACGTAATTTCTTTTTTTACTATACTTCTCTAGTCATTATGCTTGTGAGTAAATATCCTTCGCATTAAGCCATCTTGCAATAATTTTTTCCGAAATATGGGGCGTGTTTTGTAAGATAAGTTTTGCTGCTTCCTGTACTTGCGGAATCATTCTACGATCACGCATTAAATCAGCAACCTTAAAAGCAATGCTTCCTGTTTGTCTTGTTCCTAATACTTCACCCGCACCTCGAATTTCCAGATCTTTTTCTGATATGACAAAACCATCTTGGGTATCACGCATAACTTCTAGGCGTTTTCGTGAGATTTTTCCTAATGGAGAATTGTACATCAATACACAAAATGATGCCGTTGAGCCGCGCCCTACCCTTCCTCGTAATTGGTGTAATTGAGATAACCCCAATCGTTCTGCATTTTCAATAATCATTAAACTCGCATTTGGAACATCAACCCCTACTTCAATAACTGTTGTTGCAACAAGCAAATTAATTTTTCCCTCTTTAAACGCTTGCATGACAGCCTGTTTTTCTGCAGGTTTCATGCGTCCGTGGACTAGTCCAATTTGTAAATGTGGTAACAATCGTTGCAGATCTTCACAAATGGCCGTTGCAGCTTGTGCTTCTAATACTTCACTCTCATCAATTAAGGTACATACCCAATAGGCTTGGCGTTTATCTACGGTACATGCGTGATTAACACGTGCAATAAGTTCAGCGCGTCTTTCTTCAGAAAGCAGAACAGTTTGAATTGGTGTTCGCCCCGGAGGAAGTTCATCAATGATAGAAGTATCTAGATCTGCATATACGGTCATGGCTAACGTACGAGGAATAGGTGTCGCAGTCATAATTAATTGATGAGGATAAAATTCAGCTTGCCGTCCTTTTTCTCGTAATTGCAATCTTTGATCTACTCCGAAGCGATGTTGTTCATCGACGATAACCAATGCAAGATCAGAAAAATTTACGCCTTCTTGGAAAAGAGCATGTGTTCCCACCACCATTTTAGCCTGATTATTCGCTATTTTTTCTAGGGTTTGATTCCGCTCTTTTCCTTTTACTTTACTCGCCAACCACGCCACTTCAATCCCAAATGGTTCAAACCATTTTTTAAAGTTTTGTAAATGCTGTTCCGCTAAGATTTCGGTGGGGGCCATCAGGGCAACTTGTTTTCCATTGCCAATTACTGAAAGTGCAGCAATAGCGGCGACTAATGTTTTTCCTGAGCCGACATCTCCTTGTACCAAACGCATCATAGGAAACGGATTACGCAAATCATTTAAAATATCACGGCTTACTCTTTTTTGAGCTTTTGTTGGTTCAAAAGGTAACTGTGCAAGAAATCGTTTAAGAAGCTCGCTTTGAGGCGATAAAGGAAATGCAGAAAATTGTTTAGTTTTTTCTCTTAAACTTTGCATAGCCAAATTATGCGCAAGGAGTTCCTCAAAAATTAATCGTTGTTGTGCGGGATGATTTCCCTCTTCCAACTGAGTAAGTGATGCATTCGCAGGAGGACAGTGAAGAAATTGTAAGGCATCTTTTAATTCAAAAGGATAGGGATTAAAAGATTTAGGTAATATTTCACTAATTTGATAATTATCCAGAGTTTTTAATGCTTGTGGAATTAATTTCCTCCACATTCCTTGTGACATTCCCTCTGTTGTTGGATAAATAGGTGTGAAAGATTCTGCAAGTTCGGCAACTTGATTAGGCTGAATAATTTGATATTCGGGATGCGCCATTTCAGCCATAAAGCGTCCACGTTTAACTTCACCAAAAGCACGTACTTTGGCGCCCACTTGAAAGCTATTTTTCATGCCAGCATTAAAGTTAAAAAAACGTAATTGGATCTTTGATGTCCCGTCTGAGAGCGTAACCAGTAACATAGGACGGCGGCTTACTACAACCTCACATAATTGCACAAAGCCTTCTATCGTCGTATGTTGTTCTACTCGAATTTCAGAAATTGGCGTAACTTTAGTTCTATCTTCATAGCGACTGGGAAGATGAAGTAACAAATCTTGAAGGTTAAAAATTCCAAGTTTATTTAACCTTTCTGTCATTGCTTTCCCAACACCTTTTAACGTGCTAAGGGGGATTTCATCTAGAAAAACGTCCGTCATTAAGCATTAATATTCCGTTCAATATGCACGAAGCCTGGTAATGTTTTTATTTTCCTCACAATTGAGGCCAAATGTTGGGTATCTTTAGCAGTGAGTAGAATTGCAATATCATATAAATGACCATTTTGCTCTTCAGTCCAAATACTATGAACATTACTTTCCAATGCTGTTAATGCAGACATTAAATTGGATAAGGTATCTGCACGATTGAGCATTTCAATATGTAATTCTGCTTCAAAAGGTACTTTGGTATCTGCATTTTCCCACTCTACTGCCATATAATGCATCGCTTTTTGATGACGCACATTTGCGCAATGGGCGTGATGTACCACCAACCCCTTTCCAGGACTTACATAAGCGACGATCGGATCTCCTGGGATTGGATGGCAACATTGTGCAAAATTAGTCAGTAAATTTTCTCCACCCTTAATTTCTAGCGGACTTTCACTATTATATGGTTTCCCATCGGTATCAATTTCAACTTTTTCATCTAATAATCGATAAGCCACTACTGCACTCATCAAATTGCCCAGTCCAATTTGCGTATAAAGTTCATCTAAGGTTTTTAATCCATAGATTGCAAGAGCTTGCTGAATATTTTTTTCTGAAAGATCAGCCAATCGTACTGGTTGTAATGCATTAATTAACTGTCGTTTTCCTAAAACTACTGCAGTATCAGCTTTTAAGGTTTTTAAACTTTGACGAATTTTAGTTCGAGCTTTAGCCGTAACAACAAAATTCAACCAATTTGAATTAGGTTGAGCATGTTCAGCAGTGAGGATCTCTACCGTTTGTCCCGATACTAATGGTTGAGAAAGTGGATAGGGTTTTCTATCTACTTTCGCTCCAATACATGCGCTACCTACATCAGAATGGACAGCGTACGCAAAGTCAACCGCTGTTGCACCTTTCGGGAGTTCAACAATACGTCCTTTAGGCGTAAAGACATAAATTTCTTTAGGGAAAAATTCAGATTTGACACTTTCAATAAATTCAAATGAATTGCCCACACTTTGTTGTAATTCAACCAGGCTTTTTAACCAACGTTGAGCTCTAATTTGTGGGGTAGTACTATCATTTTTACCCCCTTCTTTATAAACCCATTTTGCGGTCACACCCATGTCTGCCATTTGTTGCATTTCTTCAGTACAAATATGGACTTCAATCGGCACACCTTTTGGACCAATCATTTCTGTTTGTAATGACTGATAACCATTTGCTTTAGGTACAGCAATATAATCTTTCACTTGCTGTGGACGAGGTTTATAAAGAGAGTGAATCCGGCCGAGTGCCATGTAACATTGATCACGATTTTTGACCACCACGCAAAAAGAATAGATATCCATAATTGAATGGAACTCTTGTTCTTTTTGTCGTAATTTTTGATAAATCCCATAAAGTGGGCGTTCTTTTGCCGTAACTTGTGCTGGGATGTTGGCTTCTTTAAGACGTTCGCTGATCTCTTGAGAAATCTTGTCAATCATATCTCTACGATTATTTCGAGCAATACTCACCGTTTTACTTAATACTTCATATCGGTGAGGATACATAGCTTGGAAACCAAGATCTTCTAATTCATTTTTAATATGCTCAATTCCCAATCGATGGGCTAAAGGTGCATAAATTTCTAACGTTTCTTTAGCAATACGTCGACGTTTATCTGGACGCAATG
Organism: Actinobacillus sp.; assembly: GCA_020026155.1. Classification (GTDB taxonomy): domain Bacteria; phylum Pseudomonadota; class Gammaproteobacteria; order Enterobacterales; family Pasteurellaceae; genus Actinobacillus_C. The sequence goes on along the minus strand of JAHHQX010000026.1, from coordinate 5,331 downwards.
CACCTAACGTACGCATGTTGTGGGTACGATCAGCTAATTTAATTAATACCACGCGGATATCTTCCGTCATGGCTAGAATCATTTTTTGGAAATTAGCGACTTGCGCTTCTTGACGGGTTCGGAATTTTAACTTATCAAGTTTAGATACACCTTCTACGATTTCAGCAACACTTTTGCCAAACTCTTCTGTAAGTTGAGCCTCAGTATAGGGAGTATCTTCAATAACATCATGTAAAAGTGCCGCCATAATCGCTTCATAATCTAATTTCATTTCTGCAACAATACAGGCGACTGCAACTGGATGGGTAATATAAGGTTCCCCGCTAGAACGATATTGTCCTTCATGGGCATCGCGTGCTAAAACAAAAGCACGTTCAATCGTTTGAATCTGCTCCTCGGGTAAGTAAGTCTGAATAATCTGTTTTAAAGGTTCAAATAATTTCATTTATTTTACCTACCTTAGTTTTGATTCACCTACTTGATGTTATAAATAAGAATTACAAAAAGAAAAGAAACAGAAAGGAGATAAAAAGATGCTTATTCCCTCTGTTTCTCTTAGATCATTATTCAGCAGTAAGTAAAGAAAGCACTTCGATTTCTGCTTTTTCTTTTTCCAACATAATTGATTGTTCTTGTTGGTTCATAATCATATCATTGATTAAACCCAATTCGATTTCTCGTAAAGCGATCACTGTTGGTTTGTCATTGTCTTTTGGTACTAATGCTTCACGTTGATGTAATTGTAATTGTCTTGCGCGACGAGCCGCAGTTAAAATTAAATCAAAACGATTACCGATTTGGTCTACCGCATCTTGTACTGTTACACGAGCCATAATTCTACTCCGCTTAATTAAGGTATATTCTCGCTATGGAGAGCCGTTGGAATTCAAAAATAAAGGAGAAAATTCTACTAAATAATCCTCTATTTTGCTAGCAATTGATCCAATAATTGTGCATTTTGTTTTTGCTGATAACCACAACGCAAGCGTTCTGCTTGTAAAATAGTTTTCAAATCTTGCAATGCTACATCAAAATCTGCGTTTACAATAACATAATCATATTCGTTATAGTGAGAGATTTCATCAACTGCTTTCATCATTCGATCCGCAATAACTTCTTCACTGTCCTGCCCACGCCCACGTAAACGATTTTCTAATTCATTTACTGACGGCGGTAAAATAAAGATGCTACGTACGCCAGGCACTTTTTCACGAATTTGACGTGCACCTTGCCAATCAATATCAAGGAACACATCGATTCCTTTTGCTAAATTCTCTTCAATTGCGGGTAAAGAAGTACCATAATAATTTCCACCGAAAACTTTGGCGTACTCCAAAAAGGCACCTTTTTTAATTAATGCTTCAAATTCATCCACACTCACAAAATGATAATGTACGCCATCAATTTCTCCTGGACGCGGACTACGCGTAGTATGAGAAACTGATACCATCATCGAATGCATATTTTTTTCTTTTAATAATGCATTAATTAAAGAAGACTTTCCCGCTCCACTTGGTGCGGAAATAATGTACAAATTGCCTTGCGCCATAATATTACTCCGATAAAAATTTTGCACATTATGCCTTTAAAACGAGAAAATTTCAGTAAAATCCTCCAAATTATTACATTTTTTTTACAAAAATATACTTAATTTTTACAACAAAAACAGAATAGTAATAAATCCAAGGGTTCTAAGAAAATTTATAAAAGTGCTCCTAAAAAAGCGTGTTATACTTCGTTCCAGATTTCAAGAGCAAAACTCTTTAAAGATTTTTATTAACTTAACGCTAGAGGAAGAATCTTATGGCAATTAAAATTGGTATTAATGGTTTTGGCCGTATCGGTCGTATCGTATTCCGCGCTGCTCAAGAACGAGATGATATTGAAGTCGTGGGAATCAATGACTTAATTGATGCTGAATACATGGCATACATGTTGAAATATGACTCAACTCACGGTCGTTTCAACGGCACTATTGAAGTTGTTGATGGTCATTTAGTTGTTAATGGTAAAAAAATTCACGTTTCTTCAGAACGCGACCCTGCAAACCTTAAATGGGGTGAATTAGGTGTTGATGTTGCTGTTGAAGCAACTGGTCTTTTCTTAACTGATGAAAAAGCACGTGCACACATCGCTCAAGCTGGTGCTAAAAAAGTTGTAATGACTGGTCCATCTAAAGATTCTACTCCTATGTTCGTAAACGGTGTTAACTTCCATGAATATGCAGGTCAAGACATCGTTTCTAACGCTTCATGTACTACAAACTGCCTTGCTCCATTAGCAAAAGTTATCAATGATAAATTTGGTATTGTTGATGGTTTAATGACAACTGTTCACGCAACTACAGCAACTCAAAAAACTGTGGACGGTCCATCATTAAAAGACTGGCGTGGTGGTCGCGGTGCTGGTCAAAACATTATCCCATCAAGCACTGGTGCTGCTAAAGCAGTAGGTAAAGTTATCCCTGCATTAAACGGCAAATTAACTGGTATGGCATTCCGTGTACCTACTCCAAACGTTTCTGTTGTTGACTTAACTGTTAACCTTGCAACTCCTGCAACTTATGAAGAAATCTGTGCAGAAATCAAACGTGCAAGTGAAAACGAAATGAAAGGTGTGTTAGGTTACACTGAAGATGCTGTTGTTTCTACTGACTTCAACGGTTGCCCATTAACATCTGTATTTGATGCAACTGCTGGTATCCAATTAACTCCAACATTCGTTAAATTAGTATCTTGGTACGATAACGAAGTGGGTTATTCTAACAAAGTATTAGACTTAGTTAGCTTAGTTCATAACTACAAAAAATAATTAAGAATTATGCATTCTTACAAAAATCCCTTCCGTCAGGAAGGGATTTTTTTATCATAGAAGTTAATTAATCTTCTTTTTGTGCCATTTGCAAAGGTGGCACTTCGCGTCCGCGGGCAGCGTAGAATTCTTTTACAAATTCATCGAAGGTGCCTTCTTCAATACGTTGGCGAATTTTAGCCATTAGGCGTTGGTAGTAACGTAAGTTATGAATGGTGTTTAAGCGTGCGCCTAAAATTTCATTACATTTATCAAGATGATAGAGATAAGCTCGTGTGTAATTTTTACACGTATAGCAATCACATTCTGGATCTAATGGACTTGTGTCATCACGGTATTTTGCATTACGAATTTTCACTACGCCACCTGTTACGAATAAATGACCATTACGTGCATTACGCGTCGGCATCACGCAGTCAAACATATCGATTCCACGGCGAACACCCTCTACCAAGTCTTCTGGTTTACCCACACCCATTAGGTAACGTGGTTTATCTTCTGGTAATTGCGGGCAGGTAAATTCAAGAATGCGGTGCATATCTTCTTTTGGCTCGCCAACAGCTAAACCACCAACTGCATAACCATCAAAGCCGATTTCTTTTAATCCATCGAGGGATACTTGACGTAACTCTTCAAAGACACCGCCTTGTACAATCCCAAAAAGTGCGTTTTTATTTTCTAATTCATCAAAGCGATCACGGCTGCGTTTTGCCCAACGTAGTGACATTTCCATCGATTTTTTTGTGTAGTCAAAGGTTGATGGATATGGTGCACATTCATCGAAGATCATAACGATGTCAGATCCGAGATCATATTGGATCTCCATTGATTTTTCTGGTGATAAGAAAATGCGTTCACCATTGATTGGATTTTGGAATTTAACTCCTTCCTCAGTGATCTTTCTTAATTTACCCAAACTAAATACTTGGAAACCGCCACTATCAGTTAAAATTGGGCGATGCCATTGCATGAAATCATGTAAATCACCATGTTTACGCATCACTTCTTGTCCTGGACGCAACCATAAATGGAAAGTATTACCTAAACAAATTTCTGCACCCGTTGCACGGACTTCTTCTGGCGTCATGCCTTTAACTGTACCGTAAGTCCCAACTGGCATAAATGCGGGAGTTTCAACTGTGCACTGCCCTTGCGGACGATCGAATGTCATCGTCCCACGGCGTGCATTACCGTCTTTTTTATGTAATGTAAATTTCATAGAATAAATTTCCTTGAATAAACAGTTCGAGGGTTAAAAGACGCCCCATTTTTCATAAATTTTTATGATTTTTAGGGCGTGATAAAAAAATTAAGCTTGATTTTTAGTGATAAACATTGCATCGCCATAACTAAAGAATCGATATTTATTCTCTACCGCCTCTTTATAAGCCTGCATCGTATGATCAAACCCAGCAAAAGCACTCACTAGCATGATAAGGGTGCTTTCTGGTAAGTGGAAGTTTGTAATCATTGCATCCACGACACGGAATTTTTTACCAGGATAAATAAAAATACTGGTATCACTGAAGAAAGGCTCAATGATTTGTTGTGCGTGATTTTCTTCTGCGCGTAATGCCGCACTTTCAATAGAGCGAACAGATGTTGTTCCAACAGCGATAACGCGTTTACCACGTGCTTTCGTTTCAAGAATTAAATCAACCACGTCTTGAGGTACTTCTGCATATTCACTGTGCATCACGTGATCTTCAATTCTTTCTACACGAACGGGTTGGAAAGTTCCTGCCCCGACATGCAAGGTAACAAATGCAAAATTAACGCCTTTCGCTTTAAGTTGGGCTAAGAGTTCATCATCAAAATGTAAACCCGCTGTCGGTGCCGCAACTGCTCCAGGCACTTTGCTATAAACGGTTTGATAAAGCTCTTTATCCGTATCCTCATCAGGACGATCAATGTAAGGTGGAAGTGGAATATGCCCTGCTTCTTGTAAACGTTCTAATAAAGTTTCTGTTGTATTTAACAATTTCAACTCAAATAAGGCATCATGACGGGCGACCATTTCCATTTCAAAACCATTCCCCTCACCCAACTTATCTTCACCTAGAATTAAAACCGTTCCTTCTTTAGGTGCTTTAGACGCACGAACATGCGCCAGACAACGTTTATCATCTAAGATGCGTTCAACTAATACCTCAATTTTCCCGCCACTTGCTTTTTTACCAAACATACGGGCTGGAATAACTCGGGTATTATTAAAAATCACTAAATCACCTTCTTCAATGCAATCTAGTACATCAGAAAAGTGACCGTGGGATAATTCTCCTGTTGTCCCATTTAAAGTTAAAAGGCGACAAGACTTACGATCAGGTACCGGGTAACGAGCAATCAGCTCATCAGGTAAATCAAAATAAAAATCAGAAACTCGCATAATTCATTACGTAATAAGAAATAAAAAAACAAGACGCTAGTCTAGTGGTATTTGGCGTGAACCTCAAGGATGAGGATAAAAAAAAAGCCCCATTGAGGAAATGGGGCTAAAGTTTGGAGTCATACTTTTAGGGT
>JAHHQX010000025.1 GCA_020026155.1 Actinobacillus sp. | reverse complement strand
ATATTTTGAAAACCTTTGCAAGTACTTTTTTAAATTTTTTTTAATTTTTTTTAAATTTTATCTATTTTTATTAAAAAACACTCAATTTGAGGCTTAAAAACCCACTCTTTTACCTATTTTACAGTAATTTATTTCCTTAAAAAAATCCTTTCATCAGTAATAACCATGTCTAATGGTATATCCCACTCTTCTGTTGAAAGATGAGAAATTTCTTGCCAGCCATACGCAAGGCCTACTGTTAAAGTATTTCTATTTAGTAACTGCAACGTTCGATCATAATAGCCTCCTCCCATACCTAATCGATCACAATTTTTATCAAAAGCTACTAAGGGAACAAAAATAAGATCCAAACAATCCTTCATATCTACAGTGTCTTTGCTAATTTTTAGTTCTGGAATGCCGAACCTATTCTTTATTAACTCACTGTTCCTATTATAGGGTCTAAAAATTAGATCATTTTGCGTAGCTCGAACGATAGGTAGATAAACATGAAGGTTTGCTGTCCAGAAATACTCTACCAATTTCTGGGTTTGTACCTCTCCTTTTACAGAAAAATAAACCGCTATATGCTTAGCATTATGTTGTTTAACAATTTGAATGGCTTTTTCAAAAATAGAATAGCTGGATAATTGAATATCGGCTGGAGTCAATTGATTGCGGTAATTTAAAAATATCTTCCGCAATTGATTTCGTGAAACCTTTTCAGAAGTAGACAGAATATGCTTTAACATATTGGAAGGGATCCCCCAAGGTGCCGTTGTGGAGTTAGTCCTTGAACCCGTAGGTCCAAGGGAGTCGGTCCAGATTGTTTTCAGGTTTCTTACTACGAGGTAAGCCTACACACCAACATCTAAAAGATCAACTCAGAAGATTTTAATTATCGGCTCAGGGACATCATCCACTGGCGCACACCTCAGGATCTAAATTAATACTAGCTTAAATTAAGAATGAACTCTAGTTTAATTTTAATAATTGTGTTTCCTTTCGTAAAATTTAGGCAAATCGTTCACTATTTTTCTGTAAATTAACCTGTTCCAGGGAGCTATCCAACTGTTGGATACGTGCAGCGATGATATCTTCTACACTTTTATGTTTTTCTTTTGCTTGCATTAGCTCATAACTTAAATTTAATGCAACGATCGATAACACGCGCTCCGTACTTAAAATACCGGTTCTTTCTTTCATTTTTAATACGCGCTCATCTAAATCTTGGGCGGCTTGTCTTAAGAAATCATGTTGCTCAGCAGGACAGCCTAAACGTAAAACTTGTCCTAAAACTGTCACTTCAATAGGAGAGGTAGACATAGATGCTCCGTAAAATAAACTAAAATCTTTTCTATTATGCCATATTCTCAACAAAAATCGGTATAAAAAACTTAACTTTATCATGACTTCTTATGTTTTTTTGCTGTCTTTACAATGCTAAACTAGCCCAAATTTATGGAGATAATTATGAGCAATAAAATTTCATACACAGAACTCAATACCCAATTAAAACAAGCTGGCATCCCTATCACTGCAGCTGAATTAGACGGTTTTTTATCTGGACTACTTTGCGGAAGTGTGAAAGATAAAGATTGGCAACCCCTGCTCTTTCAATTCACAAATGATGATCATGCTTATCCTTCCGCTCTTCTTAATGAAGTAACAGCCTTATACAAACAAACTAAACAATCCCTCACAGATATCGGCGAATTTAATTTCCAACTTTTATTACCATCAGAGGATGAGAGTATTTTCATACAAGCAGATGCACTATCGGAATGGGTAAATCACTTTTTATTAGGTTTAGGTATCGTTTTACCCTCTCTTGATAAAGAAAAAGGAGATATTGGTGAAGCATTGGATGATTTACAAGAAATCGGACGTTTAACTTACGAAGCCGATGAAAATGAAGAAGAACTCACGGAGGCTTTAGAAGAAGTGAAAGAATATGTGCGCACGCTTGTCATGCTCTTCTACACCCATTTTTGTGGGGTTTCTCACGTTTCAAATGAAACCCAGCATATGCATTAACTAAGGAGTCAATATGGATTTAGCGTATTTAAGTCAAATTCCGGCAGAAGAATTCGCTCAACGACGTCAACGTGTGCTTGATCAGATGGCAAATAATTCTATTGCCGTTTTATTTTCTGCTTGTGAACAAACGCGAAATAATGATTGTACCTACCCTTTTCGTCAAGAAAGTAATTTCTGGTATCTTACAGGATTCAATGAGCCGGACAGTGCACTTGTCATGATCAAAAAAGATAACCACAGTAAGGTTATTCTCTTTTTACGAGCCAAAGATCCGCTTATGGAGACGTGGAATGGTCGCCGTTTAGGCGTTGAAAATGCGCCAACTCAATTAAATATTGATAAAGCCTATACTATCGACGATTTTCGAGCTTACTTTTCTTCATTTGTAAAAGAAAATCATTTTGATACGTTGTACATTAAAGCTAAACAACAAACGCATGCCATAGAAGAGGCAGAATTTTGCCGTAGCTTCTTTGCTAATAAACAAATTATCGACCTTTCACATATTTTAGATGAAATGCGCTTATTTAAATCCCGTAACGAGATTGCTCTTATGCAACAAGCAGGGCAAATTAGCGCACTGGGTCATATTCGGGCGATGAAAGAAACGCGCCCAAATCGCTTTGAATATGAAATTGCGAGTGAAATGTTACACGAATTTAATCGTCATGGCGCCCGTTACGAATCATACGGGAGTATCGTTGCAGGAGGAAATAATGCCTGTATTCTCCATTACACTGAAAATGATCAACCTTTAAAAGATGGCGATTTATTACTTATTGATGCCGGTTGTGAATTTGCAATGTATGCAGGTGATATCAGTCGTACCTTCCCAGTAAATGGTAAATTTACGGATGCACAACGGGATGTATATAATTTGGTGTTAGATATCCAGAAATATGCTATAAAACACCTTGTTCCTGGCAACTGTATTCAGGATGTAAATAATGCCATTGTTCGTATTCTTGTTGAGGGATTAGTAAAACTGGGCATCATGCAAGGCGATGTAGATGAATTAATTGAAACTGAAGCCTATCGCCAGTTCTATATGCATGGACTTGGTCATTGGCTTGGTCTAGACGTACATGATGTTGGTAGCTATTCTAAAGATTGTGAAAATGGCGATCGCAATAGTAAACGTCGAGATCGCCCATTAGAAATTGGTATGGTGCTTACGGTTGAACCTGGTATTTACATTTCCGAAAATGCCGATGTGCCAGAAAAGTATAAAGGCATTGGAATTCGTATTGAAGACAATCTCTTAATGACAGAATATGGTAACAAAGTTCTTACTTCTGCTGTACCAAAAGAAATTGAAGAAATTGAAGCATTAATGCAAACCGCTTAATACCATCACGCCCCGATTTTCATAAAATTTTTTACGAAAATCGGGGCGTAATTTCAACTCAACATAAAATGAATTGGAATGACAAAGGTATCGCTCACGCCTTTCGGTTTTAATCCGATTGGGCGTGCTTGCTGAGCTGCTTGTAAAGCTGCTCTATCAAGATCACCATTTCCAGAGGTTTTCGCTATCCGAATATCATATAACTCACCGCTTTGTTTAAGCATAAATTGAATCAATACTGTACCTTGACGGCGCATCATTCTTGCTCGTAGAGGATAACGTTTTTGCTTTTCAATCTCAGCCCTAAGCGCATTTTCATAAGCAGCCACCTCATCAATCTGAGGACCATTTCCCACTAGTTTTGGATTGTGGCCTCGAGATTTTGAATTGCTTGTTGCTTGAGAAGTAATTTTGGCTTGTGACTCAATACGTTTTTTCCCTTTAGGCATATCTTTAATACGCTTATGCTGTGTAGCCTTTTTCTCATCTTGTTTAGAGGGGGACTTCTTCTCAATATCCACTGGCTTTTTAACGGGTATTTTTTCTTTATGATTTTCAAGCTCTGGCTTAACCGTCGGATCAGGGACTTCAACTTTATTTTCTGAATCTTTTGGTTGAGCAGTTCGTTTTTCTTTAATAGGTTGTGGCTCCTCCACGACCATACCCTGTAGCATTTGCATCGAAATATGCGTTGCAACCACTGGTGCTTTAAAACCATGTGAACCACGGCTATGAATAAGTACAAGCCATATTCCTAATAATATGACCCCGTGAAAAAGGAATGACCCTAAAAAGCCAATTAAGGTACTCCGTTTCATTACCTTGCCTTTTCTTTCATCGTAACAATTGCAACATTTTTAATATTATATTTTGCAAAAATATCTGTGATAGTAACAAACGCTTGGAAGGGAGAACGCGAATCGACTTTTAAGGTGACTGGCTGTCCATTTTCCCAATGCTTAGCAACATCATCAAGTTCTGCTAAAGTAATCGGCTTATCATTCAAATAAACCTCTCCTTTTTGCGTTATCGTCAATAACTTTGCCAAATCATTTGCTTTGAATTTCACTTCAGTACTTGCTTTAGGAACATCTACCTGGATTTTACCTTGCGAAATAAAGCTTGCCGTTACCAAAACAATGGTCAAAAGTACCAGCATAATATCAATAAATGGAATGATATTAATCTGATCAAACTTTTTCATGAATCGCTCCAATTTTGGATAATGCTTTATATTTCATTCGGTTAACTTCTACTTTACGGACTAATCCATTATAAAAAACCATGGATGGAATCGCGACTAAGATCCCCACGGCTGTTGCCTTTAACGCTAAAGATAAATTCAACATGATAGTTCCGGCTTCAATATCTCCCCCTGCATTTCCTAAGTTATAGAAGGTTAAAAGAATACCAATAACCGTTCCCAATAGCCCCACGTATGGTGCATTTGAACCAATTGTAGAAATAATGGTGAGATTTCTTGTTAAATCAATATCTAAATCATAGATATTTGAATAATTTTCTACCTGAACTCTAGATAAAAAAGTATAACGCTCAATCACGAACCAAATCATAAAGAAACTCATTATTCCCAACGTACCAAGAATAATTAGATCCGTATAATTCTGTAAAAAAGAAAAGAAAAGTTGCATTAACACATCCTTAGAATGCCTGTTATAAAAAATAATACAATTAGAATTAAGAATAGTTCGCAATTATATAGAAAGCTGGCAAGAAATGCACACAGAAATTGAGGTAATGATTCAGACTGTAAAAAACAAAAAACCCGCTATAAAAGCGGGTTTTTATTAAGAAATGAATTATTCAGCTTTTGCTTCTTCTGCAGCAACTTCTGGACGATCAACTAATTCAATGTATGCCATTGGTGCGTTGTCACCAGCACGGAAACCACATTTTAAGATACGAGTGTAACCACCCGCACGATTTGCGAAACGTGGACCTAATTCATTAAATAATTTTGCAACAGTTTCTTTGTTGCGAATTCGTGCAAATGCTAAACGACGATTTGCAACGCTATCTACTTTAGCTAATGTAATTAACGGCTCAACTACCATACGTAATTCTTTAGCTTTTGGTACAGTAGTTTTGATGATTTCATTACTTACTAATGCACTTACTAAATTACGGAACATCGCTTTACGATGACTGCTATTACGATTGAGTTGACGACCACTCTTACGATGGCGCATAACCTTATCCTTCTTAGAAAAATTTTCAGCCTAAATTAAGATTAGTCTTCAGACAAACCTTGAGGTGGCCAATTTTCAAGACGCATACCGAGTGATAAACCACGAGAAGCCAATACGTCCTTAATTTCAGTAAGAGATTTCTTACCAAGATTAGGGGTTTTTAATAACTCAACTTCTGTACGTTGTACAAGATCACCGATATAATGAATTGTTTCTGCTTTCAAACAGTTAGCAGAACGAACTGTCAATTCTAAATCATCAACAGGTCGTAGCAGAATAGGATCAAATTCTGGTTTTTCTTCTTTAACTTCTGGTTGACGAACATCACGTAAATCAACGAACGCTTCAAGTTGTTCTGCTAAAATTGTTGCAGCGCGACGAATAGCTTCTTCTGGTTCAATAGTACCATTTGTTTCAAGCTCGATAACTAATTTATCTAAATCAGTACGTTGCTCAACACGTGCCGCTTCAACATCGTAAGCAATACGCTCAACTGGACTATAACATGCGTCAACAAGTAGACGACCAATTGGTCGATCTTCGTCTTGACTATGTACACGGCTAGACGCTGGCACATAACCACGGCCTCGTTGAACACGAATACGCATATTAATTGATGCATTTTCATCAGTTAAATGACAAATAACGTGATCTGGATTAGCAATCTCAACATCATTGTCTTTAGCAATATCCGCAGCAACAACAGGGCCGATTCCAGACTTGTTTAACGTAAGAAAAACATCGTCTTTATTATTCTGCAACTTAATCGCTAGACCTTTTAAGTTTAGAAGCACTTCAATAATATCTTCTTGAACACCTTCTTTACTACTGTACTCATGCAATACACCATCAATTTCTACTTCAGTTACAGCACAACCTGGCATTGAAGATAATAAAATTCGACGTAATGCATTACCTAGCGTATGACCAAATCCTCGTTCTAACGGCTCTAAGGTCACTTTAGCTTGAGTTGAACTCATTTGTTCAATATCAACTAAATGTGGTTTTAAAAATTCTGTAACAGAACCCTGCATTTTATCCTCTCTTTGCTACGATGAAGCTTTATTATTTAGAATAAAGCTCAACGATCAGATGTTCGTTAATATCTGCTGATAAGTCAGAACGTTCTGGAATACGTTTGAAAATACCTTCCATTTTTGCAGCATCAACTTCTAACCAAGTTGGTTTTTCTTTTTGTTCTGCAAGTTCTAACGATGCTTTAATACGAGCTTGTTTTTTAGATTTCTCACGAACAGCTACAATGTCATCGACAGACACTTGAAAAGATGGAATGTTAACTACGCGACCATTTACAACAATCGCTTTATGACTCACCAACTGACGAGCTTCAGCACGAGTTGCTGCAAATCCCATACGGTAGACAACGTTATCTAATCGTTTTTCCAATAATACAAGTAAATTTTCACCTGTATTACCTTTTAGACGGTTTGCCTCTTTATAGTAATTACGGAATTGACGTTCAAGAATACCATAAATACGGCGAACTTTTTGTTTCTCACGTAATTGATTACCATAATCTGACAAACGTGCTTTACGAGCACCGTGTTGACCTGGTGCTGTATCAATTTTACATTTTGTTTCAATCGCGCGTACACCTGACTTAAGGAATAAATCAGTACCTTCACGACGGCTTAGCTTGAGCTTAGGACCCAAATATCTTGCCATTTTCTTTCTCCAATTTTCCTATTACGCCATTAAACACGACGTTTTTTCGGTGGACGACAACCGTTATGTGGGATAGGAGTTACGTCCGTAATATTCGTGATTTTAAATCCTGCTGCATTTAATGCACGGATTGTAGATTCACGACCAGGACCCGGTCCTTTCACCATAACTTCCAAGTTCTTCACGCCAAAATCTTTTACGAGTTCAGCACAACGTTCTGCTGCTACTTGTGCAGCGAATGGGGTAGATTTACGAGAACCACGGAAACCTGAACCACCAGCTGTTGCCCATGCAAGAGCATTACCTTGGCGATCAGTAATAGTTACGATTGTATTATTGAAAGATGCGTGAATATGTGCAACGCCATCTACAACTTGTTTTTTTACACGTTTACGTGTACGAACTGGTGTTTTAGCCATTTAATTTACCCCGACTATTTTTTGATCGGCTTGCGAGGACCTTTACGGGTACGCGCATTTGTTTTAGTACGTTGACCACGTACCGGTAAGCTACGACGGTGACGAACACCACGGTAGCAGCCTAAATCTAATAGACGCTTAATGTTAAGGGTTACTTCACGACGTAAGTCACCTTCAACGGTAAATTTACTAACTTCGTCACGCAGTTTGTCAATCTGCTCTTCAGACAATTCTCTGATCTTTACATCTTCTGGAATTCCTGCAGCAGCACAAATAGCTTTTGCACGTGTTTTTCCAATGCCGTAAATTGAAGTTAATGCAATTACGGTATGTTTTTGATCAGGAATGTTAATGCCTGCAATACGGGCCACTATGCACTCCTATTTTTGATGATTAATTTGATATACTGATCTTGAAAAGCCCGTTTCAGGATACTCAAACAGTATATCAAGGATGTAAATGAGCTGAGCATTATATATGCTCAGCAGGTTCTTTGCAAGAAAAAATGTCAATTAACCTTGACGTTGTTTATGTTTAGGGTCTGAACATAATACACGAACAACCCCTTCACGTTTAACAATTTTACAGTTACGACACATTTTCTTAACGGAAGCACGAACTTTCATTGCTTATCCCTTCTACTAATAATGGACTATTGTCCGAAACCTGTAAGGTTTGCTTTTTTCAACGCAGATTCATATTTAGTTGACATTAAGTAACTTTGAACCTGTGCGATGAAATCCATAATAACGACTACAACGATCAACAAAGATGTTCCACCAAAGTAAAACTGAACATTCCAAGTTGACATTAGAATATAAGGAACCAAACACACGAATGTTACATATAGACCGCCAATTAAAGTCAAACGAGTCATGATTTTATCAATGTAACGTGATGTTTGTTCTCCTGGTCTGATTCCAGGTATAAAAGCACCTGATTTTTTTAGATTTTCTGCGGTATCTCTTGGGTTGTACTGCATTGCAGTATAGAAGAAACTGAAGAAAATAATCGCAATACCATATACAATCAGATATAAAGGTTGTCCTGGATGAAGTAGCAACGATAAGTCACTTAACCATCCCCATCCTGCCCCTTCACCTAGCCAAGAAGTTAAGGTTGCTGGGAACAAGATAATACTTGATGCAAAGATAGCAGGAATAACCCCAGCCATATTCACTTTCAATGGTAAATAACTTGTTTGTCCACCTACGATTTGACGACCTTGCTGACGTTTTGCATATTCAATGCGAATTTTTCTTTGACCTCTTTCTACAAATACAACGAAATAGGTTACTGCGAAAACCACTACAGCGATGAGTAGTAAAACCAAAGGATTCATCTGGCCTTGACGAGCCTGCTCAATTGTGTGACCAATGGCCGCTGGTAATCCTGCAACAATCCCTGCAAAGATAATTAAAGAAATACCATTTCCAATTCCACGTTCTGTAATTTGTTCACCCAACCACATTAAGAACATTGTACCAGTAACTAAACTGATAACCGCAGTCAAGTAGAAACCAAAACCAAGATTAGGAACAAGCCCTGGAAGCATATTTGGTAATCCAGTAGAAATACCGATCGCTTGAATAGTACCGAGAACTAAAGTCAGATAACGCGTATATTTACTAATCTTCCGACGTCCAGCCTCGCCCTCTTTCTTTAATTCAGATAATGCGGGATGTACCGCTACCAATAGTTGAATAATGATAGAAGCCGAGATATACGGCATTATTCCTAATGCAAATATAGAAGCTCGGCTTAAAGCACCACCAGAGAACATGTTAAACATTTCAATGATGGTACCTTTTTGTTGTGCAAGTAATTGAGCTAAGACGGCAGCGTCAATACCAGGTACCGGAATGAAAGACCCAATACGGAAAACGATAAGAGCACCTAATACAAAAAAGATTCTTTTTTTAAGTTCATCTGTACCATTCTGAGTACTGCGACTTTGATAACCTGGTTGCTTTGCCATATCTTAATTATTCCTCAATTTTACCGCCAGCAGCTTCGATTGCTGCTTTTGCACCTTTAGTTACTCGTAAACCTTTTACAGTTACTGGTTTGGTGATTTCGCCAGAAAGAATAACTTTTGCAAATTGAATATCTTTAGTAAAGATATTCGCTGCTTTAAGTGTATCTAAAGTGATTACATCACCTTCAACTTTCGCTAATTCATCTAGTCGTACTTCAGCTGTTACTGCAGCGATTTTTGAAGTAAAACCAAATTTTGGTAAGCGACGGTATAAAGGCATTTGACCACCTTCGAAACCGCGACGAACACCGCCACCAGTACGAGATTTTTGTCCTTTATGGCCTCGACCACCGGTTTTGCCTAAGCCAGAACCAATACCACGTCCAAGACGTTTCTTGCTGTGCTTAGAACCTTCCGCAGGAGATAAAGTATTTAAATACATTAAATTACTCCTCTACTTTAAGCATGTATGAAATTTGGTTAATCATACCACGTACTGCAGGCGTATCGATTAGCTCAACAGTGTGATGCATATGACGGATACCAAGACCACGTAATGTTGCTTTATGCTTAGGTAAACGAGCAATAGAACTACGAACTTGAGTTACTTTAATAGTTTTTGCCATGATTATTTACCCCAAAATTTCATCAACAGTTTTGCCACGTTTTGCAGCAACCATTTCTGGTGATTTCATGTTTGCTAAAGCATCAATTGTTGCACGTACAACGTTGATTGGGTTGGTTGAACCGTACGCTTTAGAAAGTACGTTACGCACACCAGCAACTTCTAGAACTGCACGCATTGCACCGCCTGCGATGATACCTGTACCTTCGCTAGCTGGTTGCATGAATACGCGAGAACCAGTGTGAGTCCCTTTGATAGGGTGTTGTAAAGTGCCTTCATGTAAAGCAACTGTAACCATGTTACGACGTGCTTTTTCCATTGCTTTTTGGATCGCTGCTGGAACTTCACGTGCTTTACCGTAACCAAAACCTACACGACCGTTACCATCGCCCACTACTGTTAAAGCAGTGAAACTCATAATACGACCACCTTTAACGGTTTTTGATACACGGTTTACCGCGATTAGCTTCTCTTGCAGTTCACCAGCTTGTTTTTCGACGTTTGCCATCTAAAATTACCTCTATTAGAACTGTAGACCAGCTTCACGAGCTGCGTCCGCTAATGATTGGACACGACCATGATATTTAAAACCAGAACGATCAAAAGCAACATCTTTGATGCCTTTTGATAATGCTCTTTCGGCAACGGTTTTACCAACTAATTTAGCAGCATCTACGTTACCTGTATATTTAACTTGCTCTTTAATTGCTTTTTCAACAGTTGAAGCAGAAGCAAGCACCTCTGATCCACTCGCTGCGATCACTTGTGCATAGATATGACGCGGAGTACGGAATACTACTAAACGAGTAGCACCTTGTTCTTTCATCATATGGCGAGCACGAGCTGCACGGCGGATACGAGCTGATTTCTTATCCATAGTGTTACCTTAAATTATTTTTTCTTAGCCTCTTTTGTACGTACAACTTCATCAGAGTAACGTACACCTTTACCTTTATAAGGCTCTGGACGGCGATAAGCACGAATATCTGCGGCAACTTGACCAACTACTTGTTTATCTGCACCTTTCAATACAATTTCTGTTTGAGTTGGGCATTCAGCAGTAATACCTGCAGGTAAATTATGCTCAATCGGGTGAGAATAACCCAAGCTTAGTGCAACTGCGTTGCCCTTAACTTGTGCTCTGTAACCAACACCCACCAATTGCAACTTCTTAGTGAAGCCTTCTGTAACACCAATAACCATTGCATTTACTAATGAACGTGCAGTACCTGCTTGTGCATTAGCTTCAACCATTCCTTCTCGAGGAACAAAAGTAAGCTGGTTATTTTCATTCTTAACTTCAACTGAGTCGTGAATTTTGCGAGTTAACTCGCCATTTTTTCCTTTAACTGTTAATAGCTGACCGTCAATTTTTACTTCGACGCCGGCAGGAATATTAACAGGTGCTTTTGCGACACGAGACATTTCCTACTCCTTAAGCTACATAACAAATAACTTCACCGCCTAAACCTGCTTCGCGAGCAGCACGGTCAGTCATTACACCTTTTGATGTAGAAATTAC
The DNA here is from genome assembly GCA_020026155.1 of Actinobacillus sp. Classification (GTDB taxonomy): domain Bacteria; phylum Pseudomonadota; class Gammaproteobacteria; order Enterobacterales; family Pasteurellaceae; genus Actinobacillus_C. The sequence goes on along the minus strand of JAHHQX010000025.1, from coordinate 3,768 downwards.
AGCGATACCTAAACCGCCCATAACGCGTGGTAATTCATCTTTACGTTTATAAATACGTAAACCTGGACGACTTACACGTTGGATACTTTCTACAACTGGTTTACCTTGGAAATATTTTAAAGTGATTTCCAATTCAGGTTTTTTACCTTCTAAAACGTTTACGCTTTCGATAAAACCTTCTTCCGCTAATACGTTGGCAATCGCCACTTTTAGCTTGGATGAAGGCATACTGATCGCAACTTTGTTCGCAGCCTGACCGTTACGAATACGAGTCAACATATCTGCGATAGGATCTTGCATACTCATTGTGCTTTTTCTCCGATTCCAAATTAAAGTGGTAAATTACCAACTTGCTTTTTTAAGTCCAGGGATTTCGCCACGCATTGCTGCTTCACGAACCTTAATACGACTTAAACCAAATTTACGTAAGAAACCATGTGGACGACCTGTTTGACGGCAACGGTTACGTTGACGACTTGGGCTAGAATCACGTGGTAAAGTTTGTAATTTTAATACAGCTTCCCAACGTTGTTCGTCAGTAGAATTTACATCAGAAATGATTCGTTTTAATTCTTCACGTTTTGTGTAGAATTTTTCAGCCAATTTAACGCGTTTTACATCGCGTGCTTTCATTGATTGTTTAGCCATTTGTCACCAACCTTACTTACGGAATGGGAAATTGAAGGCTGCGAGTAATGCTTTACCTTCTTCATCATTTTGCGCAGTAGTGGTAATAGTAATATCTAAACCACGAACACGATCTACTTTATCATAGTCGATTTCTGGGAAGATGATTTGCTCACGCACACCCATACTATAGTTACCACGACCATCAAAAGATTTCGCATTTAATCCACGGAAGTCACGAACACGTGGAACAGCGATTGTAATTAAACGTTCTAAGAACTCCCACATACGTTCGCCACGTAGTGTCACTTTACAACCGATTGGATACCCTTGACGGATTTTAAAGCCAGCAACTGATTTGCGAGCTTTAGTAATTAAAGGTTTTTGACCACTGATTGCTGCTAAATCCGCAACTGCGTTTTCTAGCAATTTTTTATCGGTCAATGCTTCACCCACGCCCATGTTAAGGGTAATCTTTTCGATTCGTGGGACTTGCATGACAGATTTGTAGCCGAATTCTTTCTTTAACTCATTCACTACATTTTCTTTGTAGTAATCATGCAGTTTCGCCATCGCGTTACTCCAGTTTGTTAAATTAATTCATTGTTAGATTTGAAGAAACGTACTTTTTTGCCGTCTTCGAATCTAAAACCTACACGGTCAGCTTTGTTAGTTTTAGGGTTAAAGATAGCAACATTTGACGCATCAATTGGAGCTTCTTTCTTCACTAAACCACCTTCTTTTCCTAATTGAGGAATTGGTTTTTCAGCTTTAGTGATGATGTTAACACCTTCAACAATTACTTTACCGTTTGGTAAAACTTTAGTGACCTTGCCACGTTTACCCTTGCTTTTACCAGCAAGAACAATTACTTCATCTTCTTGACGAATTTTGTTAGCCATTTTCACTTCTCCTTACAGTACTTCTGGTGCCAAAGAGATGATCTTCATGAATTTTTCATTACGAAGTTCACGAGTCACTGGTCCAAAAATACGAGTACCGATTGGTTGCTCAGTATTATTATTTAAAACAACACAGGCATTGCCATCGAAGCGAATGACTGATCCATCTGGGCGACGAACACCTTTCTTGGTGCGCACAACTACTGCTTTTAATACATCACCTTTTTTAACTTTACCGCGTGGAATTGCTTCTTTCACAGTAATTTTAATGATGTCACCAATAGCAGCGTAACGACGGTGCGATCCACCGAGAACCTTGATACACATTACACTGCGAGCGCCTGAGTTATCAGCTACGTCGAGCATAGTCTGTTCTTGGATCATCTTAGTACTCCGCTAATATTGAAAAAGAACCCTTTCGGGACGATTTATTATTGGCTTTTATATACCAATAAGGCTGAGCATTATGCACGAGTTAAGCACACAATACAAGCAAAAATTACAAAAATCCTTGAGTTATGTTATCGTTATCACAATTACGACTTGTTCGTAAAAAATGCGATGAAAATTAAAAGGTGCTCTACTCTATCCCTCTTAACCTAGCCCCTTTTATATTCAGGCAATTATCGATACTAAGAAGGAGCAATTTATGTCAATCGTACTTATCGCAACTATCCGTGCTAAAGCAGAATTTAGAGATGAAATCAAAACTGCCTGCGAACAAATGGTAAAACCTAGCCTTGCTGATCGTGGCTGCGAAGCTTACCGTTTACATCTTAATACAAAAGATGCCAATGAATTTGTATTTTATGAAGTGTGGCAAGACGCAAGTGCAATCGAAGCGCACAATCAATCTGCTCACTTCCAAAAATTCTTAAGTGAAATCGATGGGAAATGTGAATCCGTAGAAATTAAAGAATTGGAACTGATTTAAAATAAAATCACGCCCCGATTTTCGGGGGAATTTATGTAATAAAAAAGCTCAGTGTTTACTGAGCTTAATTTCATTCGTATTAAGGAATATCTAAAAATACCGTCAAGGGTTCTAAAAACTCATTTTGAGAATTCAGAGATGAATCAGAAGAAAACAGCATTTCTGAACTTACCAAGTTTTCTTCATCATCTTTTAGAGTACTCTTTAAAAAAGCAATAAAATTTACATTCCCACGAGGGTTAGATGGTTTTCCATACCCCGTATCGCAAATAAATAAGTCTTCATATCCAGGCATTGGAACATAACACTTCATCTCTTCATCTTTTCTAATAATATTTTTTGAAGATAAATACTTATTTAGTGCCATCGCATTCTTAAATTTTTTTATGCCTAATATTTCCAAGACTTCTGTCATAGAATAACCATTATGGTTGCGATATAGTGCTTCAATTTCTTTTTCATTGATCCTTTCTTTTGGTAAAAAATACCTTTCGTTTTCATTAAGAAAATAAACTTTAATCAAAGTCTTATTTTTAATCGCATTGAGAATTTGATTATAAACTTTCGCTGTTTTTCCATTCCATATAAATAAGCCATACCGAGAATGATTGATCAACGCCAGATGTTTATTTCTGTGTAAAGTTATTTTGGATAAATTTTCTTGATAAAAAGTATTTATTTTAAACTCTTCAGTTGCAAGGTATTTAGGTTCAATTTCTGCCGAAAAAATGGTAACATTAAAATAATTTTTAGCATAACAATAATCTTGTGTAAGGCACCCCACATCATCATTATCATCTACGAAAATGGATATTTTTTGCTGAATAATATTATCTAAGCAATCCGTAAAATCTTTTGGTAGTATTTCATCGCGAGGACTTCCAAAAATAAAAACCGTATTTTTTATAAATGTTTGATTGTTATTGTTTTTCATATTATGAATATCCACCCACATCACAGGTTAAACGATTTTAATCAAATCTACTTATACTCGATTTGTGCCGTATCACTTAGAAAAGTTTAAAAAGTATACTTATTTTTATTCCCTATCTCAATTTAAAGATGATCTAAAAATTTATTATAACACTCACGTATTCTATTAAATTAAAGTGCCTTGTATCTCATATAGTAAAATGGCAGATAATATAATTTGGTGTGTTGAAAAGTTTTTAGGAATAAAAAAAGCTCAGCCGAGGCTGAGCTTTTTATTTTGCATCGTTGAAAATTAAGCGATAACTGCTTTTTCAACTACACGAACTAAAGTCCAAGATTTAGTTTTAGAAACAGGACGACATTCCTTGATTT
>JAHHQX010000024.1 GCA_020026155.1 Actinobacillus sp. | reverse complement strand
CACTTTCCTCGTCCCTTATTCCTTTTCCCATCCGTATTCAGCTTCAAAGAGCAAGCGATGACTTATCTTTCTATATTACCTAAATACACATCACGGCCTGATTTTCTGCAAAATTTATGTAATTTTGTGGGCACTTTAAAATGCATAAATTTTTAGGAAAAATGGGGCGTGTTTTCTATTTTTTAGGATAAAAATAATAATTAAAAAAAATTTAACTTTTTTACAAAAAAGTGAATGTTATGTTCAACTAAAAACATGTTAGGTAAGCGGATATATGAATGACCACAAGGTGCTTATCTAATAAGAGATAATGCGAATAAATTTATCAAATTAGAGTGTTTTTATTATGTTATTTTTATTTGAACTTTTACGATTAAAATGCCCCGCCCTTCCTCCAGAAAATACAAAGATTCATTGAGCACTTGAAGAGAATGAATTCAGAGGAACGGACTGTTATTGGTTATAAAAGGAATTTTAGACAATCGTATCCTAAAGCAGGGACGATTACATATGAATTAATTATTAAAGCAATTTTGGAAGATAAGGAACAGGTATGCAACATCCAGTAATTGAGTTTTATCTCGGAAAACGTAAAAGCCTTGAAGGATTTTCTTTGGAAGAAATGTGGAATATGTCTGATTTGATTTTTAGTGACGGTTATTTCTGGATTCCATGGCTATTACCGATTACACCTTTTAAGAATAAAGAGGTTGTTGTTGGGCGGAAATGGAATAAGCGCGTTTCTATCTTTTCACAGGCAGATGCAGATGTTTTTGCACAAAATGAAGATATTCAAAAGTGTTACTTAAAATCTGTTGATCGTATTTTTGCCTATTTTGAATTAGAGCGTGAGGGAAGTTCAGTTTTTCCTACAAAAGTTTTGCAAGAGCGTTCTTTTTGGCTACATCCTGCAGGGCATGAAACGAAAAAAATATCTCGTCTAATTCATAGTTTATCGGTATGTGGCCAATTTGAGTTGGCGGTTAATTTACAAAAATTAGCAATTTCACTTGGTACCGAAAAAGGTTATATCCAGGATAAAACCTTAGATATTTGGCAAAAAATTATTTAGCGTAGCCATGGTTAAAAGATCTCCATGGGGAGATCTTTTTATTTCACTCACAGATTATATTGATCTATAAGCTTTTGCGCTATTGTCAATGGTGCATCACTGTCTTTGCAGTAGAGAGATTTATCTCCAACGATATAAAATTCCTCTTTGGCACGACTTACTGCAACATTGATAAGATTCGGTTCACTATTCACCCAGTTTGCCGCACCTTTTTCATTTTCACTAGCACCTAATACTAGAAATACAATTTTAGCTTCTTTTCCTTGGAAGGTGTGGACAGTGCCAATTTGAATCCGATTGTTTTTATCGGTGTTAAGATCATGAAAATATGTTCTTAATCGATTAGCGACCTGACGGAAGGGAGTAATGATATAGATATCTTTTTTGATAGCTGGGTTTAGGGCAATTCTTTTTTCGATTTCTGCATAGACGTATTCTGCTTGTTCCACCACAAACTTGTTATTTGCTTCCCCGCTAACTTGAAGCCATTTTGCCTTACCAATTTTTTCTTCTCCAATAACCATCAGATTATTATAAGAAATTTGATTACAGATACTAAACATCGGATTTTGACAACGACGATGTACCCAAAGGGGAATTCCAATCCAGTCACCATCTTCTTTATTTCGATAAAATCCAAAACGAGAAATAGTATCAATCAGTTTTTGAACCGAAACGTCATAACCCACAAAGGTATTATCAACTTGGTAGTGATTTTTAAGTGGATTTAGTACATTAATTGGTAAAGGCAATACGGGTTTTAATTGTTCAGGATCGCCTAAAGCGACAACCTTTTTACAACGCATAATTGCTCCAACAGCAGCTTGCGGTAAGGCTTGTCCTGCTTCATCAATAAAAAGGTTTGCTAGACCATCTTCTCCGACGTCATGAAACATTCGTTGAAAACTTGCAAATGTCGTGCTTAAAACTGGGAAAATGAAATTTATCCATTCCCATGCACTTTGTGTTTGATAAACTCGCTCTTTTTCATTCTCATTTTTCCAAGCATTTTTTAAGACATTTAATGCGCCTTTAACTGATTTAAGATTATCGTATAAAAACTGTTTACGAACAGCAAAGGACAGCAAAAATAGTTCAGATTGCTTTTTACGAAATTCGGCATCAAACCAAGGATTCTGGCGTTGAATATTTGCATAACCCTGCTGAGTATCAAGCGGTTTAAATGAGGAGCGTAAGATAATATGTTTAATCTGATTAAATTCATTTTCTAGTTTAGAAATTTGCGTATGATAATTTTGTTCCAGCGTATTTGCTCGCATCATATAATTATTTTGTAATTCAGTAAGACGCGTTTCTTCTTGCTTAAAATGCGCAATATTTTCAGTAATTTCCAGAATTTCCTTTTGAGCTTCATCACTTGCACTCACAAAACTTTGAAAACGACGCGTATTGAATAAACGGTGTAACAAATTCGGTTTTTTAGGCATAAGGCGTGCTGTGTTGATGAGTTTGCTGTCCAACCATTCTCGATGTTGGATAATATTATTTAACTCTTGTTGGCAATTTTGTAAGTTTGCGCTTAATTCATCATTATTTTTTTGATAAGCCGTTTTATGGGCAAGTTGGGATTTTTGATTTTTTTGCCTTTCGCTGTAGCAACTCGCGGTACGTTGAGCATTGTTTTTTATTTTTTCAACTTCTTGATATGCTTGACTAAAAGTTTGGTAAATAGACGCATCGGGATGATATGTTGTTTCTAACTCATGGATCACCTCGTTTAGCGCATTTTTCAAATGTTTAATATTTTCTGAAGCACCCCCTTGAATTGCCATCGCTCCCCAATATGGTAATGATTCAAGAGATTGTCCAGATTTTTCCCATTCTTCTTTTTCTTTTTGGGTAAGCATGACTTTGGGGAAATAGTTTACTTGTCGTGCAAGGTCGATAAAATCATCATCAATTTGCTCCAGTTTAGGGAGTTCTTTTACGATATTTTGAACAGCTCCATTATTACTGCTTGCAACGATAACATTATAATTTGCAATGGCAGCTGGTAATTTTGCCATTTTGGCATTGGCATAATAGGAAATAGTACGGTTAAGTTCCTTATCATATTTGTCAGAAATGAGATGTGCTTGTTTAACGGCAAATTCAGCGAACACATCTTTTAATAATGTCGTTTTTCCTGTACCAGGAGGACCATTAACACTACTCATTTGCTCGTTTGCATTCAGTATTAAATTTACAGCAACCTGTTGCATTAGAGAGAGTGCGTATTTTGAATTTGAAGGAAAACGTCCACACGGATAAAACTTAGGTTGTAATATGTAATGTAAATCATGCCAGTTGGCGTTTTCTAAGGTTGTATCTAAATTACGGCGCTCACTAGCGGTTTGCTCTAAATATCGTAAAAGCTTCGGATTATTGCTGGATAAGGCATTTTTTAAATCTTGAATAAAGAAAGAGTGGAGGTTGGTATCGTCGTATCGGATATCTTCAAGAAATTTAAAACGGAAATTTTTTTCGGTCACATGATATTTTTCGCAGAGAACTGCTAGGGCATTCTTTGGATCTTCATTAAATAAGGCGGATAAGTATGGAAGAAATTCAGACTCATATTTTGCACATGCTTGTGCAGGATCCTCAGGAAGGGCATCTAATTCTTTAAGAAAACTGGCGAAGGTATGAAAAGTATTATGTGGATAATAAGTAAAATTATGATCGAAATAAATAGCAAGACTGAATTTGGTCGTATGGTTAAATTCGTCATCAGTTATTGAATAGGGGATTTGGAAAAATATTTTTAATTTCTCTGTAACAAGATTAGTGGAAAAAATATCAAAATAAAGCGCAAGTCCGCTTCTTTTAAGTTTTTTATTTAATGCATCTTCATTATTTTGATATTTAGTTTGTTCTAATAACTGCAGTTTATATTTTTCATTTTGTTGTTGAAGAAAAAGAGATAATTCGTCATACATATTCATTGACGGATCATGACTAACCAGCATTTCATCCTTAAGTTGGATATCACCTTCGTTAAGTTGTTCTAAAAGAATCCACGTATTAAGGATATCTTGTTTTTGGTTCATAAATTATTCCAAATTTGATAAAAATTATCGCATTATAGAAAAAATAGCTGATGTTGTATTCATTTTTAGTGCGTTTTTTCGATTATTTTTAACAGACTGATAACATTATTAGAGAACAAATTGAGATAACATATTGTTTTATGAAGAAATGTAGAGAAATTCTTAAAAGGAATATATAAAAAACTCCTCGTATTCTAGAGGAGTTTTTGTAAAAATTTTTACGAAAATCGGGGCGTGATTTTATTTTTTAATGGCAATCATTGACCCAAAATTAAAGCATTGGAACCATAATTCAACTTGCGCAAAGCCGACATCTTTTAAACGTTTTTTATGTAATTCAATACTATCTGTACGCATCACATTTTCTAGCGCCGTACGTTTTTGGCTGACTTCTAATTCACTATAACCATTTGCACGTTTAAATTGATGGTGTAAATCAATGAGTAAATTATCCATTTCTTTTTCTTCAAAACGGAATTTTTCAGATAATACTAAAACCCCACCTTTATTTAATCCTTGATAGATTTTTGTTAAAAGGGCAACGCGATCTTCAGGAGGTAGGAATTGTAAAGTAAAGTTCAATACAACCATAGACGCATTTTGAATATCAATCTTACGGATATCCGCTTCTAAAATTTCTACGGTTACGTCACTATGGTACGCATTCAAATATTGACGAGCACGTTCAACCATCGGAGCAGAATTATCCACACCAATAATTTTTACACCTTCCACATTTTCCACATTACGGCGAATAGAAAGGGTAGCAGCCCCACGCGAACAACCGAGATCGTAAACGTTAGAATTTGGTGTAACAAAGCGGCTTGCCAGCATGCCGATTGCGGTGATGATATTAGAATAACCAGGAACAGAGCGGGAAATCATATCTGGAAAAACTTCCGCGACTTGCTCATCAAAAGTAAAGTCACCGAGTTTTTGGATCGGTGCGGAGAAAATAGTATCTTTCATAAAATATCCTAAGGATTAAAATGCAGTTATTTTAGAGAAAGTTTTATATCCACTCAAATAAATTTCTTTTGCCCGTTTTTTGGGGTAGTCTTTTGAGCTATAATCCTAAAGTTTTTACTCAATTTTTAAGGAATTACTATGATGCGAACACATTATTGTGGGGATTTAAACCGCACAAATATCGGTGAAAACGTCACGTTAAGTGGCTGGGTGCATCGTCGTCGTGATTTAGGCGGCTTGATTTTTATTGATATGCGCGACCGTGAAGGTATCGTGCAAGTAACTTTCGATCCACAATTCAAAGACGCACTTGAAAAAGCAGCAAGCTTGCGTAATGAATATTGTATTCGTGTAGAAGGTGAAGTGATTGCACGTCCAGAAAATCAAATTAACAAAAATATGAAAACTGGCGAAGTAGAAGTGTTAGCGAAAAACCTACATATCTACAACGCATCGGATGTGCTTCCATTAGACTTTAACCAAAATAATACTGAAGAACAACGTCTAAAATACCGCTATTTAGATTTACGTCGTCCTGAAATTGCACAACGTTTTAAAGTACGTGCAAAAATTACCAGTTTCGTTCGTCGCTTTATGGATGAACACGGTTTCCTTGATATGGAAACTCCAATGCTAACTAAAGCGACCCCAGAAGGTGCACGTGACTACTTAGTGCCAAGTCGTGTACATAAAGGTAAATTCTACGCACTTCCACAATCACCACAGCTTTTCAAACAGCTTCTTATGATGTCTGGTTTTGATCGCTATTATCAAATTGTGAAATGCTTCCGTGATGAAGATTTACGTGCCGATCGTCAGCCTGAATTTACCCAAATCGATGTGGAAACCAGTTTCCTAACTGCGCCTGAAGTTCGTGCATTAATGGAAGAAATGATCCGCGGTTTATGGATGAATATCTTAGACGTTGATCTTGGCGAATTCCCACAAATGACCTTCGCAGAAGCAATGCGTCGTTTCGGTTCAGATAAACCTGATCTTCGTAACCCATTAGAACTTGTTGATGTTGCAGATATCGTTAAAGATGTTGATTTCAAAGTATTTAGCGGTCCAGCAAACGATCCAAATGGTCGTGTAGCAATGATTCGTGTACCAAACGGTAACGGTATTACTCGCAAACAAATCGACGATTACACTAAATTTGTTGGTATCTACGGTGCGAAAGGTTTAGCGTGGTTAAAAGTTAATGATGTAACGACTGGTCTTGAAGGTGTTCAAAGCCCAATCGCGAAATTCTTAACGGAAGATGTGTTAAAAGCGTTATACGAACGTGTTGGCGCACAAACTGGTGATATTTTCTTCTTCGGCGCAGATAGCATTAAAGTGACAACTGACGCAATGGGCGCATTACGCTTAAAACTTGGTACAGACCTTGGCTTAACTGACCTAACAGCATGGAAACCACTTTGGGTTATTGATTTCCCAATGTTTGAACTTGATGATGAAGGTAAATTAAGTGCAATGCACCATCCATTTACTTCACCAAAAGATCGTACACCAGAAGAATTACAACAAGATCCACTTAATACCGTAGCGAATGCTTACGATATGGTTATCAACGGTTACGAAGTGGGTGGTGGTTCTGTGCGTATCTACGAAGCACCAATGCAACAAATGGTATTCCATATTCTTGGTATTGACGAAAAAGAACAACGCGAAAAATTCGGTTTCTTATTAGACGCATTAAAATTCGGTACACCACCACACGCAGGTTTAGCGTTTGGTTTAGACCGTTTAACTATGCTTTTAACTGACACAACCAATATTCGCGATGTTATTGCCTTCCCTAAAACAACTGCTGCTGCATGTTTAATGACTGACGCACCAAGCCGTGCAAACAGCCAAGCATTACATGAATTAGCGATTGCTGTGGAAGAAAAAGCATAAACTAAAACAAAAAGTGGGGTAAAACCCACTTTTTCTTTCTGTGCGGGGCAAAATGAAACGTAAGAAGTTAGCTATTTATCTCAGTATGCCTTTTTTACTTGGGTTAATTGCTATTATCGTTGCGAATTTGATGGTGATTTTAACGCCAACGGAGCGTATAGCCGATGTTAAAAAATTACCCCAGCATCAACCTTGCCTGGTTTTAGGTACGTCTAAGTATTTGAAAAAAGGTGGGATAAATGCCTTTTATGCTGATCGAATGGAAGCGGCGGCGATGGCATTCAAATTTCATAAATGTGCTAACTTTGTGCTTTCTGGAAATGGGCGCTATGGTGAAACCAAACGGATGCGTTTAACGTTAATGCGTCTTGGCGTGCCAGAAACAGTTATTCAGCAGGATCAAAAAGGTTACCGCACTATTGATTCTATCCGCAATTTTAAAACTATCTATGGATATCATCGAGGCATTGTGATTTCACAAGGCTTTCATAATCAACGCGCCCTTTATTTAGCTAAGCGTGAACATCTTTCGCTTATCGGTTTTGACGCCCCGAAAATCAAACCTTATTTTGGATTTTTTACGCAAGTGCGCGAAGTTTTTGCGAGAGCAAGAGCGGTGTGGGATGTGTATTTCACACGATTTACATTTCGCGTAAAATAAGCATTTTCTCAAAATGGTAAACGGTAATGACTTACAAAAATCCTGAAAGTGTTTTGGTTGTGATTTACGATGCAGTGTCGCATGAGGTGTTGATGTTGCAGCGTAGTGATGATATTGATTTTTGGCAGTCAGTAACAGGCTCATTGGAAAAAAACGAAACGCCACGTGATACGGCACTGCGTGAAGTTTTAGAAGAAACGGGTATTGATATTGTAAAAGATGGCTTGGATCTGATAGATTGCCATAAAAGTATTGAATTTGAAATTTTCCCGCAATTTCGCTACCGTTATGCACCAGATGTCACCAAAGTTAAGGAACATTGGTTTTTATTGCCTTTAAATGGTAAACGCATTCCTCAGTTGGCAGAACATCAGACTTACCGTTGGCTTTCCCCTAAAGATGCCGCTCAATTAACAAAATCATGGAATAATGCCGAAGCAATTTTGGCTTTTCTTTGATTTGTGTCCATTTTTTAACAAAGATTCTTATTGAGTCATAAGTCTTTTTTCTATACACTTTGCTCAAAATTAATTAATTCTTTTGAGGTATAGGAGAAGAGGATGGCTAATACCGCATTATTAAAAAATGAAAGTGGAATGATCAAAAATGGGATTGTTGGCTTTAGTTGGACAACGTTATTTTTTGGTTTCTTTGTTCCCCTTATCCGTGGCGATGTAAAATGGCTTATTATCATGTTGATATGCGATATTATCACAGGTGGTTTGGCGAATATCGTTTTCTGTTTCATTTATAATAAACTTTACACTGAAAACCTTATTTCTCAAGGCTTTGTACCAGCAGATGATCATAGCAAAATGATGCTTCAAAAAAGCGGCATTTTAATGGCTAACTAATTCATTACACACCGAAAAATCATATTAATGACAGCTCGTTAATGCTATCTTAGCGAGTGTCATTTTATTTCCTATCTAAATAATTTTTCAAAATCCTATGTTTTTCAGACAATAATTAAATTACTATTTGATATATTTTGCTCATCTCCAATAGATGAATCAAATTACCTAAGGATAAAAAATGGCGAGAGAAGTATTTTTAAAAAATAGTGCGGGTATCGTGAAAAGTAGTTATGTTGGCTTTAGTTGGACGGTCTTTTTCTTTGGCTGTTTTGCGCCACTTTTTCGTGGTAATTTTTCATGGTTTTTAATTATGGCATTTGTTGGCATAGTTAGGGTTATTGCAGAACGCCTTCCTCCTGAATATTATGCGTTTAGTAATGGGCAGATGTGGTTTTCTATTATTTTTATCGTAATTCATTTATTTTTTAGTTTTACTTACAACAAATTTTATACGCAAGGACTGATAGGCAAGGGGTTCTATCCTGCGGATAATGTCAGCGAACTTCTTTTGAAAAAATACCGTATTTTATAAGTCGCTTTAAATCTTAAAAAATCTCAGAAAACGTCCACTAAATGTGAAATAGTGGGCGTTGTTGTCGGTGTATTTTTGAATAAAAATTGAAATTTTGCCGTATTTTCGCTATAAATAGGCACGAATTTTTACGCCTCAATTTTCCGAAAAATTTTTCATAAATTTAGGCTCTTTAATTTTTTTAAACGATAACGCAAATTGCGTCAAGAAAAGGATATATAACATGGCAGGACATAGTAAGTGGGCAAATATTAAACACCGCAAAGCAGCACAAGATGCACAACGCGGTAAAATCTTTACCAAACTTATTCGTGAATTAGTAACCGCTGCAAAAATTGGTGGCGGTGATGTGAATGCAAACCCACGCTTACGTACCGCTGTAGATAAAGCATTAGCAGCAAACATGACTCGTGACACCATTAACCGTGCAATCGACCGCGGTGTGGGTGGTGGTGATGACACCAATATGGAAACCCGTATCTATGAAGGTTACGGTCCAGGTGGCACTGCATTAATCGTTGAATGTTTAAGTGATAACGCAAACCGTACTATTTCTCAAGTACGTCCAAGCTTCACAAAATGTGGTGGTAACTTAGGAACTGAAGGTTCTGTAGGTTATATGTTTAGTAAAAAAGGTTTAATCCTTATCTTAGAAGGTGATGAAGAAACCTTAACTGACGCGGCAATCGAAGCTGGTGCAGAAGATATCGAACCACAAGAAGACGGTAGCTTTGAAATTACTACTGCGTGGGAAGAACTTGGCGCAGTACGTGATGCGTTAGAAAAAGCGGGTTACAAATTAGAAAGCGCTGAAGTAACCATGATTCCATCTACAACCGTTGAATTAGATGCTGAAACTGCACCTAAATTCATGCGTTTAGTAGATATGTTAGAAGATTGCGATGACGTTCAAAACGTATATCACAATGCTGAAATCAGCGACGAGATTGCTGAAACCCTTTAATCTGCTCTAAATAAGAAGGAGAGAGTGATGAAATCGTATGTTAAAATCTTATCACTTGCGAGTGTATTCGTTTTAGCTGCTTGTAGTAAACAAGTTCCAGTAGCATCTCATGATGTTGCACCTCAAACTAACGTAACAACACAAACGGTTACTTATATGTGCGGTGCGAAACATAATCATCCGATGCATGTAACTTATCAATTTGCTGGCGATGAGGCAGTTAAAGCTGATGTGCAATTTGCGGGTAAAACCTATGCAAATTTAGTACGTGTTAAAGACATCAATGACACCACAAAATTTGAAAATGCACAAAAATGGGTATGGTTAGTCGATGGTATCAATGCTCAAAATGTAACGAAAAAAGATGGCATGATGCTACTTCAACATACTGCACAAGCAGATAAAATTTTGATTAACTATTGTGATGTTAAAAAATAGTTTTTCGATTCATTATTCTCTTTTTTAAAGGATAATCTTGCATATGAAAACTGTACATGTGACGACAAAAAATGCGTTGACGCTTGCCAAAGAGCAAGGCGCAGATGAAATTGTTGTGACAGGTCGTTTAGCAAAAAAATTAGATACGGTAAAAAAAGTAGCGACGGCAGGCACAGCGGTGATTGCATTGATCACCACTGCGGTAGGAGCGATGCCTTTTACAGGTGGGCTTTCTGCGTTCGCTGCAGCGCCAATTGCTGCTATGACAGGCTTTGAGATTGCTGCCATTATTACGGCAGTGAGTCTTGGTATCGGTTTGATTGTCGCACTGTTTCGTGATTATGAAGAAATTAGTTTTATGAACGACAAGTTAGTTTTACGCAAGAAAAAAAGAAATAAAGATTAATGATAAAAAGCGGGCAGAGGCTCGCTTTTTCGTATGGAAAGAAAATGAGCATTATTTTAGGTATCGACCCAGGATCGCGCATTACGGGATACGGCGTGATTCGTCAACAAGGGCTGCATTTGGAATATTTAGGGAGCGGGGCAATTCGTACTGAGGTTGCTGATTTACCTAATCGTCTAAAGCGTATTTATGCGGGAGTGAGTGAAATTATCACGCAGTTCCAACCTGATATGTTTGCGATAGAGGAAGTATTTTTAGCGAAAAATGCTAGTTCTGCGTTAAAACTTGGGCAGGCACGTGGAACAGCAATAGTTGCGGCAATGAACCATGATTTACCTGTTTTTGAATATGCGGCTCGCCGAGTTAAACAGACGGTAACAGGAATTGGCTCAGCGGATAAAAGCCAAGTCCAGGCAATGGTAACCAAACTTTTACGCCTTTCTGCAACGCCTCAAGCCGATGCGGCGGATGCTTTAGCGATTGCCATAACGCACGCCCATACCATTAAATATGCCCACCAAATTACGCAAACACCACTTGGCAAACAAACCCAGGCATTACTGCAAAGTCGTTACAGTCGTGGACGCTTTCGTTTAAAAGCAGAATAAATAAGTGGATGTTTATACAGTATTATTTTATACTAATGTATATTTTTTAAATCATTGAAGGCACTTATGATCGGTCGATTAACGGGTATTTTAGCTGAAAAACAACCTCCTGAAATTTTGCTTGATGTGCATGGCGTGGGCTATGAACTGCTCTTACCTATGACAAGTTTTTATGATCTTCCTGAATTAAATCAAGAAGTCACATTATTTACGCATTTTGTGGTGCGTGAAGATGCTCAGCAACTCTATGGTTTCTCTCACAAAGCAGATCGTCATTTATTCCGCGAATTAATCAAAACGAATGGGGTAGGACCTAAGTTAGGTCTAGCCATTTTATCGGCGATGTCAGTGGAAGAATTTTCATATGCCATTGAACGTGAAGAAGTGTCTAAGTTAACCAAAATTCCAGGTGTCGGTAAGAAAACAGCGGAACGCTTAGTAGTTGAATTGAAAGGGAAATTTAAAGATAGCGTACAACGTGATTTCTTTATCGAAAGTAAAACTCTCCCTTCTTCATCACCTACACTTGAGAAAATGGATAATATGGCTGCCCAAGATGCGATTGCAGCACTAATTGCACTGGGTTATAAGGCTTCTGAAGCTGAAAAAGCAGTAAAACGTGTTGCGAAAGAGGATTTAAATAGCGAACAGCTTATTCGTGAAGCCCTAAAATCAATGCTTTAAGGATAAACAATGATTGAAGCAGATAGAATAATTAGCGGGCAGGCCCAATTTGATGAAGATTTTATTGATCGTGCGATTCGTCCGAAATTATTAGAAGATTATGTTGGACAACCGCAAGTCCGCGAACAGATGGAAATTTTCATTAAAGCGGCAAAAATGCGTCAAGATGCCTTAGATCATCTTTTAATTTTTGGACCACCAGGGCTGGGGAAAACCACCTTGGCAAATATCGTTGCCAATGAAATGGGGGTAAATATCCGCACGACATCAGGACCTGTTTTAGAAAAAGCAGGGGATTTGGCAGCGATGTTGACCAATCTTGAACCGCATGATGTGTTGTTTATCGATGAAATTCACCGCCTTTCGCCAGCAATTGAAGAAGTACTGTATCCAGCCATGGAAGACTATCAGTTGGATATTATGATTGGCGAAGGTCCAGCAGCGCGTTCCATTAAATTAGATTTACCGCCTTTTACCTTAATTGGTGCGACAACGCGTGCAGGTTCTTTAACTTCACCATTGCGTGATCGTTTTGGGATTGTGCAACGCTTGGAGTTTTATTCAGTACCTGATCTTAGTGCGATTGTCCAACGAAGTGCGGATTGTTTAAACCTCACTATTGAGCCTGATGCTACCCAAGAGATTGCATGCCGTTCACGTGGAACCCCGCGTATTGCCAATCGCTTATTGCGTCGTGTGCGTGATTATGCGGATGTCAAAAATGATGGGCATATTACCGCTGAAATCGCTCGCCAAGCCTTGACGATGTTAGATGTCGATCAAGCTGGATTTGATTTAATGGATCGCAAATTATTGCAAGCAATTATCGAACGCTTTGATGGTGGTCCTGTTGGGTTGGATAATTTAGCGGCAGCAATCGGCGAAGAACGAGATACGATTGAAGATGTCTTAGAACCGTTCTTGATTCAGCAAGGTTTCTTACAACGTACACCTCGTGGACGCATTGCTACAGAAAGTACCTACCGCCATTTTGGTTTACGCAAATTAACGGAATAAATAAAAAGACGCCCCGATTTTTCAAAAAATTTATCGAAAATCGGGGCGTGTTGTTTCTAAAATTTGCAGTTTTTTCTCGTCATCATATCACTACAGTATTTAGAACTTATTTTGTCTTTCAAGCAAAAATTCTTACTTGAGATTGACAATTCTGGATACGTGGGCTGTCTGCACTCGTTGCATAAATTGAAGTCTGGCATGCAGTATTTTCGATTGCAGTTACTCCCCAGCGTTGTTGATTTTCCCTTGCATAATTAGGGATAAACCCATGCGAGAATGGGCACTCAGATATCTTGTCGCTAACATTCATATAAGTTCCTAATCCTCTTATTTATCTTTGTATTAATTTTAACTATTAAAAGAATAAAATAAATACAAATATACCTATTGATTCAATTATGATTTTGCTAGGTGGAAAAATATATTAAAAAAATACCGCCTAAACGGCGGTATTAAACTTAAGATGATAAGTATAGAGGAATAATAGAAAATTATTTCACATCGAAACGATCGTTATTCATCACTTTTGTCCATGCTTTAACGAAGTCGCGAACGAATTTTTCGTCATTATCGTCTTGAGCATAGTGTTCTGCGTAAGCGCGAAGCACAGAGTTAGAACCGAATACAAGGTCAACACGCGTTGCCGTATATTTAGTTTCACCTGTTTTACGATCCACAATGTTGTAGAGGTTGTCTGCAACAGGTTGCCAACGATAATTCATGTCAGTAAGGTTCACGAAGAAGTCATTGGTTAACATACCTGGGCGATCGGTAAATACACCTTCTTTGCTATGCGCAAAGTTGGTATCAAGCATACGCATACCACCGACTAATACAGTCATTTCCGCCGCAGTAAGTCCGAGTAATTGTGCACGATCAAGCATCAATTCTTCAGGTTGTACCGCATATTTGGTTTTGACAAAGTTACGGAACGCATCGTGTAATGGTTCTAATGGTGCAAAAGATTCAGCATCTGTTTGTTCTGCTGTGGCATCGCCACGTCCACTTAGGAATGGAACAGGCACATCAAAGCCTGCTGCTTTAATCGCATTTTCCAGACCAACCACACCACCAAGAACGATAAGATCCGCTAAACTTACACCAGTTGAAGATTGTTGTTTAATTTTTTCATAAACAGACAATACATGCGCTAAACGTGCAGGTTCATTTGCTACCCAATCTTTTTGTGGAGCAAGTGCAATACGCGCACCATTTGCACCACCGCGATAGTCAGAACCACGATAGGTTCTCGCGCTGTCCCAAGCCGTTGTAATAAGATCTGAATCGCTTAAACCTGATGCACGAATTTGATCTTTTAATTCCGCTACTTCTTGTTCAGAAAGTGTTTTTCCTGCTGGAATTGGATCTTGCCAAATTAAATCTTCTGCAGGTACATCGCTACCAAGGTAACGTGATTTTGGACCAAGATCGCGGTGGGTTAATTTAAACCATGCACGAGCGAAAACTTCAGAGAAGTAGGCTTGATCTTCCGCAAAGCGTTGTGAGATTTTGTTGTATTCAGGATCAATTTTTAATGCCATATCCGCATCGGTCATAATTGGCATACGACGTTTTGTTGGATCGTGAGCATCAAGTGGCATATCTTTTTCTTCAATATGCATTGGTTCCCATTGCCATGCACCAGCTGGAGATTTTTTAAGCCACCAGTCGTGGTTCATTAACATTTTAAAATAACCGTTATCCCATTGGGTTGGATTAGTTGTCCAAGCACCTTCGATACCACTTGTTACAGTATCGCCACCATTGCCTTGACCATTTTTGTTATCCCAGCCTAAGCCTTGTTCGTGTAATGGTGCTGCTTCAGGTTCTTCGCCGACAAGTGCAACATTACCGTTACCGTGACATTTACCAACTGTGTGTCCACCCGCTGTTAACGCAACAGTTTCTTCATCATTCATTGCCATACGAGCAAAGGTAGTGCGCATATCACGAGCTGTTTTTAGTGGATCAGGTTTTCCGCCCACACCTTCTGGGTTTACATAAATCAACCCCATTTGTACGGCCGCAAGTGGATTTTCTAATTCTTCACGGTTTTCGCTATCGGTATAACGTTTATCACCGGCTGCAAGCCATTCTCTTTCTTCGCCCCAGTAAATATCTTTTTCAGGATGCCAAATATCTTCACGACCACCGCCGAAACCAAAGGTTTTTAATCCCATTGATTCGTAAGCCATATTACCTGCAAGAATAATTAAGTCGGCCCAAGAAAGTGCGTTACCGTATTTTTTCTTAATTGGCCATAGAAGACGACGTGCTTTATCTAAGTTTGCATTATCTGGCCAAGAGTTTAATGGCGCGAAGCGTTGGTTCCCCGTTGACGCACCACCACGACCATCGGTTGTACGGTAAGAACCTGCTTGGTGCCAAGCCATACGAACCATTAAACCACCATAGCTACCCCAGTCAGCAGGCCACCAGTCTTGGCTTTCGGTCATTAATTTTTTTAAATCACTTTTTACTGCTTCAAGATCAAGTTTGGCAAAAGCCTCACGATAGTTAAAACTTTCATCATAAGGATTGGTTTTGCGATCGTGTTGGTGCAAAATGTCTAAATTCAAAGCATTTGGCCAGAAAGCTTGTGCTTCTTGATCATGGTTTGTGGCTGCACCATGTGCAATCGGGCAACCGCCTGATTTTTTAACTTCTGTTTTTTGGTGCATAGGACAATTTTTAATATCAGTCATAAATAAGCTCCAAGTTACTTAAAAAGTAGTAAATTAAATTGTTTTTAAATAATAGCTATTAATTTTTAAGAATCAATAAAGTAATACCTATCAAATTAATTAGTGTATTTATTCAGCATTATTAAGATTGAAATGAATAAAAAGTGAAAAAAAAGCAGATTTTTAGCTAAAAAAAAGCTAATTTGTTGTTTATTCCTACAAATAAATAAAAAATTTAAAATTTTTGTTGATTATTAAAATAAATCCAGTAATATACGCCCCCGTTACAGCATGACGGGTCGTTAGCTCAGTCGGTAGAGCAGTAGACTTTTAATCTATTGGTCGAAAGT
>JAHHQX010000023.1 GCA_020026155.1 Actinobacillus sp. | reverse complement strand
CCATTAGTAGCGAACCTGTCGATAAAGACGGTAATCCTGTTGTGGAAGGCAACGGCGAAAACGGTACGAAGAAAGGGGAATGGTATAAACCAGGCAAAGACGGCAAAGCCAATCCAAACGCCCCCGTTCCAAATGCGGAAGTACATCACGTCTTAGTCGATAATGGCACCTTTGGCTTAAAAGCAGGTGATGGTCATACTGTCAGCCAAAAACTTAACACAACAATAGTCGTTAAAGGTGCAACAGATGGAGATATCGTAACACGGGTGGAAGAGGGTAAAGATAATACCAAAGCGTTAACAATAGATCTTAGCCCAACCGCAAAACAAGAACTCGCAGATGCAGGTAAACATACTGAACTTGCTTCAAGCAATACCACCACTGCGACACAAGTAACTACTGAAGGTAAAAATAAAGGTAAATGGGTCGTTGAAGTGAGAAAAGAGAACACACCATTAGTTAATGATAATGGTAAGGTGGTTTCATTAACTGACGCGGATGCAACGAATAAGTTTGTTGATGCCGAAAAACTCAGCCGTGCTCTTGGCAAAATGGGCTTTACTGTTAAATCTGGACAAAAAGATGACACAGGTAAAATGATCAAATCGGGTGGAGAAGTCATTTTCAGAGCAGGTGACAATATGAGCGTGAGCCGCACGGATAGTACATTTACCTTTGAAACAAGTAAGGACCCTCACTTCAATAGTATCACGGTAAATGGATCTGATGGCAAGCCGCAAGTTATCATTGATAAGAATGGTATTAATGCGGGTGATAAACCAATTACTCATGTGGCAGATGGTACAAATCCTCATGATGCGGTGAATGTTGAACAACTTAAAAATGTTATTCAAGCAAATCATGCACATCTTGAAAACGGACTTGATACATTCGTGATTGGCTCTGGCACACGCTATGATCCATTTAGGGTAAATGTTGAAACTGGTGGGGTTCGAATGGCGAAAGGGGCTGCTATTACTCTTGATAGTAAAACGCTAGAGGCATTTAGAGCTGCAGAGGCTAGATTAGCCACTGCATCAAAAGCAGTATCTGAAGCGGTTAAAAATCTTTCTGCAAATCCACATGATGAAGGATTGAAATCTAAATTAGCCGAAAGCATTAAATTGTTAAAAGTAGAACTTGATCATGCTCAAGATACGTATCGTGCCTCTGATTATACGAAATTGACAACCGTTCAAGCCGTGGGTGAAGCGATTAACCGCTCTGGATTTAATGTCCTTGCTACCGCAACTGAAGGCGGTAAAGTTCATTACTCAGGAACAGTAACGACTGATGAAAAACACCCAATGATGATCCATCCGAGTGACATGATGCGTTATAAAGCCGGTAAAAATATGGAAATTTCTCAAAATAATGCTGATTTTACCTTTGCCTTGCAAGATAACATCGGCGTAAATTCGGTTACTGTAGGTGGTCAAGATGGTCAAGTGAAGATGACTGCTGGTAAAGGGGCTGAAAATACGCCTACTTTAAATCTTACAGATGGTAAGGGTACGGTGAATAAACCAGTACAAATTAAGAATGTTGCTGCCGGTAAAGAGGGAACAGATGCCGTAAATGTTAATCAACTTAATAACGTAGCAGATAGCATTAAGAAAGATGTGAAGATTAAATTCCAAGGTGATGATGGTGAGAAAAATGAATTTAGCCGTGGTAATGATGGTGTAGTTCAAGTCATTGGCGACAAGAAAAATATTGAGGTGAATGCAGATAAGGATAAAGGAACGTTGACTGTTCACTTAAAAGACCACCTTACTGACATTACTTCAATTAATGGATTAAATAATACGACGGTGACAAATGAAACGGGTACAGGAAATCGTAAGAATATGGCCGCAAGTGAAGGGCAAATTCGAGATGTTTATGATATCGCTGTGAAGAAAACCATTGTTAAGGGGTTAGATGGTGTTCATGTAGATGAAAGTAATGATGAGGGACACCCAGTTTATACGATTAGTATTGACGGGGATAAAGTGGCCAAATCTGCAAATCTTACCTACAAAGCAAATGGTACAAACGATCATTCAGTTACCATGAAGTCAGGACTAGATTTCCGAGATGGTCATAATACCAAAGCACGTGTCGATGTAGATGGTAAAGTTTATTACGATATTGATCCAAATCTTACCCATATGCAATCTATCAGCGGTGGGGATGGCGCAAATGGTGCCAAGATTTCATTAAGTAATAAAGATAACCATATCAGTGTTAATGGCGGTAAAGTAACAGATGTGGCTAAAGGTAATATCGCTAAAGATTCGACGGATGCTGTCAATGGTTCTCAATTGTATGAAACCAACGTTAATGTAGAAGCAAATACAAATGCTATTCATAAAGGCTTAACCTTCGGTGGGAACGTAGGTGAAGGGCAACATAAACTTGGCTCAACCATTCTCGTGGTCGGTTCAGAAAAAGCTCAAAATGAGTCTTATAGCTCTGATAATCTCACGACGGTTTATACTAAAGATGATAAAGGCAATGGTTCTATTCAAGTCCAAATGAAAGATAAACCAACCTTTAAAGGTATAGAAATTACCGATAAAACAGGCAAAGCTAAAGTGAAAATTACTACTGAAACTGGCAAAGGTAGGGCTGCCCCTAGCGTGAAAATTAGTACGCATGTTGCAGGCGGTAAAGAAGCACCAGTACGTGTACAAAATATCGCCGACGGTACTGCACCAACTGATGCAGTGAATGTTCGCCAAGTAAATCAGGCATTAGGTAATATTGCAACACGTTTTGATGGTATTGATAGCCGCATTAGTGATGTCGATAAACATTCAAGTGCGGGTACAGCAACCGCAAGTGCGTTAGCAACCTTACCACAAGCCTTTAGCGCGGGTAGTTCACAAATTTCAGCAGCGACTGCTCGTTACCGTGGACAATCTGCAATTGCGATTGGTTATTCTCGGATTTCTGATAATAATAAATGGATTGTTCGCTTTAGTGGTTCAACCAATACGCAAAAAAATACAGTGGGTGCAGTAGGTATTGGTTATAGTTGGTAAACGTGATTGCCATTTGCTAGATGATAATGACTAGTTAATCACGCCCCAATTTCCATAAAATTTTATGAAAATTGAGGCGTGATTTTTTATTTTTGACTGAAAAATTGGTATGAAAAAAGGGCAATACATTGCCCTTTTTATTTAGTAAAAACAATTAGTTATTGCTAATCGTCAATTCTTTTTTAACTTTTTTCGCTAAAGCAAGGAATTGAGCACGTTGTTTATCAGTCATGAGATTAACAACATTTGGTAATTTCACACTCATTGGATTCCATGGTTGACCGTTAATACGGAATTCGTAGTGTAAGTGTGGACCGGTTGATAAACCTGAGTTACCAGAAAGCGCAATTTCTTGACCACGTTTTACTTTTTGACCTGCGCGCACTAAGATTCGATGCAAGTGCATGTAAACGGTTTGGTATTTACGGCTGTGACGAATAACGATATAACGTCCCGCACCGTGCGCTTGGAATGCCACTTTTTGGATAACACCATCTGCCGTCGCAAGAACTTTAGTTCCCATTGGAACAGCGAAGTCGACACCTTTATGTGGACGAATAACGCCAGTAACAGGATGGCGACGATGTAAGTTAAATGGTGATGAAATACGCGGTACGAAGTTAAATGGATAACGATTAAAGCCTTTACCGGTTGAGTTACCATTTTCGTCATAGAAACGACCATTCGCCGCTTGAATTGCATAGAAATCGGTTTTGCCTGTGCGTAGATGAATAGCTTTAACATCTGCACGACCAGTAGGCTTGTTATCAATAAATTCACGAGAAACTTCAATAGTGAATTTATCGCCTTTTTGTAAATGGCGCATGTTAGTTTGCCATTGAAGTGCACCTGATGCTTGGTTAGCTGCAATACTATTTAAACCAAGATCTTGGAAGCTTTTTACAAAAGAGTGGTCAATGTTACCGTGAAGAATTTGTGTTTTCCATTCACTTTGTTGTTTGATCACTTTTGAAGTAAAGGTATTTTGAGGTGTACGAATATAGATACGTTCTTCACGATTAGATGGTAACCAGTTGAGATACATCAATTTACCATCGTTATTTAAAGTCCAATAGATTTTTTGACCTGGACGCAATTGGGTTTCGAATTCAGGGAATTGTTTAACTAATTGATGTCCAATATGATCTTCTAAACCGGAATCACTTAAAATTTTTGAAAGAGTATCGCCTTTTTGAACGGTATGAGTAAACTGTTCTGTAATTTGGCGTGCTTGTTCAGTGGCATCAAGTAAGTTATTAATTGCTGTTTTTGCATTTTCAGGTAAAGATGCTTCGTCAGCAACATCACTTACGTCTTCAACTTGTTCCACTTCATCATCTTTACCGTTGATATCATCGACAGAAAGATCATCACTGTCTGGGGTATCATCGGCATTAATTTGATTTGATTGAGCAGCGGTCGCGTCATCCTGATCTTTATCAGAAATCGGGGTAAGCATACTATTTTTTGCTGAAAGTGTGTGTGGGAGCGTGCTACCTGCGGTCGTATGTGCACCGTAGGTATTATAAAGTGCTGTTCCCGCTACCAAGGAAACGATAACGGCAATAGAGCTCCAGACTATGCGTTGTGTTTTTTTTGAGGGAGAACCCATAATTTCAAACCTAAGTAAATGTAGTAAAAATATCACCAACTTCCTATAAAGGCTAGGAAATTCGTGTTGGAATTCGTTTCTAACTTGCTAAATCTAATAAAATAAGCTATTTTGACTGCTATTTTTAAAGAGTTATACAAGTAAAAAATGTCTGATAAAACAAAGCAAAAGCCTTTAGTTGAGCTAAAGAATGTTAATGTTACTTTTGCTCATAAGAAGGCGTTACAAAATATCAATTTTTGCCTTTATCCGCAATCAATTATTACGATCGTCGGTCCGAATGGCGGTGGTAAGTCAACTTTACTTAAAGTTTTACTCAAATTACTTCCTCCAACTTCAGGTGAAGTGATTTATAGTAAAGATCTTCGCATTGGGTATGTGCCTCAAAAAATCTATCTTGATCACACCCTCCCGCTTACCGTTGCCAAATTTCTTGCTTTAAGCCGTCGTGCAACGAAAAAAGATATTTGTGAAGTCGTAGAGTTACTTTCCATATCGCATCTCAAACACAATAGCCTGCAGAAACTGTCTGGCGGGGAAATGCAACGTGTTTTAATCGCACGTGCTATTCTAAATAAGCCAAATCTGCTTGTATTAGATGAACCAACGCAAGGCGTGGATATTAGCGGACAAGTGGAACTTTATCAACTAATAAATACGATGCAACGCAAATTAAATTGTGCAGTTTTGATGGTTTCCCATGATTTACATATAGTTATGGCGGATACTAACGAAGTGTTATGCGTTAATCAGCATATCTGTTGTCAAGGCACTCCAGAAGCGGTATCAAACGATCCTAAATTTAAGCACTTTTTTGGAGATTCATTTGCACGCAATGTTGCTTTATATACACACCATCATAATCATCACCACAACATGCATGGTGATATTTGTCGCGATGATGAAGAAAAAGGAAGTTGCTGCACAACGCATCATGTACATACTGATACTAAAAAGTAAGCGTACAAGAATAGGATAAAAAGATGTTACAAATTCTATTACCAGCTCTCTTAACAGGGCTTTTATTATCACTTATTACTGCGCCACTTGGTGCATTCGTTGTATGGCGAAAAATGGCTTATTTTGGGGATACGTTATCCCATTCAGCGATTTTCGGCGTCGCGCTTGGAATCTTTTTTAATATTAATCCATACTTTGCTATTTTAGTGTTAACACTGGTTCTTGCAATTGTCATGGTGTGGTTAGAGCATAAGACGACATTTTCAGTCGATACATTGTTAGGCATTATTGCTCATAGCTGTTTATCACTTGGGGTGGTAACGGTAGCACTTTTACATAATGTTCGTGTTGACTTAATGGCTTATCTCTTTGGTGATTTATTAGCAATGGATTACCAAGACGTTTATTTAGTTGGTGGTGGCGTGGCGATTGTTTTAGCAACATTAATTTATTTTTGGAAACCGATGCTCTCAATGACGGTCAGTCCTGAACTTGCACAAGTGGAAGGTGTAAAAGTCCAAAAAATGAAATTAATCTTAATGTTATTAACGGCATTTACGATTGCATTAAGTATGAAATTTGTCGGCGCGTTAATCATCACTTCATTACTGATTATCCCAGCAGCCTGTGCACGTCGTTTTGCACGAACTCCGGAACATATGGTTTTTATTGGCGTGATTTTTAGTATGCTTGCCGTTTGCTTAGGCTTATTGCTTTCCGCTTTCTATGACACGCCAGCAGGTCCATCAGTCGTTATTGGTGCAGCCGTGTTATTTATCTTAAGTCTTTTCAAAAAAGAACCTAATTAATTGGTTTAGTCTTTTCCTTTAAAGCGGAAAACACACTAAATAAAAAAGACCACGCCCGAAAAATCATAAATTTTTATGAAAATTCGGGCGTGATTTTATTTCCAAATCCCCCAAAGCGAAATCATGCTTTAGAGGATATTTTTGGTTGCTTGTACTGCCAGTTATGCAATGTTTAAACTTACGGTTTGCTTTGCACAAGTAAGCATGTAACCAATACTATACATCGTACTTCGTAGATGCGGTATTGCCGCCACGACCAGTCCAGTTAGTATGGAAGAATTCACCGCGCGCTTTATCGGTACGTTCATAAGTATGCGCACCAAAGTAGTCACGTTGTGCTTGAAGTAGATTTGCTGGAAGTTGTGCACTGGTGTAGCCATCTAAGAAAGTAAGCGCAGATGCCATGCAAGGCATCGGTAAGCCAGTTTCAATAGATTTTGCGACCACTTTACGCCAATCTTTCATAGCATTTTCTAAAATAGCACGGAAATATGGATCAGCACCTAAGAAAATCAATTCTGGATCAAGGGCATACGCATCACGGATATTACCTAAGAATGCAGAACGGATGATACAACCTTCACGCCATAATAGAGCAGTTGCACCATAGTTGATGTTCCAACCGAATGTTTCAGACGCTTCACGGATAAGCATAAAACCTTGAGCATAAGAAATAATTTTTGAAGCAAGTAATGCTTTACGCAGTGCTTCAATCCATTGCGCTTTATCGCCTTCAACTGGAGTAATTTGTTTATCAAAGAGTTTTGACATTGCAACACGTTGATCTTTTAACGCAGATACGCAACGAGCAAATACGGCTTCAGTGATAAGAGTAAGCGGTACACCAAAGTCTAATGCATTGATACCTGTCCATTTACCCGTCCCTTTTTGACCTGCAGTATCAAGAATTTTTTCTACAAGTGGGGAACCATCTTCATCTTTATGACCAAGGATATCAGCAGTAATCTCAATGAGATAACTATCTAATTCAGTTTTTTTCCAATCTTGGAAAATGGCTTGCATTTCTTCGTGGCTTAAACCAAGACCTTCTTTCATGAATTGGTAAGCTTCGCAGATAAGTTGCATATCGCCATATTCGATACCATTGTGAACCATTTTAACGAAATGACCGGCACCTTCGTTACCCACCCAGTCACAGCAAGGTTCGCCTGCTTCAGTTTTTGCAGAAATACCTTGCAGAATAGGTTTAACATATTGCCATGCTTCTGGATTACCACCAGGCATAATTGATGGACCGCGACGTGCACCTTCTTCACCGCCCGATACACCAGCACCCACAAAACGAATACCTTTCTCAGCAAGTTCTTTTACGCGACGATTGGTATCAGGATAGTTTGAGTTACCGCCATCAATGATAATGTCACCTTTGTCTAAAAGCGGAACAAGGGCATCAATGAATTTATCCACTACTTCACCAGCACGCACCATTAACATAATTTTACGTGGTACGCTGAGTTTATTTACAAGGTCCTCTAAAGAATATGCACCGATGATATTTGGGTTATCTTTCGCTGGACCTTCTAAGAATTCGTCCACTTTGCTGGTGGTACGGTTATAAGCAACTACGGTAAAACCGTGATCTGCCATATTTAAAATAAGGTTTTGACCCATTACCGCAAGACCGATAACGCCGATATCACCTTTTTTTGTGTTCATGATGTTCTCCTAGATTGATGACTAAATTTTCTTTAGTGTGTCCTCTTATCTCGTCATATGACGAGATAATTGATGAATGATAATGCGTTAAAATACGCAAAATTATATTTATTCTTCCTTAGCAAGATAGCTTTCTAATCCCAACGCAGCGCGTTTATCAAGATACCATTCCGTTTTTCCTTCAATACTATGAATTTGAGCAGCTGGGTAATCTTTAGCACGCGGATTATCTTCTGCAATTTCCGCTAAAATTTTACTTTTTTTCTCGCCTGTGACTAAGAATGTAATGCGTTTTGCTAATGCCAGTAATTTGGCAGTCTTGGAAATACGCCATTGTCCAGTTTGAGGATGTTGTGCAAAGCATGCGAGCGCTTCATCTTCAAAATCTGTTTGATGCGGAAAGAGGGAAGCCGTATGACCATCATCACCCATTCCTAGAATAATCCAATCAAAGCGACAATTTGGTACGGTATCTTTGATCTCAGTTTCAAAACGATCACGCTCTTGATGAAGCTCCGCCTCACCGCGAATACGATGAATATTCTGCTCAGGAATCTCAATGTGATTGAAAAGCAGATTTTGGACTTCGCCATAGTTACTCTCTGGATCAGTAGCTGCAACCATGCGTTCATCTCCCCACCAAAAATGCAAATTTTTCCAGTTAATTGCGGTATTAAAGGGCGCAGTGGCTAAAGTTTTAAATAGCAATTTTGGTGTGCTACCACCCGATAGCGAAATATGTACCGGGCGATCTTGTAAACTATAAGTTAGGAGATCATTCGCAATCGTTTCTACGGCATCTTGTGCAGTAGGAAAAATAACGACATTTTCTAGCATAGTTTACTCCTTAATATTTTTTGAGCATTCTGCCACTTGGGCGTCCCCAAACGCGACCAGTGCGTGCGATCAGTCTATCAGCCGCTTCTGGTCCCCATGTACCTGCTTCATAATCATAAATACGACCACCCGCTGCTTTGTAGTTCAAAATAGGTTGAACGTATTTCCAGCAAGCATGTACGGCATCGGTACGCGCGAAGAGGGTTGCATCGCCACGGATTGCATCAAGTAATAAACGATCATATGAAGTTAATAAACTTGGTTGGGCGAGATCTGCATAGCGGAAATCCATAGATACTTCTTTGGCATCAAAGCCAGCACCTGGTTTTTTCAAACCGAAATGCATTGAAATGCCTTCATCCGGCTGAATGCGGATGATCAATTTATTTTCAGGTGCATTTTGGCTAAAAACGGGATGTGGGGTTTTCTTAAAGTGAATAACCACTTCTGTAACACGTGCAGGAAGACGTTTACCGGTTCGAACATAGAAAGGCACGCCCGACCAACGCCAGTTGTCAATTTGAACTTGTAGTGCCATGTAGGTTTCTGTGGTTGAATCAGGTGGTACCCCTTTTTCTTGTAAGTAACCTTTAACTTCATGCCCATCAATTTTACCCGCAGTATATTGACCGAGTACCATGTTGTCTTGTAAATCTTCTTCGTTAAGTGGATGAAGACAATGTAAGACTTTTGCAACTTCATCACGCATAGAATCTGCATTAATAATTGCAGGGGGTTCCATTGCAACTAAAGCGAGTACTTGAAGTAGATGGTTTTGGAACATATCGCGTACAGCGCCTGAACCATCATAATAACCACCGCGTTCTTCTACGCCAAGGGTTTCTGCACCAGTAATTTCTACGTAATCAATAAAGTTACGGTTCCAAAGCGGTTCAAACAAACCATTTGAGAAACGTAAAACGAGTAGATTTTGTACAGTTTCTTTACCAAGGTAATGGTCGATACGATAAATTTGGTGTTCATCGAAGAAACGGTGAATTTGGATATCCAACGCTTTCGCACTTTCAATATCATATCCAAATGGTTTTTCCACGATAATGCGTTTCCAACCGTGGGCTTCCGAATTTAGATTATGAGCGGCGAGGCATTCTGGAATAATGCCATATAAACTTGGTGGTGTAGAAAGGTAATAAAGAGTATTGCCTTTGGTTTCGTATTTTTTATGGAGCTCATTTAATACTGGCACGAGTTTTGCGTAATCTTGACTGTCGGCAGTATCAATCGCTTGATAGTAAAGATGTTGACAGAAATTTTCTAAAATTTCTCCATCGGCTTGTTCAGTAGTGATAAGCACATCGCGCATTTTTGCTCGGAAACTTTCATGTTCTAGCTTAGTTCTTGCTACACCCAGAACAGAAAAGTGTTCGTCTAAGCGTCCTAGACGATAAAGATTAAAAAGCGCTGGAATGAGTTTGCGATGTGTCAAATCCCCGGATGCGCCGAAGATAACGATACAAGTAGGTTCTGTTTTCATCCTGTTTATTCCTTTCTTAGGTACTGATACCTTTATAATATGTTGGTTTGCAAAAAAATGATAATAGTTAATATATATTGATTTAAGAGTTTTTTATAGGAATGTTAAAGATCTGTTTCCATGCTTCATCCTGATTATTTAGCATGATGAAATCTGGATTAATCAAGCTCTCACGTTGATTATAAGTAAGGGGCGTATGTTGGTGAAAATCTAGTATTACCCCGCCTTTTTCTTGCAAGATAATATCTGCGGCTGCAGTATCCCATTCTCCAGTTTGTCCAATTCTGACGTAGCAATCTGCGATATCGTCTGCCACTAATGTCGCCTTTAGACCACTTGAGCCGTAAGGAATAAATTCGTATCGGAAATTGGCACTAAGGTAAGGTAGGAGTTTTTTCCATGTAGAAATTGATCCAGCAGTAATTTTTATGACTGCATTGGGATCAAATTTTTTAGGTAAAAGAGGGGAAACTCCCTGTGGCGTTTTTTTAAATGCACCGTGACCTTTCATTGCATAATAAAATTTTCCGAAAAGCGGGGCGTGAATAACGCCAAGAATTGGACGAAAACCGAGATCTGTTTTCTGAAGAAGGGCAATTAAAATTCCAAAATGTCCTGTGTGGTCAATGAATTGTTGGGTTCCATCTAGCGGATCAATTAGCCAATAATATGACCAATTTTGGCGTTCGTTAAGGGAAATATCACAAGATTCTTCAGAGAGAATAGGAATGTCAGGGGTGAGTTTGGAAAGTTGAGCTGTAAGAAACTGATTGACACAGAGATCGGCATCAGTAACGGGGGTATGATCTTGTTTTTTTTGAATATGTAACGACTTGGAATAAAACGTTAAAAGTAACTGACCGGCTTGCTCTGCGATATCAATGACCTCTGATATTAAATTTTGTGTAAGCTGCACAAATTACTCCCTGACCTATTATGACGATTAATTAAGCTGTCATGAATTATAACATATTCCTGATTTTTCATAAAAGTTATAAAAAAAACACCGCACTAGGTAAGTGCGGTGTCGTGTTGAGTAAATGGATATTAACGAATCATTTTTTTCGCACGTAAGATGCGTTGTGCAAAAATTAGCACACCGATAATGAAAACGCCTAAACCAAGAAGCTCGCCAGTAGTTTGCCAATCAGAAAGCTCAAGAGCTAATGGTGATTCGGAGCCACCTGCACTTACAGAGGCGGCAATAATAAATGCCATTAATACACCCACTAAGCTTTCACCAACAATAAGACCGGCTGCAAATAGGGTACCTAAACGTTCTGCTTTTGAGTGTAACTTGCCTGCGTCAACTTGTTTACGTTTTGCATGGGCCGTTAAGTGGCGATTGATAAACCATGCAAGGATCGCACCAATAACGATTGGCATATTGACATCTGGTGAAAGGTAAATACCCATACCCACTGCCAATGCAGGTAATGCGAAGCGGTTTTTAGATGCGCGTTTCATTAATGAATCAACAATAATCAGAATGACGCCTAATCCAATACCAAGATAAATATATGTCCATTCAAGATTGCTTGAGAAAATCCCTTTAGCAATAATTGTCATTAAGGTTGCTTGTGGTGCAGAAAGCGCTTCTGCTGGATCCATATCAATACGCGGTAATGCACCAGTGAAACCATAAGCATGGTATAAAATACTTAATACTGGGGCAATAACTAACGCACCTACGATACACCCAATAATTAAAGCGACTTGTTGTTTCCATGGCGTTGCTTTAACTAAAAGACCTGTTTTGAGATCTTGAAGGTTATCGTTAGAAATAGCGGCCGTACTTACGACTACTGAACCTGTAAAAATGGTTAAGGCAGTGAGGAATTTTTCCCCAGCAGGATTTCCCATTAAGCCAGTAAATTCACCAATAAGCATTAAGGTTAATGCGATGATAACAACCGAAATAATCCCAATCCCTGAAATTGGAGAAGAAGATGAACCTACAAGACCAGCCATATAACCACATGCAGCCGCAACAAAGAACCCAATCAATACAGCAAGTGCAGTACATGCAACGATGAGAATAATTGATTCTTCAACTGGAATTGGTGCTTCACGAATAAAGTCGAATAAAGCTAAAACGATGAGAACAATCGCAGCTAAAATAATGCCAATCATTGATCGAGGTGATAAGTCTTTTTCGGTTTCATCCGTGACTTCTACATTACTATCTTTTAATGCGCGGAAAGATTGAATCATACCTTGAACCATTGGTTTCATAAGAACCAATAATGTCCAAATCGCAGCAATACCGATAGTACCTACGCCGATAAAGCGAACTTTGTTTTTCCATAAATCATGAGCAAAATCAATGTAGCTTAAACCTTCAGGAATGCCATGAACTGAAGTGAAATAAGGAACGGCGACACCCCAAGTTAAGAAAATACCAAATAAAATTGCAAGACCGCCAACAATTCCAACAAGGTAACCTGCACCTAATAAGGCAAGCGAGAAGCCCATTGGAATTTGGAATACCGCACTTCCACTTTTGAACCAGTAGCCTGCGCTGTCTGAAATAAGACGTAAGCCATTTGTGCAGAAGCTGACAACTGCCGCTAATAAACCACCCGCAACAATCTCTTTAATGCCGCTGTCACCTTCGCCTTCTTTTGGATTACCCGCACGAAGAATTTCTGCTGCTGCTACGCCTTCTGGATAAGGAAGATTTGATTTAACTACCATTACATGACGAAGTGGTACGGTAAAGATTACCCCTAGAATCCCCCCAGCGGTACAAATGAGTAAAGTTTGTAAGAATGGGAAACCTTGCCAGTAGCCCATCATAAGCAAACCAGGAAGAACGAAAATAACGGATGATAGTGTACCAGCTGATGAGGCTTGGGTTTGTACCATGTTATTTTCTAAGATACTGGAATCATTAAACATTTTTAATACTGCCATAGAAATTACAGCAGCAGGGATTGAAGAAGCAAAAGTTAACCCCACTTTTAAGCCGAGGTAAACATTTGAAGCAGTAAAAATGACCGTAATCAGTGCCCCAAGAATAATGCCACGCAGGGTTAATTCCCTGGTACTGGGGGCTTGTAATGTTGCTTGTGTTGCGGTTTTCACGGAAAACTCCTAAGTTTTATTTATCGCTATTAGGAAAGTATTATAATGAAATTAAGATAATGTCAAATATATTGCCTATTTTTTTAAATTAAAATTAAAATAAATCTAAATTTGCTGAAAAATTTGGAAAGAAATTAGAAAAATTACGATTTAAAACGGTTTTGTGAGCAAATTATTATGAGAAATATGCAAAAAAGTGAAAAAGAATTCGAAAATAACGCGGCTCAGCCAACGGTAAGATTAGATAAATGGTTATGGGCTGCTCGGTTTTATAAAACACGTAGTTTAGCTAAAGCTATGATAGATGGTGGGAAGGTTCATTATAACCAACAGCGTGTAAAACCTAATAAAGAGGTGAAAGTAGGGGATAGTATTCGTTTATCCCAGGGAAATGTACAAAAAGAAATTATTATTCTTGGCGTAACCGAAAAACGTGGACCTGCTCCAGATGCACAAAAATTATATAAAGAAACTGAAGCCAGTATAACCAAACGTGAACAAATTGCAGAAGCTCGGAAATATGGCGCGTTGAGCATGCCAAATCCAGAGCGTCGACCAACCAAAAAAGAAAGACGAGAACTTATTGAGTTTAAGTCTCATCAATAACCTTTAGATATGAGAGAAAATTATGACAGATTACATGAAAGATAACGACAAATTATACCGTTACCTATTTAAAGATCGTGGTGTCCGCGGGGAATGGGTTCGCTTAAATAAAACCTTTGATGAAACATTGAATACGCACCAATATCCACGCCCAGTTCAGGATTTATTGGGTGAAATGATGGTTGCAACGGCTTTATTAACAGCGACTTTGAAATTTAAAGGAAATATCACTTTACAATTACAAGGCGATGGACCATTAAGTTTAGCAGTAGTAAACGGAAATGATCAGCAACAACTTCGTGCGGTTGCTCGTTTGCAAGGTGACATTAAAGATGACATGTCTTTAGCAGAGATGATCGGCAAAGGGGTATTAGTGATTACGATTGCCCCTCAAGAAGGTGAACGCTATCAAGGAATTGTGGAATTGAGCCGTCCAACGTTAACTGGTTGCTTAGAAGAATACTTCAAACGCTCTGAACAATTAGAAACGCAACTTGTCATCATGACCGGTGAAGAAAATGGAAAACCAGTAGCCGCAGGGTTATTGTTACAGGTGATGCCGGATGGTACAGGTACAGAAAATGACTTCGAACATTTAGCTACGCTTGCTGCCACTGCAACAAAAGAAGAACTTTTCACGTTAACCGCAGAAGAATTGCTTTATCGCTTATTCCATGAAGAAACCGTAGAAATTTATCCAGCTGAAGATGTTACTTTCTTCTGTGGCTGCTCAGAAGAACGTTCAGGTAATGCACTTCTTATGTTAGGTGATGATGAAATTGATAGTATTTTAGCGGAACGTAATGGTGCCATTGATATGCAATGTGAATGTTGTGGTAAACATTATAGTTTTGATAAAGAAAAATTGACTAAAATGAAAGGAAGCGTACATTAATTTGACGCTGAGTTGTCATAGAAATTTGGTATATTTCTTGACATTACAAAATGAGAATAATAGAATTCCCCGTCTATCTTTTTTAGATAGGCTTAATAAATATACATTCTTTTATGAATAACAATTAAACTGGAGCTTTTTAATGGCAACTATCAACCAGCTAGTACGCAACCCGCGTGTTAAAAAGGTTGCAAAAAACCTCGTTCCTGCTTTGGAAGCTTGTCCACAGAAACGTGGCGTGTGTACTCGTGTATACACTACTACACCTAAAAAACCGAACTCAGCGTTACGTAAAGTATGTCGTGTTCGTTTAACTAACGGTTACGAAGTAACTTCATATATCGGCGGTGAAGGTCACAACCTTCAAGAGCACAGTGTTGTGCTTATCCGTGGTGGTCGTGTTAAAGATTTACCGGGTGTGCGTTATCACACCGTACGTGGTGCACTTGACTGTGCAGGCGTTAAAGATCGTAAACAAGCACGTTCTAAATACGGCGTTAAACGTCCTAAAGCTTAATGGTTCTCCGTTAAGTAAGGCCAAACGCTTATTAACTATATAAACCCTAAACTCCAGTTTTGAGAAATTTCTCATATTGAGTTTTGGACAATCCTGAAATATAAATACGGAGAATTTACAATGCCACGTCGTCGTGTTATTGGACAACGCAAGATCCTTCCAGATCCGAAATTCGGTTCAGAATTACTTGCTAAATTTATCAATGTTTTAATGGTAGATGGTAAAAAATCTATCGCTGAAAAAATCGTTTACAATGCGCTAGATACATTAGCTCAACGTACAGGTAAAGAACCTTTAGAAGCTTTTGAAATCGCATTAGAAAATGTTCGCCCAACAGTAGAAGTTAAATCCCGCCGTGTTGGTGGTTCTACCTACCAAGTGCCAGTAGAAGTACGTCCAGTACGTCGTAACGCACTAGGTATGCGTTGGATTGTGGATGCAGCACGCAAACGTGGTGATAAATCAATGGCTTTACGTTTAGCTAACGAATTATCAGATGCGTCTGAAAACAAAGGTGCAGCGGTTAAAAAACGTGAAGACGTTCACCGCATGGCAGAAGCTAACAAAGCATTTGCTCATTACCGTTGGTAATCAGTTAGCGATTAAGCTTTTAGGCTTCATCTCAGCATCTGTGATGAAGCCTTATCCATATATAAAATTTTAGTTTTATTTTATAAGACTAAATCCCAAAGAAAGGAAGAACGAATGGCTCGTAAAACCCCTATTGAGCGTTACCGTAACATCGGTATCAGTGCTCATATCGACGCAGGTAAAACAACCACTTCAGAACGTATCTTATTCTATACTGGTGTAAGTCACAAAATCGGTGAAGTTCACGACGGTGCAGCGACTATGGACTGGATGGAACAAGAACAAGAACGTGGTATCACTATCACTTCTGCGGCAACAACTGCTTTCTGGAGCGGTATGTCACAACAATACCCACAACACCGTATCAACATCATCGATACTCCGGGACACGTTGACTTCACAGTTGAAGTAGAACGTTCTATGCGTGTACTTGATGGTGCGGTAATGGTTTACTGTGCGGTAGGTGGTGTACAACCTCAATCAGAAACTGTATGGCGTCAAGCTAACAAATATCATGTTCCACGTATCGCGTTCGTTAACAAAATGGACCGTACTGGTGCAAACTTCCTACGCGTAGTTGAACAAATCAAATCTCGTTTAGGCGGTATCGCAGTTCCTCTTCAATTACCAATCGGTGCTGAAGACAACTTCAAAGGTGTTGTTGACCTTGTTAAAATGCAAGCAATCAACTGGAATGAAGCTGACCAAGGTATGACTTTCACTTACGAAGACATCCCTGCAGACATGGTTGAAGCATGTGAAGAATGGCATCAAAACCTAGTTGAAGCAGCAGCTGAATCTTCTGAAGAATTAATGGAAAAATACCTAAACGGTGATGAATTAACTGAAGAAGAAATCAAAGGTGGTTTACGTAAACGTGTATTAGACACTGAAATCATCCTTGTAACTTGCGGTTCTGCATTCAAAAACAAAGGTGTTCAAGCAATGCTTGACGCGGTAATCGATTACTTACCAGCACCTACAGACGTTCCACCAATTCAAGGTGTAACTTTAACTGACGAACCAGATGAACGTCACGCTAGCGATGATGAACCATTTGCATCACTTGCATTTAAAATCGCAACTGACCCATTCGTTGGTAACTTAACATTCTTCCGTGTATATTCAGGTGTTATTAACTCTGGTGATACTGTACTTAACTCAGTTAAACAAAAACGTGAACGTTTTGGTCGTATCGTACAAATGCACTCTAACAAACGTGAAGAAATCAAAGAAGTTCGTGCAGGTGACATCGCAGCTGCTATCGGTCTTAAAGACGTAGCAACTGGTGACACTTTATGTACTCAAGATGCACCAATCATCTTAGAACGTATGGAATTCCCAGAACCAGTAATCTCTGTTGCTGTTGAACCTAAAACTAAAGCTGACCAAGAAAAAATGGGTCTTGCATTAGGTCGTTTAGCACAAGAAGACCCTTCATTCCGTGTACACACTGATGAAGAATCTGGTGAAACTATCATCTCTGGTATGGGTGAATTACACTTAGACATCATCGTTGACCGTATGAAACGTGAATTCAAAGTGGAAGCTAACATCGGTAAACCACAAGTATCTTACCGTGAAACTATCCGCACACGTGTTAACGACGTTGAAGGTAAACACGCAAAACAATCTGGTGGTCGCGGTCAATACGGTCACGTTGTTCTTGACTTATACCCATTAGATCCAGAAAGCGAAAAAGGCTACGAATTTGTTAACGAAATCAAAGGTGGTGTAATTCCAACTGAATACATCCCTGCAGTTGACAAAGGTATCCAAGAACAACTTAAATCTGGTCCTTTAGCAGGTTACCCAGTAGTTGATGTTGGTGTACGCTTACACTTCGGTTCATACCACGATGTGGACTCATCTGAATTAGCATTTAAACTTGCTGCATCTTTAGCATTTAAAGCAGCATTCGCAAAAGCTAACCCAGTATTATTAGAACCAATTATGAAAGTTGAAGTTGAAACTCCACCAGAATATGTTGGTGACGTAATTGGTGACTTAAGCCGTCGTCGTGCTATGGTAAATGGACAAGAAGCTAATGAACACATCGTTAAAATCGATGCTGAAGTACCACTTTCAGAAATGTTCGGTTACGCAACTGACCTTCGTTCACAAACTCAAGGTCGTGCTTCTTA
This sequence comes from Actinobacillus sp., assembly GCA_020026155.1. GTDB lineage: Bacteria > Pseudomonadota > Gammaproteobacteria > Enterobacterales > Pasteurellaceae > Actinobacillus_C. Next base: position 1,373 of record JAHHQX010000023.1, on the reverse strand, counting down.
CTCTATGGAACCGTTTAAATACGCTGAAGCTCCGAAAAACGTTGCTGAAGCTGTTATCGAAGCACGTAAAAAATAATTACTTGTTTTTAAAAACTGTGGCATAGTATGTGCCACAGTCTTAATCATTAAGGAAACATTAGAAATGTCTAAAGAAAAATTTGAACGTACTAAACCGCACGTTAACGTTGGTACAATCGGTCACGTTGACCATGGTAAAACAACTTTAACTGCAGCTATCACTAACGTATTAGCAAAACACTACGGCGGTTCTGCTCGTGCATTCGACCAAATCGATAACGCACCAGAAGAAAAAGCACGTGGTATCACCATCAACACTTCACACGTTGAATACGATACTCCAACTCGCCACTACGCACACGTAGACTGCCCAGGACACGCCGACTATGTTAAAAATATGATTACAGGTGCGGCTCAAATGGACGGTGCTATCTTAGTAGTAGCAGCAACTGATGGTCCAATGCCACAAACTCGTGAACACATCCTTTTAGGTCGCCAAGTAGGTGTACCTTACATCATCGTATTCTTAAACAAATGCGATATGGTGGATGACGAAGAATTATTAGAATTAGTAGAAATGGAAGTTCGTGAACTTCTATCTCAATACGACTTCCCAGGTGATGATATTCCAATCATCCGTGGTTCTGCATTAAAAGCATTAGAAGGCGATGCAGAATGGGAAGGTAAAATCCTTGAATTAGCTGAAGCACTAGACAGCTACATCCCAGAACCAGAACGTGCAATCGACCAACCATTCCTTCTTCCAATCGAAGATGTGTTCTCAATCTCTGGTCGTGGTACAGTAGTAACTGGTCGTGTAGAACGCGGTATCATCCGTACTGGTGATGAAGTTGAAATCGTAGGTATCAAACCAACTGCGAAAACAACTGTAACTGGTGTTGAAATGTTCCGTAAATTACTTGACGAAGGTCGTGCAGGTGAAAACATCGGTGCATTATTACGTGGTACAAAACGTGAAGAAATCGAACGTGGTCAAGTATTAGCGAAACCAGGTTCAATCACTCCACACACAGACTTCGAAGCTGAAGTATACGTACTTTCAAAAGATGAAGGTGGTCGTCATACTCCATTCTTCAAAGGTTACCGTCCACAGTTCTACTTCCGTACAACTGACGTAACTGGTACAATCGAATTACCAGAAGGCGTAGAAATGGTAATGCCAGGCGACAACATCAAAATGACTGTTAGCCTAATTCACCCAATCGCAATGGACCAAGGTTTACGTTTCGCTATCCGTGAAGGTGGCCGTACCGTTGGTGCTGGTGTTGTTGCAAACATCATCAAATAATTAGCGATTTACGCTTAAAAAAAGGGAGCTTCGGCTCCCTTTTTTG
>JAHHQX010000022.1 GCA_020026155.1 Actinobacillus sp. | reverse complement strand
CCGAGGGATTTTAAATCCCTTGTGTCTACCGATTTCACCACCCGGGCAAGTGGAGCGGGAAACGAGGCTCGAACTCGCGACCCCGACCTTGGCAAGGTCGTGCTCTACCAACTGAGCTATTCCCGCATAACTTAAACTTTATTTCGTTTTGATTCGTTGTTGCGAATCAACGAGGCGTATTATATGTATTTTTAAACCCATGTCAAAGGGAAAAAATAAAAAATAATTCAAGTGCTTAAATTTGGATCAATACGTTTAAATATGGCGCATTGTTTGCATATTTTATAGGTAAAGGTGAGGAAATTTATTTAACTTATTGATAAATTTCCTCTTTTTTATATAGAAAATAATACTATTTTTGTGCTTCAGCCCATTTTAAGAAGCGTGCTTTTGTTGATTTATCCGCCTGTTGGAACCAAAATTGTAATTGTTGTTCTGCAATATTTTGTCCTTTTACAACAATTTTTTCTTTTTTCACTTGATAATCCGAACCAGAAACGGGCATTTCTCCATTAGTGACAACGTCACTTGGTACAATTTTCTTCATGACCGCAAAGGAAGAAACAGAAGCAATACCATTCGACGCATTATATTTAGCAAGATTGTCTATTAAATTTAATCCAGGAAGGAAGCCTTCTTGTGGAAGAAAGACTTGTTTAGATGGAATAGTTTGACCATTTTGGCTGGTGACATTGATATGAGGTTTATTTTTGAATTCATTTACTTCAAATTGATTGCGTAAGCGAGGTACATCTAGGGTAATGTTTTGATCATGGCTATTAAATGTAACTACGATAGGATCAGATTCATATAAGACTTGATCATTTCCTTGTCTGATGATGTCGCTTACACTGACTACAGCTTGGTGAACATGGTTATCCGCAATTTCTAAACTTTTTTGTTTACTAAAAGGGGCGTGTTTTACTTGATGTCCGTCTAGTGCTAATACTTCAATATTGGGTGATACATTTAGCATCCCTGCGAAGCTGGTAACTGATGAGAAAAGTGCAACGCTTGCAAGGGCAACGGTAGATAATTTCATGATTTCTCCTTATGTAAGTAAATGACTCGAAATTTCGTAACATAAAACAGCTGGTATGCTAAGACAAAATGTTATAAATATAAACAAAAAAATATATTTTTTAAGCAAATATATGGGGATTACGGAGGTGAAGATGCAGGTGATTAAAATTTTGGTAGAGGGGCGTGTGCAGGGGGTAGGATTTCGGTTTTATACGAAACGGTTAGCTGAGCGGTTATCTCTTTTAGGAACAGTCCAAAATCTTGCGGACGGGAGGGTGGAAATTATTATAAAAGGTGAGCCTTTGGTATTAGAACAGTTTATTGAATGCCTACCTCGGATGAATCCGCATGCTCAGGTAGATAATATTGAAGTAGTAGATTTTTTTGAACGATCATCTTTTAAAGATTTTTCTATTTTAAGGTAAAGAACCACGCCCAATATTTTTCAAATAAATTTTTTCGAAAAAGGGGGCGTGATTTAATCTTTTTAAAGACATTTTGCTGGTTTAGGTAAACCTGCGAGTTTGGTTGCCTGTTTGGCAACGCCATTTGGGAAAAGTCGTTGTAAGTAACGGCTATTACCTTTCTCTGGACCAAATTTTTGAGAAATCGCTTTCACGAGCATGCGAATTGCTGGCGAGGTTTTGTATTCTTCATAGAATTCACGAACAAACAGAATGACTTCCCAATGTAGTTCAGTTAATTCCAGCTCTTCTTTCGCTGCAATAGCTAATGCGACATCTTTCGTCCATTCTTGGTGATGAAGAAGGTAGCCTTCTTTGTCTGTTTCAATCTGCGTATCATTAACAGTAAGCATAGGGGTCCTTTATCCTTTATTATAGTTATAAAAAAAGCACCTAATTTTAAGGTGCTTTTCTTTATTTAACAAGTTTAGTCATCGCGGCTCATAATGCCAAGGATGTTAAGCAAACTGATGAATAAGTTGTAAATTGATACATAAAGGTTCACAGTTGCACGGATATAATTTGTTTCTCCACCATTTACAATTTCGCTTGTTTCGTAAAGGATTGCAAGGGTAGAAAAAATGACGAATAGTGAACTAATACCAATGACAAATGCTGGGGTATGGAAGAAGAAACTTGCAATCATACCAATAATAAGCACAACAAAAAGTGCCATCATTGTGCCACCTAAGAATGACATGTCACGTTTCGTTGTTAATACATAGGCAGAACTTGCAAAAAATACGATTGCGGTTCCTGCGAAAGCATAGGCAACTGCGCTGCCAAGCCCTGCACCAAGGTACATATTGATAATAGGTCCAAGCGTATAGCCCATAAAGCCAGTCAATGCGAAAGTAGATAAAATACCCCAACCGCTATTAGAAAGTGCATTATTCAAAAAGAGTAGTGCGTAAAAACCGATGATAACAATAAGTGGGCGAAGTGGTGGAAGTCCAAGTGCCATTGAGATATAGGCGGTTACTGCAGAGAATGCAAGTGTTAAGCCCAGTAAGAAATAAGTGTTTCTTAGCACTCTGTTCGTGCTTAATGCAGAAGCAGAGTAGCCATTTCCGTTAAGACGATCTGTATCAATACGCATACGCATGAAAAGCTCCTAATGTTAAGAAAAAAATGAATTTAAGTTAAGGTAATAGCTATGTGAATAAATGTCAATGCAAACTGGACGTAGAAAATAGGATTAATGCGTAAAATGCGGTCATATCGTATAAATAAAGATCGGTTGAAATAAAAATTGAATTTATTTGTTTACGGATATGTTTTTTTATATTATATTTGCTCGCGTTCAAAACGGAGGAATGGTCGAGTGGTTGAAGGCACCGGTCTTGAAAACCGGCGAGGGTTTGTAGCCCTCCGTGAGTTCGAATCTCACTTCCTCCGCCAGTTTTATTGCCAGTGAATTAATTCGCTGGCATTTTTATTTTTTTGGATTTCCTTTTTTCAAAAATAAAGCCGTCAAATTTTATGACGGCTTTTTGTTTATTAGAATTCTATAAAATTTATTTAATTAAAAAGTCTTCTAATGTTTTGTGATGGTTAGTAATTTCTGCTTTTAAAGATAAAGGCATGTTACCACGACCAGTCCATTGATGAATCATTCCTTCTGAATCAATCCATTCGTATTTAGCTGGTACTTTAGTGCCTTTTTTACTAGAACGACCTGTATTCGCACCACCAAGATCTTCAAGTGAAATACCTAGGCTCGCCATTTTTTCACGTAATTCAGATACCGCACGTTCTTTTTCAGCAAGCTGTTGTGCAAGTTTAGCGTCTTCCGCACGACGTTCTTCAATGATTTCTTGGATTTTTAATAAGCAACTTTCCGCTTCTTCCAAACTCATTTCATTAATTGCACGACGTAAACTTCTTTTGTTATTTAATACTTTTAATAAGTTTTCCATATTTCTACCTTCTTCTACAATATAAAATTATACCGTATGATTATGTTAAATGCCTTTGTTTTAATTGTAAAGGGAAAGGAGGAAATTATTATTAAATCGAATTAATATATTATTTAATGATAAACCTAAAATAAATTATTTATATCCAACGCCGCACTCTATGCATATATGCTTGGTATTGATTACCAAATTGTTTCAATAATAATTTTTCTTCTTTTTTTATTTGAAATTTAGTGGTCATAAAATAATAAAAGAAGATTCCCCAAATTGAAAGAGGATTACCTAAGTAGAAGAAATAGGCGATAAGAATAAGTAATAAGCTAAGATACATGGGATTGCGAGTATAGCGGTAAATACCTGTATCAATGAGATGGGTTGTGCTATTTAAATCAAGTGGGCTAATATTTGCTTTATATTTGGTAAATAGAGATACACTATTTATAGCTATCAGAACACCGAGAACAAAAAATAAGAAAGGAATTAAAGGCGATAATTTGAAGTGATAATGTACTGGAGTAAAGTACATAAAAATTAGGCTATAAATAAACAAAAGGGGAGGAATACGCAAAAACATAATTCAGATCCTCAGACTAAAAAAATAATGGTTAAATTATATTTAACCATTATTTAGATAAGACATTCTACTACGCGGAGATCATTACCATTGCAGGGCGAATGACACGTCCATTTAATGTATAACCTTTTTGCAATACATTGGTAATCTTATTGGATTCCATGCCTTCAACTTGCTCTTGTTTAATTGCATGATGAAGTTCAGGATTAAATGATTCGCCGACTTCACCTACAGCTTTAATGCCATAACTTTCAACAGTTTTTAATAGTCCTTTTAAAGTTAATTCTACGCCATCAATAATCGCGCGAACATTTTCTGCCATTTCATCAGTTGGCACCGCTAAAGCACGTTCTAAGTTATCAATAGATTCAAGAAGATCTTTTGCGAATTTTTCAAGTGCAAATTTATGTGCTTTTTCAACATCTTGAGTTGCACGGCGACGCATGTTGTCAATTTCAGCGCGGCTACGCAATAAGATATCTTGTTCTTTTTTTGCTGCTTCTGCTAATTGCTCTTCTAGTTCTTGTACACGTTCAATTGCATCGGCAAGTGGATCTGATTCAGTCATTTCTTGTTCTTGTGATTCTTGTTCTGGTAAGTCTTTTTCTACGTCTTCGGTAGCGGTCACTTCTTCATGAACTGGTTTGTTTTTTGTAGACATGGCCTTCTCCATTTTTGTGATTGTTAAATTAAATGATCTTTGTGATTGGCTAGTCAAGCCAAGATAATATGTGTAATATAACGTTAAATTTTGTAAATTCAAGTGTAGCACTTTTCTTAATATAGAATATGACAACATTAATTCACACATCAACACATCAACCTCTACATAAAACTTTCCAAACGATTGGATTAGTAGGGCGCCCGCGTGGAGATAATACTTTACGCATGCATAAGAATGTGTTTAATTGGCTCAATGACCGAGGCTATAAAGTATTGGTTGAGCCTGAAATTGGAGAACAGCTTCACTTAGCCCCTAAGTATATTGCGAGTTTGCGACAAATTGGTGAACAAGCACAACTGGTTATCGTAATTGGGGGTGATGGGAATATGTTAGGGAAAGCACGTGATTTTGCGAAATATAATATTCCGCTAATTGGAATTAATCGTGGAAATTTAGGTTTTTTAACAGATATCGATCCTAACCAGACTTATGCCCAATTGGAAGCCTGTCTAGAACGTGGTGAATTCTTTGTTGAGGAACGTTTTTTACTTGAAGTTAAAATAGAAAGTGATGACGGAACTTACCAAGAAGCTTGTGCGGTTAATGAGGCTGTCGTTCATCCTGCTAAGATTGCGCATATGCTTGATTTTCATGTTTATATTAATGATAAATTTGCTTTTTCTCAGCGTTCTGACGGATTAATAATTGCCACCCCAACGGGGTCAACCGCCTATTCTTTGTCAGCTGGTGGTCCAATTATGACACCCGATCTTAATGCATTGGCGTTAGTCCCCATGTTCCCTCATACATTATCTTCGCGCCCACTGGTTATTGATGGTGATAGCAAAGTGTCTATTCGTTTTGCCGATCATCAACATTCAGGACTTGAGGTGGGGTGTGATAGTCAAATTACCCTAAATATCCAGCCAACAGATGTTATACATATCCAAAAAAGCCCTCATAAATTACGCTTATTACATTTAAATAATTATAATTATTACAATGTATTAAGCTCTAAATTAGGCTGGTTAAGAAATAAAAATTAGCCGAAGATTAAAAAATCACTTTACTGTATATAAAAACAGTTTTAAACTGAGCGCATATACAGTAAAGAGGATTTTTTATGCTAACCCAATTAACAATTAATCATTTTGCTATTGTCCATCACGTTGATATTGAATTTGCAACTGGTATGTCAGTAATTACTGGCGAAACAGGGGCAGGTAAATCTATTGCTTTGGATGCATTAGGTGTTTGTCTGGGGCAGCGTACCGATAGCACAATGTTACGCGATAATGAAAATCGCGCGGATATTTGTGCGGTATTTCATATTTCTCCTGAAAATCCTGCGTATACTTGGCTGGCGGAACAAGAATTGCAGGATACGGATAATCCAGAAAACTGTATTTTACGTCGCGTAATTAGTCCAGATGGTCGCTCTAAATCTTTTATTAATAGTACGCCTGTTTCTGCACAGCAATTAAAATTACTTGGACAATTCTTGGTACAAATTAATGGGCAACATGCTGCACAACAACTATTAAAACCTGACTATCAAATGCAATTATTAGATTGTTATTGTGATCATTTAATCCTCTTAAATCAAATGCAACAGGATTATTCAAGTTGGAAAAATTTACAACAGCAGGTCGCGACTTTTCATCAAAAATGCCAAGAAAATGCAGCGAAAAAACAATTACTTGAATATCAAGTAGCTGAATTGGATGAATTTGCTGTAAAGGAAAATGAATATGAGGAATTAGAAAAAGAACATACTCGTTTATCTAATAGCGAAACTTTAAGTATGTTATCGCAATCTGCCTCACAATTATTAAGTGAAAATGAAGAAGTCAATATTGAATCTTTATTATATCGAGCAACGCAACATATTGGAGAATTAGTAGAACTAGACGCACAATATGCAGAAGTTAATACGCTATTACAAGAGGCATTGATACAAATTCAAGAAGCCTCATCTGAATTGCAGATTTTAAGTAGCAATATTGAACAAGATCCCGCTTTATTACAAGATGTGGAAGATCGCCTAAGCCAATGTATTAATTTGGCACGTAAGCATAATGTTAAACCAGAAGCGCTTTATCAACTACATCAACAATTAAAACAAGAATTAACAGAGTTAGTTGATTTTTCTGAAAGTGAACAAACCTTGATTGAAGAAGAAAATAAAGCGTACTGCCACGCATTAAAAACTGCAGAACGTTTACATCAATCACGCATGACTAAAGCGGCAGAGTTATCTCATCAAGTTACAGAAAATATTCAAAAATTAGCTATGGAAAATGCGATCTTTTCTATTGAACTGAATTTTGATGAAAATAAATTAACCGCGAAAGGCGCAGATAGTATCGCATTCAATTTACGTAGTAATCTTGGTCAACAAGCTCAAGCTTTAAATAAAACGGCGTCAGGTGGGGAACTTTCACGTATTGCATTGACATTACAAGTGCTAACTTCGCATAAAAATGCTATTCCAACACTCATTTTCGATGAAATTGATGTTGGGATTAGTGGTGCAACCGCAAGTGTAGTAGGGCGCTTACTACGTGATCTAGGTGCGCATACCCAAGTAATCTGTGTCACTCACTTACCGCAAGTAGCTTGTTGCGGACATCATCACTTCGCTGTAGAAAAACATGTCGTGAATGATAAAACAGAAACAATGATGAAAAAATTAGATGAAACAACACGGGTGAAAGCATTAGCAAAATTACTCGGCGGCAGTGAAATTACAGAAACTGCATTAGCAAATGCCGAAGAAATGCTAGCACTTGTTTCATAAATCCTTTATAAGCGTTGAATTTTTAAGGCGTGTCCTTTACTATACCGGACTTTATCAGTGTAATTTAGATAATTAAGGAATAATAATAATGGCGTGGTTACAGCTCCGTATGAACAGTACGGATCAACAAGCAGAAGCATTAAGCCAAGCGGTAGAAGATCTTGGTGCGGTATCAGTGACGTTTGTCGATAGTCAAGATACTCCGATTTTTGAACCTCAACCAGGCGAAACGCGTTTATGGGGCAATACCGATGTTATCGCTTTATTTGATGCAGAAACTGATATGCAAGAAGTTGTAAAAGGCTTAAAAGCATTGGGTTATTTAGCGGATGACGTTTATAAAGTAGAACAAATTGAAGACAAAGACTGGGAACGCGAATGGATGGATAATTTCCACCCAATGCAATTCGGTAAACGTTTATGGATTTGCCCAAGTTGGCGTGAAGTTCCAGATGAAAATGCGGTTAACGTGATGCTCGATCCTGGTCTTGCGTTTGGTACAGGTACACATCCAACAACTGCTTTATGTTTAGAATGGTTAGAAGGGCTTGACCTTGAAGGTAAAACCGTTATCGATTTTGGTTGTGGCTCAGGTATTCTTGCTATTGCTGCATTAAAATTAGGCGCAAAAAATGCTATCGGGATCGATATTGATCCGCAGGCAATTACTGCAAGTACTAATAATGCGGAACAAAATGGCGTGGCAGATCGTCTACAACTTTTCCTAGCGAAAGATGCACCAAAAGATCTTAAAGCAGAAGTTGTTGTCGCAAATATTTTAGCGGGTCCATTAAAAGAACTTTATCCAACAATTAGTGAGCTTGTCCTACCAGCGGGCGATCTTGGATTATCAGGGATTTTAACGACGCAAGCACAGGGTGTTTGTGATACTTACGCAGAAAAATTTGATTTGGATCCTGTTGCAGAAAATGATGAGTGGTGCCGTATTACGGGTAAACTTAAATAAGCAACATTGTTAGAACTTATCAAAAGAAAAAAGCCTCTTACAAATGATAAAGTTGAGAGGCTTTTATTTTTTATTAAAGTTGGCGATTTTTTAAATAGCGTTCAACCGTATCAACAATGGCTTGTGTTTGTGGATCAATTTCAATGTTTACAAGACTGCCAACAGGACGTTTACTAATCATTGTACGTTGTAATGTTTCTGGAATAAGGTTAACACAGAATGTATTATCTTTGACTTCACCAATGGTTAAGCTAATGCCATCAATCGCAATAAATCCTTTGTGAAGAATATATTTAATTGCACCGTTATCTGGCATTTCAAACCAAATTTGGACATTATTTTCACTTGGAATAATATTGATAACTTTTGCCATGCAATAGACGTGTCCAGAAAGGATATGTCCCCCGATTTCGGTGCCCATTTGCATTGCGCGTTCAATATTAACTGAATCCCCGACAACAACTTTACTCAAATTAGTGAGCTTTAAGGTTTCTTGCATTAAGTCAAAACTTACTAAATCACCATCGATTTTAGTAACGGTTAAACAAACACCATTATTAGCAACAGAAGCACCTAATTGTAAATCCTTTAGCAAGGAAGGTGGCATTTTTATAGTATGTGTTCTAAAATTTACCTTTTCATCAATTGCCACAATAGGGGCAATTCCTTGAACAATACCTGTAAACATTTTTTACTCTCTTATTAATGAATATATTGGAAAACTTTTAGATTATAACAATTTTCGGATTTTTTATGAAACAGCGTTATTTTGAAAAATATTATTTACAAGCGAAACGGCTTTCAGGTCTTGCTTTTCCGATTTTCTTGGCACAATTAGCGCAAAGCTCCATGGGGCTTGTTGATACCATTATGTCAGGACGCGTAAGTGCAACAGACATGGCGGCAATCGCGGTTGGTGCTTCAATTTGGGCACCTTTAGTTTTATTTGGGAATGGCTTACTTTTGGCATTACCGCCAATTGTTTCTTATCTTAATGGTTCTGGACAACGTGATAAAATTGCTCACCAAATTCGTCAAGGGATTTGGTTAGTTATTGGGCTTAGTATTATTCTGGGGCTCCTAATTTATTACAGTCATTACGTGATTCAGTTTATGAATTTGCCACCTAAACTCGCGCACACAACTGAAGGCTATTTAAATATTATGCTTTGGGGTGTACCTGGATTTCTATTATTGATTAATTTCCGTGGCTTAAATGATGGAATTGCGAAAACTAAACCTGCGATGGTCATTGCATTTTGCGGATTGATGTTGAATATTCCGCTCAACTATATTTTTATTTATGGAAAATTAGGTTTACCAGCATATGGTGCCGTGGGATGTGGTTTTGCGACAGCGATTGTAAACTGGAGTATGGGACTTTTAATGATGCTTTATTGCTATAAAGCACCGAGCCAACGTGATTTAAAAGTTTTTGAGCATCTTTTTGAAAAACCCGATTTTCATGTTTTAGGACAAATTTTAAAACTAGGCTTGCCGATTGCGTTAGCCGTATGTAGTGAAGTGATGCTTTTTGCGATCAGTTCGCTTTTACTTGCGCCATTGGGAACAGATGTCGTGGCAAGTCACCAAATTGCCTTAAATTACAGTTCTACACTCTTTATTTTCCCATTATCTTTAGGGATGGCGACGACGATCGTCGTAGGGCAACGTTTAGGTGAAGGAAAAGTGAAATTAGCTAAAGAAATTAGTTATTTATCTTTAGCAATGGGACAAGGATTAGCGCTTTTCTTAGCGATTTTCACCTTTATTTTCCGTTTTCATATTGCCGCAATTTTCGTTTCCAACGAAAAAGTTATCTTGATGGCAGGAAGTTTGTTAATCTTAACGGCACTTTATCAATTCTCCGATTCTTTCCAAGTAATTACGGGGGGGATTTTACGGGGCTATAAAGATACTAAACCTATTTTGTATATTACGTTATTCTGCTACTGGGTGATTGGTATTCCATTGGGATACACTTTATCGCGCACTAACTGGATTGTCCCAGCACTGGGTGCAGAAGGATTTTGGATTGCTTTCTTAGTGAGTTTAAGTATCGCTGCTTTCTTATTAGTAAGGCGTTTACGTAAGCTCCAAGCATTACCAAAAGATCAACTATTGGCACGAGTTGAACATCATTAAAATGCAAAATCACGCCCCATAAATCATAAAAATTTATGAAAAATGGGGCGTGGTAAAATAAAAGGAGATACCATGCAAGTTGAATTATTACCCGTGACGGCATTTCATCAAAATTGTAGTCTAATTTGGGACGATGAAAAAAATGCCGCTATTATTGATCCCGGTGGCGATGCACAAAAAATTATTAAACGTGTCGAAGAATTAGGGCTAAACGTTAAAGCTATTTTACTGACACATGGACATCTTGATCACGTCGGGGCTGCGGAAGAATTAAAAAAATATTTCGGGGTTGAAATTTTAGGACCGCAAAAAGAGGATAAGTTCTGGTTAGATGGGCTTCATCAACAAGCTCTTCAATTTGGTTTAAAAGAAGTCGATGCTTTTGAGCCAGATCGTTGGTTGGAAGATGGCGAAGTGCTAAAAATCGGCGATATTGAGCTAGAGGTTTTACATTTGCCAGGACATACCCCAGGGCATGTTGGCTTTATCAATAAAGCGCACAATGTTGCCTTTACGGGTGATGTACTTTTCCAACAAAGCATTGGGCGAACTGACTTTCCACGAGGAAACCATGCGGATCTTATTGCCTCAATAAAAAATAAATTATTCCCACTGGGCGATAAAATGATTATTGTGGCAGGGCATGGGCAGCCAACCACTGTTGGAGAAGAGCGCCAATATAACCCATATTTAAAAAATTAGCTTGAAAGCAAGAACAGTTATGTTCTTGCTTTTTTATTGTGTTAAGCTGGACTAAAACCCGCAACTTTTTGAAAAATCACGCTATAATAGTAAATAAGTACTATCCACTTGATGACTGGAGAAATAAATGAAACAAGAAACTTTACAAGAATGGTTGGCAAGCAGTGCGCTTGCTGGAAGTAATCAGGCTTATATTGAAGATTTATATGAAATTTATTTAGATAATCCAGCTCAAGTAGAACCAAGTTGGCGAGAAATTTTTTCTCGTTTTGCTAAAGCCACTCAGCCTGAGCAGGCGCATTCAAAAATTCGTGAAGCCTTTAAAAAACAAGCGCAACAATCCCATGTTTTGCGAGCAACATCGCATACCGAACAACATGCCACCGATTTAATGCACTTCATTGACGCCTATCGTTCGCAAGGTCATCGATTTGCGAATACCAATCCATTGGGCGAAATCCGTGAGGCGGAAGATCTGCATTGGCAACATTATGGCTTCCATCCTCAGGATCTGAGCCAAACATTTAATTTACCGCATACTGTCAATCAGCAAACACAAATGACATTGCAAGCATTGGCAGAGAAACTTCATCAAAGTTATTGCCAAACATTAAGTGCGGAATTTGATTATGCAGATCGTCAAGAACAGAAATGGTTACAATCACAATTAGAGCAAGATCGACCTATTTTCACCGCACAACAACAGCAACAATTTCTACAAGAATTAATTGCCGCCGAGGGCTTAGAGCGTTATTTAGGGGCAAAATTTACGGGAGCAAAACGTTTTTCCCTTGAGGGTAGTGACGCCTTTATTCTGTTAGTGAAAGAAATTATTCGCACCAGCGCTCACAATAATGTAGAAGAAATTGTTTTCGGCATGGCACACCGAGGCCGTTTAAATATGCTGGTGAATGTTTTTGGTAAAAAACCACAGACCCTTTTTGATGAATTTGCTGGAAAAATGCAATACACCGGCTCAGGCGATGTGAAATATCACCAAGGTTTTTCAAGTGATTTTGTGACAGATAACGCACGCATTCATTTAAATCTCGCTTACAATCCATCCCATTTAGAAATCGTAAGTCCCGTTATTCAAGGATCCGTACGTGCTCGTCAAGATCGCATTCATGATACCGAACGAACCAAAGTGATGGCGGTTACTGTGCATGGTGACTCAGCATTGGCTGGGCAAGGCATTGTGCAAGAAACCTTGAATATGTCAAAAACTCGCGGTTATACCGTTGGTGGCACCATTCGGATTGTCATCAATAACCAAATCGGTTTTACGACCTCAAATCCACAAGATACCCGCTCTATGTACTACTGTACCGACGTAGCGAAAATGATTGGTGCGCCAGTTCTACATGTAAATGGCGACGATGCCGAGGCAGTGGTGCGCGCAGCTCATTTAGCAGTGGCTTATCGTCAGACTTTCCACAAAGATATTTTTATTGATTTAGTATCTTACCGTCGTCATGGGCATAATGAAGCCGATGAGCCTGCTATGACGCAACCTTTGATGTACCAAAAAATTAAACAACACCCAACCGTTGCACAACAATATGCCGCTTTCTTACAAGAAAATGGGACGCTTAGCGCTGAACAAGTAAATGCGATGAAAGAAGATTATCGTCAAGGCTTAGAAAATAATGCCACGATGGTTAGTGAATGGGCTGAGCCGAGCGAAAACGGGAAATATTGGTCAAAAGCGTTACTCACAACAAAATGGGATAATCCAAAAGATCACGTTACGGCAAAACAATTTAAAGCGCTTGCGTTAGCGGTAAGTGATTATCCTGAAGATCACGTTTTACATAACCGTGTTAAAAAAGTCTATGCGGATCGTCGCTTGATGGCAGAAGGGAAAAAGCCATTCGATTGGGGAATGGGTGAAACCATGGCGTATGCAACCATTTTAACGCAAGGGCATAACATTCGTCTTTCTGGGGAAGATGCAGGGCGTGCGACATTCTCACATCGTCACGCTGCGTTGCATAGTCAACAAAATGCAGAAGTCTATTATCCATTACAGCATCTAGGACAACCACAAGGGCATTTTGAAGTATGGGATTCTATGCTTTCAGAAGAAGGCGTGTTAGCGTTTGAATATGGCTATGCAAGTACCGCACCTCAAACATTAACGCTATGGGAAGCCCAATTTGGTGATTTTGCAAATGGTGCGCAAATGGTGGTGGATCAATTTATCAGTTCAGGGGAACAGAAATGGGGCAGAATGTGTGGTTTAACCATGTTGCTACCGCACGGCTATGAAGGGCAAGGTCCGGAACATTCATCGGCACGCTTAGAACGTTACTTACAGTTATGTGCAGAAGATAATATGCAAGTGTGCGTACCGACTACGCCAGCGCAGATTTATCATCTCTTACGTCGCCAAATTTTGCGTAACGTGCGCCGCCCATTAATCGTAATGACACCAAAATCATTATTGCGTCACCCATTGGCAGTCTCCGAACAAAAAGACTTCTTACATGGCGGTTACCAAACGGTGATTGGCGAGGTCGATCCGTTGATTGCAAATGACATCACACGCATTATTTTCTGTACAGGTAAAGTTTATTATGATTTATTAGAACAACGTCGCCAACAAGGATTAAACCATATTGCGATTATTCGTATCGAACAACTTTACCCGTATCCGCAAAAAGCGATCGCAGATATCGTCAACCAATATCCGCAATGCCGCGAAGCGATTTGGTGCCAAGAAGAACCTCAAAATCAAGGTGCGTGGTGGTTTATTCAATCCCAATTAATCGCAACATTACCGAATAATATACCTTTGCACTATGCGGGACGACCTGCTGCTGCTGCGACGGCAACCGGTGATGCTGCCTTGCACCAAATGCAACAACGTAAACTTGTTGAAACCGCTTTAAATTCATAACATTGCCCACGCCTTAATTTTCATAAAATTTTATGAGAATCGGGGCGTACTTAGTAAAAAAGGAAAAAATATGCAGACTTTTGAAATTTTAACGCCAGTTCTCCCAGAGTCTGTTGCAGATGCAACGGTTGTCGCTTGGCATAAAAAAGCTGGTGATATGGTACAACGTGATGAAGTTTTAGTGGAAATTGAAACGGATAAAGTTGTGCTAGAAGTCCCTGCCATTGAAAGTGGGGTATTAGAACAAATCGTTGAACCCGTTGGGGCGACGGTAGTGAGTAAACAATTACTTGGCGTCATTAATGCGAGCGCCACCGCACAACCACAAGAAGTGGAAATTGTCGCAACGCGTATTGAAACTAAAAGTAATAATGACATGGGACCTGCGGTACGTCGTTTACTTGCAGAACACGATTTATCCCGTAATGACATTGAAGGCTCTGGGGTAAATGGGCGTTTAACCCGTGAAGATATTGAACAGCATATCGCGCATCAAGCTCCACAAACGGTTGAAGAAGTTAGCGTTGTTGAAGAAATGGTGTTTAATGCTAATCGTAGCGAAACTCGTGTACCTATGACACGTTTACGTAAACGCATTGCAGAGCGCCTTTTAGAAGTAAAAAGCAATACCGCAATGCTCACTACTTTTAATGAAGTCGATATGTTACCGATTCAAACTTTGCGTAAAAAATATGGCGAAAAATTTGAAAAACAACACGGCGTGCGTCTAGGTTTTATGTCTTTTTATGTAAAAGCCGTGGTTGAGGCGTTAAAACGTTACCCTGCGATTAATGCAAGTATTGATGGCGATGATGTGGTTTATCACAATTACTTTGATATCAGTATTGCCGTATCTACCCCGCGTGGGCTTGTGACGCCTGTCATTCGTGATTGCGATAAAAAATCTATGGCAGAGATTGAAAAAGAAATTAAAGCCTACGCAATTAAAGGGCAGGAAGGTAAATTGACCGTTGAAGATCTGACTGGCGGTAACTTCACTATTACAAATGGTGGCGTATTCGGTTCATTAATGTCAACTCCAATTATCAATCCGCCACAAAGTGCAATTTTAGGGATGCATGCAATCAAAGATCGCCCAATTGCACTAAATGGGGAAGTGGTGATTCGTCCGATGATGTACCTTGCCCTTTCTTACGATCACCGTTTAATTGATGGAAAAGAAAGTGTGGGATTCCTCGTAACGATCAAAGAGTTACTCGAAGATCCAACTCGTATTTTACTTGCGGTATAAATCATATTTTCTTAGGAAAAGGGTTTAGTTTCGGCTAAATCCTTTTTTATTTTTTCCAAAATCACGCCCGCATTTTCGTAAAAATTTATGCTTTTTTCTGATAAAAAATGTCGAACGCACGACTTTCTGCTAGAATAGCGACTTTTCATAACAGATCAGGAATAGCAGTGAGCAACGGTAGAGTTAAACAGGTTTTTTCAAAAGATGGTGGCTTAGGGCGCGCCATAGAAGGTTTCCAACCACGTGATGAACAAGTACAAATGGCACTTGCCGTTGATAATGCGATTGAAAATTATCAACAACTGGTTGTGGAGGCACCGACTGGAACAGGAAAAACCTTTGCATATCTCGTACCTGCATTGCTTGCTAAAAAGAAAACCATTATTTCGACAGGTTCTAAAAACCTTCAAGATCAACTATTTAATCGCGATTTGCCCACCATTGCTAATGCTTTACATTTCTCAGGTACCACTGCTTTATTAAAAGGACGCGCCAATTATCTTTGCTTAGAACGACTTGATTATGCGATTGCGCAAGGCGTGTTAGGGAATAAAGAAGTGCTCGCTGATCTTAAAAAAATTCGTCATTGGAATGCACGGACACAAACGGGCGATTTTGCAGAGTGTACCAGTATTGCGGAGGATAGCCCTATTTTTTCGCAATTAGTGAGTTCGACTGAAAGTTGTTTAGGGACCGATTGCCCGAAATACGAAGAATGTTATGTGATGAAAGCACGTAAAAAAGCAGCTCAAGCAGATGTTGTGGTGGTAAATCACCATTTATTTTTTGCCGATATGGCGGTGAAAGAAAATGGTTTTGGTGAAATTATTCCAGCGGCAGAAATTGTCATTTTTGATGAAGCACACCAAGTCCCTGATATTGCCGCTCAATATTTTGGTGAAACCTTAACAAGCCGTCAACTTTTTGAATTTTGCCGTGATTTAGTTTTAATTTATCGTACCGAATTAAAAGATATGAAACAGCTTGAGGCGGTGTCTGACAGTATTCATAAAGCGGTGCAAGATTTTCGCCTTACTTTGACTAATGAAAGTTTACGAGGAAATTGGCGAGATGTGATTGCCCAAGAGCCAGTACAGCAAGCCATTAGCGTGTTACAAGAAAAATTGACCTTTGCGTTGGAAGTGATTGAACCCGCACGCAAACGCGCGCAATCACTTAGTAATATTTTTGATCGAGTGAAAGCATTTAGTGAACTTTTAGATCGTCTATGTGCAACTGAAGTAACAGGTTACTGCTATTGGTTTGAAACCTTTGGACGTCATTTTAGTTTGAATATTACGCCTCTGTCGGTAGCTGGGCGTTTTTCTCGTCAAATGGAAAAGCAAGAGGCTGCGTGGATCTTTACGTCAGCGACGCTCGAAGTAGCAGGGAAATTTGATTATTTTTGCCATCGTATGGGAATTCGTTCTGGTGAACAATTGCGTCTAGAAAGTCCGTTTGATTATCCAAATCAAGCCATATTGTGTGTGCCACGTTATTTACCACAAGCTAATACAGCGAATACATTAACTGAATTGGCGAAAAGATTGTTGCCCGTGATTGAGGCAAATAAAGGTCGTTGTTTTGTCCTTTGTACTTCTTATTTTATGATGCGTGGATTTGCTGAATATTTCCGCGAACACAGTGATTTAAACATATTATTACAAGGTGAAACCACCAAAACGCAGCTATTAGATAAATTCGTGAACGAGGAAAAATCGGTACTGGTAGCCACAACAAGTTTTTGGGAGGGAATCGATGTACGCGGTGAAGCGCTATCCTTGGTCATTATTGATAAATTACCGTTTACCGCACCTGATGAGCCTTTATTACAGGCACGCTTAGAAGATTGCCGTTTACAAGGCGGAAATCCATTCAATCAGATTCAAATTCCTGAGGCGGTGATTACCTTAAAACAAGGTGTAGGGCGCTTGATTCGTGATGTCAACGATAAAGGTGTAGTGATTATTTGCGATAGCCGGCTGGTGATGCAACGCTATGCACCCACTTTTTTACAAAGTTTACCTAACGCAAAACGTACCCGTAGCCTACGCAACGTGGTACAATTCTTAACTTCGTTACAAAATAAAAAATAATTAGAGATAACTATGACAACTTT
This sequence comes from Actinobacillus sp., assembly GCA_020026155.1. Taxonomy (GTDB): domain Bacteria; phylum Pseudomonadota; class Gammaproteobacteria; order Enterobacterales; family Pasteurellaceae; genus Actinobacillus_C. The sequence goes on along the minus strand of JAHHQX010000022.1, from coordinate 5,290 downwards.
ACTTGCATTAGATACGTCTACGGAAGCTTGCTCTGTGGCTTTACTTCATAACGGTCAAATTACCAGTTTAGATGAGGTGGCAAGCCGTACACATACCCAACGCATTTTACCAATGATTGATGAAATTCTTGCACAATCTGGATTACGCCTTAATCAAGTGGATGCCTTAGTATTTGGTCGCGGACCAGGTAGCTTTACTGGGGTACGTGTTGGAACAGGGATTGTTCAAGGACTGGCCCTAGGCGCGGATTTGCCTGTAATTGGTATTTCAGACTTGGAAGCGATGGCGCAACAAGCGTTTGAACAAAATCAAGCAACACAAGTCATGACAGCGATTGATGCAAGAATGAATGAAGTTTATTTTTCTCAATTAACGCATAAAGCGATTCAACTTGCGAATCATGAGGGCGTATTTTCACAATGGGACGTTTTGCTTGCTGAAGAAGTGGCAAGCCCTGAGCGAGTTATTCAGCAATTAAATGACAATACCACATTAGCCAAAGCCAACGAATGGCAACGTGTGGGGACAGGCTGGGACGCGTATGCTGAATTCGCACAAGTTGGGCTAGGGATGAATAGCGAGATTATTCTTCCTTCTGCACGTTTTATGCTTTCCCTTGCATTACCAAAATTTTTACAACAACAATGGCAAGATGCCGTATCTATCGAGCCAATTTATTTACGTAATCAAGTTACTTGGAAAAAACTACCAGGTCGTGATTAATATTATTTGTACTACAATGAGATAACGATGAAAAAATTTGCACAATTTTTGAATAAAAAAATCGAAGAACGCAATCGTCCGTGGCTGAAGAATTATCCTAAAGATGCCCCAAAAGAAATTGATACGCGTCTTTATGATAATTTGCTTGAAATGTTTGATAAAGCCGTGCGCGAACACCCTGATCGTGCTGCTTATATTAATATGGGACAAGCTCTAACTTTCCGTAAGCTTGAAGAACGTAGTCGTGCCTTTGCTGCTTATTTGCAAAATGAATTGAAATTACAAAAAGGTGATCGTGTCGCATTAATGATGCCAAATATTTTGCAATATCCAATCGCATTATTTGGCGTTCTCCGTGCGGGAATGGTAGTGGTCAACGTAAATCCACTTTACACACCGCGTGAATTAGAACATCAACTTCAAGATAGTGGAGCAAAAGCCATTGTAGTGGTATCTAATTTTGCGAAAACAGTAGAAGAAATCGTATTTAACACGGATGTAAAACACGTTATTTTAACCCGTATGGGCGATCAGCTTTCTTTTGGTAAACGTACACTCGTAAACTTTGTGGTGAAATACGTTAAAAAATTGGTGCCAAAATATAAATTACCACATGCCGTATCTTTCCGTGAAGTATTAGCAGTGGGTAAACATCGTCAATACTTACGTCCGCAAATTGATCGTCAGGATTTAGCATTTCTACAATATACCGGTGGGACAACAGGTGTTGCAAAAGGTGCAATGCTTTCCCATGGTAATTTAGTAGCGAATGTACAACAAGCGAAATGGTTAGGGGATTTTGCAATCGGTAAAAGTAATAAAGAACGTATTGCCGCAATTGCATTGCCGATGTATCACGTTTTCGCATTGACTGTAAACTGTTTACTCTTTATTGAAATGGGAATTACCGGATTATTGATTACGAATCCGCGTGATATTAATGCATTCGTTAAAGAATTGAAAAAATATCCTGTTGTAGCAATTACAGGGGTTAATACCTTATTTAATGCATTATTAAATAATGAAGGCTTCAAAGAAGTTGATTTTTCTCAATTAAACTTTACCGTTGGTGGTGGTATGGCGGTACAACGTGCGGTAGCAAAACGTTGGTATGAAACAACAGGTGTACATATTACGGAAGGTTATGGCATGACTGAATGTTCTCCATTGATTGCAGCTTGCGTGAATACAAATTCAGAACATACAGGTTCTATTGGTGTGCCAATGCCAAATACGGATATCAAAATCATCAAAGAAGATGGAACAGAAGCAAAAATGGGCGAAGCTGGAGAGCTTTGGATTAAAGGTGATCAAGTCATGCAAGGGTACTGGCAACGTCCTGAAGAAACGGCGAAAGTCCTTAAAGATGGTTGGGTGGCATCAGGTGATATTGTTGTCATGGATAAAGATCACACATTACGTATTGTAGATCGTAAAAAAGACCTTATTATTGTGTCTGGCTTTAATGTTTATCCAAACGAAATTGAAGATGTAGTTATGTTGCATCCAAAAGTAAATGAAGTGGCCGCAATTGGTGTACCGCATCCAGTATCAGGCGAGCAAATTAAAGTTTGTGTGGTCAAAAAAGATGACAGTCTTGATGTAGATGAATTGCGTAACCACTGTCGTAAACATTTAACAGGTTATAAAGTGCCTAAATTTGTTGAATTCTGTGAAGATTTACCAAAAAGTAATGTCGGTAAAATTTTACGTCGTGTAGTCCGCGAACGTGAACTCGCAAAAACAGAAGCAAAGACAGAAAATAAAGCTGAATAATCTATTTGTTTATTTAAGATATTCAGAAATAATTTTAATAAAAAGCCACTTCGGTGGTTTTTTATTTTCATAGTGTAAGTTATGGGAAGTAGGAAATGATGGAAAATAATAAATTACATGATATGCCATCTTTTGTGATGGTAGATACGAATGAAAAACTTACTACTTGTTGCGAAAAAGCACAGCAAAAAGCAGTCGTCACGTTAGACACAGAGTTTGTACGGACCCGTACGTTTTACCCGCAACTCGGTCTAATTCAACTTTATGATGGGGAACAGCTAAGTTTAATTGATCCGCTTGCAATTACTGATTTCTCGCCATTTTGTGCATTATTGGCAAATCGTAATGTAATTAAAGTTTTGCATGCGTGTTCTGAAGATTTAGAAGTCTTTAAGCATCAATTTAACCAGTTGCCAGAACCAATGCTAGATACTCAAGTCATGGCGCAATTTTTAGGGGCAGGCGTTTCAGTAGGGCTGGCTACGCTTTTAAAAGAGTATTTTGATTTTGATATGGATAAAGGAGCATCGCGTACAGATTGGCTTGCTCGTCCATTATCTAACGTACAATTAACCTATGCTGCGGGTGATGTTGCTTATCTTCTACCGTTATTTGAAGCGATTAATACTCGCTTAAAAGCTTCTCCATGGTTTGATGCCGCGTGGGATGACTGCCAAAGTTTATTAGTAAAATCACAAAAAACGATAAGCAGTGAAAAAATGTATCTCAAAATTCCTCAAATTCAAAAATTAGCGGGAATTGAATTATGTCGTATTCAGCATCTTGCCGCATGGCGTTATGAAGAGGCCCAAAAGCGTGATCTTGCATTAAATTTTGTTGTGAAGGCAGAAAATTTATGGAAAGTCGCAAAAAATGGGGCGAAGAGTACTTTTGATTTACTAGAAATAGGATTACATCCGCATGAAGTAAGAATTCACGGAAAAAAAATATTAAGAATTTTAGAAAAATGCGAAAAAGAGCCACAAGAAAATTATCCAATTTTAGAAAAAAATCTTTATGAAATTGAGGGCTATAAGCAATTAAGTAAAGAATTACGTGATTTTTTAAATAAAAATTTTTCCGAAAATGTCCCCGTGGAATTAATTGCAAATAAAAAACGCGTTGATAATTTTCTTAAATGGTATTATTTACTTGAAAAAGACGAAACCAAATTACCAACTTTACTTCAAGGTTGGCGTAAGCCTTTTGGTGAACAATTATTAAAATATTTAGAATCAAAATAAAAAAATCCCTCACTGAGGGATTTTTTATTGGTTGGTATTTTATGCTGTGACTAATAGTTGGGTGGAAATTAGAATTGAGAGTAACCCTACAACCATCGGAACAGAAACACGTTTTACTAATGCAAAAGGTGAAATTTCTGCCATACCAGATACCGCTACAATCACCCCAGACACTGGAGATAAACTACGTCCGATATTAGAAGCTTGAAGCATCGGGATGGTGAGGTAGGCTGGATTGATACCCATATTTGTCGCTAGGCGCGGAATAAGTTCAATAAACGCATAAAATGGTGCATTACCTGAACCTGTCACGATTGCCGCAATTGCCGTAATGAGTGCAAGCATAATCATCATAACTGCGCTACCACTACCCAGAGCCTGTACAGAATTGATAAGCGAGTTAATGAAGCCGATAGTACTTAAACCTTGCGCAAAAGTGCCAGCTGCGACTAATAAAATCACCACGCTTGAAAAGGCATCTGCCATACCTTTATAGGTAATCGTTAAGTCAGCATACATTTTTTGTGCGTCAAACGTACGGATAAAGTCAAGAATTGCTGTAAGGACTAAGCACAGAATAATGATAGTAATAATATCTAGTTTTGGTGCAATTTGACCATTAAAGACTAAGACTCCGATAATTGGCGTGAATGGTAAAATTGCGTAGAAAGTAGGGACTTTAGTTTTGATTTCTTTTACTTCCATTTCAATCGGTTCTGGAACAAAACCTTCACGTTTATCAAGATATTTTTGCCAGAAGAAGTGAGAAATCGCAATGCTAATAATTGCAATAATAGAAATTGGAAGAGTATAGCTAAATGCGAATTTTGTAAGTGGTACCTTAACGATTTCAGCGGCCAACACCACATCCCCTGAGGTTGGTGAAAGGATAATGGCTGCTGGTGAAGCACAGATAGCTGCGGCTGCCCCGCGTGAGATTCCCATATTTACCATGATTGGATAAATCGTTGCCATAAGTAAAACGCCAAGTCCTGTTGCTGATGTGACCGCAAAAGACATTAAACATGTAAGGAAATAGGCAATGATCATTAAGAAATATGGAGATTTGATATATTGAAGGGGGTGGGCTGCAAGTTTTACTACCATATCATTTGCGCCGATATGACTCATGTAAGCGGCAAAACCACATAGAATCATAATTAGCATTCCTAAACCGCCACCACGTTTTAGGAGTAGATCTTTTACGTATTCAACCACGTCTAAATAAGCGGAACCTGTAGATTTATCTGCAGGAATGATTTGATGACCAAGAATGACACTTGCTAAAAGTAGGAACATACCAGCTGTTAATAAAATTCCTGTAGCAGAGTAGCCTTTCATTATGTAATAACCGACCGCGATGATCGTGATTAAACCAATAAAGAGCTCCATAATTACCTCATAAAAAGTGATACAAAAAATAGGGGTATTAGATGTATCATAAATTGAAATTTTATTTAAATATACTTTAAAATTAATAATTTAACAAATTAAAAAAATTTATGGAAATGGGTTAAAAGTATACAAATGAATATTAATTATACTG
>JAHHQX010000021.1 GCA_020026155.1 Actinobacillus sp. | reverse complement strand
AAAGCGATTGCAGATAATAAAGCAACAATTGCAGCAAATAAGGCAGCAGCCGATAAAGCGATCGCGGCAAATAAAGCAGCTATCGCAACCAATAAAGCGGCTGCTGATAAAGCCATCGCAGCAAACAAAGTGGCAACTGAAAAAAATGCAAATGCTATCTCTACTAACAAAGATGCGGCTGATAAAGCGATTGCAGTAAATAAAGCAGCTATCGCGACTAACAAGACAGCGACTGAGAAAAATGCAGATGCTATCTCTACTAACAAAGCAGCAGCAGATAAGGCGATTAGGGAAAACAAATCTGCGATTGATATAAATAAAGCGGCTATTGCGCAGAATGCAAAAGATCTTCAAGCAAATAATAAAATGACGGACAAAGCTATTGATGCTAATAAAACAGCAATTTCTGAAAATAAATCTTCTATCATCAAAGGGTTAAACTTCAGTGGCGATCAAGGTAAAACAGTTAACCGTCAACTAGGTTCAACTTTCAATATCAACGGCGATAAACAAAATATCTCCACAACAACTACAGCAAATGGTGTAGAAGTGAAATTAAATGATGATGTGAAAGTAAAACATAGCCTTACTGTCGGTAATAATACCGTTATTAATGATACAGATGGCGTAAAAACCAATAGAGTCATGACTGGCAATACGACGATGGACAGTAATGGTGTTAGAGTTCAAGATCACAATGGTGCGTCTGCGAGTGTTTCTGCAAAACAAGGCGTTGTTGTTCGCGGTCATAATGGTTCACAAGTAACGATTAAATCCAACAGTATTGGCTTTAATAAAGATCATCATGGTACGATCCATAATGTCGATGTTGATGTTAATGACCCAACGTCTGTGGCAACAGTTGGCTATGTAAATAAAGCTATGATGGCAACAGCGGCGGCAAATCAGGCATTGAATCATCGTATGGATGAGTTAGATCACCGTGTTAATAAAATGAATAAAGATCTTCGTGGGGGTGTTGCGAGTGCTATTGCAATGAGTTTCTTACAAATTCCTGCTCAAGCATCTCAAAGTATGATATCTGCCGCCGTAGGTACATATCGCTCCCAACAAGCAATCGCTGTGGGATATGGGCGCCGTTCTGATGATGGTAAGATGTCATTTAAAGTAGGCTTTAGTGTAAATACGCGTAAAGACCTTGGTGCTGGCGCCGGTATCGGATATGCTTGGTAAACGCCCATAAAATAAAAATACCGCCGAATGGCGGTATTTTTTATTTCTACGTAAATTTTATCTCATTATTTTCCAATACAGAATGAACTAAAGATATTGCCGAGAAGATCATCGGACGTAAATTTCCCAGTGATCTCTCCAAGATCATTTTGTGCTAACCGTAATTCTTCTGCTAACAACTCACCTGCATGGAATTCAACAAGTTGAACAAGCCCCATATCTAAATGGATTAACGCATTATTAAGTGCTTCTAAATGGCGACGACGAGCGATAAAGCCCCCTTCAGTCCCGCTTTGGTAGCCCATGGTTTGTTTTAAGTGATCACGTAAAAGCTCCACACCATGACCTGTTTTAGCGGAAAGATGTAAAACCTTCATATTATTGAGATCAGCAAGCCCTGTTTGCTCACCGCTTAAATCAGATTTATTGCGGATGACTGTCACTGGAATATGGCCTGGAAGTTTTTGTAAAAATTCTACCTGCATATTTTCTAGAGTTTGGGTTTCGTCTGTGCTATCTAGCATTAATAAAATCGCATCGGCTTGCTCGATTTCTTGCCAAGCTCGTTGAATACCGATTTGTTCAACTGCATCCGTCGCTTCACGTAAACCTGCAGTATCAATAATATGTAACGGCATACCATCTAAATGAATATGCTCATGAAGAACATCTCGGGTTGTACCCGCAATATCGGTTACGATCGCGGCATCACGTCCCGCTAATGCATTTAATAAACTTGATTTGCCCGCATTAGGACGACCAGCAATCACTACTTTCATCCCTTCACGTAGGATGCTACCCTGTTTAGCTTCTTGTTGAACCGCTTTCACTTGCCCGATAATTTCACGCAATTTACGTTCGATTTTACCATCCGCAAGAAAATCAATCTCTTCATCAGGAAAATCAATACTCGCCTCTACGTAGGTACGTAAGTAAATTACGTTCTCAACTAATTCATTGATTTTATGAGAAAATTCACCTTGTAAGGATTTTAATGCAGAACGAGCGGCTTGTTCTGAGTTAGCATCAATTAAATCGGCAATAGCCTCTGCCTGTGCCAAATCTAATTTATCATTTAAAAATGCCTGCTCTGAAAATTCACCAGGTCGAGCTAAACGAATACCATCAATTTGTAAAATACGTTTTAACAACAAATCAAGAATTACCTGACCACCGTGTCCTTGCAATTCAAGAACATCTTCACCAGTAAAAGAAAAAGGCGCTTTAAAATAAATCGCAATCCCTTGATCTAACACGGTTCCATCTGCTTCTTTAAAAGATAAATAATCTGCTTGGCGTGGCTTCGGACATTTTCCTAAAACTTCTTCCGCGACTTTTGTCGCAAGAGGACCAGAAACACGCAAGATACCAATCCCACCACGACCAATCGGTGTCGCTTGCGCAACAATTGTTTCTTTCATTATAACGTTCCTTTTTACATAAATTTTTCCGATTTTAGTGGCGTGTTTTAAGCCAATTTCTCGAAAAAACAAAATTTTTAGATAAAAAGAAAGGTATCTTGAGATACCTTTCTTCGTATTACTTAGCCATTATTTCGCTTTCTTTTTACGAGTATGTAACCCTTTTTTCTCAAGTTCACGATAAATAATTTGCTGTTGAGTAATGGTAATTAAGTTAGACACTAACCAGTATAGTACCAAACCTGCTGGGAAGAACAGGAAGAATACCGTAAACACAACTGGCATATAGGTCATGATTTTTTGTTGTGTCGGATCTGTTGTTGGGGTTGGCGACATTTTTTGTAGAAAGAACATCGATACACCCATTAAGATCGGTAAAATGTAGTATGGATCTGGTGCTGACAAGTCTTGAATCCAACCAAAGAATGGCGCATGACGTAATTCAACCGCTTCCATAAACATATAGTACAGTGCGATAAGAATTGGCATTTGTAAGAAAATTGGTAAACAACCACCGAGTGGGTTTACTTTTTCTTCACGATACAAACGCATCATTTCTTGGCTCATGCTTTGTTTATCATCACCGAAACGTTCACGCATTTCTTGAATACGTGGTTGTAACATACGCATTTTTGCCATTGAGGTATATTGCGCACGTGTTAACGGATAAAGCAACGCTTTTACAATAATAGTCACGATGATAATCGCAATACCCCAGTTTTTCACGAGGCTATGAATAAAGTTAAGCAATGAGAATAATGGTTTAGAGATAAACCATGCCCAACCATAATCAAGTGTTAATTCTAAGTGGTTTGCCACTTTTTCCATTTGATCTTGGAGTTTCGGACCAGTCCAAAGTTTAGTATTAATAACTTTATCGCCACCCGCTGGAATAGTTACCATTTGACCGCGGAAACCAATAATACCCACATTTTCTTTTTCATTAGTGAAGGTATAAAGTTCGTTATTTTGATCTTGTGGTGGAATCCATGCAGAAACAAAGTAGTGTTGTAACATCGCAACCCAACCCACTTTTGTATTCACCGCAAGATTTGATTCTTGCATATCTTTGAATGAATATTTTTTGTAGTTAGTTTCTGATGAAGAATAAGCACCGCCCGTATAAGTCGGCATTACAAAAGTACTTTTGCTCTCAACTAAAGTGTGTTTTAACTGAGCATATGGTTCCACTTCGATAGCATGATCAGTATGGTTAGCAATATTGTAATCCACACCTACCACGTATTGATTCGGTTTTAATACGAATGTTTTTGTATAAGTTACACCATCTTTTGTGAAAGTAAACGGAACACGAAGTTCTTGTTGACCTGGCATTAATTTGAAATTATCACCATTCACTTGATAAAGCGCACGACCATTTACATTATCGCTACCGTTTTTACCAATTAAGCCACTTTGAGCAATATAAATTTCTTTATTGTTGTCTTGTAAAAGAGTAAATGGCTGTTTTGAATGTAAAGTTTGGCTATATTTTAAAAGTTGAGCATCAACAATATCGCCACCTAAAGTATCGACTTTTAAACGGAATACGTCATTTTCTAACGTAATAATACGCCCCTGTTGAGTAGCAGGTGCAGCAAGATCAGCGACTGTATTCACAGAAGATGAAGCGGCTGGAACATTTTCTGAAGTTTGTGTTTTTGCTGTTTCTACCGGTTTCGGTGAATGGTAATCCACATTCCACTCTTGATAGATGAGGAATGAAAGAAAGAGCAGCGCCAAAAGAAATAGACTACGTCTTGAATTCATCGTTTTTTCTCTTTTTTGTTAGGGTGAATATTAGGCGGTACGGGATCATAACCACCGTCGCATAAAGGATGACATTTTAATATACGTTTTAATGTAAGCCAACAACCTTTTACTACCCCATGTATTTTTAATGCTTCAATTGCATACTGGGAGCAAGTAGGGACAAAACGACAACGTGGTCCAATTAATGGGCTAATGACTAACTGGTAACCTCGAACTAAACCGACTGCGATTTTCGTGCCAAGCGAATATGTCTTTGCCATAATTTATCCAACATCTTTGTTAATGTAGGGTTATCAATCTTCCCTATTCCCGCTTTTGCCACCACTACAAAGTCACATGCCGGAAGTTGATGTTGATGTAAACGGAAATATTCACGACACAAACGTTTGATACGATTACGGTCATGAGCACGTTTAAGATGTTTCTTCGGAACAGCAAGACCAAGACGTGGAATATCTAAATTATTAGAACGAGCAAGAATAGTTATTTCAGGCGTACTCGCACGTTGCGGAGCTTGAAAAACGTATTTAAATTGAACGGGGGTTAACAGACGTAACCCCCGATTGAAATCTAACTTAACCAAAGCGATAACGCTATACTATTAAGCTGATAAAGATTTACGACCTTTAGCACGACGACGAGCTAAAACTTGACGGCCGTTTTTAGTTGCCATACGAGCACGGAAACCGTGAGTACGGTTACGTTTTAAAACTGATGGTTGAAATGTACGTTTCATAAATTAAATCTACCTAAATGAATTTACTATATGTTAAGCAATGCTTAATATAATAGAAACAAAAGTTAATCAATAAAGAACGGCAATTTTAATGGGAAAATGTCCATTCGTCAAACAAGAAATAAACAAAAAGCGAGATTTCCCGCTCTTTATTTAAAATTTTACAGGATTATAAAGTTTTTACCTATCTTCAGCAAGCAACCTTTTTTACTTTTTTTCCGTGTTTGTTAAAGATCTTTTTCCAACTTTATTGTAAAATCTATAATTACTTCACACTTTCTTAGTGTATTTTTTCATACTTTTTTAATGTTTCGCTAGCAAAATCCATTTAATGAATATGATATCGCCAACTTTATGGCAAGACTGCCACTTACCTTTACAAGACCAGCTTTCTATTGAAGATTTCAATATGTGGCTGAAACCGTTACAAGCGGATTACGTAGAGAACCATACAATGTTACTCTATGTACCTAATCCTTTTGTAAAAAAACATGTAGATACCCAATATCTTTCTCTTATCACAAACCTATGTCGGGCTTTAACAAATAATGAAAATTTTTCTGTTGAAGTATTAGTAGGAGAAAGGCCTAAAACAGCTGTGCCACACGCAGAGCCACAAGAAGAATCTAAAAAAGTTACGGGGCAAAATGAAAAGAATAACTTCCGTTCTAATTTAGATCCTAATTATGTTTTTGAAAATTTTGTAGAAGGTAAATCAAACCAATTAGCGCGAGCAGCTGGAGAACGAGTAGCGAGTAATCCAGGTGATAAAATGTCTAATCCCCTTTTCCTCTATGGCGGTACAGGTTTAGGTAAGACTCACTTATTGCATGCCATCGGTAATCAAATCATGCAAAGTAAAGAAAATGCACGTGTTATTTATCTGCATGCGGAACGTTTTATGCACTCTTATATCAAGGCACTTAAAGATAAAAAAATGCCTGATTTCAAAGAGTTTTACCGTAATCTTGATGCTTTATTGATTGACGATATCCAATTTTTTGCAAATAAAGAAACGACCCAAGAAGAATTCTTTCATACTTTCAATGCGCTTTTAGAAAATAACCGCCAAATTATTTTGGTTTCAGATCGCTACCCAAAAGAAATTGAAAATATTGAAGATCGCTTAAAATCTCGCTTTGGTTGGGGGCTGTCAGTCCCCATTGAGCCACCAGATCTAGAAACTCGTGTTGCGATTCTTTTGAAAAAAGCAGAAGAACGTAACTTCAATTTACCAATTGAAGTCGCAACTTTTATGGGGCAAAAACTACGCACTAATGTCCGAGAATTAGAAGGGGCATTAAATCGCGTACAAGCCAATGCTGAGTTTACAGGAAAATCGGTAACGATCGATTTTGTACGCGATGCATTACGTGATTTGCTTGCATTACAAGATAAATTAGTTACTATCGAAAATATTCAAAAAATTGTTGCGGAATATTATCGAATTAAAGTTTCCGACTTAAAATCTAAAAGTCGTAAACGCACTGTTACGCGCCCACGTCAACTCGCTATGGCTCTTGCCAAAGAATTGACCAACCGCAGTCTGCCAGAAATTGGCAAGGAATTTGATGGTCGTGATCACACCACGGTTTTACATGCTTGTAAAAAAATAGCGGAATTACGTGAAGAAGATCCAAATGTACAAGAAGATTGGACGAACCTTATTCGTACTTTATCTGTATAACGCCATGAAGAGGATACAAAATGCAATTTATTATTTCTCGTGAGAGTTTATTAAAACCATTACAACAAGTTTGTGGCGTGTTAACGAGTCGCCCAACCGTTCCCGTTTTAAACAATGTCTTATTAAAAATTAACGGTGACCAACTATCTATTACTGGTACAGATCTTGAAGTAGAACTTTCTACCCAAACCACCCTTATTTCAGCAACAGAAGACGGGGTTTACACCATTCCTGGAAAAAAACTGCTCGATCTATGCCGTAGCTTTCCAGAAGATGCAGAAATTACCGTAAGTTTTGAAGAAGAACGTGCAGTAATCCGTTCTGGTCGTATTAAATTTGCCCTCTCTACCCTACCTGCGGAAGAATATCCAAATCTTGCAGATTGGCAGTCAGAGGTAGAATTTAATATTCCACAAAATCGCCTCCACCATCTTATTGATGCAACGCAATTTTCTATGGCGAACCAAGATGCGCGCTATTTCCTTAATGGGATGAAATTTGAAACTGAAGGTAATCTTCTTCGCTCGGTCGCAACAGATGGACACCGCCTTGCCGTATGTACGATTGCTTTAGAACAAGAACTACCCAACCACGCAGTCATCGTACCACGCAAAGGGGTATTAGAATTATTACGTTTGCTAACCAATAGCGACAATCCAACTCTAGTGCAAATTGGCACAAACAATTTACGTGTGAATTTAGGTGAAATTACCTTTACTTCAAAATTAATCGATGGGCGTTATCCTGATTATCGTCGTGTATTGCCGCGCAATGCAACGCATATTATTGAAGGAAACTGGGAAGTACTACGTAGTGCTTTTGCGCGTATGGCAATTTTGTCAAATGATAAAGTGAAAGCCGTTCGTCTTCTTATCAGCGAAAATCAATTAAAAATCACTGCTACCAATCAAGAGCAAGAAGTGGCAGAAGAAATTGTCGACGTGACTTATCAAGGCGAAGATATGGAAGTGGGCTTCAATGTTGCGTATCTCTTAGATGTGATGAATGCACTAAAATGCCAGCAAGTTCGTTTCCGCTTAACCGATGCCACCTCAAGCTGCCTTATCGAAAATATTGAAGACGATAGCGCAGAATACGTCATCATGCCAATGCGCATCTAATTTATGTCTATCTCCCGTATTATTATCCAAGACTTTAGAAATTTAGCAGCTGTGGATCAACGTTTTGATCCCAGCTTTAATTTCATTATTGGTGATAACGGGAGTGGTAAAACCAGCCTCCTCGAGGCACTCTTCTATCTAGGACATGGGCGCTCATTTAAAAGTAGCGTACAAAACCGTATTATCCGCAATCAACAACCTTCGTTTACCATTCATGGTCGCATTCAAGAACAACATCATGAATGGTCTGTCGGTTTACAAAAATTACGTCAAGGCAATACGAAAATGAGGATTAACGGTGAAGAGGCAAAAAAACTGGCTGATCTCGCTCATCTTCTTCCCATTCAAATTATCACACCTGAAGGGCTTAATTTATTAAATGGCGGACCGAGTTTTCGTCGAGCTTTTTTAGATTGGGGGCTCTTCCACCACCATACAGATTTTTTTCATGCATGGAGTAAACTAAATCGCCTCTTAAAACAACGTAATGCTGCCCTCCAGCAAATTCGTTATTATCAAGAGCTTCTCCCATGGGATAAAGAATTGTGTGAACTTGCCCATCAAATTAGCCAATGGCGCGAAGCCTATGCGCAGAGTTTACAAGCTGCCATCTTACAAAGTTGCCAGCTCTTTCTTCCTGAGGTCGAAATTCAGGCAAGTTTCTATCAAGGGTGGGGAAAAGAGGAAGATTTTGCGACTATTCTTGCTAAAAATTTTGAACGAGATAAGCAGTTAGGTTACACCTATTCTGGTCCGCATAAAGCTGATTTTCGTTTTCGCGCAAGTGGCTTGCCTGTTGAAGATTTCCTATCAAGAGGACAGCTTAAATTGCTTATGTGTGCGTTACGCTTAGCGCAAGGCGAACACCTTATGCAACAAAAAAATCGTCATTGTATTTTTTTAATTGATGACTTTGCCTCTGAACTTGATGAGAAGAAACGCGCACTCCTTGCAGAACGATTACAACAAAGCGGATCCCAAGTTTTTGTTACAGCGATCCATCATGATCAATTAAAACAAATGCAACCAGCACAATCACAACGCTTTAGTATTAAAAATGGTGTGCTTCAGCCCCTATAATCACAAAAAATTTTACGAAAATTGGGGCGTGATTAGCAAAAAATACGCAAAATTCTATTTGCGTTATTAAAGCTACATAGGCTGAATGAGCTCAAGGATAATTCCATCTGGATCACGGAAATAAACTGCTTTACTTTTTCCAAGATTTTCTTTTGAAAAATCAAAAAATTGCGGTTCAGAAAGAAATTCTACTCCTTTTGCAGACAGCTTTTGATAACAATCCTCAATGTCTTCCACATAAAAACATAATTCAGAAATGCTGGTTTGCAACAGATCAGGTTCTGCTTTTTCACAAATAGGATGAATAAATTGGATAAGTTCTACAGGAGGCGCACTCAATTCATCACTTCCATTTAAGTAAGCCACGTCAGCAATACAGCCTTCACAACGAAAAAGTTTATCCGTTGCTTCACCTTGCATGCGCATCTGCCCAATGAATTTTAGTCCAAGTACATCACGATAAAACGCAATAGATCGCGCCAAGTCACTGACTGTTAAACCAATATGTAAAATCTGTTTTAACATAACACCTCAATTCGGATAAAAAATTGCCCGATTCTCATAATTTTTTACGAAAATCGGGGCGTATTAATAGTGATTAGTAATAAGAATGCTCGCCACGTTCGTGTTCAGTCGCATCTTTTGTGCCAGTTAATTCACCAGGGAATTGGCTGAGTAACTCTTTTTCTACACCATCTTTCATGGTGACATCCGCCATTGAACAGCCGTTGCAGCCACCACCAAATTGTAAAATAGCCACACCATCCGCGGTAATATCGATTAAGGTGATACGGCCACCGTGGCTTGCTAATTGTGGATTAATTTGAGTTTGGATCACGTAATCTACACGTTCAATTAAAGGGGCGTCATCCGCCACTTTTTTCATTTTTGCATTAGGTGCTTTTAATGTTAATTGTGACCCTAATTCTTCTTCAACAAAATCAATTTCTGCATCTTCCAAGAATGGTAGGCTGATTTCATCTACAAATGCAGAGAAATTATCGTAAACCATTTCTGTATCGGTATCTTCGACTGCATTCGGTGGGCAGTACGACACACCACATTCTGCATTAGGTTTACCAGGGTTAACCACAAAAATACGAATGTTCGTGCCTTCTTCTTGATGAGCGAGTAATTTTTGAAAATGTGCTTGTGCAGCAGGTGAAATTCTGATGTTATCCATAGATATGCCTTAGGTTGTAATAGTTGATCTTTTTTATCAGATTATTAGGGGTAATTTTAACCCCCCTACTAAAAAATGCAACGTAATAATTCAAGCGCGCGCTAACGTCCAAACCATAATCTCCTCTACACCTGCTGTTTTAAGTAAACGACTCATCTCCATTATAGTCGCACCTGTTGTAAACACATCATCCACAATGGCAATACGCTTGTAGCGGTGTGTTTTTTTATTAACTAGTGTAAACGCACCTTTAATATTCTTTTGACGCCCTTTAGAGGTTAAACCGCGTTGCGTAGGCGTGTGCTTATGCCGTATTATCCATTCTGACTCCACCTTAATCTGCAACCATTTACCAAGTTGATTTGCAAGCAATTCACTTTGATTATACCCACGATGCCATTTTCTTTTGTGATGAAGAGGAACAGGAATAATCACTTCTGGCATCGCAAAGTAACATTCACGCCGTGCATTTTTTATTTCCAAAAGCAATAAGCGTGCTAGGGTTTTATCCAAATAGTAAGCATGCTGGAATTTAAATTGATAAATTAAATCAGATAACGGAGAAGACAGCATACCTGCACGGATTAAATAATCCCAATTATGGATTGGATCGCATTTCCCGCACCAATTAGTATAATAAGGTGTCTTATTTCCACATCCTATACAATATGAAGATTGCTCAATTGCTTTTTGACAAAAACAGCACAATCCATTTTGTGCTATATGAATAGGATGGTGACACATCCAACAACAGAAAATAGGCAACATTTTTCATTTCTCTTATAAATTCAGAGAAAATAGCCAACTAGAATAACTTACTGAAGAATTTCATTATTTTTATCCGATCTTTGTCGCAATAATGCTAAAATTTTTCTTATTTTTATAACATTAAGGAGCTCATATGGGTCTTTCAAAAATTGCCTCGCAAGTTAAAGCCGTTTTTTTTGATATTGACGATACACTTTACATGAAAACTACGGATACCCTTCCTGAGAGCGTTATCCCCGCTTTAAAAAAATTAAAAGACGCAGGAATCATTGTAGGAATCGCAACCGGGCGTGTCGAGGCAGCCTTTCCCGAAAAAATTCGCCATCTTATTAGAGAAGTCGGTATTGACACTTTAGTGACTTCAAATGGTCAATTTGTCCAATGCCAAGGGAAAATTCTTCGCAATGCAGCAATACCCAACTCCATTGTAAAACCTGTTATTGATTTTTTCCGCAAAAATCAAATTGATTACGCTGTTATTAATAATGATAAACTCGCCGTATCCGCTCGTTCTCCACGCGTTATGGAGGCATTAGATCCTATTACCTTAAATTACCAAGTTGATCCTTTTTACTATGAAGATCATCCAATTTTACAAATCTTGTCTTTCACTGATGAGTCACAAGATCTTTTACTAGCTAATTCAGGTGTCTTTTCAGCACTTAAACTAGTCCGCTGGCATCCTTATTCAATGGATATTTTTGAAAATTCAGGTTCCAAAGCCCGAGGAATTGAAGCCGTCGCCCAATATCTCGGCTTTGGGATGGAGAATGTGATGGCTTTTGGAGATGGGCTAAATGATTTAGAAATGTTAAGTGAGGTTGGTTTTGGTATTGCCATGGGAAATGCTCATGAAGAGCTCAAACCGAAAGCAGATTTCATTACCAAAGCCGTTTATGAGGATGGAATTGAACATTTCCTTACTAAAAGCGGACTCATCAAATAAATATATTTTTTAAACTACTCTCTTTTTCCCTATTAATGCTAGAATAACAAAATTTATGTATTAAAGGGAAAAAGATTGTTTATGACCACCCCGTCTAACATCACCATTTTTGTGATAAATCTTGCAAAATCTAAAGATCGTCGTCAAATGATCATTGATAAATTCGCAGCACTTCCAGAGCGTGTAAATTATCAATTTTTCGAAGGTGTGTATGGAAAAGACACTCCCGATCATCCACTTTTTAGCAAACACAATGCAGCTAAACGCGCACTTCGAAAAGGGAGCAAAACAACACTTGGGCAATTAGGATGTTTCGCAAGCCATTATTTATTATGGGAAAAATGTGTTGAACTTGATCAAGGCATTATTGTGATGGAAGACGATGCAATCTTATTAGACAATTTCCTTAATACCTATCATTTTGTCAACTCACCTAATAATACCTATGAATTTCTATGGTTATGTCAGTCCTATAATAAATCCAAATCCAAATTAATAAAACGCGAGCCGACTTTCCACCTAGAGGTAAAACGTTTTTATAAGGGCTGGGGAAATGCTGCCTGTTACTATTTAACGCCTAAGGCTGCTAAAAAATTATTAGATTACACAAAAGAATGGATTTTTGACGTAGACATCTCGATGGACCGTTATTATGAAAATAAATTAGATTTTTATGGCGTCCTCCCTCCTTGCGTTACCCAAGATACGCAATTAGAAAGTAATATTCCACATAATAAATGTGCAGAATCAAGGACATTTTTGATAAGACTACGCCGTGAATATTTTGCAACAATGGATCGCCTCCACCGCTTAATTTACAATCTAACTCATTAATCTCAATCAAATAACGCCTAACATTTAAACGTAGGCGTTATTTTTTAACCTTATTTTGTTCATATTTCTTCATTTGAAGAAAAAAAATGTGATCAACTTCAAAAATCTTCAATAATTCTTAGCAAAAAATGGATTTTTGCTCCATAATTCACAAGTTTTTTGAAAAAGGAATCACATATGAATATTTTTAAAGAAGCACCGGATCTTCCAGTGACCAAATCTAAAGAGGAAATTGATAAAACATATCGCTACTGGCGCTGGCAATTAATGATTGTCAGTTACATCGGATATGCGGTTTTCTACTTCACTCGCAAAAGTTTTAACTTCGTTATGCCAGATATGCTTCAAGATCTTGGTTTGCATAAAGCCGATATCGGGATCATGGGGACAGCATTTTATCTTACTTACGGGGTATCAAAATTTATCTCAGGAATGCTAGGGGATCGTTCAAATCCTCGCTATTTCATGGGTATTGGTTTAATGATGACAGGGGTTGTTAATATTCTGTTCGGGATGAGTTCTTCTGTTTTCATGTTTGTTACTCTTTGGATTATCAATGCGTTCTTCCAAGGTTGGGGTTGGCCACCGTGTGCAAAACTCTTAACCAGTTGGTATTCGCGCAATGAACGTGGTCTTTGGTGGGCATTTTGGAACACCTCACACAACGTAGGTGGCGCATTAATTCCAATTCTTGCTGGTGCAATTGCAATGGCATGGGGTTGGCGTTACGGTATGATTATTCCAGGTGCACTTGCTATCGTTATCGGGATTGTTTTATGTCTTGGTCTACGTGATCGTCCAACCAGTATGGGGTTACCAACCGTTGGTCAATGGCGTAACGATGAAGCAGAAAAGAAACACGAAAGCGAAGGTATCGGGTTATCTGCTTGGGAAATCCTACGTGAATATATCTTTAAAAATAGCATTATCTGGGTTCTTGCCTTCTCTTATTGCTGTGTATATATCATCCGTACAGGTATCAATGACTGGGGTAACTTATACTTAATGGAAACCCATCATTACGATATCTTAAAAGCGAATGCGACCGTATCCTTCTTCGAAGTAGGTGGGTTCTTAGGTGCATTATTTGCAGGTTGGGGATCAGACAAAATCTTTAAAGGAAACCGCTCACAAATGAATATCATCTATGTGTTTGGTATCATTGCCGTTGCGCTTGCTTTATGGATTATCCCAACGCATAACTACTATGTGATGTCTAGTTTGTTCTTCCTAATGGGCTTCTTTATCTTCGGTCCCCAGTTTATGATCGGTATGGCAGCAGCTGAAATGTCACATAAACATGCAGCAGCTACAGCAACTGGTTTCGTAAGTTTATTCGCTTACGGTGGTGCAGCAATTTCTGGTTATCCGTTGTCTTTAATTATTCAACACTTCAAATGGCACGGATTTTTCAGCACATTGTTCATTATCTCTGTCGCAAGTGCAGCACTCTTAATTATTGTTCCAGTTTTACAACGTCGTCACGCACGTAAACAAAAATTAGCAGCCGCTAAATAATCCTCCACGCCCCGATTTTCGCAAAATTTTTAAGAAAATTGGGGCGTCCTTCTCTATCCCCGCTATCAATATTACGCTTATTATCACGAGCCCAAATGTATTAAGCTCATATCTCGTAGATTATTCATTGAGTTAGGTGATAAGTTCCACAATAAATAAGTAAGCAAAATGGGGCGACGACCATTAATAATCGGAAGATGTAATTCTGATACAAAAACGCCCCGATTTTCCATAAATTTTTTGGAAAATCGGGGCGTAATAGGATCTTTAATGATAAAGATTAACGTTGATAAACGGTTTCTACACCTTCTTCGTCTTCTTCATCCCAGTCATCGTCCCAATCGTCATCATCGTCTTCGAATTTTGCCAATTGTTCTTGATGATAGTCATCCCATTTGAATTTCACTTCTTCACTTTCTTGTTCCGCAGTTTCTGCTTCTACTGGATGCGCTTCAATGAAATCCATAATTTCGCGGCATAAATTCGGTACATTTTGTCCTGTCGCCGCAGAGATACGATAAACTTTTTCTTCGCTATCTTCATCAATACCAAGGCGAGTTAACACGTCCGCAATGCGTTCTTGTGCTTCTTCCTCAGTTAATGTATCCACTTTATTGAAAACTAACCAACGTGGTTTTTGCGCAAGTTTTTCACTATATTGTGCAAGCTCACCTTCAATAATCGCGATATTATCCGCAGGATCGCTTTCATCAATTGGATTAATATCCACTAAATGAATCAATACGCGGCAACGTTCTAAATGTTTCAAGAAACGAATACCAAGGCCTGCACCATCAGCAGCCCCTTCAATTAAACCTGGGATATCTGCAATAACAAAACTACGATGTGCATCTACTTTTACTACACCTAAACTTGGAACTAGAGTGGTAAATGGATAATCAGCCACTTTTGGTTTTGCCGCAGACACAGAACGAATAAAGGTAGATTTACCTGCATTTGGTAAACCAAG
This sequence comes from Actinobacillus sp., assembly GCA_020026155.1. Lineage (GTDB taxonomy): Bacteria > Pseudomonadota > Gammaproteobacteria > Enterobacterales > Pasteurellaceae > Actinobacillus_C. Next base: position 9,114 of record JAHHQX010000021.1, on the reverse strand, counting down.
CATACCCACGTCTGCAAGTAGCATTAATTCTAATTTAATATCGCGTTTTTCACCTGGTGTACCATTGGTTTTCTGACGCGGTGTACGGTTTACAGAAGATTTGAAACGCGCATTACCAAGTCCGTGATAGCCCCCTTTCGCGATCAGAATCTTTTGACCGTTTTTAGTTAAATCACCCACAATTTCTTGCGTATCGTTATCAATCGCTCGCGTACCCACTGGAACACGTAAGGTAATATCTTTGCCTCGTTTACCTGTACAATCGCTCCCACGGCCATTTTCACCGCGTTCTGCAGCATAGCGTTTTTCAAAACGGTAATCGATTAATGTATTAAGGTTTTCATCAGCTTGTAAGTAAACATCGCCACCGTCACCGCCGTCACCACCATCAGGACCACCTTTTGGAATGTATTTTTCACGACGAAAACTGACGCAGCCGTTACCGCCATCACCTGCTTCAATGCGCACTAAGGCTTCATCAATAAATTTCATTTTTTCTCCTTAACTCTTTGGCTTAATAAATTTGTGGCCAATCGCAGACATTAATGCGCCTGCCACCACCACTGCTGCGCCTAAATAACTAATAAAATTTAAATTTTCCATTTTAAAGATACTTGGTGCCCACCAAGAAAGCAATGCGGAAAATATCATTGTAAAAATTGGAATCTGTGTTGTAACTGCACTCACTTTAGCTACATCCCAGCGGTTAAGCGCCTCCGCATAGCAACCGTAGCCAATTAATGTATTTGCACAACAGAAAATTAAACATCCCATTTCTAATGGCGTTAGATTCCCCACTTGTGAAGGATGAGATGCCGGCGTAAAAATTACAAAACACCCGATATAAATCATTAATAAGATTTGTTGTGCTTTAAACTTAAAGAGTAATATTTTTTGTGAAATACCATAGACTACCCACACTAAGGAAGCACAAAGTCCGATTAACACACCTTTAAAATAAACGCTTAAATGTAAAAAGTCATCTAAATGTTGGTTAAAGAACAAGCCTAGACCAATAATTAATAAACCAAGCCCTATCTTTTGGGTAACATACATTCTTTCTTTAAATAAAAATACACCCGCTAATAACATCAGAAAAGCTGCAACGGGAGTTAAAATTTGGCTAGTCGTCGGTGGAATATATTGTAATGCAGCATTAAATAGATAAAAATTACCCGCAAGCCCTAAAACACCTAATAGTAAAAACCACCAATAACGTTGATGAACATGTCTTAAATTAGGTAACTTACCTTTAACTCCTAAGCAAATTAATAATACGATTGCTGCCGTAGAAAAACGATACCAAACAATCGTTTGCACATCCATACCTTTTAAAACTTGTTGAATTGCGATAGGTAACGCACCCCACATCATACCTGTGGTAAGTGCAAGAAAGAATCCTGAAACGGGACGTTGTCCTTGTGACTGTGCCATAGTTGACCTTTTACTTCTTTATTTTCGTCTTTATGACGGGATACCACTTTGAAATTTGTTATTTTTACAAATAACAAAAGCCCCACAAATTTGTGGGGCATTTTTATTCGTTAAGTCGTTAATTATTCAGTAACAATACTTACGTATTTGCGATTTTTTTCGCCTTTTACTTCAAATTTAACTTTACCGTCAGCGGTTGCGAATAAAGTATGATCGCGACCCATACCAACGTTGTTACCAGCGTGGAATTTAGTACCACGTTGACGAACAATAATGCTTCCTGCTAAAACAGATTCGCCACCGAAACGTTTAACGCCAAGACGTTTAGCTTCAGAATCACGACCGTTACGAGTTGAACCACCAGCTTTTTTAGTTGCCATCTACTTGATCTCCTCTGAAATTATGCTTGAATCCCAGTGATTTTCACTTCTGTGAACCACTGACGATGACCTTGTTGTTTACGGCTATGTTTACGACGACGGAATTTAACGATTTTAACTTTATCGCCACGTCCGTGTGCAACAACTTCTGCCACTACTTTACTACCAGCAACTACTGGTGTACCGATTTTAACGTCTTCACCGTTTACAACCATTAATACAGAATCGAATTCAACGGTTTCGCCGGTTGCTTTTTCAAGTTTTTCTAAGCGAATCACTTGGCCTTCGCTTACACGGTGTTGTTTACCACCACTTTGGAAAACTGCGTACATAAATACTCCGCTTTATATGTGCCAGTAATGTAATATTCATCTAGCACTTCAAAATTTATACAAAATAGGTCGCAAATTCTACGGAAAAATGGCTTTCTTGGCAAGTGATTATTTAATCTAAATGAAAAAATGTTGTTTTTTAACTCTTTCCTTTTAGTTCAATCCAAAAATCAAGTACAATGTATTACAATTTTTTTACAAATAAAGAATTTATTTAAATATGAGCGATTTAAAAAACTTAATGGATCTCACGGAAATCCAAGCATTAATTCACGATGATATGGGTGTCGTAAACGAAACCATTTTATCGCAATTAGATTCTAAAATACCTCTCATAAATCAAATCGGATTTTACATCATTCAAAGCGGTGGTAAACGTATTCGTCCAATGATTGCATTACTTGCTGGCCGCGCTTTAAATGGGGAAAGTAAACGTGTGAGTAATTGTGCAGCTTTTGTGGAATTTGTTCACACCGCTACGCTTTTACATGATGATGTTGTTGATGAATCAGATTTACGCCGCGGTAAACCGACTGCAAATGCTGAATTCGGTAATGCTGCTAGCGTGTTAGTCGGCGATTTTATCTATACTCGAGCATTCCAAATGGTCGCAGAACTCAACTCGTTGCGTATTTTGCATGTAATGTCCGATGCAACAAATGTCATTTCCGAGGGGGAAGTTCAACAATTAATTAACTGCAACAACCCTGAAACGACAGAAGCAGATTACATGCGTGTTATCTATAGTAAAACTGCTCGTCTTTTTGAGGTTGCGACCCAATGCGCAGCTATTGTTGCCGATGCTACAGAAGAACAAGAAAAAGCATTACAAGACTACGGCCGTTACCTTGGAACCGCTTTCCAACTTGTTGATGACGTTTTAGATTACAGTGCAACTAGCCAAGCACTTGGTAAAAATATTGGGGATGATCTGGCAGAGGGTAAACCCACTCTTCCACTCTTACATGCAATGCACCATGGTAATGAACAGCAAGCCCAAATGATCGCAGAAGCGATTGATCAAGGGGGAAAACGTGAAATTCTCTCTGAAGTTCTGGCAATCATGGCTGAACATCAATCTCTTGATTATGCAATGCAACGTGCGCGTGAAGAAGCACAAAAAGCCGTAGATGCAATCAAATGTTTACCTGATTCTGTTTACAAACAAGCATTAATCTCTCTTGCGTATATTTCTGTAGATCGTCATTACTAATGAAAAATCAATCTGAATTTGTTCGCCCAAAACTTATTTTACCTGAGGGACACGATAAATTACTTTTGCATTCTTGCTGTGCGCCTTGTTCGGGTGAAATCATGGAGGCTGTCGTTGCATCCAATATTGATGTAACCATTTTCTTTTATAACCCCAATATTCATCCTCAACGTGAATATGAAATTCGTAAAAATGAACATAAACGTTTTGCTGAAAAATGGAATATCCCATTTTATGATGGTGACTATGATCGTAAAGAATGGTTCGAACGCATTAAAGGGCTAGAAAATGAACCTGAACGTGGTGAACGCTGTACTAAATGTTTCGATATGCGTTTGGAACGAACCGCACTTTTCGCCCATGAACATAATATTCCTGTGTTTACGACAAGCCTTGGTATCTCTCGCTGGAAAGATATCAATCAAGTGATGGGCGCAGCTAGACGAGCCGCTTCACGGTATGATGATGTGATGTTCTGGGACTATAATTGGCGAAAAGGTGGCGGTTCACAGCGCGGTGTAGAAATTAGCAAACGCGAACGTTTTTATAAACAAGAATATTGCGGATGTGTCTATTCCTTACGTGACATGAATAAATGGCGTGAACAAAAAGGCTGGGCTCCAATCGAAATTGGAGAACTTCATTATGGTGATGAATAATCAATTTTAATTCATTTCTACCAATTAAGGCATAATATTACTATAAAATGTGTACTTATTTTGTTCTTGTTCGTATAATAGAACGGTACATTTAATTAGTAATTTTATGTCATTAAACTTTTGAGGGATTTTTTATGAAATTTAATAAATCATTCTTAACTGTAGGTATTCTTGCTGCAACTATGACATTAGCTGCTTGTCACGATGATAAAGCCCAAGATACTGCATCTACACAGAATCAAACCCAATCTGCAGCAAGCACAACCACTACGCCAGCGAAAGCAGAGGTTTCTCCACTTACACAGTTTAATCAAACTGTTCAGATCCAGCCTGTTTCTTATACGCTTTCCAAAAAAGATGGTAAAGAAATGTTGGCCTACAACTACACTATTGTTAATAAAAGTTCAGAAAGCCTTAAAACCGTAAAATGGTATGGCATTGTAACATTAGGAAAAAATCTTATTGATATTTTTTCCGTTCCTGTGAATTTTGAAAAAGCACTTCCAGCTCATTCACAAATTAGCATTGCATTTAGCAAACCACTTGCTTCTTACACGCCAACTGTTCAGAAAGAATTTTTAAATAGTAAAAATTTACAACTCAATTTAACCACAGTCGCTGGGGAAATTGCATTTGCTAATACACAAACTCAACCTATTGTTGTGACGACTGACAAAGCAGTTCAAGATGAGCTTAAAGCAATTTTTGCCCAAGCTCAAAAAACAAAATAAGCTATTCAAAAATCACTTCTGAAAGCAATTAAAGGTGGTTCTGGACCACCTTTAATTTTTACACCACTCTATTTGCGTTAAATCTATGTTATTATCATGGGAATTCAATTACGCAATCATTAATTATTATGGAAAACGCTGCAGAAAAAATTCTTAATCCTAAAGTAAAACTTATCACGATCAGTGAAGATGAGTCAGGTCAACGTATTGATAATTTCCTTATGACTCAGTTAAAAGGCGTACCAAAAAGTTTGGTATATCGCATCCTCCGTAAAGGGGAAGTCCGAGTAAATAAAGGTCGAGTTAAACCTGAATATAAGCTTCAAGCGAACGATATTATTCGCGTACCGCCCGTTAGAGTTTCACAAAAAGAAGCGCCTCAAATTTCAACTAAATTAAACAAAGTCAGTCAGTTAGAAAATTGTATTCTGTACGAAGATGAAGTGATGCTGGTCATCAATAAACCATCTGGCATGGCTGTACACGGTGGTAGCGGTGTAAACTTTGGCGTAATTGAAGCATTAAGAGCATTGCGCCCCCAAGCACGCTTTTTAGAATTAGTTCATCGCCTGGATCGTGATACTTCTGGGATCCTACTCGTAGCAAAAAAACGTTCAGCATTACGTAGCCTACATGAACAATTACGAGAAAAACGCGTACAAAAAGATTACCTTGCACTTGTAAGAGGTCAATGGCAGTCCCATGTAAAAAGTATTCAAGCACCTTTACTGAAAAATGAACTCGCAAGCGGTGAGCGCATCGTTAAAGTAAGTGAACAAGGAAAACCATCTGAAACACGTTTCAAAATTGAAGAACGTTATGAGATTGCAACGCTCGTGAAGGCAAGCCCTGTTACTGGACGTACTCACCAAATTCGTGTCCATACTCTCCATGCAGGACATCCTATTGCCATGGATCCCAAATATGGCGATAAAGAATTTGATAAAAAAATGGCTAGTTTCGGCTTAAATCGCTTATTTTTACATGCATTTGAAATTGTCTTTTTCCATCCAAAAACCGAAGAACCAATGCGGATTAAAGCTCCACTAGACAATGCTCTTAAAGCCGTTCTAAATAAACTGCGTAGTGCATAGAAATAGAATAAGCATTATCCTCATAAATTTTTTCGAAAATTGAGGCGTAAAATTTTTATCTTATTAATAAAAAAGGCGATGTGACCTATAAAACACATCGCCTTCTTTTATTGTATTCTCAGTTTATACTAAGAACATACAATTTTTACAGCCAAACCGCCTTGAGATGTTTCACGGTATTTTGCATTAATATCTTTACCAGTTTCATACATTGTTTCAATGACGTCATCTAATGATACACGTGGGCTCGATGTACGGCGTAATGCCATGCGACTCGCATTAATGGCTTTTACGGAAGCAATCGCATTACGTTCAATACAAGGAACCTGCACTTGCCCCCCAACAGGATCGCAGGTAAGCCCAAGGTTATGTTCCATTGCAATCTCTGCAGCATTACAAATCTGTTCTGCGTTTCCGCCTAAAATTTCAGTTAACCCCGCCGCGGCCATAGAACACGCAACGCCAACTTCGCCTTGACAACCTACTTCTGCACCAGAAATTGAGGCATTCATTTTATAAAGCGAACCAATGGCACTACATGTTAATAAATAACGAGCAACGGTTTCTTCATTAACTGGTTCAATGAATTTATTATAGTACGCCAATACGGCAGGCACGATTCCACACGCCCCGTTAGTAGGTGCAGTAACAACGCGTCCTCCAGCTGCATTTTCTTCATTTACCGCAAGTGCATACATGTTGATCCAGTCAATAATACTCATTGGATCTTGCGATAAAGATTGATTAGCATGCAATAATCTTGATAGTGCAGCTGCGCGGCGTGCAACTTTAAGTGGTCCTGGTAAAATCCCTTCTGTTTTCATACCGCGATCTAAGCATTCTTGCATTGTCCGATAAACAGTTTGAATATGCGCATTCAATGCTTCTTCACCGTGGATTGCAATTTCATTTGCTCGCATGATGCTTGATAATGACAAACCAGTTTCATGGCTATGTTTAAGAAGATCCGCCGCTTTTTGATATGGGTATGGAACGTCAACAGGATGCTCTTCATCTTGACCAAAATGTGCTTCATCCACGATAAAGCCACCTCCAATGGAATAATAAGTTTCAGCCAAGATAACGTGATTTCCTTCTTCCCCATCATGATATGCAATCAATTGCATTGCATTTTCATGACGAGGTAAGAATTCACTATGGAAAATTAAGTCATCGTTAAAATCAAATTTAACGACTTTTTTACCCTGAGCAATTGGTAATTCTGCTGTTTTTTTTACATTTTCAATAAAGCGAGGAATGAGATTTAAATCAACATCATGTGGCAAATAACCAGCCAATCCCATAATTATCGCAATATCCGTATTATGACCACGCCCCGTCATTGATAAAGAACCATATACATTGGCTTGCAAATGATTTACTTTATCAAGTAATCCTTTTTCAATTAATAAGTCCACAAATGCTTTACCAGCCTTCATTGGACCTACTGTATGCGAACTAGATGGTCCAATCCCAACTTTAAACATATCAAAAATACTTATCATAATTTTTCCCTAAAATATCCCCTTCAGTAAATGAAGGGGAAAATGTTATCAATATACTTTAGCCTGATAAAGATACTAACTAAAATAATTTATAAATAACAGCAGTAATCGCTAATGTCCCCATTACAGTAACAAAAACATTACTCCATTTTCCTGAATATTTGCGCATCGCAGGAATTTTTGCAATCGCGTACATCGGCATAATAAAGAGGATCATAGCAATAAATGGTCCACCAAGAGATTCAATAATACCAAGAATACTCGGATTAATAATCGCAACCCCCCAAAGTGTGAAGAAGAAAAGTATCGCAGTGTATTTATGTAATTTTTTGCGATCAATATCTTGTTCTTTATGTGCCATTTGAATATATAAGCCTTCGATACCTTCTCGTGCACCCAAATAATGTCCAAAGAATGAACTAGTAATAGCTAAAAACGCAACAAGCGGTCCGAAATAGCTGATATATGGATTATCAAATTTATTTGCCAAATAAGATAAGATACTAATATTTTGTACTTTTGCTTCTTGTAATTCAGCTGGTGTTAAACTTAATACACAACTAAACACAAACAACATAACAAATACAAGCAATAAAGTTGAAGTACCTTTCTCAGTAAAAGTTGCATGTTTTTCAGCTGCTACTGAATTTCCATAATGTCTTTCTAAAGAAAGAGAAAATTGTGAAATAGCAGGTGAATGGTTAAAAGAAAAAACAATAACTGGTAAAGTAATCCAAAGTGTTCCCAAAAAGTCAGCGGCCCCTGGTACTTGATGTAACATACTTGTATTCCATTCCGGAATAAGATAAAGGGATAATGCAAATAAGATTAGAATTAGTGGGTAAACCAGATATTCAGTAATTTTAAGCATTAGTTTTTCACCCATCAACATAATGCTAATTAAAATCCCAATTAATACACCAGATAAAATCCAACGTGGAGGTGCGACAAAATGCAATTGGTGAACAATAAAAGATTCAACAGTATTAGTAATCCCATTTCCATAGATAAGTAAAATTGGGAAAATCGCAAAGAAGTATAAAAAGGTAATTAATTTACCAGCAGTTTTACCAAAATAATCCTCCGCAACTAATGTAATATCCGCACCTTTTTTCGGTGATGATAAAACAAAGCGCGCTAATCCTTGATGCGCATAATAAGTCATTGGACCAGCTAATAATGCAATGATAACAAGTGGCCAGAAACCACTTTTACCCGCATTAATTGGAAGAAAAAGTACTCCAGCCCCTACTGCGGTTCCAAATAAGTTAAGCATCCACAAAGCATCAAACTTGTTTAACTTAATGCCTGTAGGTTGAGAAATATTAACCCCTTTCTCATTTTTCTCTAAAATAGCAGATTGCTCTTGCATAAACTCCATCCTTTGATTCGAAAATCAATTTATAAATCATATAGTAGGATAATATAGAAGTTTAATTTAAGCTTAAATGGAGAATATTAGAATTTGTGACAGCGATCATATTATTTATTAATTTTAGATTAAATAAGAATCGCTGAAAATAAGTAGAAATTCGAATTTTATTCGAATTTAGTAAGAAATATCACATTGTTACAAAATATCTATACAATTATGTTTAATATTATATTATATTTTAATCTGAATATTAGGAATGGAATATAAAAGAAAGATTTATTGAATTAATTGAAATTAAGTAAGAATTTTTTGATTTGAATGGCAGGGGCGGAGAGGCTCGAACTCCCAGCATTCGGTTTTGGAGACCGACGCTCTACCAATTGAACTACGC
>JAHHQX010000020.1 GCA_020026155.1 Actinobacillus sp. | reverse complement strand
GCCCTGCAGTTTTGCTTGCTGCTTGTGCAGTGCTATTTGCAGATTGCGCGGTAGTATTGGCTTGGTTAGCGGTTTGCTCAGCGGTTTTCGCATCTTTGTCTGCGTTTTGTGCCGCAGTATCGGCTTGCTGTGCAGTTTGAGTTGCCGCCTGAGCGCTAGTATTTGCTTGGGTAGCGGTTTGAGTATTTTGTTTAATCTGACTTTCGTCATTAGCAATACGTTGAGTATTTGCCTTGAGTAAATCATCGAGTGATTTTACTTTCTGATTGAGTTGATTTAATGAATTCGTATTACTTTGAATTTGTTTTGTAACTTTGGGATCAAGCCCAATTTTATAATGGTTATTTTGAAGATCTTGCGATGTTGTGCTGTCTTCAATCACAATGCCATTATCGGTATCAATAGTGGTTTTTGAGTTTACGATTGCATTATAAACTGCTTGGCTTGTGGGAGCATGTTGGTCTGTTGCGGTAATTGAAGTCGCTTTATTGAGATTATAAATGAGATGATCTACATTCATACCATTTTGTGTAGTTGCAGTGAAAGTTGTCGTGATATCACCATTTGGATCGCCTCCAAATACAATACCATCACCATTGACAACGGTACCCATTCCTTTATCACCAGCAATTTTCCAGCCACTTTCTGCAAAATGAGCTACGGCTTCTAGTTGTCCAAGATTCACGGCATCGGTTAGTTCTGAACCCGCTGCAACATTTGTGATCTGGCGAGTTACAGCATGACTACCATTATTGATTGTTCCTACCGATACTGTGCCGACTCGGTTGTTAATACTATCGAGAATCACGGCTTCATCTGTATTTGATATTCTTAGAGGAGTTAAAAATTGCTTGGTAGTATTGGCTATTTCTGCATTAGTAGCCGTACGGTTAGCTTGGCTTTGTGCGCCCAATGCTATACTGTTTGGCGTGGTGACCATCGCTCCATGACCGATAGCAATATCGTCGGGATTTTTAACAGAGCTTGCTCGACCAATGGCCATTGCATCGCTCGCATTACTTGCTACTTGACCACCTAACATTGATAGGGCGTTTTGAGATTGCGAGCCTATCATGCCACTTTGTCCACCGATAATAACTGAGTTAAGCGCATTGGCACTTATTTTCCCCATTTTACCGCCTAAAATAACGGCGTTACTTGCACTCGTGATTGTATTTTGTTGTCCGCCACCGATAAAATCAAAGCCGACCCAGTTTCCTGAGCCTAGATCATTATTAAGGTTATCATTGCCGTCACCATTAATTTGGTTTGTGTCGCCTCCGACAATGCCACTTTCTATTGCATTATTGATAATTTGGTTGCTCTGTCCGCCCGATACTGTGTTTGCAGTACCCGTAACCGTGTTAGAGCCCCCTCCGAGCACTGCACTTTGTTGCGTAAAAATGGCTTGATTTTGATCGCTATTTGCACCAACGATATTTGAACCGCCCCCAAGAATGACATTATTTTCAGATTCATTATTACTATTTTGTGTGGGGTCGGAACTGTAAATATTGTTCTGTGACCCATTAAAAATACCTGAAGCACTAATTTGTAAATTTGTGTTAGGCGCTTGGCTCGGTATGTCAATAATGTTGTTACCATTCCCACCGATAATGGCCGCATCATTAATATTTTGACCTGAAATATTATTGTTTCCCCCTCCTAAAATAACAGAGGACTGAACAGTCGCGGCCTGACTACCAGGAAGGGTGCCACCTTGACTTAAAGATGGGCCGAGAGTCAATTTACCATTTTGGAAATCAATATTGTTGGTGGTGATATTAATGTCATTACCAGATGAATAATTAGGTGCACTAGACGCACTAATATTAATGGTTTGGGCGGCTGTGCAGTTTGATTCAGGATTACCATTACTATCGGTGCCTGCCGAACAGGTGAATGGAGAAGTGGAGGTTGCACCAGAACTTGGAGTTGAAGATGGCTCATCTGAACTAGAACCCGATACATCTGGATTGCTAGGCGTTGCCCATGGATCACTCGTATCAGTTAAAGTTGCGAGGGATAATTTTCGATGAGTGGTATTACTACTTGTCGCATGAACAGCAGGGGAGCACGCGATCCCTACCATTACACTAATTAATAGCGGACGAAACGGACATCTGACATGTTTCGAAGTTGTTATACGCGGATTTTGTTCCATTTAACATCTCCTGAGTTTAGGTAAGTAAGCTGATAAAATTATCAAGCAAGGATTAATTTGTTAATGATTGGTTAATCATTTGTAAGTAATTATTATTAAATAAGGGGCGAATTTTACATAAAAATAACAAAAAATAAACAATATTATTACTATTTAGTTATATTTTTGATTATATTGATTAAAAAGAAATACGCAGGGTTGTGAATAGGAAATTAAGAAAAGTTCTCTTAAATATAAACGAGAAGCTAAGGACAGATTTGTAGAAGATAAACTATGTAAGAATATATATATTTATTAACAAAATACCTATAAATGGTTATATTTATCGCATTTATAGGAGAAATGGCAGAGGGATTGATGCGTTTCGAGAAAAGAATGGGAAGTAAATAATAAGATTAAAATAAACAATCATAGGTATAACTAGGTAATAAATAACAAAAAAATATATTTATTATGTTGAGGAGTAGATAACATTATCATGTTATGAATTACGCCTCAATTTTCTTTAAATTTTATGTTAATAGGGAACGTACATTTCTTTATTTCTTATTCCCATAAGTTATTTTAAGTCTGTGGTCCTCTAACGAGTGGTGAAATTATCTTCTTTTCAAAAAAGAGAGTAGTAGGTGATCTTCGATAGCGTATATGTTGGTGAGTTAGAATGAGATAAGATTATGCGTTGTTTTTTATCGACGAGAATTCAGTAAATTATGGAGTATTCTTTAAATAGGACTTGTTAAAATTATTCTAAAAAGTGATAATTTCCTTTGACTAATAGAACATCAAAAGGTAATATTCACAGTCTATGCAAAAGGTAAAACTACCCCTAACTACTGACCCGGTAAAAGATGCACAACGTCGTATTGATCTTAATGGGGTTTATACGACCAATATGTTGACGCGTTTGGCGGAATCAGTAAATAAAGTGCTTAGTGATGCACAGGTTTCATTATCATTTTTTATTGATGCGCAAAAATTGCCGGTCATGAAAGGTAATGCACGTGTTGATGTAGAATTAACTTGTCAACGTTGTGGAGAACCATTCATTGACACACTGGAATGTGAATTTATTTATAGTCCAGTTAGATCAGTAAGTAAAATAGATGAGTTACCTGAAATTTATGAACCAATCGAATTAAATGCGTTCGGTGAAATAGATTTACTTGGTATCGTAGAAGATGAGCTTATTTTAATGCTCCCTCTGGTACCAAAGCATACATCTGAACACTGTGAAGTGTCCATAGCGGAACAGGTATTTGGTGAATTGCCTGAAGAACTGGCAGAAAAACCAAACCCTTTCGCTGTATTAGCTAATTTAAAGAAAAAGTAAATTTAGGAGTATGGCCAATGGCTGTTCAACAAAACAAAAAATCTCGCTCACGTCGTGACATGCGTCGTTCACATGATGCCTTAACAACTGCTGCAGTATCTGTAGATAAAACCAGCGGTGAAACCCATTTACGTCACCATGTAACTGCTGACGGTTACTACCGTGGTCGTAAAGTAATCAACAAATAATTGTTGTTGCTTAAGGTAATCCATTGAGTCGTCTAACTCTTGCGTTAGATGTAATGGGCGGGGACGTAGGTCCCCGTATTACTATGCCTGCTGCAATTAAAGCGGTGGGAGATGATCCTCAACTTTCTCTTTTATTATTTGGTCATCGGGATCAAATATCCCCATATTTAAAGCAAATCCCCGAGCATTTAAAAGATGTGAAAGAGCGGCTTGTGCTTTGTCATACATCTAAACAAATTCAAAGTGAAGACGGAATTTTACGCGCTATGCGCCGTAGTCACGATACATCAATGTATCTTGCCTTAGAATCGGTTGCCAATGGCGATGCGCAGGGATGCGTAAGTGCGGGAAATACTGGCGCTTTAATGGGATTAGCAAAACGGTTAATTCGGCCATTGTTTAATATTGAGCGGCCAGCACTGATGTCTATTATTCCGAGTCTAGATAATACTCCCCAAGTGATGTTAGATTTGGGGGCAAATATTGATTGTTCTGCCAAAAATTTATATCAATTCGCATTAATGGGCACAATTTTTGTAGAACAATATTTTAAACTTTTTCACCCACGTGTTGCCTTATTAAATGTCGGTACTGAAACCTATAAGGGTACTGCAACTATTCGCCAAGCTTCACAAATGCTAGAGGCGGATAATCGAATAAACTATATTGGTTTTATTGAGGGGGATAATCTTTTAGAAGGCAAAGCAAATGTTATCGTACAAGATGGTTTTTCGGGGAATATTGCACTAAAAACTCTTGAAGGGGCGGTAAAAAATTTACAAATTTTGCTTAAAAAACAACATTCACTTTTTAATCCTGAACAATATAATGGTGCTTCTTTGCTTGGTTTACAGTCTGTTGTTGTAAAAAGCCATGGGGGTGCTAACATGTCAGCCTTTTATTATGCGATTTTGAATGCAGCTAAACAAGTACGTTCGCATATCCCACAACAAATTGCCAAAGCGTTGACACTTAACTCTTTTATTTAGAAATTTAGATTTAATGTGAGAATAATATGTATAGTAGAATTTTAGCCACCGGTTCCTATTTACCAACAAAAATTAGAACCAATGCCGATTTAGAAAAAATGGTAGATACCAGCGATGAATGGATCACTGCACGCTCTGGTATCAAAGAACGCCGTATTGCTGAATCAGAAGAAACCGTTGTGAGTATGGGTTTTACTGCAGCTCAAAATTGTTTACAAATGGCTAATATTGATGCCAATGATATTGATTTAATTATCGTGGCAACCACAAGTGGTGAAAATGCTTATCCAAGTGCCGCTTGTGATATTCAGGGGTTATTAGGTATTAAAGATGCAATTTCTTTTGATATTGCTGCGGCTTGCAGTGGTTTCGTATATGCATTAGGAATTGCCGATCAATTTATTCGTGCTGGACAAGTGAAAAAAGCATTAGTGATCGGTTCCGATCTTAACTCACGTAATTTAGATGAAACGGATCGTAGCACAGTGATCTTATTTGGTGACGGAGCAGGTGCAGTAATCCTAGAAGCGAGTGAGGAAGCAGGTATCCTTTCCACTCATTTACACGCAAACAGTGAGAAAAGCGATATGCTACGCTTACCGCATAAAAAACGTGGTGACGCGCAGTCTGGCTTTATTCAAATGCAAGGTAATGAAACCTTTAAACTAGCAGTGCGCGAATTATCTAACGTTGTCGTTGAAACATTAGAAAAAAATCAATTAGCAAAAACAGATATCGACTGGTTAGTGCCACATCAAGCGAATTTACGCATTATCACAGCAACTGCCAAAAAACTCTCCATGGATATGTCACAAGTTATTGTTACACTTGATCGCACAGCGAATACAAGTGGTGCGAGTGTCGCCATTGCTCTTGATGAAGGGGTACGTGATGGACGTATTCAACGTGGACAACTGCTACTTCTTGAAGCATTTGGTGGTGGTTGGACCTGGGGTGCAGCGCTCGTTCGTTTCTAATATAATTAAACACGCCTCAATTTTCATAAAAATTTTCGAAAATTGAGGCGTCATTTCTTTCTATAAAATAACCTTCGTAAAAAGGATAACATATGAAAAAATTTGCAATGGTATTTCCAGGACAAGGCTCTCAAGCTGTTGGTATGCTTAGCGAATTAGCTGAGCAATTTCCTATCGTGAAAGCGACTTTCCAAGAAGCAAGTGATGCGTTAGGTTACGATCTCTGGAAATTAACCCAAGAAGGTCCAGCTGAAGAACTTAACAAAACTTGGCAAACTCAACCAGCTTTATTAACAGCCTCCGTTGCGATTTTCCGCCTTTGGCAACAACAATATCCTGATGCAAAACCAAGCATGATGGCAGGACATAGTTTAGGGGAATATTCTGCATTAGTTTGTGCGGGTGTGATTGATTTTAAAACCGCCGTGAAACTAGTAGAACTTCGTGGACAACTTATGCAACAAGCAGTACCGACTGGTGAAGGCGCAATGTTCGCCATTATTGGTCTTGATAATGAAAGTATTATCAAAGCGTGTGCGGATGCGGCACAAGGTGAAGTGGTTTCTGCGGTAAACTTTAACTCTCCAGGTCAAGTGGTTATTGCTGGTCAAAAAGCGGCGGTAGAACGTGCGGCAAATCTTTGCAAAGAAGCAGGGGCAAAACGTGCGCTACCATTAGCTGTAAGCGTACCATCTCACTGTGCATTAATGAAAGAAGCAGCAGAAAAATTTGCAGAAACCCTTTCAGAAATTACCTTCAATACGCCTGTGTTTGAGGTAATGAATAACGTAGACGTAGAAACACCAGCAGAACCTGAAGCAATTCGAGATGCATTGGTGCGTCAGCTTTACAGCCCAGTGCGCTGGACTGAAAGTGTTGAAAAAATGGCTCAACAATTAGGTATTGAAGTATTACTTGAAATGGGACCAGGTAAAGTATTGACTGGTTTAGCAAAACGTATTGATAAATCATTAGAAGCAGCTGCAGTAAATGATGATGCAAGTCTTAAAGCGGCATATGAATTAGTTTCAGCATAAGGAATTAACAATGGAAAAGAAAATTGCATTAGTAACAGGCGCAAGCCGTGGTATTGGTCGCGCTATCGCTGAAAAATTAGCAAGCCAAGATATGTTTGTTATTGGTACAGCAACTACTGAACAAGGTGCTGAAAAAATTTCTGCATACTTAGGTGAAAATGGTAAAGGTATGGTTCTAAACGTTACCGAACCAGAAAGTATTGATACTTTATTAGCACAAATCAAAGAACAATTTGGCGATATTGATGTGCTTGTTAATAACGCAGGAATCACTCGTGATAACCTTTTAATGCGTATGAAAGATGATGAATGGTTTGATATTCTTCAAACTAACTTAACGCCGATTTATCGTCTATCTAAAGCTGTTTTACGTCCAATGATGAAAAAACGCTTTGGTCGTATCATCAATATCGGCTCTGTAGTGGGTAGCATGGGTAATCCAGGTCAAAGTAACTACTGTGCAGCAAAAGCGGGTGTAATTGGTTTTAGCAAATCGTTAGCAAAAGAAGTGGCAAACCGTGGTATTACAGTAAACGTTGTAGCACCAGGCTTCATTGCAACGGATATGACAGATGCACTTACTGAAGATCAAAAAAATGCGATTTTAAGTCAAATTCCAGCAGCGCGTCTTGGTGAAGCGAAAGATATCGCAAATGCCGTTGCGTTCTTAGCATCAGAAGATGCAGGCTACGTAACAGGTACAACCATGCATGTTAATGGCGGTTTATACCTTGCTTAATTAATGCGTATCAAATATAAAAATACCGCTTTACTTAGCGGTATTTTTTTTGTGTTTTAAATATAAAAAACGCTGTAAAAATACAGCGTTTTATTCAAATTAAGAAACTATGAACGTTTCATAATATCAAAAAACTCTTCGTTAGTTTTACCTACGGCAAGTTTATCGATAAGCCATTCCATACTTTCCACTTCACCCATTGGGTTAAGAATTTTGCGAAGAATCCACATTTTTTGGAGTTCATCTGGTGTAGTAAGAAGATCTTCTTTACGTGTACCAGAGCGGTTAAAGTCGATAGCAGGGAAGACACGTTTTTCGGCAATTTTACGAGAAAGGTGTAATTCCATGTTACCAGTACCTTTAAATTCTTCGAAGATAACTTCATCCATTTTTGAACCAGTATCAACAAGTGCAGTTGCAATAATGGTTAAGCTACCACCTTCTTCAACGTTACGCGCAGCACCGAAGAAACGTTTTGGACGATGTAATGCATTCGCATCCACACCACCAGAAAGGATCTTACCAGATGCAGGGGTTACGGTATTGTAAGCGCGTGCAAGACGGGTGATACTATCTAATAGAATTACTACATCTTTTTTGTGTTCTACAGCACGTTTCGCTTTTTCAATTACCATTTCAGCCACTTGTACGTGACGGGATGCAGGCTCATCGAAGGTCGACGCAATGACTTCGCCTTTTACGGTGCGACGCATTTCGGTTACTTCTTCTGGACGTTCATCAATCAGTAAAACGATCAATTCAACGTCAGGGTAGTTATGAGTAATGCTTTGTGCAATATTTTGAAGAAGCATAGTTTTACCCGCTTTTGGCGGTGCTACGATAAGACCACGTTGACCTTTACCGATAGGACTTGCTAAATCTAAAATACGCGCAGTTAAATCTTCTGTTGAACCGTTACCACGTTCCATACGAAGGCGGGAATTTGCGTGTAAAGGAGTGAGGTTTTCAAAGAGGATTTTGTTGCGGGAGATTTCAGGACGGTCATCATTGACACGGTCAACTTTTAGGAGGGCAAAATAACGTTCACCTTCTTTAGGTGGGCGAATTTTCCCTTCAATTTTATCACCCGTTTGTAAATTAAAACGGCGAATTTGACTTGGGCTTACGTAAATATCATCCGAACCCGCTAAGTATGAACTATCCGCAGAACGTAAGAAACCAAAACCATCTGGTAAGATTTCTAAAACGCCACCGCCAAAGATATCCTCACCACTTTTAGCGTGTTGTTTTAAAATTGCGAAAACAATGTCTTGTTTACGTAAACGAGCAAGATTTTCTAATCCTATTTGTTCGCCTAATGCGATCAAATCAGATACAGGTGTATTTTTGAGTTCTGTTAAATGCATAATACTTGATTGGTTAAAATAGAATTGGTTAATAGAAGTGATATCTTTTATTTCCTCGGATTCTAGCATTAAAAGAAGGGAGTGTCTAAATAAAATTACAAAAGCCGTAACAAAAAAGTCCCGTTCGCGATCTTTTATTCTTTTTATGGTTGGGATAGGAGTGAGAGAGATCATCTATGTGCTAGGGACGACGGATAGGTTTAGTAGTCTTACTCGGAAAAAATAGAAATTAAATTTCCTTCTTTGTCATACTTTTTTCAGCCTTTTCTAATATTTATGCTATCATTTCGTCAATATTTTATTTTTTATCAAGAAATTATGTCTGACACTTATTTAACCCAACAGCGTTTTACCGATCTTCCTTTAGAAAGTAGCATAAAACAAGCATTAGCACAGAAAGGCTTTGAGTTTTGCACACCGATTCAAGCATTAACCTTACCACTTAGCTTGGCAGGGCGAGATATTGCTGGGCAAGCTCAAACAGGGACGGGTAAAACAATGGCATTTTTAATTGCTGTTTTTCATCAATTACTCTCTAAGCCACAAAAAACGAAACAAATTCGAGCATTGATTTTAGCACCTACCCGAGAATTGGCGGTTCAAATCCATGATGATGCAAAATTTTTAGCGAAAGCAACTGGCTTACGTTTAGGCTTAGCTTATGGTGGGGAAGGGTACGATCAACAATTGCAAACGCTTGAAAAAGGCGTTGATATTTTAATTGGCACAACAGGACGCGTTATTGATTACGTGAAGCAAGGCGTCGTTTCATTAAATCACATTCAAGCTGTTGTGTTGGATGAAGCTGATCGTATGTTTGATTTAGGATTTATCCGTGACATTCGTTATCTCTTACGTCGTTGTCCTAAACCGCAGGAACGCTTGACCTTACTTTTCTCTGCGACTTTATCTTACAAAGTACGAGAATTAGCGTTTGAGGATATGAATGATCCTGAATATGTTGAAGTAGAACCAATGCAAAAAACAGGGCACCGTATTCAAGAAGAACTTTTCTACCCATCGAACCAAGATAAAATGGCACTCCTTCTTACACTTATCGAAGAAGAGTGGCCAGATCGTGCAATTATTTTTGCTAATACTAAACATCAATGTGAAGAAGTTTGGCGTTATTTACAAGCTGATGGGCATCGTGTTGCGCTATTAACTGGCGATGTTGCACAGAAAAAACGTTTAGCGCTACTTAAAGCCTTTACGGATGGTGATCTTGATTTGTTGGTGGCAACCGATGTCGCCGCTCGTGGATTACATATCCCAGATGTGACTCACGTATTCAACTACGATCTCCCTGATGATCGTGAAGATTATGTTCACCGTATTGGACGAACAGGACGTGCTGGTGAAAGTGGTGTATCTATTAGCTTTGCTTGTGAAAAATACGCAATGAATTTACCTGCGATCGAAGAGTATATCGAACACCAAATCCCAATCAGCCAATATGATCCCACTGCATTACGTACAGATTTGCCGAAATTAACTCATTCTCATGTAAAACGTAGAAAATAATGAATAAGAATAATAGGCGTAAAATATGACAAAGACTATATTTCCTCCCATTTTTATTATTAGTTTAAAACATTCTGATCGTAGAGAATTTATTAGTGATCGTCTAAGTAGTTTAGGGTTAAGATTTCAGTTTATTGATGCTGTGTATGGGAAAGATCTTACAGATGAAGATTTGTCTAAAGTCGATTTTGAATTTTATCCCCAACGTTTTGGATCTAAAAAGCCATTAACCAAAGGGGAATTAGGTTGCGCACTGAGCCATATCGGTATTTATGAGAAGATGGTGAAAGAAAATATTCCAGAAGCAATTATCCTAGAAGATGATGCTATCGTGAATTTGTATTTTCCTGAAATTTTAAAAGAGGCGTTAGAGAAGTTGCCTAAACGAGCAGAAATGTTATTTTTAGATCATGGCAAAGCAAAAGTATTCCCACTCATGCGTTCTTTACCTGAGCGTTATCGATTAGCACGATATTTGACACCTTCTAAAAATTCAAAACGTACAATTACGTGTACAGCTGCTTATTATCTTAAACTAGAAGGCGCTAAAAAACTCTTGTCAAAAGCATACCCGCTAAGATTGCCTGCAGACTACTTAACTGGGCTTTTACAATTAACGGGCATCCATGCGTATGGTATAGAGCCTGCGTGTAGTACTAGTGGGCATCGTTCTCAAATTGATGATCAAGGAAATAGGTACGATTAATGTCTTTTAAGAAAACTTTACAAAATCTCCGTATTAAAATTGGAAAGGCATTATTAGATAAAACAATTGTTCGTGATATTCTCATTACTCCAAAACGTTTTTTGTTTTTGCGACAAGATGGAAAAATAGGGGATATCATAGTTAGTTCATTCGTCTTTAAAGCGTTGAAAAGCTATTTCCCTGATTGTGAAATTAGTGTCGTTTGTTCGGATGCTAACAGAGAATTGCTCCATAAATTTCAGGAAATTGATAAAATTTATACCTTACCCAAACGTAGCATCAAAGCTCGATTCCATTTAGGAAAAGTTCTTCGGAAAGAAAAATTTGATTATCTATTAGATCCAACGGTATTTTTGCGTAATAGAGATCTCTTTTTTATTCGTCTTATTGGGGCGAAGAATAATATTGGATTTTTGAAAGCAGATTATAAAATTTTTAATTTAAATATTGAGAATAGTTCACAACATTTTGCAACAGTGTATGAACAGATGTTGAAGTATTTTATTAAGAATAATTTTGATACACACTACATCATTCCGCAAAATAAAGAGACAGAAAAGAATGTAGTTAATTTTTTGCATAATAATCAATTAGAACATTATATTGCCTTAAACCTTTTTGGTGCTGGGTCCAATAGACAATTTAGTGAAGAGAAAGCAATAGATCTGATTAATTATGTTATCCATTCTTCAACGAAAAATATTGTATTGCTAGGCTATCCATCGGTTATGGATAAATTAAAAAATTATCGTCAAAAATGTGTAGAACCCGAGAGAATATACCTCTACGAGCCTACAAAGACTATTTTTGACAATATCAGTTTGATTAAATATGCAGATTTATGTATTTCACCTGATACATCAATCGTACATATCGCAGTAGGCCTGGATAAACCTTTAATTAGTTTTTACAGTGAGGATGAAGAAAATTTCCAACACTGGCACCCTAATATAAAAAATACAAGTTATATTTTACGTTATAAGAACCATGTTAATAATATTGATATAAAAGATATAAAACCTAATTGGTTTAATTAAAAAAATCCCTTTACCACTCAGTAAAGGGATTTTTTATATAAATTTTTACGAAAATTGAGGCGTGATTATGCAGTTTGTAAGCGGTGGGTGAGGTTTTGTAAATGGTGCATGATGTAATTAAGAATTACACCATAAGCTGGTACAAAGAGCACTAAGCCAACGAACAGTTTAAAGCAATAATCTACCACACCAATTTCAAACCAATGATTTGCCATGAAGATATCAGAGCTTGCGTAAAATGCCACGCTAAAGAAAACGTAAGTATCCGCCATTGAGCCAAAGATCATTGAAGATGTTGGCGCAATCCACCACCATTTTAATTGGCGTAAACGATTAAATACGGTCACATCCAATAACTGTCCTACGGCATACGCTGCAAAACTTGCGGCGGCAATGCGGAATACAAAGAAATTAAAATGTGTTAATGCGGAAAAGCCCTGAAAATGAGCATTATCAAATAGCGTAGAAATCACGTAGCTGATAAGTAATGCGGGAAACATCACAGAAAAAATAATTTTTCGCGCTAAGGTCGCTCCAAAAATACGCACAGTTAGATCCGTTGCCAAGAAAACAAATGGAAAGGTCAATGTCCCCCATGTTGAATGGAACGTAAAATCTTGTAAGCCTAACCAATGTAGCGGGAGCGTCACGGGAAAAGAAATTTGCACTAAATAGTTACTGGCAGTGATAACCAAAATATGGAAAAAACTCAGAATGATAAGTGCGTAGATTTTTTGCTGAGCTGAAAGAGTAAGCGTTTTGTTATGCATAAAATTATCCTTTTTAAATAAAAACATCATTGAGGTTAGGGAACTCAATTTTTCTGAAAATGTGTAAAAAATACACATTAATTAAGGGGCGACATCATACAAGATAAAGAAAATAATTCAATAGGTTAAGCGCAAAAAAATAAAATTGGCGTATAATGATCAAGCTTTATTTTTTATTTTTTTTGTTTGGATCATACACATTATAATTATGAAAGAAGAAATTTTAATAGCAGAAAAAGCTTCTCAAGAAAGTACTGATTTTGGTTTCCAACAGGTTGCCAAAAATGAAAAACAATTACTTGTTGCTAATGTTTTTAATTCGGTGGCGACAAAATACGATTTAATGAATGACCTGCTATCGTTTGGTATTCATCGTCATTGGAAAAAATTTACGTTGGCACATTCTAATATTCAAAAAGGACAACGGGTTCTGGATCTTGCGGGTGGAACAGGCGATTTTACGGCTAAGCTTTCTCCGCTTGTTGGTGAAAATGGGCAAGTCGTACTTGCCGATATCAATCCGAGTATGCTTGCGGTTGCACAAGAAAAATTAGGGCATTTGCCAGTATTGAATAATATTGCCTATCAACAAGCAAATGCAGAGGCATTACCTTTTGAAGAAAATAGCTTTGATCGTATTATCATTGGTTTTGGGTTGCGTAATGTTACGGATAAAAATAAAGCGTTACGTTCTATGTTACGTGTTCTAAAACCAGGCGGTCAATTATCTGTTTTGGAGTTTTCCCATCCATGCAGACGTAGTCTTGCTTCGGCGTATCATTTTTATTCTTTTCATATTTTGCCACATCTAGGGCAAATGATAGCTCACGATGCAGCGAGTTATCGCTATCTGGCTGAATCTATCCGCATGCACCCAACTCAAGATGTTTTGAAAAAAATGATGTTGCAAGCGGGCTTTAAAAATGTACATTATAAAAACTTAAGTGGGGGCATCGTCGCACTTCATACTGGTGAAAAATAAAAATATTTAACTTTAGGAGGCAATATGCCTAAAACGTTCGCTAACTCAAAGCGTCTTTATCATATTTTACAAACCTTTTTGCGTTATGGATTAGATGAAAAGTTACCGAAGCAAAACATCATATTGCCTTTTAAACTTGGACGAAAATTGATTTTTTGGGAAAAAAATCAATATCCCGATCTTGCTTATGGCGTGCGCTTACGTTATGCACTCCAAGAATTAGGTCCCGTATGGATTAAATTCGGGCAAATGTTATCCACTCGCCGTGAACTTTTCCCCCCAGAAATTGCAAATGAATTAGCCTTATTACAAGATAAAGTTCCCCCTTTCTCTGGCGAGTTGGCACGCGCTGAAATTGAGAAAGCGCTTGGAGGAAAATTAGAAACCTGGTTTTGTGAGTTTGATGAAATTGCATTAGCCTCGGCGTCGCTTGCTCAAGTACATACTGCTAAATTTAACGCTATGCAACCAAATGCTGGAAAAGAAGTCGTTATTAAAATTTTACGCCCCGATATTCGAGAAAAAATTCAGGCTGATTTAGCACTTATGCACCAATGTGCTGAAATTCTTTTAAAAATTGCGCCTGAATCTTACCGTCTCCGCCCAGTGGAAGTCGTTAAGGAATATGAGAGGACCCTAAATGATGAGCTGGATTTGCGAATCGAAATGAAAAATGCACAAAAGCTTCGTCATAATTTTCTCAATAGCGATAAACTTTATATTCCTGAAATGTATCCACAATTCGCTCATCAAAATATGATTGTGATGGAGCGCATTTACGGCATTCCAGTGGGGGATATTGCGGCACTGGAATCGGCAGGAATAAATTTACCTATCTTGGCGGAACGTGGTGTAGAAGTATTTTTTACTCAAGTTTTCCGTGACAGTTTTTTCCATGCCGATATGCATGCTGGTAATATTTTTGTTAGTCCAGATAACAAAGAAAATCCTCAATATATTGCTGTAGATTGTGGAATTGTCGGGCATCTTAATGAAAAAGATAAGCGTTATTTGGCCGAAAGTTTTGTTGGTTTTTTTAATCGTGACTATCGTGTTGTCGCTGAAATGCATGTGGCAGCAGGGTGGACGCCTCCTGATACCGATATTGATGCTTTTGAGGCAGCTTTTCGTCAAGTTTGTGAACCAATTTTTGAGAAGTCATTGTCTGAGATCTCTTTTGGCGAAGTATTGATGAATTTATTTAATGTCGCACGTGATTTTAATATGCAAGTCCAACCTCAATTAGTTCTTCTCCAGAAAACAATGCTCTATGTAGAAGGTTTAGGGCGCCAGTTAGATCCTCATCTTGATCTGTGGAAAACGGCAAAGCCTTTTTTACAAAATTGGTTAGAAGAACAAATGAGTCTTAAAAAAGCACTTAAAAAATTGAAAGTACAATTGCCATTTTTACAAGAACATCTTCCCGATGTTCCTGTCAAACTTATAGAAGCACTTGAACAACAGAAAAACCTTTCGTATCAATTAATCCAGATCAATAAACAATTAATTGCTCAGCAAAAGTGGCAAAAAAAGGTGTTATCATTAGTGGGTAGTGGAGTATTTTTTCTTGCGGGATTATGGCAGTTCCAAACTTTTTCTGGCATGTTGGCTAGTATCTTTTGGTTTATTAGTGTTTGTTTCCTTTTAATCGGTTGGCGGCGTTAATAAGTTAAAAAATTGTAAAGAAAAACGCCCTTTATGCTTTTTCATTCACAGCAAAAGGGTTATACTTCGCAAGTTATTACTATTATCTAATTATTTTATGGAGGAACATTATGTTCGCAGGCGTTAGTATTTGGCAATTACTTATCTTATTACTTGTTGTTGTAGTAATTTTTGGTACCAAAAAACTTCGTACCATTGGTTCAGATCTTGGCGGTGCCGTACGAGATTTCAAGAAAGCAATGAGTGAAAACGATCAAGAAAACAATGCAAGTAGTGTGAACAATGATGCTAAATTCAATAAAATTGAAGAAAACGCACAACAAAACACACAAACTACCGAAAAAGCAAAAGACAAAGAACAGGCATAATCCGTGTTTGATATTGGTTTTTCAGAAATACTGTTACTCTTGGTGATAGGACTTATTGTACTTGGTCCGAAAAGACTTCCAGTGGCAATTCGTACGGTAATGGGATGGATCAATACCGCACGCAATCTTGCTAATACAGTACAAAATGAACTAACCCAAGAGTTAAAACTTCAGGAATTGCAGGAAAGTATCAAAAAAGCAGAACAGCTTAATGTGGAAAAACTTTCTCCAGAATTAAGTCAGACTGTTAAAGATCTTCGCGCGTCAGCAGAAAAAATGAAAGCGGATTTAACCAAAGGTATTCAAGAAACTGAGAAAAGTTTTAATGATGCGGTAAATCCACCTGTAACTTCTGGTGAAAAAGCGATCTCTTCCGCTGAGGTGGCAGAGAAACCTTCTGTGCTTGAAGAAAAAGCGCCTGAGAAAGTAGAATCAAGTGCGAGTGCGACACAAAAAAGTTCGGAAGCAACTTCAGAATTGATCAAAAATGCGGAAGACGAAGAGAAAATTGCGGCAGCAGAACAAGAAGTGGAGTTTATTCCTGAAAGTTGGTCAGTAGAACCATTTAATGCTTCTCCAACAGCCAACATTCCGATGCCCCCCCCTGATGAGCCAGAATTTGTGCAAAAACCAGCACAAAAGGAAAATGTAGCGGAAGAAAAACAACCTAAAGAAATTGTGATTAATCCTGCTTATTTTACATCTGATGATTTAGCGGATTATGAAGAAGTTGAACCAGCACAGCCCGTTTCAAATAAACCATCACAACAGAAAAAAACAGTATGACAAAACAAAGTGAAGAAGAACGCGTTGAGCAAACGCAACCGTTAATCACCCATTTACTTGAGCTACGCGATCGCTTGTTGCGTAGCATTATTTTTGTGGCGGTCGTTTTTTGTTGTTTGATTTATTTTTCAAATGATATTTATGGCTTTGTGGCGGCACCACTCTTGGCGGTTTTGCCGAAAGGCTCAACCATGATCGCGACGAGCGTAGTAACGCCGTTTTTTACCCCGCTTAAACTGACTGGTGTCGTTGCTGTTTTCCTTTCGGTTCCATATTTACTGTATCAGGCGTGGGCATTTGTCGCTCCCGCTTTATATAAGAAAGAAAAACGGTTAATTTATCCGTTACTGATTTCAAGTACGATTTTATTTTATCTTGGTGTCGCTTTTGCGTATTACGTGCTATTCCCAATGGTGTTTGCGTTTTTAACTAAAACGACACCGCATGGTGTAGCGATTGCTACCGATATTAGTAGTTATCTTGATTTCGTCTTGACGATTTTCTTAGCATTTGGGGTTTGTTTTGAAGTACCCGTTGCGATTATCTTATTAGTATGGGCAGGAATTACGACACCAGCAGATTTACGTAAAAAACGACCATACATCATTGTGGCCGCATTCTTTATCGGTATGTTGTTAACACCGCCAGATGCGATTTCACAAACTTTACTTGCTATACCAATGTGGCTTCTTTTCGAGATCGGTGTTGTCTGTGCAACATTCTATCAACCAAAAGAAGACAAGGACGAAGAAAACGATGCGGATGTAGAGAAAACATCAGAAGCATCCCCAGTTGTAAAATCAACAGAGGAAACCGCAGAGGGAAGCTCAACCCACCCTACGGATAAGCAGTAATTTCCGTATAATTTTTTATAGGAAAATACCATGGAAAATCAAGTGATTACTGAATCTTCTGAGCATAATCAACAAATTATGCAAAACAATAGAATATGGATGATCGCCATGTACATTTGTTTTATTGGCGGTATGACGATTCTTCCCGGCATTGCAGCAGTTGCGGGGCTAATTATCGCTTATGTAAAACGTGATGATGTGCGGGATACGATTTATTATTCGCATTGTAACTGGTTGATTAAGACGTTTTGGTATCCGTTTTTTATTGCTATCTGTGCTTTTATCGTTGTTGCAATTGGAATGGTGATTCCATACGTGGGTGTCCTCTTAGCAATTTGTGCATATTTGGTCTTATTCGTGATTTCAATTTGGTATATCGTGCGTGTTATTTACGGCTTTATCAAATTGTTAAATGATCAAAGTGTCAACGCAGATTCTTGGTTACTATAAATGAACACGCAAGCGATTTCAGAACAACAAATCATAAAAGAAAATAAAGCGTACATGATTACGATGTATGTATTCTATTTTCTCGGTATGACATTTTTGCCAATTGTTGGGACGCTCGTTGGCGTGATTATGGCGTATTGCAAGCGTCGTAAAATGCTTGGCACGATCTACTTTGAGCATTGCACATGGTTAATTAGAACCTTTTGGTATCCGATTTGGGCAAATATTATCCTTGCCCTCCTATTTATTACGGTATGGATTATTCCGATTGTGGGGGGATTTGCGATTGCTACAATTCATGTTCTTTTCCCACTAGTAGGGATTTGGTACATTGCTCGTGTGATATTTGGTTTTATAAAGTTGCTCATGAATCAAGGGGTTAATGCAGATTCTTGGTTCTTTTAATTTTTAAGTTAGACGCCTCGATTTTCGCATAAATTTTTGTGAAAATTGGGGCGTGTTTGTTTTACTTTTAAGGAAATTTCATGCCTCTTTTTTCCCAGCCTCCTAAGTCTATTTGTATCTTACGCCTATCTGCGATCGGAGATGTTTGCCATGCCTTAGCGGTTGTGCAAGCGATTCAACGTTATTGGCCAGAAACGAAAATTACCTGGATTATTGGTAAAGTTGAACGCCAATTATTTGCACAAGTGGAAGGAATAAATTTTGTTGTTTATGATAAAAAGGCAGGGATTAAAGGTATCTTAGCCCTTTGGAAACAACTTAAAGGACAACGTTTTGATGCGTTGTTAAATATGCAAACTGCATTGCGTGCCTCCATTCTTTCTTTAGGTATTAAAGCAAAATATAAAATTGGTTTTGGAAAAGTACGTAGTCGAGAAGGGCAACAGTGGGTAGTGAATCGTCGTATTCAAGATCCAGAAAATCCGCATGTACTCAATGGATTCATTGCTTTTGCAGAAATGCTTGGTGTCCCCGTTTCTCAGTTGACTTGGCACTTAAATATTCCAGAAAGCACTCAGCAGAAAATGGCACAGCATATTGATACGAATCGTCAAACTTTGATCATCGCGCCTTGTTCGAGTAAAGCAGAAAAGGACTGGTTGCCAGAGTGTTATGCGGATATAGCTAACCTTGCACATGCACAAAATAAACAAGTGATTTTATGTGGAGCTAATTCGGCACGTGAACAACAAATGCTAGCAGATATAGAAAAAGCATGTAATTTTAAGCCATTAAATTTAGCAGGGAAAACCAGTTTGCTTGAGCTTGCGGCGTTAATTCAACAAGCAGACTTAGTTTTGGCACCAGATAGTGGACCAGCGCATATTGCGACCGCTGTTGGCACACCCGTTATCGGACTTTATGCCTATCACAATCCAAAACGTACTGGACCTTATAATGATTTGGATAAAGTGATTTCCGTATATGATGACTTCCTGGCTAAAGAACAGCCCCAAGCAAAAAAATTACCGTGGGCATATAAATTAAAAACACCTCACCTTATGGAAAATATCACGTCTGACCAAGTTATTGCGAAGATGCGAGAAATTGGATTTTTGGTATAAAATAAAAAAAGCACAATTCATTGTGCTTTTTTATTACCGGTGTATTTAATTTTTTTGCATAGTCGCCAGATTTTGTGGTGCAGGATCTTGCCCTGTTGGATTTTGCGTAATAAAAACTTGTTGCGTTGGGAAGGCAAATTGAGCGCCATTTCGATGTACAATTTCTCGGATTAAAAGTAATATTTTTTGCTTAATGACGTAAAATTCAACCCATGCTGTGGTTTTTGTAAAGGTATAAATCATAATATTGAGAGAAGAGGCCGCGAATTTATCGAACGCCACAATGATTGTTTGTTGATTATCAATATCCGGATGGTTATAGAGCATGTCCTTAATTTCTGCGACCACTTTGTCGATAACATTAATATCCTCGTAACGTACTCCAATATTTTCATAAATCCTACGGTGAAGCATGCGACTTGGATTTTCTACCGCAATATTCATAAAGGTACTATTGGGTACATATAACGGACGTAAGTCAAAGGTGCGAATACATGTCATTCGCCAACCAATATTTTCAACTGTTCCTTCAATTTGGCGATCTGGGGAGGAAATCCAATCACCCACGCGGAAAGGTTTATCAATAAAAATCATGAAACCACCAAAGAAGTTTGCCAATAAGTCTTTTGCGGCAAAACCAATAGCAATTCCACCAATCCCTCCAAATGCAAGTACGCCAGAAATAGAAAATCCGAAATTTTGCATTAAAATTAAGACCATGATAATAATGATAGATAATCGTAATAATCTACCAATCGCCATAATTGTTGCACTGTCATGTTTTGGCGTGGTGCGCTTTATCATATTCAGTTCGACCGCTTTAATTAGCGATAGGAGAAAAGCGCAAAAGAAGAAAATGACACCGAGATCCCAAATCTCTAATAGAAGGAAGCTCCAATCAATTTGATGGTATTGCGTGATAATTTGACACACCCAGATAAGCGCCCCAAATTCAATAAAATAATTAATAGGTTTGCGGGCAGCTTCTACAACGCTCTCATCCAGTAAAGAATGGGTGTGACTAACCCAGAGCTTGATTCGGTTAAGTAAAAAGCCAAGGGTAAGACGGACAAGGATGGTCAATCCAATGATGATAAGGATCATCCAAATCCAGTTGAACTGTGCGGGAAGAAATTGATTGAACTTTATCGTCATATCGATTACGAATTGGTTAATCGTATCAAAATGAGAAAAGTTCGGTAGTGTATTCATAAGAGGACTTCCTTATTTAGATTTAGCAGTAATAACTTAATACGCTCTTAGGCATTGTGCCATAAATAAGAAAGTGGATAAAGTTTACATAAAGACGCCCCGATTTTCGTAAAAATTTTTAGGAAAATAAGGGCGTGAATTTAAAAAATAGAATTATGCTTTACGCCATGTTGTGCCGTTAGCGGTATCTTCTAAAACGATATTCATCGCTTTAAGTGCATCACGAGCTGCATCGGCTGCCGCCCAGTCTTTGTTTTGGCGTGCGGTGTTGCGTTGCAAAATGAGCGCTTCAATTTTTGCTACTTCATCATCTTCTGCATCACCTTTTAAGAAGGCATCTGGATCATTTTCAAGTAAGCCTAAAACACCACCTAATTGGCGTAAACGAGCCGCCATTGCATCTGCTTCAGGCGCTTGTTGTGCTTTTAAAGTATTGACTTCACGTGCTAAGTCGAAAAGGACAGAGAAAGCGTTTGGCGTATTAAAATCGTCATTCATCGCTTCTTCAAATGCACTTACAAATTGGTCGCCACCCGCAGGTTGTGCGTTTTTATCAGTACCACGCAGGGCAGTGTAAAGACGTTCTAACGCACTTTGCGCTAAGTTTAGGTTTTCTTCTGTATAATTTAATGGGCTACGGTAATGCGTGCTTAATAAGAAATAGCGTACGGCTTCTGCGTTGTAATGTTTTAATACATCACGAATAGTAAAGAAATTGCCAAGTGATTTAGACATTTTTTCTTTGTTTACCATAATCATACCACTGTGCATCCAGTAGTTTACGTATGGGGTTTCAAATGCACAGCAAGATTGGGCAATTTCGTTTTCATGATGAGGGAACATCAAGTCGCTGCCGCCTCCATGGATATCAAAATGTGTTCCCAATTCTTTGCTATTCATTGCAGAACATTCGATATGCCAACCTGGACGACCTTTACCCCATGGGGAATCCCAACTTGGTTCATTCGGTTTTGACATTTTCCAAAGGACGAAATCCATTGGATTTTTCTTGATCGCAGAAATTTCAACACGCTCACTCGCACCCGCTTGTAATTGTTCAAGATTTTGGCGAGAAAGTTTGCCATATTCTTTAAAACTTAATACGTCAAACATGACGTCGCCGTTTTCTGCAACATATGCGTGATTTTTTTCAATCAAGCGCGAAACGAGATTGATAATTTCTGTAATGTGGTAAGTCGCACGCGGTTCGCTATTCGGTGGCAGAATATTAAGGGCTTCGAAATCTTTATGCATTTCTTTTACCATGCGATTCACTAGATCTTCGCAGCTTTCACCATTTTCTAATGCACGTTTAATGATTTTATCGTCTACGTCGGTAATATTACGCACATAGTTTAAGTCATAACCTAAGTGACGCAGATAGCGAGCCACCATATCAAAGCAGACGAAAGTACGACCATGCCCAATATGACATAAGTCATATACCGTTACGCCACAGACATACATGCCCACTTTCGGCGGATTAAGGGGTATAAATTCTTGTTTTTCTCGGGAAAGTGTATTGAAAATTTTTAACATAATATTTCTCGGTTATAAGGAAAATCTTTTAAGCTTTCTAGCACTGATTAGTAATTTATGGAATAATATTTTCCTTTTTAGTAAGGAAAAAACAATATGATTACACTACATACTAACTATGGCGATATCAAATTAGAATTAGATTTTGATAAAGCACCAGCAACCGCAGAAAACTTTTTAAATTACTGCAAAGAAGGCTTTTATAATAACACAATTTTCCATCGTGTAATTGATGGATTTATGATTCAAGGTGGTGGTTTAGAATCAGGTATGCTTGAAAAAGATACCAAAGCACCAATCGCAAATGAAGCGGACAACGGTCTTTCTAACAAACGCGGTACGATCGCAATGGCACGCACAAGCGATCCGCATTCTGCAACAGCACAATTCTTTATCAATACTGTAGATAATGGCTTCTTAGATCACAAATCTAAATCAATGCAAGGTTGGGGCTATTGTGTATTTGGTAAAGTAGTAGAAGGTATGGATGTTGTTGATAAAATCAGCAAAGTGAAAACTGGCAACTACGGTTTCCATCAAGATGTACCAAAAGAAGAAGTGATCATTAAAGACGTCACTATCGACTAATTTACATTTTTTAAAATAATCACGCCCCGATTTTCTTAAAAATTTTTACGAAAATCGGGGCGTATTTTTAAAAATCACCTTTCAAGTTACGATTTAAAATATCAAGCAATCCCATCAATTCTGCTTGTTCATCGTAGGTTAATTTTTTCGGTAAACTGGCGTACAAGTTCTTTTGCATTTCATAGGCTTCGGGTTTAAGTGCCAACGCTTTTTCTGTCAATTTCACTTTTTTACTCCGTTTATCACTTTGTTGTGTCACAATTTCAATAAAGCCTTTTTCGACTAATTTTTTAAGCATGACACTGAGCGATCCGCAATCAATTTCCGTAATAGAATGGAGTTCCCCGATCGTCAAATCATCCTCTTCCCAAAGTGCTACCATCGTCAAATATTGCGGATAAGTCAGGTTTAGTTTTTCTAAAAATGGGCGGTAAAGGCGAGTAATACGGTTTGAAACCACATACAAACGGTAGCAAAGCAAATTTTTTAAAGAGGGTGTTTTTGACATAAAGTGTTCCTATGAAAATGATGTCTTATTATACGTTGCAGACAAATTCTTGCAAAACCATTCTTAGCTAGCGTAAACTGCTAAAATACAAAAAGCATAAAACTTAAACAAAAAGGGGAGAAAGATGCAAAACTTCATTTACCAAAACCCAACCAAAATTCTATTTGGGGAAGGACAAATCGCTAATTTACCTGCGCAAATTCCACATGATGCCCGCATTCTTTTGTTATACGGTGGTGGCAGTATCAAGAAAAATGGCATTTATGATCAAATTCAAAAAGCCTTTTCGCATTTTCATCTTGTAGAGTTTTCAGGTATTCCCGCCAATCCAGAATATGAAGTCTTACTGCAAGCCGTTGAAAAAATTAAAGAACAAAACCTTAATTACATTTTAGCTGTCGGCGGTGGTTCAGTGATTGATGGGGCAAAATTTATCGCAGCAGCTGCGAAATATGAAGGGGATGATCCTTGGCAATTATTAGCGAAAAAGAATGAAATTCAAATTACGGATGCCATTCCGTTCTCAGCAATTTTAACTCTCCCTGCGACAGGCTCTGAAATGAATAGTGGGGCGGTGGTTTCTCGTCGTGCAACCAAAGAAAAATTATCATTTAAGTCACCACTTCTATTCCCGAAATGTTCGGTGCTGGACCCAACGGTTATTCGTTCTTTACCACGTCGCCAATTAGAAAACGGAATTGCCGATGCCTTTACGCACGTCTTGGAACAATATATGACCTATCCTGCCGGTGGTTTATTACAAGATCGCTTTGCGGAAGGTATTTTACAAACCTTAATTGCGGTTAGTCAGCCTGTGTTAGAAGATCAAAGTAATTATGAAGCGGCATCTAACTTTATGTGGAGCTGTACAATGGCATTAAATGGCTTAATTGCACAAGGCGTTCCACAAGATTGGGGCGTGCATGCGATTGGGCATGAATTTACCGCACTGTTCGGCATTGATCATGCGCGCACATTAGCGATTGTCGCACCACGTTATTATGAACATTGCTTTGAGGATAAAAAAGCCAAATTAGTGCAATACGCAGAACGTGTATGGCAAATTACGAGCGGTTCGGACGATGAAAAAGCGCACCAAGCGATTCAAAAAACGGAAACTTTCTTTAATTCTATTGGGATTAAAACCGCCTTATCTGATTACACTGAAGATTACGCGACCGCGCCAGAAATTATTGAAAAACGTTTCCAGGATCGTGGCTGGGTAGGCATTGGCGAAAATCGTAAAGTAACGCCTGCAGAAGTAAAAGACATTGTGAAACGCACTTTTTCACCCGCAGTAAAATTTGATTAAGCATAAATTTTAACGAAAATGGGGGCGTGGTTGATTTTTTGTAAGCCGCCCCCATTTTTGTGGAAACTATTTATCGTTTATTAACCATAAGGATAAAAAATGAGTCAAGATCAACAAACACTCGGTTTCCAATCCGAAGTCAAACAACTTCTCCAATTAATGATCCATTCTTTGTATTCCAACAAAGAGATTTTTTTGCGTGAATTAATTTCAAATGCTTCTGATGCGGCGGATAAATTACGATTTAAAGCACTTTCTGATCCGGCTTTATATGAAGGCGATGGACAATTACGTGTGCGTATTCAAGCAGATAGCAACGCGAACACCATTACTATTAGCGATAATGGTATCGGGATGGATCGCCAACAAGTGATTGAAAATTTAGGGACAATCGCTAAATCTGGCACTAAGGAATTTTTAGCTGCCATGGGCGAAGATAAAGCGAAAAATAGCCAACTTATCGGGCAATTTGGGGTTGGATTCTATTCTGCTTTTATCGTTGCAGATAAAGTGACCGTCAAAACTCGCTTAGCGGGCGATAGCAAAGCGAATGGTGTACTTTGGGAATCAACAGGGGAAGGTGAGTATACGATTTCTACGATTGAAAAAGAGGATCGTGGGACTGAAATTACCTTACATTTACGCGACGATGAGAAAGCCTTCGCAAGCGAAGGGCAGCTTCGTGCAGTAATCAGTAAATATTCCGATCATATTGATTTACCTGTTGAATTATTGGTTACACAATATGATGAAAAAGGCGAAGTATCAGGGCAACAATGGCAACAGATCAACAAAGCCCAAGCCCTTTGGACTCGCAATAAAAATGATGTTACCGATGAAGAATACATTGAATTTTATAAACATCTTACCCATGACTATCAAGCACCGCTTACATGGGCACGTAATAAAGTAGAAGGAAATCTAGAATATACCAGCTTACTTTATGTACCAAGCCAAGCACCATTCGATCTCTTTACACGTGACATGCAACACGGCTTAAAACTTTACGTACAACGTGTATTTATTATGGATGATGCGCAAGCTTTCATGCCAAATTATTTGCGTTTTATGCGTGGTCTTTTGGATACCAGCGATTTACCGCTCAATGTTTCCCGTGAAATTTTACAGGATAACAAAGTGACGGCTGCGTTACGTCGTGCTTTGACAAAACGTTCCTTACAAATTTTAGAAGATTTAGCGCAAAATGATGTAGAAAAATATCAACGTTTTTGGCGTGAATTTGGCGTTGTGCTAAAAGAAGGGCTAGCTGAAGACATGGCAAATGCGGAAAATATTGCGAAATTACTACGTTTTGCTTCTAGTAAAAATGATGGCATTGACCAAACTACTTCGCTTGAAGATTATGTTGCACGTATGCAAGGAGGGCAAAAAGCGATTTACTATATCACTGCCGATACTTATGTAGCCGCGAAAAATAGTCCGCATTTGGAATTGTTTAATAAAAAAGGTATCGAAGTACTTTTACTCGCAGATCGTATTGATGAATGGATGTTGAGTTTCTTAACCGAATTTGATGGTAAGCCGTTACAATCTGTGACCAAAGCAAATCTTGATCTGGGCGATCTCGCAAATAGTGAAGAAAAAGCGCTACAAGAACAGCAACAAGAAGAGTTTGGCGGCTTTATTGAGCGTGTACAAGCTTATCTTGGCGATCGTGTAAAAGGTGTGAAATTAACGAATCGCTTGACAGATACCCCTGCGATTGTTTCTACCGAACAAGATGAAATGACAACGCAAATGGCAAAACTTTTTGCAGCAACAGGGCAAAGTGTGCCTGAAATTAAGTACACCTTGGAAATCAACCCAACGCATCCATTAGTCAAAAAAGTCTCTGAAATAGGGGATGACACGACCTTTAATGATTGGGTAGAATTACTCTTTGAAGAAGCGCTCTTTACTGAATGCGGTTCACTTCAAGATCCAACAGCATTTGTAAAACGTATGAATAAACTACTCGCTTAATGTAAGCAAATTAAGGAGAAAGCTCGTTTCGGCGAGCTTTTTTATTGGAATGACGAAGTATTCTATCGCCTATGCGAATTTAAATGACCCCCAAAATTGGCAAGATTTTCCAGAATATGCATTGCCGAGTTACGTTCATTTGCCTGAAAATCCCAATATTGCCCAGCGGAAAAGTTATCAGCGCCGTCGCTTAGCTTATTTTCTCCTATGGCAACTTGGGAAAGCCTATCCTGATTTTGCGAATCTTATGGCGACAATTGAAAAAGATGAATTAGGACGCCCGCAAATTCGGAGTAATTTTTTTGATTTTAATATTAGCCATTCTGGAGAATGGGTGGTGGTTATTTTGGCTAAAAATGAGACAAAATTAAAACCATTAGTGGCGGTTGATATCGAATCAATTTCTCGTAAACGAAATTATATAGCGTTATTGGAACATTTTGCAACAAACGCAGAGCAGGCTTGGTTTCAACAACAAAATCAGCAGTCGGATGCCTTTTATGAATTATGGTGTGTGCGCGAGGCAGTTTTAAAAGTCACAGGAATAGGATTACGAAAACTTTCTGACATCCGATATTTGCCCCAAACTAACGCCCTAACGACGCAATATTGCCCTCCGGGTCAAGTGCTATTTACGACCGAACTTCCTTTCTATATGGCGATTTTTATCCTTATTACGCCTATGCCAGATGTTAAGATTCCGTGTTATCACATATCTTCTCCTCATCACACTTCCCAAGCACTAGATCGCATTAAATTAATTCTAGTTAACTAAAATAATACCTATATTTAATTATAAAATGACGATTTTTCATTAAAAATTTGAATTTGTTTTGTTAGAAAAAATTTTTATATATCGTCAAATATTAACAAATGTAAATTAATAACGATAAGAATGTTAAATAATGTACAAATTTGTAACATTTTATAGGGAAAATAGAGTGTACGTATTAAAGAAAAATTAAATAAATAACTTATTTTTATAATACAGATTAAAAATTATAAAAAATTTTAGATACTATCTATT
>JAHHQX010000002.1 GCA_020026155.1 Actinobacillus sp. | reverse complement strand
CCTCCCTTACAAGGAGGGGGTCACTGGTTCGAGACCGGTATCGCCCACCACTTAGGCCTTCTTATATCCTTTCTTATTTTATTCAAATCTTATTCTTAATAAAAAATAATACTTTTGAATTCATTTGTCTTTTTTCTTCGTATAAAGAAAAAGCCCGTTTTCACGAGCTTCTTATCATTATTTGTGTGCATGTTTAAGCATGAGTTTATGCGATTCTTTTTGTTGTTTCATTTTTTCGCGAATTTCACGGCGTTGTTGAGATAACTCTGCATTACGGATATTGTAATCATCAACGCGGCTTTCATAATCGCTACGCATATTTTCAATAATTTCACGCACTTCTTCGATTGTCATGTCATCGGTAATATATTGATCGAGATTTTCAAGTAATAAAGCACGTTTACGATTATCTCGAATTTTACGATTATTGTGTTCTAGATCGCGTTTTAAACGATTTTTTAAACGATACATGCGGATATATTCTAATACTTCTTGAAAAGATTCTTTACTGTTATTTTCCATAGTAACCTCAAATTGTATGACATTTCTCCCCGTAATGTAGCCTTTTTCAACGATCTCGTCAAAGTCTTATACTAAATTTATGAAAAAATTAATCTAAATTAAGGTTCTTGAGTGCAAAAATTGAATTGATTACAATAAAAAGAAAAATTCTTTTAAGGAGAGAATATGCAGGATGTATTCAATTTTAGCGCAGGACCTGCGACGATGCCTAAGGCTGTTTTAGAGAAAGCACAGCAAGAATTATTGAATTGGCAAAATTTACATACTTCGGTAATGGAAGTTAGCCATCGTGGTGAAGCGTTTATGAAAATGGTCGCAAACGCAGAGCAAAATTTACGGGCGCTTTATCATGTACCTGATAATTATAAGATCCTGTTTCTGCAAGGCGGGGCTAGAGGGCAGTTTGCCGCCATCCCAATGAACCTTTTGGGGAAAAATCAAAAAGCCTTGTATTTAACGAGTGGTCATTGGTCAAAATTAGCAGCGCAAGAGGCGCGTCTTTTTGCAATGCTTGATGAAATTGATCTCTTAGAAGAAGGAAAAGATACTTTACAAGTCGGGCAATTAGATTTTTCTGATATTGCCTCAAAATATGATTATGTGCATTATTGCCCAAATGAAACAATCAGCGGGGTAGAAATCTTTGATGTGCCAAAAGTGGGAGATACCGTATTAGTCGCGGATATGTCATCTTGTATTCTTTCACGGCAAATTGATATTTCGAAATTTGGGATGATCTATGCAGGTGCACAAAAAAACCTTGGTCCCTCTGGTATTACATTAGTCATTATCCGTGAAGATCTACTCACTCAGACAGAACAAAGCAAAATTCCGAGTATTTGGAATTACACTGTCCAAGCGAATCGCGATTCTATGATTAACACACCGCCGACTTTTGCTTGGTATTTATGTGGATTAGTGTTTGAGTATTGGCTTTCACAAGGTGGTTTGCCTGCGATTGAAGTTCAAAATAAAGAAAAGGCATTGTTACTTTATACCTATCTTGATGAAAGTGATTTTTATCATAATAATGTTGCTGTTGAAAATCGCTCTGAGATGAATGTAACCTTTACCACTGGCGATAGTGAATTAGATAAGCGTTTTGTTGCTGAAGCGCAAGAGCACGGACTGCTGGCCTTGAAAGGGCACAAAGTTCAAGGAGGAATGCGTGCATCGATTTATAATGCGATGCCACTGAATGGTGTGGTAGCATTAGTTACCTTTATGGAATATTTTGCGAATACGCATAAAAAATAATGTAATTTATTAAACTCATTGAGCATAAAACGGTGCGTAGTTGAGACGCGCCGTTTTTTTCATAAAATTTTAGGAAAATCGGGGCGTGATAAAGGAGAAAATATGCAAAATAAGGCTGAATGTATCGTCATTGGGGCGGGGGCTGCTGGGCTATTCTGTGCGGCAGAATTAGCGAAACGTGGAAAAGAAGTAGTGGTTCTGGATAAGGGGAAGAAAATTGGGCGAAAAATTCTGATGTCTGGGGGGGGATTTTGTAATTTTACCAATCTTGATGTTACGCCCCGTCATTACCTTTGCCATAATGCCCACTTTGTAAAATCTGCTTTAGCACGCTTTACGCCATGGGATTTTATTGGAAAGGTGCTGGAGTATGGGATTCCTTACCATGAAAAAGAGGCTGGGCAGCTTTTTTGTGATAATGGAGCAAGTGATATTGTCGATATGCTTAAAAGCGAGTGTGAGCGCTATGGCGTGAAATTTGCATTGCAGCAGTCAGTTGAGAAAATTGATTATGTAGCCGAGGAAGAAAACCGTTTTTGCATATACTCTTTAGATAAAGTGTGGCATTGCCGTCACCTTATTGTTGCGACCGGTGGGCTTTCTATGCCAGGACTGGGCGTAAGTCCACTAGGTTATCAAATTGCAGAACAATTTGGGATTTCTTGTTACGCACCGCGTGCGAGCCTCGTCCCTTTTACTTGGCGCGAAAATGATAAATATTTTTCCGAATTAGCGGGCGTGGCACTCCCTGTTCGTGTTGAATCAGAAAATGGACAACAATTTGAAAAACAAATGCTTTTCACGCATCGAGGCTTATCTGGTCCTGCAATTTTACAAATTTCGAATTATTGGCAACCGAATGAGAAAGTAATGATTGATTTGCTACCTGGCGAAAATATCATTGATATCATTCAAGACACGCGTCAAACCTCCCCGAAAATTCAATTAAAAACATTGCTAGGACGTTATTTACCAAATCGTTTGGTCGAATTATGGTTTGAGAGGGCGATCATAGAAAATCGCAGCTTAGCGGATGTGAGCAAGCAACAAATGCATGATCTTGCAAACATTATTCATCATTGGCAATTTTTACCAAATGGCACTGAGGGCTATCGTACCGCTGAAGTGACACTGGGCGGCGTCGATACCGATGCTATTTCTTCTAAGACAATGGAGTGTAAGACCGTTGCTGGACTGTATTTTATTGGTGAAGTGTTAGATGTGACAGGCTGGTTAGGTGGTTATAATTTCCAATGGGCGTGGAGTAGTGCTTACGCTTGTGCTACGAGTATTTAATAAAAAAGCAGAGGAATGCCTCTGCTTTTTTGTCTAATAATTTTATCCGATAACGCGGTAATTTTTTTGAGCCTTGCTTACTTTCATTAAATAACGACGTGCCTCTAATGAAGGGTGTTCACGCTCAAGAATATTATAAAGGCGTTGTGGAGATAAGCGGTTGATTTTATCAATCGCATTTTGTGGCGTTTTATCAAAAATACGTAATACTGCACCTGCACCGCTGTTATAAGACGCAATAACAGCGTAACGCAATGAATCTTTATCCTTAATTCCTGCAAGATATTTATTTTTCAAAAGAGAAAGGTAGTGCGTACCAATATCAATATTGTTGCGAGGGTTGAGTAAGTAATGCTTACTTGGCGAACCGGGACGATTTTGATGTTTAAAGACATCTCGACCTGCAGTTGTGCGCACGATTTGCATTAAACCTACCGCATTAGAATAACTGATTGCGTAAGGGTTAAAACTGGATTCAACTTGCATAATAGCAAGAATTAAACTTTCATCCACATTATAACGACGTGATGCTTGACGAACTAATGGAAGGTAACTTTTTGCCCGTAAAGCAACGTGATTAGCTACCATTGGGATTTCGACGAAATGTTCAATATGACCATTTTGTAGACGACGAGTCTGCAATCTATTTTTTATAAGATAGTTAGCAAAAGCAGTTGCCTCGCGAACATTGTCAATCGTTTTCCCTTTTTGATCCATCACGAGATCTTTTAAGAAAGGTTTATCGCTAATTGGAACATCGCCAGAAGCAAAAAGATCGATACTGTCAGCATTTTCGCCCATGAGTAGAGTATGGACGATAGCACGTTGTAATTCTTGTGGCGTGCCGAGTGTGCCGATAGTAATAAGACCTTGTTCAAAATTAATGTGGCTACGTGTTTTATATTGATCAGTATACTTTACATAATCTTGTCGGCTTGCTACGAGTAGCTCATTCACGCCCCAAATATCGTCAATATTATGTGAAAATTGACCGACAAGAATATCCAAACCTTTTGTATCAAGGGGTGGAAGTTCTGGTGTGTTTTCAGTTTTACTCGCACAGGCAAAAAGGAATGGTGCAAGGGCAAAGATTAAGTATTTTTTCATAGGATGTCTTACTGTTGGTTATCGTTAATTGGTGTATAGCCCTCAATATGTACATCTTTACCTTCAAAGAGGAAATTAACCATTTCTTTTTCTAATAGCGCACGATGTTCTGGATTCATCATGTTTAATTTTTTTTCATTTACCAGCATAGTTTGTTTTTTAAGCCATTCAGACCAGGCTTGTTTGCTGATGTTATCAAAGATGCGTTTACCCAAATCGCCAGGGTAAAGTTGAAAATCAAGACCTTCTGCTTCTTTGTTTAGATAAACGCAATGTATGGTACGTGCCATAATTATATCCTTGTTAAGTAATTTAAAATATTTTTCACAGGTGTCGCGAGTCCGACAACGTTTAAAGATGTTAAATCATACCAATAATCGTCTTCATTTTGTACATAAGATTTTGATGCTGGTATGACCTCTTGAACACTTTGACAGCGTTTCCACGGAAATTCTCCCTTATTTTCTACTTTTTTTGGGGTATCTGTACAGATAAAAATAGGGATAATATCTAAATGGAAATGACTGAAAGTATGACGAAAGCTATTCCATTCTTGGTAATAG
Organism: Actinobacillus sp.; assembly: GCA_020026155.1. GTDB lineage: Bacteria > Pseudomonadota > Gammaproteobacteria > Enterobacterales > Pasteurellaceae > Actinobacillus_C. Next base: position 124,491 of record JAHHQX010000002.1, on the reverse strand, counting down.
GTAATATTTCGCTCTTGTAAATGCTGAAATAATTCACTTTGTGATTCGAATTGTGGGAAACAATAAAGCCCACCCCATAAACCTTCTGGCGCACGTTTTCGTAATCTAATTTTGCCTTGGTTTTCTTCAATTAAAAAGTAAGTTTGACGAATCGGTAAAGTTTTTTTCGGTTTTTTTGTTGGATAATTTTGCCAAGCATCTTGTTGTTTTGCTTTACAATTTTCTGCAAGAGGGCAAATATCGCATTTAGGTTTACTACGGGTGCAGACCATCGCCCCAATATCCATCATAACTTGGTTAAAATCGGCGATGCGATCACGAGGTGCAACCTCTTCGGCTTTTTCCCAAAGTAAATTTTCGACACGTTTTTCACCAGGATAGCCTTCAATAGCAAAGTAACGGCATAAAACACGTTTTACGTTTCCATCTAGGATTGGGTATGGTTTATTTAAACAAGAAGATAAAATGGCAGCTGCGGTACTACGCCCGATTCCTGGAAGTGCGAGGACATCTTCAAATTCAGTTGGAAATTGTCCATGATATTTTTCGCACATCACTTGTGCGGCTTTATGAAGATTTCTAGCACGCGCGTAATAGCCTAATCCTGTCCAGAGATGTAACACTTCATCTAAAGGTGCATGACCTAACGCCTCAATATTCGGAAAATTTTTTGTGAATCGTTCAAAATAGGGAATCACGGTAGCGACTTGTGTTTGCTGTAACATAATTTCAGACAGCCATACACCGTAGAGAGTTTTGTTTATTTGCCAAGGGAGATTTTTACGCCCAAAACGATCGTACCAAGCGAGTACGGCCTTAGCGAAAGGGGCAGTGGAGGTTGAAGTAGCTTGCATAAAGTTCAGTTAATGTTAAAAACGGTTAGTTTAACAAAAAAAGCCATTCAGCAGAAATGGGATAACCCACTTCTCTGAATGGCAAAGTATAAAGATAGGAAGTTTATTTGTGTGAGCTATACATAGCTTCGATTTGTTTTTTATAGCGTTCAAGAATGACTTTACGCTTTAATTTTAATGTCGGCGTAATTTCATTCATTTTCATCGTGAAAGCTTCTGGCAAGAGAGTAAATTTTTTCACTTGTTCAAAGCTTGGCAATTCTTTTTGTAGACGTTGAATCCGTTTTTCAAAGAGCTTACGAATTTCAGTATTTTTCACCAAATCGACACGGTTCTTATACTGAATATTCAGTTCTTTTGCATAGGCTTCTAACGTTTCAAAACAAGGGACGATAAGAGCAGAAACGTATTTTTTAGCATCTGCAATAATCGCGATTTGATCGACAAATTTATCTTTACCGATTTTACCTTCAAGAACTTGCGGTGCGATGTATTTACCTGTTGAGGTTTTCATAAGCTCTTTAATACGATCGGTAATAAAGAGGTTACCGTGCTCGTCAATTTCACCCGCATCCCCAGTTTTTAAGAAACCGTCCTCAGTAAAGGCTTCAGCGGTCGCTTGTGGATTTTTGTAGTAGCCTTTCATTACCATGCCACCACGAACTAAAATTTCGTTGTTTTCGCCGATTTTAACTTCGCAATTCGGCATTGGCATACCGATAGATTCTGGGTTGAAATTATCTTCCCGTCCACAAGAAACGGTTGCTGTTGCCTCAGTTAAGCCATAACCTGCTTTAATATTGATACCAATTGAGAAGAAAAATTTTGCCACACAGGGATCAAGTTTAGCGCCACCACAAGGCATAATTTTGATGCGTCCACCGGTGATACCACGTAATTTACTTAAAACAAGTTTATCCGCTAAATTAAATTGTTTTTGTAGGAGGTAGGGAATGTGTTGTTTTTTACTAGCACGACTGAAATAGGCCTTCCCTACGCGTAATGCCCAATAGAAAATAGCTTTACGGAAAACGGGAGCTTGGTGAACTTTATCCATAACCGCGCCATAGACTTTTTCATAAAAACGGGGAACGGCACACATCAAAGTCGGACGTACTTCGCTTAATGCTTCTTTGACGGTATGGGGATCCTCTAAATAAGCATAGACCACACCACGATGTAGCATATATGCTTCCCAACCACGTTCATAAACGTGTGATAACGGTAAAAATGCTAGTGAAACATCATTTGTTCCGAGCGGTTGTAAGGCAAGATCATGAGCTTCCATTTGGTGTGCCAGATTAGCATGGGTGAGCATAACGCCTTTAGGATTACCGGTCGTACCTGACGTGTAGATGAGGGTAAAAAGGTCATCCATATTTTTGTTTTTCAAACGAGCATTAAGCTCAGATTGCATATCTGGATACCCATCTTTTACAAAATTAGCCCAAGAGATGCCGAGTGGTTGGTTTTTAAGATCAATGTTATCTTTCATGGCAACAATATGTTGAAGTTGAGGGCATTCGTGTGAAGCTTTAATGGCTTCATCATATTGTTCCTGATTACCGACGAATAAAATTTTTACATCAGCATCTTTTAAAATATAGGCTGCCTGTTCTGCAGTGTTAGTACCATAAATTGGCACAGCAACTGCACGAATTTGCATGGCTGCATAATCTGCAATTGTCCAACGTGGCATATTATTTGCAAAAATAGCGATTTTGTCTTGAACCCCAATTCCATAAGCTAATAATGCGCGGGAAAGCATATCAATTTTTGCGAGAAAATCTTTCCAACTAATATCTGTCCATTTACCATTGTTGTTGTAACGTACTGCAGAATGGTTTGCGAGTGAATGAGCTTGATTGCGGATACGTTCTACAATGTGATAGTGTAAATTGTTCATAAATTTATCTCTTTGAGCTAACAAGTGTTCGCTAATATAAAACTACTTTAAACAAATTGCCAGCAAAATATTCAAAGAATATAAGAAATTTAAAGGGGTAACTTGGGAACTTTTTAAAAAAACAGTTGTACACTGAAAAAAAGAAATAGCTAAAAAGAGGAGGAGAAGGAAAATTTTCTTAGTGTATCAATAGGATAATTTTACGGTTTATTTTCTTTGTTATTCAGCATAGAATAGCCGACTTTTTATCATTAAATAGAGTTGTAAGCATTTATGTCATTTGTTATCGGTCAACGCTGGATAAGCGAAAGTGAAAATAATTTAGGTTTGGGATTAATTACAGCAGTCGATGCTCGTACAGTTACGATTTTCTTCCCTGCATCAGAAGAAACCCGAATTTATGCAGTAAAAAGTGCCCCTCTCAACCGCGTTACCTTTAACGTGGGAGATGAAATCACACATTGTGAGGGATGGAAAGCGCAAGTCGTGGATGTGATGACTCGCAATGATGTAAATATTTATTTGGTAAAACGTCAAGATAATGGCGAAGATGCTGTTATGCAAGAATTGGATATTGCGCATCATATTACTTTTAGTAAGCCACAAGATCGTCTTTTTAATGCACAAATTGATAGAGCCGATCATTTTACATTACGTTACAATAGCTTCTTACATCAACAGGAACAATTCCAATCTCCATTGCGTGGCTTACGTGGTGCAAAAGTTGGACTAATTCCACATCAATTACATATTGCGAATGAGGTAGGGAATCGTATTGCTCCTCGCGTGTTACTTGCAGATGAAGTGGGGCTAGGTAAAACGATTGAAGCGGGGATGATCCTTCAGCAACAAATTCTTTCTGAGAAAGCACAACGTGTTTTAATCATTGTGCCAGAGAGCTTGCAACATCAATGGTTGGTAGAAATGTTACGCCGTTTCAATCTCCATTTCTCTTTATTCGATGAAGATCGTTGTAGCGATTTTGATGATAAAGGCGAAAATCCATTTGATAGCGAAAATTTAATAATTTGTTCATTAGATTGGTTAATGGCAAAACCACGTCGTGCGAAAGAGGCACTTGAAGCTGATTTTGATATGTTGGTAGTGGACGAAGCACACCATTTAGAATGGGAAATTGATAATCCGAGTGCAGAATATCAATTGGTTGCAAGTTTCGCTCAAAAAATTCCAGGGGTTCTTCTGCTCACTGCAACGCCAGAACAGTTAGGGCAAGAAAGCCACTTTGCACGTTTACATCTCCTTGATCCAGAACGTTTTTATAGTTTCGATGCCTTTTTAAAAGAACAACAAAATTATCAAAAAGTTGCGGATGCTTTAAAACCACTTTTTGCGAATAAAAAATTAACTAAAAAAGCAGAAACCCAAATTGTTAAATTGTTGCCTGAAGAAAAGACGCTATTGGAAGCACAATTTGCTGAGCTAAATGACGATGAGAAATCGGAAGAAGAAAAAATTGTGATTCGTCAAAATATTATGACGAAACTGATTGATCGCCATGGTACAAGTCGCGTGTTATTCCGCAATACGCGTCAGGGAGTACAGGGATTCCCTAACCGTATTTTTGAAGAGGTACGTTTGCCATTGCCGAGCCAATATCAAAATACAATCAAGGTCATGAATTTATTAGGCGAGGGTAAAAATATTAATCTTAATCACCCTGAGCAAATGTTCTTAAAAATGAACCCTGATGCACGTTGGTGGGATTTTGATCCGCGCGTACAATGGCTTATTGATTTCTTGAAACAAAATCCAAAAGAAAAAGTATTGGTAATTTGCCAGCAAAGCCAAACTACACAACAATTAGAACAAGCTCTCCGTGAAAAAGAGGGGATTAATTCAGCACTTTTCCACGAGAAAATGTCAATTATTGAACGGGATCGTGCGGCTGCTTATTTCGCTGATGAAGAAGGTGCTCGCGTATTATTAAGCTCAAGCGTAGGCTCAGAAGGACGTAACTTCCAATTTGCTTGCCACTTAGTCCTATTTGATTTACCGCGTCATCCAGACTTATTGGAACAATGTATTGGACGTTTAGATCGTATCGGGCAAAAACGTGATGTACATATCTATGTGCCATGTTTTGAAAATAGCCCAACTGATCGTCTTGCAAATTGGTATGACAAAGGTCTTAATGCGTTTGCTGAAACTTGTCCAATGGGTACAGCGATTTTTGAGCGTCATGGCGAAACGCTACAAAAATACCTTGATCACCCAGAAAATACAGACGGCTTTGATACCTTGATTGCCGATACGCAAGCAAGTCGCGATGAATTGCATAAAACACTTGAAGCAGGACGTGACCGCTTATTAGAAATGAACTCTAACGGCGGTAAACAGGCTCAAGAATTGGCGGATGCGATTGCTGAACAAGATGGTTCGACAGAACTAGTTAATTTTGCACTGAAACTTTTTGACATCGTAGGGGTAGAACAAGAAGACATTGGCGAAAAAACAATTGTTATCAAACCATCAAGCACCATGCTTGTGCCTGATTTCCCATATTTGAAAGAAGAGGGCGTCCCAGTAACATTTGAACGTGATTTAGCCCTTGCGCGTGATGAAGTGGAATTTTTGAACTGGGATCATCCAATGATTCGTAATGGGATTGATTTGATTACCACAGGTGATATCGGTAAAAGTACTGTTTCTTTATTGATAAATCCAAATTTACCTGCAGGGACATTGTTGCTTGAGCTTATTTATGTTGTTGAGGCACAGGCACCAAAAGGTTTACAAATTACACGTTTCCTACCGCCGACACCAATTCGTTTATTGGTGGATATGAAAGGTAATGAACTGAGCCAACAAGTGCCGTTTAAAGTGTTGCAAAAACAGTTACGACCAATGAAAAAAGCTACAGCTAACTCAGTTGTGAAAATGATGCAGCCACAAATTATGCAATTATTAGCAACAGCGGAAAGTAAAATCGAACAACCTGCAAAAGAAGTTATCGAGAGCGCAAAAACATTGGCGACGCAAACGTTAGATAGTGAAATTACACGTTTACAAGCATTACAAAAAGTGAATAAAAATATTCGCGATAAGGAAATTCAAACGTTAGAAGCACAACGCGATCAAATTGCTCAAGAGTTAGAATTGGCACGTTGGCGTTTAGATAGTTTACGCTTAATCGTAAGTAATAAAGCATAGGAATTGAAAATGGCATTATTGCACTATGATCCTCCCAAAGATCCTTATTTAGATGTGATTTATCATGACGATCACTTATTGCTTGTCAATAAACCGAGTGGCTTATTATCCGTTCCAGGAAGCCAGCCACAGTTTTTTGATAGTGCAATGACACGGGTGCAAGAAAAATATGGCTTTTGCGAGCCTGCGCATCGACTAGACATGGCGACAAGTGGGTTAATCGCATTTGCCATGAGCAAATTAGCAGATCGCGAATTGAAACGTCAATTCCGAGAACGTGAACCTAAAAAGTATTATCAAGCGTTGGTATGGGGACATTTGAAAGAGGATCGTGGGGTGGTAGATTTACCCCTCATTTGCGATTGGGAAAATCGTCCTCGCCAACGGATTTGCTTTGAAAATGGTAAAAAAGCGAGAACAGAGTTTGAGGTATTAGAGCGCTTACCGAATAATACGACTCGTGTTAAGCTGACACCGATTACTGGGCGTTCTCATCAGTTAAGATTACATATGCTTGCACTTGGACACCCAATTTTAGGAGATAAATTCTACGCGCATCCACAAGCAAAAGCGATGTCACCACGCCTATGTTTGCATGCAGAGTTTTTACAAATTGCTCATCCTAAAACGGGTGAGATTATGCAGTTTTCATGTCCTGTACCTTTTTAGGATAGATAATTACATGACGTAACTTATTGTCACGCCTCAATTTTCCATAAATTTTTCGGAAAATTGAGGCGTTTTTTTTATTTATCCTATAGAATTAATAGTGCTTTTTATGAGTAATATCACAAAATTTATTTTAAAATCGGGTAGAATAATCAGCAATTTTTTTATATTTAGGAGATCAATATGACAACTCGTAAAGAATTAGCTAACGCCATTCGTGTTTTAAGTATGGATGCGGTGCAAAAAGCCAATTCGGGACACCCAGGTGCACCGATGGGGATGGCAGATATTGCAGAAGTTTTATGGCGTGATTTTTTACATCATAGTCCAACCAATCCACATTGGGCGAATCGTGATCGTTTTATTCTTTCAAATGGTCATGGCTCAATGCTCATTTATAGCTTATTACATTTAACGGGCTATGATCTTTCAATTGATGATCTCAAAAATTTCCGTCAACTTCATTCAAAAACACCAGGTCACCCAGAATATGGATATACGCCAGGTGTTGAAACCACAACAGGTCCACTAGGTCAAGGTATTACCAATGCAGTGGGTATGGCGATCGCAGAAAAAACTTTAGCGGCTCAATTTAACCGCGAAGGTCATAATATTATTGATCACCATACTTACGTATTCCTTGGTGATGGCTGCTTAATGGAAGGGGTTTCACATGAAGCTTGTTCTTTAGCGGGTACTTTAGGGTTAGGTAAATTAATCGCATTCTACGATGACAACAATATCTCAATTGATGGTGAAGTAGAAGGATGGTTTACCGATAATACACAAGAACGTTTTGAAGCATACGGCTGGCAAGTTATCCCAGGCGTAGACGGTCATAACAGTGATCAAATCAAAGCAGCGATCGAAAAAGCACAAGCAGAAACTGATCGCCCAACATTAATCATTTGCAAAACTACCATTGGTTACGGTTCACCAAATAAACAAGGTACACATGACTGCCACGGTGCGCCACTAGGTAATGATGAAATTGCATTGGTACGTAAAAATCTTGGCTGGAATTACGGTCCATTCGAAATTCCAAAAGAAATTTATGCTGACTGGGATGCGAAAGTAAAAGGTGAAGCTTTTGAAAAAGCATGGGATATCCAATTTACTGCTTATGAAGAAGCTTATCCAGAACTTGCAGCAGAATTAAAACGCCGTTTAAGTGGTGAATTACCAGCAGACTGGGCAAAACAAAGCCAAGCTTTCATCGAACAATTACAAGCAAATCCTGCAAATATCGCAAGCCGTAAAGCTTCTCAAAATGCGATTGAAGCCTATGCGAAACTCTTACCAGAATTCCTAGGTGGTAGTGCAGACTTAGCAAGCTCAAACTTAACTTTATGGTCAGGTGCAAAACCAATTCGTGCAACGAAAAATCAAGATGGTAACTACATCAATTATGGTGTTCGCGAATTTGGTATGTCTGCAATTATGAACGGTATTGCATTACATGGCGGTTTCTTACCATACGGTGCAACATTCTTAATGTTCTTTGAATATGCACACAATGCAGTGCGTATGTCGGCATTAATGAAACAACGTGTTCTATTTGTTTATACTCACGACTCAATTGGTCTTGGGGAAGATGGTCCGACACACCAACCGGTAGAACAAACTACAGCATTACGTTTAATTCCAAATCTAAACACATGGCGCCCATGTGACCAAGTTGAATCTGCAGTTGCATGGCAACAAGCAATTGAACGTACAGATGGCCCAAGTGCAATGATTTTTAGCCGTCAAAACTTAACTCAAATGGATCGTAGTGCGCAACAATTAGCAGACATTACACGTGGTGCTTATGTACTTGTTGACTGCGAAGGCACACCTGATCTTATCTTCATTGCAACAGGTTCTGAAGTAGAATTAGCGGTAAAAGCTGCTCAACAATTAACGTCTGAAGGTAAAAAAATCCGAGTTGTATCAATGCCATCAACAAATGTCTTTGATAAACAAGATGCCGCATATCGTGAAAGCGTATTACCAAGCAATGTGACTAAACGTGTCGCAATTGAAGCAGGTATCGCTGACTTCTGGTATAAATATGTTGGCTTCGGTGGCCGCATTGTAGGGATGAAAACTTTCGGTGAGTCAGCACCTGCAGGTGAATTATTTAAAGAATTTGGCTTCACAGTAGAAAATGTTGTGAACGTTGCGAAAGAAATTCTTTAATTTTTCGATAAATCTTATAAACTGCACCGCTTTGGTGCAGTTTTTTTATATTTTAAGGAAAGTAATGACAGCAGAACTTCAAAAACTTCGTGAACAAATTAATCAAATTGATGATGAATTATTAACGCTGCTTCATCAACGTCAAAGCATCGTGCATGAAATTGGTAAACAAAAACAACTTGCGCACTTACCATTACGTGACTTTACGCGTGAGCAACAAGTTCTATTAAACCTCAAAACAAGGGCGAAAACACGCCACCTAAGTTTGAGCGATGATGATATTGATACGATTTTCCACGCTATCATGCAACGTGCGTTAAATTTACAAGTTTGTGAATCTCAACAAAAAATTAAATAATACGCCCTAATTTTCGGAAAAATTTATTTGATGAGAATGATCAAAGTTAACGCGAAGAAGGGCATGTAGAAAAATACTCAACGCAAGCAAATCTGCACTTCCACCAGCACTTAAATTCTTTTCCATGCATTGTGCATCAAAGATTTCTAAACGTGTTTTAAGATAAGGCAAGTCATGGTAGATTTGATTATCATCAAGAATTGATTTTGCCTGTTGTTGAATAAAGTTAAGCCCATCTAATCCACCACGGTGCAGAATATTAGTATCCGCATTTTCATGCATTAAATGTAATAAAAATAAGAATTTCTGATGTTCAAAACTTAAGTGTTGGTATTTATCGAAGATACTAAAATATTTACGTAAGAGTGGGAATCCAGCTTCTGCTTCACCTCGTGCGCCTTTTACACCATATTGTTTGAATAGGGTAATGCCTGCAGTAATAGGTTGTTTTCTGGTTTCGGATAATTCTTTAGTAATGCCCTGACACATATCGGCGACAAGAGTGCAAATATTTTCTAGGGTGAAGAAATGTTCGTGATGCCAAAAATTGGGCGTGCTACTTAACCGTCCTATAGCAGTACATACTAAGCCAAAGCTAAAAACTGCACCTTTATGCGTGTTTACACCTTTAGTCACTAGGAACATTGCCTCTTCAGCCTTAATACCTAGCGGGCGTAAGCGCGATAAGACTTCAGAAATAGGCAAATCAGCAGTTTGCTGTCCAAAACGAATGAATTTGGCGAAGTAGGGACGTAAAACTCTGGCGCTTTGCTGCAAAAGTCGTACGTTCATATCTTGATGTGAGCCAGTATTTTTAGCATCCACTAAACCTGGTTTAGGGGTAAGGCACGCTTCTTCTACTAAGGCATCGCTTGCGTGGTAAGCAAGTTTTTCTACGAGATAGTCTTGCGCTACTAAATTTTGCATATGATTATGTAAATCAGCGAGCGCATGCTTACGCGTCCGAGCACAGATTTTGGCATTTTCATTACAAAGTAAACAGGTACGAGCAGGAACATAAAAGTCTGTTCGATTGAGGATTTCGCCAGTTGGTGTAATGACATCAATATCCCAAAGACGAGCGAGCGGTAAACTTTCTTCTATTTCTATGCAATATTGTTTCAATAGCCGCGGATCAATTGATAGGGCAAAAATTGCTTCGTGACCGGTAGATAAGAATTGTATAGATTGTGCAAGGGGAACAATCTTTAACATTTGGAACAAAGTATTTAATCGATCAAGAGCACGTTTAAAAACATAATCGAGTAAAGGATTTCTCTTTACGCCACCCATTGCCACAAGTGTGACGGATAAAACTGATTTTTTATAGGTTTCGCAATATTTTTTTTGTAAACGGGTACGTTTTTCTTTGGCATCCAAAAGTGCGAGTAAAGGAACATCGCTACCTTGTAGCGATGTTATATTATAAAAATTTTCTAAGTACATAGGGTAGATACTTATTCTTTTACTTGATAAACGGCATCGATTACTGAACCATCGCGATAACGAACAACAGCAACAGGACGATCCGTAAATTCAATTGCCTCCGGTTTGCCTGTAATACTGTAGGCAAGTTGACAAAGTTCTTCAATGGTGTGAAGTTTCATTCCTGCTTCCGTTAACATCTTAATTAGATCTGGACGGCTTGGATTTACAGCAACACCATGATCGGTAACAAGAATATCAATATTTTCACCCGGGGTCACGCAAGTGATGACATTTTCAACTACAGTTGGAATACGTCCACGAACTAGAGGTGCCACGATAATAGCAACCTGAGCACAAGCTGCGGTATCACAGTGACCGCCAGACGCGCCGCGAATTACCCCATCAGAACCTGTTAAAACGTTCACATTAAATTTCGTATCAATTTCCAATGCACTTAATACAACCACATCAAGGCGATCGACAGAAGCACCTTTTGAACTACAGTTTGCATATTGGTTTGCAGAGATTTCAATATGGTTTGGATTGTGCGCAAGCGATTCTGCTGCATCTTTATCAAAGCTTTGAACATCAAGCAGTTTTTCAATTAATCCTTCTTCATGAAGTTTTACGATAGTGGAGGTAATCCCACCAAGTGCGAATGAAGCTTTAATATTTTTAGCACGCATTTTATCGCCAAGAAAACGCGTTACAGCAAGGGCTGCACCACCTGAACCAGTTTGTAATGAAAAACCATCTTTAAAATAAGTGGTGTTCATGATGACGTCAGCTGCTTTTCGCGCAATGAGAAGTTCGCGAGGATTAGTCGTAATACGAGTCGCACCCCCGCCAATTTTGCTTGCATCGCCCACTTCATCTACTTTTACAATGAGATCAACATGATCTTGAGTGATGCTCGCAGGGCTATTTGGATAACCCACGATTTCTTCGGTGAGTAAAACAACTTTGTGAGCCGCTTCGGCATCTGTACGGGCGTAACCAAGCGAACCACAAACACTTTTACCGGTATAACCATTTGCGTTACCAAAGTCATCGCAAGCTGGCACACCCAGGAAAGCGACATCTATATTGATTTCGCCACTTTTAATTAAATGTACGCGTCCACCATGAGAGTGGATATTTACAGGGGTTGGTAATAAGCCGTGAGAAATTTCATCGGCTAATTCACCGCGTAAACCAGAAGTGTAAATACGAGATACTACACCGTTTTTAATATGTTCAATCAGTGGTTTATGGCTGTCAATAAGAGAGCTAGATGCGAGGGTTAAATCTTTAATTCCCATCTCTGCAATTTTTGCCATAACCTGATTAATGACTTTATCGCCATTACGGAAAGCATGATGGAAAGAAATAGTCATGCCACTTTTTAAACCACTACGCTTAATCGCTTCTTCTAAGCTATCACAAAGTTTACGCGTAGGTTCTGTTTGTGCAAGAGAATCTGCTTTTTGAACAGGTTGATAAGCGTGTAGTTTAGAATTATTTTCGAGTACTTTTTCAATACGTTGTTCACGATCTGTCATATTCATTCTCCTTGCTTATTCGTCGCGAATACCAGATTTTGCACGTTCTAAAACGAGTTTTGCACGTTCAATAATTGGGGCATCAATCATTTTACCGTTTAATGACGCTACGCCAGAACCTTCTTTTTCTGCTTGTTTAGCGGCATCAATAATACGTTTTGCTTGATCCACTTCTTTTTGAGTTGGAGCAAAAATATTATGAATAAGCTCAATTTGGCGAGGGTTAATTAAGGATTTTCCATCAAAGCCAAGTTGTTTGATAAGGCTTGCTTCTTTTAAGAAACCTTCTTCGTTGTTAGCATTAGAATAAACGGTATCAAAGGCTTGGATTCCAGCGGCACGGGCGGCTTGTAAAATGGCACAACGTGCATAGAAAAGTTCAATACCATCAGGTGAGCGTTCGGTTTTTAAATTACGAACATAATCTTCTGCACCTAATGCAATTCCGATAAGGCGAGGAGAAGCGACTGCGATTTGATTAACTTGAGTGATACCCAGCGGTGATTCGATAGCCGCAAGTAATTTTGTACTACCAACCTCACGACCACATTGTTTTTCAATCTCAGCAATAGCGTGATCCATGTCGATCACATCTTGTGGTGTATCAGTTTTTGGCATGCGTACTACATCTACACCCGCACGAACTACAAGATTTAAATCTTTTAATCCAAATTCAGAATCTAATGGGTTAACACGCACAACTCTTTCAATTCCATATTCTTTATATAGAGGCATTTCTAAAGCATGCGCGACAAGAATTCTGGCGGTATCTTTTTCTTTTAATGCGACAGAATCTTCTAAGTCAAACATAATAGAATCAGGGCGGTAAATAAAGCTGTTGCTGAGCATTGCTGCATTTGAACCCGGCACGAAAAGCATGCTACGTCTTAATTTCATAGGAGATCCTCCCAACTGATTTGTTCATCGGTTGCACGTTGTAAAGCGGCTTTAAGGCGAGCTTGTATAACACAATCAAGCGCCCCTTTATCCTCTATAATTAATAAACCCTGTGTGACACCAAGTTGCTTTAGAACTTTCTCTACCGTAGCTTGAATGGCTTTACCAAATTGTTTACCGACAGAGCTATTGATTTCAATATCAAGCTCATCAGCAGGAGATACTCTCACCAATACATCGCTTGATTCGAGAGTACCTGCGATAGCAGATTTTGTTATTTTCATTTTGTTTCCTTCTGTTGGGTTAACACAGATTACTTAAGAGTATTTTCCTAATAAATAATCGAAAGTTGTTTTGGGAACGAGGTGCTGGATCTCATCCCACTGCTTATCCTTAATCAACTTCCTGACATAAGAGGCTGAAATTGCCATGTCATTATATGCCTTTCTTTCAATTTCGATAACATTAATTGCTGGTTTATTAAGCGGTGCTTTTTCTAGCCAATAGTGCATTTCCTGATTGTACTTTGCTGTGACAGGACAAAAAGGTTCTTTCGCGACAAAACGCTGATTGATATGTAACGCAGGGGCGATATGTTCTCGGAATAATTTAAGATCGATTTCTGCATAACAATCATCGGTAATACCTTGATCTTTTATAAAATAATTAGGGAATGTTGCTTTAGATATAATGTATTCTGAACCTTTGTGTAAGCAAATTTTGTCGCGAAGATCGGCAATTCCTTGTTCCACCAGAGAAAATCTTTCATCATAGCTAAATGTAGATGCATTTTCTCCTACTACAAAGATATGTAGAAAATCACATTGCGTTAATGCAAATTCAACAAGATAACGATGCCCTAATGTAAATGGATTGGCATTCATAACAATACTACCAATATGTGGAGCAATAATACTATTTTGACTTAATTTATTGCAATATTTCTCCAATCTAGTTTTACTATTTTCGAGTAAAACCATATAGGGCAATGCATCGGATATTAAATAGAAACCACACGATTTAAATACTTTTTGATATTCTGGTTTTGTATAAATAAATAAGTTTTTTCTATTTAATTCATAGGCTTTATTAATTAATTCTGTAGCAAGAGAAAGTAGTATATTTTCTCCTCTATAGCTATCGTCAATCGCGATACATTTAATGATATTATTATCAAGCCCACCACATGCAATAATTCTATCTTCTTGATAATAAACAATAAAAATGTCAATCCCTTCATCAATAATAAGATTGTTTTTATGAAGAAAGGTTTTTATTTCATCAATTTCATTTTTATTATCTTTAAATATACATTTTGATAACACAGTATTCATAATCTATTTACATATTAATATTAAAAGCTATTTAATGATATTCTTTTAATAATAGTTTAATACTTAAAATTTAAAATGCGATATCTTTTATAATTATTATTGATACATATCAATATTAGCTTTTAAAAGATATTTAATCGAAAATTAAACAGGGTATAATATAAAAGTATCCAAGATAGGATATATTAATTAGTCATATTTAAGGAAGGCAAAGAATGAATTTTAAAAAGATTATTCAGTATGCCATCATACTGATTTTCCCAGTATTAACATTTATTATCCCTGCGCCAGCAGGACTCCCCGCGATTGGATGGTACCTCATCGGTATTTATATTGCTGCTATTTTAGGTATTATCTTTAAACCTTTTCCAACTCCTGTTGTTTTATTAACCGCGGTTGCAGTATCTGCCATTATTATTGGTAACACCGCAGAACAAATCATGCCAGATGGAACAAAAGTATTATTAAAACAAACTGATGTACTGAGTGGTTATAAATCAGGAACTACTTGGTTAGTTTTTGCAGCATTTATGCTCAGTACTGCTTTTGTGATCACTGGGTTAGGTCGCCGTATTGCTTACAAAATGATTGGTGCATTTGGTAGCACCTCGTTGCGTTTAGGGTATGTTAATGCTTTCCTAGATTTCATTATTTCACCCGCAATGCCTTCTGTAACTGCGCGTGGTGCAGGTATCATGTTACCAATTATGAATTCAATTTCGCTTTCGCTAGGATCTGAACCGACCAGCCAAGAAAGTGCGAAAAAAATTGGTTCATATTTGATGGTTAATACTTACATGGTTGTGAAAACAACGGGTTATATTACTTTCACTGCAATGGCAACCAATGCGATTGCTTTAAAATTGTTACAACCTATTTTGAACTTGCAACTTAGTTGGATGCAGTGGTTCCTTGCAACCTGTGTACCAGGACTTGTTTGCTTGTTCCTTGTTCCTCTTATTACTTATTTCCTCAATAAACCGACACTAAAATCCATTGATAATAAGAAAATTGCACGTGATGGTTTAGAAGAAATGGGACCAATGAGTTATGCAGAAAAAGCGCTACTTGTTATTTTTATTCTTGCCGTATTAGCGTGGATGCTTTCTAGTTATCTTCATTTAAAATCTTCTATTATTGCAGTTGCGATTATGCCACTTCTTGTTTTATGTAAAGTGGTAACATGGGATGACCTCCTTTCTAAGAAAAGTGCGTGGAATACGTTTATTTGGTACGGGGGCTTACTTGGTTTAGCTTCTGTATTGGATAAAGCAAACTTCTTCCATTGGTTAGCAAGCGTAATGGAAAGTATGATTCATAGTGATGCAAATCATGCAACCCTTATTACAATTGCGATTTTATTCTTGAGCGTGGTGGTTCGTTATCTGTATGCATCTGGCGGGGCATATGTGGCGTCAATGTTGCCAGTATTTGCTGCTGTAGGGGTTGCAGCGGGTGCAAATCCATTTACATTGGGTATGGGATTACTTTGCACAAGTTGCTTCGGTGGAGCGCTTACTCACTATGGATCAGGTCCAGCTGCGCCAATTTTTGGTACTGGATATAACAGCATTAAATCTTGGTGGTTAACCGGCGGCATTATGGCGTTAGTATCCTTGATCGTATTAGCTACTATCGGTTTTGGTTGGTGGAACTTCATCCTTCATATGGGTTGGATCCAAGCTTAGTTTTGAATTTTAAAATAATCACGCCCCAATTTTCATAAAATTTTTCGAAAATTGGGGCGTGTTTTTATTTTTGAAATATAAAAAATCTCATCCGAAGATGAGATTTTAAAGATAACTAATTTTATAAATTAGAATGGAATATCGCCATCTACTGGGCCATCAATTGGTGGCATTGGCGCATCTGAGCTTGGTGTTGATTGAGGGGCATATGCTGGCGCTGCTTGTTGATAGGTATTGCGTGGTGCAGCTGCTTGTGCTGGACGAGCATAGCTATTTGTATTATTAAAGCTACCTGCTTCAGCACGATCACCACGGCTATCTAGCATCTGTAAGACATCACCTTGAATTTCAGTAATGTAACGATCTTGACCAGTCTGATCTTGCCATTTACGAGTACGTAAACGACCCTCTACATAAACTTTTGAACCTTTACGTAAGTATTCACCCGCTACCTCAGCTTGACGGCGGTAGAATACGATACGGTGCCATTCAGTGAGTTCACGGCGTTCATTGGTGTTTTTGTCGATCCAAGTTTCACTGGTTGCAACACTGATATTTGCAACGGCACTCCCATTTGGCATCGTACGTACTTCAGGATCTGTGCCTAAGTTACCTACGATAATAACTTTATTTACACCTGCCATTTTTTTCCTCTTATATTGGGTTAATTTTCTTAATTGGGGAATTATTTTGCCCTAATATCACTAAAAAAGCTACCTTAAAAAATAAAGTTACCCCGCTATTTTTAGAATATGCGATAATGATCGCATGTTTCATTTTTGTACAGTTTAGTTATGGAAAATATTGATATTCGTGGTGCGCGAACCCACAATTTAAAAAATATTAATTTAACGATCCCACGTGATAAATTGATCGTTATTACGGGGCTTTCTGGCTCAGGAAAGTCTTCGTTAGCCTTTGATACACTTTATGCGGAAGGACAACGACGTTATGTGGAATCGCTATCCGCGTATGCGCGTCAATTTTTGTCTTTAATGGAAAAGCCAGATGTCGATCATATTGAAGGATTATCACCTGCGATTTCTATTGAGCAAAAATCGACTTCACATAATCCGCGCTCAACAGTTGGGACAATTACGGAAATTCATGACTATCTGCGTTTATTATTCGCCCGCGTTGGTGAGCCACGTTGTCCTACGCACCATACACCGTTGACTGCACAAACTATTAGCCAAATGGTAGATAAAGTAATGAGTTTACCAGAAGGTAGTAAATGGATGTTGCTTGCACCTTTAGTCCGTAACCGCAAGGGAGAACATTCAAAACTTCTGGAAAACATTGCTGCACAAGGCTATTTACGTGCGCGAATTGATGGTGAAATTTGTGATCTTTCCGATCCGCCAAAATTAGAATTACAGAAAAAACATGATATTGAAGTCGTGGTTGACCGGTTTAAAATCCGTGAAGATTTAGCGCCACGTCTTGCTGAATCTTTTGAAACGGCACTTGAACTTTCAGGTGGATTGGCAGTGGTGGCATCTATGGATGATAAAGAGGCGGAAGAAATTTTATTTTCGGCAAATTTTGCCTGCCCACATTGTGGCTATTCAGTTTCTGAACTGGAGCCGCGTTTATTTTCTTTTAATAATCCTGCTGGAGCTTGTCCAACCTGTGATGGATTAGGCGTCCAACAATATTTTGATGAACATCTTGTGGTGCGCAATCCATCCATTTCTCTTGCGGGTGGGGCTGTTAAGGGATGGGATCGCCGTAATTTTTATTATTTTCAAATGTTAAGTTCTTTGGCAAAACACTATCATTTTGATATCGAAACCCCATGGGAAGATCTGAGTCCTGAAATTAAGGATATCATTTTGAATGGATCTAAAGATGAAGAAATTGAGTTTCAATATATTAATGATCGTGGGGATGTGGTGGTTCGTCATCATCCTTTCGAAGGGATTCTCAATAATATGGCGCGTCGCTATAAAGAAACCGAATCTTTGGCGGTACGAGAAGAATTAGCCAAAAATATGGGACAGCGCCCTTGTAAAGACTGTGAAGGCTCTCGTTTACGCTTAGAAGCGCGTAATGTCTTTATTAATGATGTAAATTTACCCATGATTGCTGAGCAAAGTATTGGTGACGCATTGCATTTCTTTGAGAACCTTGAATTAACGGGGCAACGTGCCAAGATTGCAGAAAAAATCTTAAAAGAAATTAAAGATCGTTTGCAATTTTTGGTTAATGTAGGGCTTAACTACCTTTCATTAGCACGTAGTGCGGATACATTATCAGGCGGTGAGGCGCAGCGTATTCGTTTAGCAAGCCAAATTGGCGCTGGGCTAGTGGGAGTGATGTATGTTTTAGATGAACCATCAATCGGTCTGCACCAGCGCGATAATGATCGTTTGCTAAAAACATTATTACATCTCCGTAATTTAGGTAATACAGTTATCGTTGTTGAACACGATGAAGATGCAATTTTAGCCGCAGATCATATTATTGATATTGGTCCTGGCGCAGGGGTACATGGTGGGGAAGTGGTTGCACAAGGTACGCCAGCGGAAATTATGCAAGATCCAAAATCTATCACGGGGAAATTCTTATCCGGTAAAGAAAAAATCGCGGTTCCTGAAAAACGTACGGTGATCGATCACGATAAGCAATTAGTTTTAACAGGAGCGCACGGGAACAATTTAAAAGATGTAACATTGAAAATTCCCGTTGGGTTGTTTACTTGCGTGACGGGGGTGTCGGGTTCGGGTAAATCAACCTTAATCAATGATACGCTTTTCCCATTGGCGCAAAATGTATTAAATCGTGCTGAAAATCAACAAGTTGCGCCATATCGTAGTATTGATGGTTTACAGTTCTTCGATAAGGTTATTGACATTAACCAGAGCCCAATTGGACGTACGCCACGTTCTAATCCTGCGACATATACAGGTATTTTTACGCCTATTCGTGAGCTTTTTGCTGGTGTGCCAGAAGCGCGAGCTCGTGGCTACAACGTGGGACGTTTTAGTTTTAACGTAAAAGGTGGACGTTGTGAGGCTTGTCAAGGTGATGGCGTGATTAAAGTTGAAATGCACTTTTTGCCTGATGTATATGTTCCGTGTGATCAATGTAAAGGTAAACGTTATAACCGCGAAACATTAGAAATTTTTTATAAAGGGAAAAACATTCATCAAGTCCTTGATATGACAGTAGAAGAAGCACGAGAATTTTTCGATGCGATCCCAGTACTTGCGAGAAAATTACAAACCTTGATAGATGTTGGGCTGTCTTATATTCGTTTAGGGCAATCTTCAACAACGTTATCAGGCGGGGAAGCTCAGCGCGTGAAATTAGCAACCGAACTTTCAAAACGTGATACGGGTAAAACGTTGTATCTTCTTGATGAGCCGACAACGGGGTTACACTTTGCTGATATTAAGCAACTGCTCACGGTATTACATCGCCTACGAGATCAGGGCAATACCATTGTCGTGATTGAGCATAATTTAGATGTTATCAAAACAGCTGACTGGATTGTAGACTTAGGTCCCGAAGGCGGTAATGGTGGTGGACAAATTATTGCGGAGGGAACACCAGAGGATATTTGTCAAAATCACATTTCTCATACGGGACGTTTTTTAAAACCAATTTTAGATAAACAAAAATAAATCTGACGCCGTTAAATTCGAAAAAATTTATGAAAAACTATGAAAAAAGCATGACTTAACTAATAATAAGTAGAAAGTGATTTCTCTTCATAGTACCATAGTAAAAATTTTGAATAAAAAGCTAAAAAAACAATGGCACTAATTCGAAAAATCATGGTCTAAACCACGGGTGATTTTTCATCATAATAATAAAAAATCTCTGTAAAAAAGGGGGTTTTTTTGTTAAATTAGTGCCAATTTTTTGGTAGTTCACACACGAACAGTGACGATGTAGAGTTGACGGAAGAGTTATGTTTAAAAAAATTCGAGGATTATTTTCCAATGATCTTTCTATCGATCTTGGGACAGCAAATACTTTAATTTATGTTAAAAATCAAGGTATTGTATTAGATGAGCCATCAGTAGTTGCTATCCGTAAGGATCGCAGTGGCGCATTAAAAACGATTGCTTGCGTAGGGCGCGAAGCAAAATCAATGCTCGGTCGTACACCGAAAAGTATTGAAGCAATTCGACCAATGAAAGATGGCGTAATTGCAGATTTCTTTGTAACAGAAAAAATGTTGCAATATTTTATTAAACAAGTGCATAGCCATAACTTTATGCGTCCAAGCCCTCGAGTTTTAGTGTGTGTACCAGCTGGTGCGACTCAAGTAGAACGTCGCGCGATTCGTGAATCTGCACTTGGTGCTGGCGCGCGTGAGGTTTATCTCATTGAAGAACCAATGGCGGCGGCAATCGGTGCAAAATTACCTGTATCTACATCAGTGGGCTCGATGGTTATTGATATCGGTGGTGGTACGACGGAAGTGGCGGTCATTTCGTTAAATGGTATTGTTTATTCTGCATCTGTACGTATCGGTGGCGATCGTTTTGATGAGGCGATTGTTAACTATGTTCGCCGTAAACATGAAGCCATCATTGGTGAGCCAACCGCTGAACGTATCAAAAAAGAAATTGGTACGGCTTATGTACGCGAGGGTGAAGAAGTCAAAACCATGGAAGTACATGGACATAAATTGAAAGAATCTGGACCTCGTGCATTTACTTTAACTTCAAATGACTTATTAGAAGCACTACGCGGACCACTAAGTGGTATTGTTGATGCCGTTAAGAAAGCATTAGAAGAATGCCATCCAGAACACGCAGCGGATATTTTTGAACGTGGTATTGTATTAACGGGCGGTGGCGCGTTATTACATAATATTGATCTTCTCCTTTCTCAAGCGACAGGTGTACCAGTAATCATTGCTGAAGAACCATTAACTTGTGTGGCACGCGGTGGTGGTGAAGCCTTAGAGATGATCGATATGAATGGTGGCGACATTTTTAGTAATGAAATCTAACCAAATACACACCAAAAGTGCGGTAATGGAAACCGCACTTTTCTCTATCTCATTTTTAAAAGATAATAAAATAATTGAATGAAATCTTGGTTTTCGCGCTCGCCAGCATTAGGCATTCGCCTAGTCGTTGCTCTCATTTTGAGTCTACTCTTGATTTTGGCTGATGGGAATAAAATTCCCATTATGGTCAGTCTACGAAACGTGATGGAAAATGGTATTAGTCTAGTTTACTATTTTGCTAATGCACCCCATTATCTCTTAGATGGTGTTTCAGAAAATTTCGTTAGCAGTCAAAAATTACGTCTTGAAAATAAAGTCCTTACCGCTGAATTAAAAGAAAAAGAAGCGGATCTCCTATTACTTGATCATCTAAAAGTCGAGAATCAACGCCTACGATTATTGCTTAATTCCCCTTTACGCCAAGATGAATATAAAAAATTGGCACAGGTTATTAATGCTGAAAATGATAACTACCATCAACAACTTGTGATTAATCAAGGGAGTAAAGATGGCGCATTCGTGGGACAACCCGTCATTGATGAAAATGGAGTGGTTGGACAAATTATTTCAACAGGTGAACATACTAGTCGTGTGTTACTTATCACGGATGTATCTCACTCAATTCCAGTACAGGTGCTTCGTAATGGGACCCGTATGATTGCCACTGGAACAGGGCACTCTGATGAACTCACTTTGGATAATGTACCGCGCTCTACTGATATCAAAGTCGGCGATTTACTTGTAACATCAGGGTTAAGTGGACGCTTCCCTGAAGGTTTTCCAGTAGCGACAGTAGAAAAAATAGAACGTAATCAACAAAATTACTTTGCTACGATTACAGCTAAACCACAAGCGAATATTGCAGGACTTAGAGATGTTTTATTAGTTTGGCCAACTTCGCAAGATTTACACCGAGCCCAAACTATTACACCAGATGAAGTAAAAGATATGGTAAAAGAACGGTTTGCCCTTCAGGAGAAAAAACAGCATAGCGACTTATTAAGTCCTGCTACTTCGCCAAGTTCGGATGATGCGAATAAGCCATTGAGTTTTACGGACTCGTCTGTTGATGACATCGTTGATGCACCAGATGTCAGTGATTCGGCTGATGTTGTTGCTGTGGATGCAGCGAATGAGAATAATCCTATTCCACAAAGTGATAATACGACGGTAGAGGATAATAAAAAGGGTGAGGGTACTCATCAACCACAACAAGATAGTAAGAAGACTTTAAAGCGTAAGGGAGATAAATAGAATGAAAAACCTTCATTGGGGACATTATTTGTGTATCCTTATTGTTTTCTTTTTTGCGGTGGTATTACAAGTGTTACCTTGGCCACAGGGATGGCAGGGCGCGCGTCCGGCGTGGCTTGTTTTAGCGCTGATGTATTGGATTCTGGTTCTTCCAGATAAAATTAATATTGGGACAGCATTTGTTATTGGAATTTGTTGGGATCTTGTAACTGGTTCAGTATTGGGCGTGCATGCAATGGTCTTGGTAATTTTCGCGTATTTTATTCGTGTTAAATATATGATGCTGCGGAACCTATCGTTATGGTTTCAAAGTTTCTTGGTGATTTTCTTTGTGATTTTGATTCGATTAGGATTATTTATCATTGAATATGCGCTTTACCATAATGTCAGTTTTGATCCACATTGTCTTTATGGTGCATTACTTTCTGGGATCTTATGGCCTTGGTTGGTATTGTTACTTCGCAGTGTCCGTTATCGTATTCGTTTATATTAGCGAGCTGATATCAAAAGATTGGCAACACGCCACTATTTTCAGTTAAAATTATGTAAAAAAAACCGTATGTGAAAACATACGGTTTTTTTATTATGAGGGACTCAATTATTGATGAATTTCAATTTTATGATCTTTCTCATCAATGATAACTGGTTTTGCTGGAAGAAGTGAACCAGAAAGGATATCTTCTGCAAGTGGATTTTCAATTTCTTGTTGAATAGCACGTTTAAGTGGACGAGCACCATAGATTGGGTCATATCCTACGCTACCAACAAAATCAACTGCAGCATCGGTAAATTCAAGTTCATAACCGTGTTCCAACATACGTTTTGCTAAACGTTGTAACTGGATTTTCGCAATTTGACGAATATTTTCTTGGTTGAGTGGATGGAACACCACTGTTTCATCAATACGATTGATAAATTCTGGGCGGAAGTGTTTACTTACCACAGTCATTACCAATTCTTTCATTTCGTCATAACTGAGATCTTTATGACCTTGAATTAACTCTGAACCTAGGTTAGAGGTCATAATGATAACAGTATTACGGAAGTCCACAGTACGACCTTGACCATCTGTTAAGCGACCATCATCTAATACTTGTAATAAGATATTGAAAACGTCTGGGTGCGCTTTTTCAACTTCATCTAGTAAGATAACGCTGTATGGATGGCGACGAACCGCTTCAGTTAAATAACCACCTTCTTCGTAACCTACGTAACCCGGAGGTGCACCAACTAAGCGTGACACACTATGTTTTTCCATGAATTCAGACATATCGATACGAATCATTGCATTTTCATCATCAAACATAAAGCTTGCTAATGTTTTACAAAGTTCAGTTTTACCTACCCCTGTTGGACCGAGGAATAAGAATGAACCTAATGGACGATTCGGATCAGAAAGTCCTGCACGGCTACGACGAATCGCATTTGCGACTGCATCTACAGCTTCATCTTGACCTACTACGCGACGATGAAGTGCATCTGCCATACGGAGAAGTTTTTCGCGTTCACCTTCCATCATTTTCGCGACTGGAATACCGGTTGCGCGAGAAAGTACTTCGGCAATTTCTTCTTCTGTAACACGGTTACGAACAAGGGTCATTTCCTTGTCTTCCGCATTTTCAGCTTGTGCAAGTTGTTTTTCTAATTCAGGAATTTTGCCATATTGTAATTCTGACATTTCTTCAAAATTACCAGAGCGGCGTGCTTGTTCCCATTTAATTCGTGCATTTTCAAGTTCAACTTTAATATGTTGAGTACCTGAAAGGGCAGCTTTTTCACTTTTCCAAACTTCTTCAAGTTCAGAATATTCTTTTTCTTTCTCTTTTAATTCTTCCTCAACCATTTCTAAACGTTTACGGCTTGCTTCATCGTTTTCTTTGGTGAGTGCGTTTTGTTCAAGTTTTAATTGAATAATACGACGTTCTAATTTTTCTAATGGTTGTGGTTTTGAGTCAATTTCCATACGGATACTTGACGCTGCTTCATCAATTAAGTCGATAGCTTTATCTGGTAATTGACGATCTGAAATGTAACGATTAGAAAGTGTAGCTGCTGCTACAATCGCAGGATCGGTAATTTCTACATGGTGGTGAATTTCATAACGTTCTTTCAAACCACGTAAGATCGCAATGGTATCTTCCACACTTGGTTCGTCGACTAAAACTTTTTGGAAACGACGTTCAAGAGCTGGATCTTTTTCAATATATTGGCGATATTCATCAAGGGTAGTTGCCCCTACACAGTGCAATTCACCACGTGCAAGAGATGGTTTTAATAAGTTACCCGCATCCATTGCACCGTCAGTTTTACCTGCACCGACCATAGTATGAATTTCGTCAATGAATAGGATAATACGACCATTTTCTTGACCGATTTCTTTTAATACCGCTTTTAAGCGTTCTTCGAATTCACCGCGGAATTTCGCACCCGCGATAAGTGCACCCATGTCTAAAGAGAGTACACGTTTATGTTTTAAGCCTTCTGGTACATCACCATTTACGATACGGAGTGCTAAGCCTTCAACAATTGCCGTTTTACCTACACCCGGCTCCCCGATGAGAACTGGATTATTTTTAGTACGGCGTTGTAAAACTTGAATAGTTCGGCGAATTTCTTCGTCACGTCCGATTACAGGATCGAGTTTACCTTTTTCAGCACGTTCAGTAAGGTCGATAGTATATTTTTTCAGTGCTTGACGATTTTCTTCAGCATTTTGATCGTTCACGCTTTCACCTCCGCGTATTTTTGCAATTGCGGCTTGCAAGCTTTCTTTGGTTGCACCGCATTTTTGCAAGATTTTGCTTAATTCATCTTTACTGTCCATGATGGCAAGTAAAAATAATTCAGAAGAAATAAACTTATCATTATGTTGTTGCGCTAATTTATCGCAAAGATTGAGTAAGTTAATTAGATTACGAGAGATTTGTACGTCACCGCCAGTTCCAGAAACTTTTGGTAGACGACTCGCTTGAGCTTCTAATTCACTACGTAAGGTCCCTAAGTTAACGCCACTCGCAGTAAGAATTGAGCCAATTGAACCATCTTGTTGGTTTAAAAGTGCAAGTAATAAATGTACTGGCTCAATAAATTGATTATCGCGACCTACGGCGAGCGATTGAGCTTCAGCAAGTGCCTGCTGAAACTTACTAGTAAATTTTTCAATATTCATAAATATCTCCTTTAAGAAGTAAAATTTATTATGTTTTTTATAGTGATTATGAGTTACGTACTTACAAAGGTAATACTCTTTTATCGCTTTTCAAGGGATATTGAAAAAAAAATGTAAAACTTTTTTAATCAAAAATATATAAAATTTGTGTTTTAAAATGAAGCAAGTTGCCTTTGTAAGTTCTTTCTTTTAGGGGAATATGTTAAAATTCCTACCTTAATTGAGTAAATACTAGGAAAATTAATGAACTTAACGGATTTTTTGATTTCAAAGTTGGAAGATTTAAAGGCAACGGATATTGTTGCTATTGATGTTCGTGGACGATCTTCAATTACCGATACCATGATTATAGGAACGGGTACGTCTGCACGGCATGTTTCAGCTATGGCACAACGCCTGATGGATGAATGTAAAAATGCGGGAGTGGAAGCATTTGGACAGGAAGGTCAGAATACGGCGGATTGGGTTGTAGTAGATTTCGGACAAGCTATTGTCCATATTTTGCAATCAGAAAGTAGAGTAATGTATCAATTAGAACAATTATGGACGGCACAATAATGAAAATTCAACTTGTTGCCGTTGGAACAAAAATGCCAGATTGGGTTGTGACTGCTTTTAAAGAATATCAACGCCGTTTCCCTAAAGACATGCCATTTGAGCTTATAGAAATTCCTGCTGGAAAACGTGGTAAGAATGCGGATATAAAGCGTATTCTTGAACAAGAAGGAAAAGCGATGTTAGCTGCATGTGGACGCAATCGTATCGTCACTCTAGATATTCCTGGTAAACCTTGGGATACCCCTAAACTCGCAGAACAATTAGAAATGTGGAAAAATGATGGACGTGATGTGTGTTTGCTCATTGGCGGACCGGAAGGTTTATCGCCTGAATGTAAACAGGCGGCTGAGCAAAGCTGGTCACTCTCTCCATTAACGATGCCACATCCTTTAGTGAGAGTAGTGGTGGTAGAAGCTATGTATCGTGCTTGGTCTTTAAGTACTAACCATCCATATCATCGAGAATAGTATAAATTTATAATAAAAATAAATAGTTATGAACATTAAAGAGTGGCTAAAAAATCCAAAGCATGAGCCGATTCGTGATACTAAAGCGGAACGTGATTTATTTACGCGACGCGTGGTGGTATCCGTTTGTGTATTATTCTTGATGTGCATTGTTTTGTTCTTGAATTTGTATCATTTACAGATTCAAGATCATACTATTTATCAAACACGTTCTAACGATAATCGAATCAAATTGCTGCCGTTACCTCCCGCGCGCGGTTTAATTTATGATCGTTATGGACGTAAGCTAGCTGAAAATATTACTTTCTTTGGGCTCTATATCGTCCCTGAGAAAGTTAAAAATTTAAATGATACCTTTGCTGCCCTTAAACCTCTCGTTGGATTAACGGACGAGGATATCGAGAACTTCAATAAAGCCCGTCGCCGTGCTTCACGTTATACACCAATTCTTTTAAAACCTGCACTCACCGAGGAACAAATTGCACGTTTTGCGGTTAATCAATATAAGTTTCCAAGTGTAGCTGTTCAACCTTATTTTAAACGTCATTATATTTATGGCGAGCCGCTGACTCATATCCTTGGCTATGTGGGGAAAATTAATGAACGTGATGTTGAACGTTTAAAAGCTAATGGTGAGTTTAGTAATTATGAAGGTACGCATGATATTGGAAAACAAGGTATTGAGCGTTACTACGAAAAAGAATTACATGGACAAGTGGGGTTTGAGGAAGTTGAAGTTAATTCACGTGGAAAAGTTGTTCGTAAATTAGAAGAACAACCGGCAGTAGCGGGGAAAAGCATCCATTTAACCATTGATCTTGATTTACAAGAATACATCATGAATCTGTTAGGGGATGAACGTGCAGCCGTCGTAGTGTTGGATCCGAAAGATGGAAGTGTTTTAGCGATGGTTTCCACACCAAGTTATGATAATAATTTGTTCGTGGGGGGAATTTCGAGTAAAGATTATAATGCGTTGCTGTATAACCCAAATCGCCCACTTTACAACCGTGCTACTCAAGGTGCTTACCCGCCTGCTTCGACAGTGAAACCATTTATTGCGGTAGCTGGCTTAACGGAAAAAGTTATTGATCCTAATAAAGAAATTTTTGATCCAGGATATTGGTATTTACCGAATACCCAAAAACGTTACCGTGACTGGAAAATGGGTGGGCATGGTAAAACCAACTTATTAAAAGCGATTACTGAATCCTCGGATACGTATTTCTATCAAGTCGCTTATCACATGGGAATTGATCGCCTTTCTGAATGGATGAAGAAATTCGGATTTGGTGAATCGACAGGGATTGACTTAAAAGAGGAAACACCAGGAGTAATGCCGAATCGAGAATGGAAAAAAGCTCGATTTAAGCGCAGTTGGTTACAAGGAGATACTATTCCTGTGGGAATTGGTCAGGGATATTGGAGTGCTACGCCATTACAAGTTGCAAAAGCCTTAACCATTTTAGTAGATAACGGAAAAGTGCATACGCCACATTTAATGAAAAGCATTGATGGAGCGACTGTCCAATATTACAAAGATCCTCATTTGTATCCAGATATTACGGAGCCTAAATTAGAATATTGGCAAGATGCAAAAGAAGGGATGTATTCGGTAATCAATAGCAAACATGGTACCGCACGACGTGCATTTTTGGGTACAGACTATAAAGCAGCGGGGAAATCTGGGACTGCACAGGTATTTAGTTTAAAAGAGAATCAAGTATATCATGCAAAAGATTTGAAAAATAATTTACACGATCATGCGTGGTTTATTGCCTTTGCACCTTATAAAAACCCGAAACTTGTGGTGGCGGCGATTTTAGAAAATGCGGGTGGAGGCAGTAGCCATGCTGCACCGATTGTACGTAAAATTATGGATTATTATTTGGATGTGCGGCTTCCACAAATTGCAGAAATGCAAAAACAAAAACAAAAAAATGACGCCCCAAAAATCGAAAAGAATTATGCACAAAAGCAAGTTATTTTGACAACAAATGTTACCACTGAGGAGAAACATTAATCATGGACGAAAAGAGTAAATGGTTAAAATGTTGGAAAAAATTACACATTGATGGCTGGTTATTATTAGGATTAATTATGATAACTGCCTTCGGGATGGTAATTTTATATAGTGCTTGTGGTGGAAGCGTTGTGATGTTTGAACGACGTATTGTGCAAGTAACCCTTGGTTTTGTGGTTATGTTTGTTGTTGCTCAATTTTCACCACAATTTTATCAGTATATTGCACCCTATCTTTATATCATTGGACTCGTGCTTTTGGTTCTAGTGGATTTAGTCGGCACCTCGAGTAAGGGAGCGCAACGTTGGTTAGATCTGGGATTATTCCGATTTCAGCCATCAGAGATTGTAAAAATTGCCGTTCCCTTGATGGTGGCAACCTATCTCGGGCGAAAGCCTTCTCCTCTTAATCTTAAAGTCACCCTCATTGCATTAGCCATGATTATTGTGCCTACTTTGCTTGTTGCTGTTCAGCCTGACTTGGGAACTGCGATTCTGGTAGGGGCATCGGGAATTTTTGTCGTATTTTTAGCAGGAATGAGCTGGTGGGTAATCGGAGCAGCATGCGTTGCTGTTGCAGCATTTTTACCAATTATGTGGTTTTATTTAATGCATGATTACCAAAGAATGCGTGTAATGACATTATTAAACCCAGAGAAGGATCCCCTCGGAGCGGGCTATCATATTCTGCAATCTAAAATTGCGATTGGATCAGGTGGCTTATGGGGTAAAGGTTGGATGCAAGGCACCCAATCACAATTAGAATTTTTGCCTGAGCCACACACTGATTTTATTTTTGCTGTATTAGGGGAAGAATGGGGGCTTATCGGCTTTTGTATTCTGATGTTACTCTATATTTATGTCGTCGTACGTTGTCTTCGGATTGGGGTACAATCTGAAAAATCATTTGGACGTATTTTAAGTG
This sequence comes from Actinobacillus sp., assembly GCA_020026155.1. Classification (GTDB taxonomy): domain Bacteria; phylum Pseudomonadota; class Gammaproteobacteria; order Enterobacterales; family Pasteurellaceae; genus Actinobacillus_C. The sequence goes on along the minus strand of JAHHQX010000002.1, from coordinate 95,097 downwards.
GTGCGTTAGGATTAATCTTCTTTATTTATGTTTTCGTTAATATCGGTATGGTAAGTGGTATTTTACCAGTTGTAGGGGTGCCATTACCATTGGTCAGTTATGGCGGAACATCTTTTGTAACCTTGATGGCAGGTTTTGGTTTGGTGATGTCTGTCCAAACACATAAGAGCCATTTTTTTAAAGGGAATCAGTGATTTCTCTGTTAAATTTTTTATTTTAAGTAAGGTGAATTTATGTTTAAACATTGGATAAAAACGACAACCGCCACTGCGTTATGTGGGTTATGTGCATTTCCTGCTATCGCTGCTCAAGATAATTCAGTTGCAGCACCTTCCGCACTTGCTCCTGTTGCTGCAACCACACCTGCACCTACAGCACCAACGACTGATGCTGTAGAATTTGGGATTGCGCCTCCACAACTTGATTCACGTAGTTATATTCTGATGGACTATAACTCAGGTGCAATTTTAGCAGAAAAAAATTCAAATCAACGCGAAGCACCAGCCTCTTTAACGAAAATGATGACGAGTTATGTTATTGGTCAGGCTTTAAAACAAGGCAAAATTCATAATGATGATATCGTAACCGTACCAGCAGATGCATGGGGTGGCAATAAAGCGTTACATGGCTCATCTCTAATGTTTTTACGTATCGGACAAAAAGTTCCCGTGTCTGAATTAAACCGTGGGATTATTGTGGATTCAGGGAATGATGCATGTATTACGATGGCTGAATATGTATCAGGTTCACAAAATACATTCGTACAAAGCATGAATCGCTATGTTCAACAAATGGGATTAAAGAACACACATTTTATGACTGTGCATGGGCTAGATCATGAAAATCAATATTCTTCATCTCATGATATGGCAATCATTGCAAAACACCTTATCAAAGATCTTCCACAAGAATATAAACTTTATTCAATTAAAAAATTAACCTTCAACAATATTACTCAATCCAACCGTAACGGTCTGTTATGGGATACATCAATGCATGTTGATGGTCTAAAAACAGGGCATACTGATCAAGCGGGTTACAACCTTGTTGCATCTGCCGTGGGTGACAATAATATGCGTCTTATCTCTGTTGTGATGGGAACTCCAAGTAAACAAGCACGTGAGCAAGAAAGTAAACAACTTTTACGTTGGGGCTTTGCAAATTTTGAAACACTACGTGCATTAGTACCTGGAAAACCGATTTTAGAAGAACCGGTTTACTACGGAGATACTGATAAAGTCGCATTAGGAACTTTAGAAAACACTTATTTAACGTTACCAAAAGGTCGTCGTCCCGATATCAAAATTCGTTATGAATTAGCGCAAAATCCACTTAAAGCACCATTAATGAAAGGGCAAGTCGTGGGTAAAGTAATTTATCAATTGGATGGACGAGATATCGCAAGTATTAATTTACAAGTACTTCAAGATGTAAAAGAAGGTGGCGTATTTAGTCGTCTTTGGGACTGGATTGTGCTTAATGTAAAATCTCTTTTCTAGTCTCTCTTGAATTTTGAGAATTAAGCTACATCTAAATAGGGCGGAAGAAAGATTACTTCTGCCCATTTAATATATTGAAAACAAGGATAAATTATGGCGGATAAAAATATCACCATCAAAGATGGTCAAATTGAAGAGAAAAAACTAAAAGATTTACTTGAATTTCCATGTAACTTTACATTCAAAGTGGTGGGGACCACCCGTAGTGATTTAGCTGATGATGTTGTTAAAGTTATGGAACAACATGCAAAAGTTATTGATACACCAAAAGTTCAACCAAGTTCTAAAGGTAACTATGAATCTGTATCGCTTACCATGCGCGCAGAAAATATTGAGCAAGTTGAAACCCTTTATAAAGAACTCGCTAAAATTGATGGCGTAAGAATGGTTCTTTAATAAAATTTTTAAGGAACAGATTAATGAAAATTAATCTGTTCCTTTTCTTTATCTGAGAAATATATATGCATAACCAACCTTTAATTATTCGCCAACTTGGTATTCAGCCTTATGAAGAAATATGGCACAAAATGCAGACTTTTACCGATGAACGTGACGCAAATACGAATGACGAAATTTGGCTCGTTCAACATCCGGCAGTTTACACGCAAGGCACTGCGGGTAAACCTGAGCATTTAATTCATCAAACGAATATTCCTGTTGTTCATTCCGATCGTGGTGGGCAGATTACTTATCATGGGCTTGGTCAGCAAGTCATGTATGTTTTGCTTGATATTAAGCGCTTAAAAGCATTGGGTGAGGAAATTAGTGTACGTCAGTTAGTAACTGCATTAGAACAAAGTGTCATTAAAACACTAAAATTTTATGGCATAGATAGTTACGCAAAACCTGATGCGCCAGGCGTTTATATTGAAGGTAAAAAAATTTGTTCTTTAGGATTACGCATCCGCAAAGGGTGTTCCTTCCATGGATTAGCATTTAATATTCAAATGGATTTAACCCCATTTCATCATATTAATCCATGTGGCTATGCAGGTTTACAAATGTGTCAACTGGCTGATTTTATCAGTACTGATGAAGCGACTTGTGAAAAAGTTTCCCCTAAATTATTAGAATACTTTTTATCTGATCTAGGTTACAATGCGGTAACATTTGCATAACAATCTAAGGGAACGCAGAATGACAAGTCCGTTTAAAATGGAACGAGGTGTAAAATATCGCGATGCCGCGAAAACCTCAATTATCAAAGTAAAAAATATCGATCCTGAGCAGGAAGTATTAAAAAAACCATCATGGATGAAAATCAAAATTTCCGCCCATTCTGATAAAGTTCAAGCAATCAAAAATGGAATGCGTAGACATAGCCTTCATTCAGTATGTGAAGAAGCATCTTGCCCAAATCTAAATGAATGTTTTAACCACGGAACGGCTACATTTATGATTCTTGGGGCAATTTGTACGCGTCGTTGCCCATTCTGTGATGTGGCACACGGTAAACCCCTTCCTCCAGACGTTGATGAACCACGCAAATTAGCTGAAACAATCTCTGATATGAAATTGAAATATGTGGTAATTACCTCAGTGGATCGTGATGATCTACCAGATCGTGGTGCGGGACATTTTGCAGATTGTATTCGTGAAATTCGTAAATTAAATCCAGGCATTAAAATTGAAATTTTGGTACCAGATTTTCGCGGACGTATTGAGCAAGCCTTAGATAAATTAAAAGATAATCCACCGGATGTATTTAATCATAATTTAGAAAACATTCCTCGTTTATATAAAGATATTCGTCCCGGTGCAAATTATGAATGGTCGTTAAAATTATTACGTGAATTTAAAGCCATGTTCCCTGAGATTCCAACAAAATCTGGGTTAATGGTAGGACTTGGAGAAACAAACGAAGAGATTCTTCAAGTTATGCAAGATTTACGTGAAAATGGGGTAACCATGTTGACATTAGGTCAATATTTACAGCCAAGTCGCCATCACCTTCCTGTTGCACGTTATGTGCCACCAGAAGAATTCGATATGATGCGTGAAAAAGCGGAAGCAATGGGCTTTGAACATGCAGCGTGTGGTCCATTTGTACGTTCTTCATATCATGCAGATCTTCAAGCAAGTGGTGGATTAGTCCGCTAAGTAAGCCTAAATAATAGTTTATAAAATACCCCATATTCGGATGGGGTATTTTTTTATAAAAAATAAACGATAAAGTAAGATTTAAAATTTGTGTTTTAAAGCAAAAACACGCCCCAAAAAATACTAAAAATTATGAAATTCCGCTATTTTGTTAACATAATTTTTACATATCACGCATAGTGTAAATAATTATTCTCTTTTTCTTAACAATACAACATAAAACACCACTTCTTTTGGAGTTTTTCAAGACAAAGGATATAAAAGGGGATAGAATATTCAGCGTTGTTTATACAGATTTTCAAATCAACTTATTTTTATAAGAGGAAAACACAATGGCAAAATGTGAAATTATCAAAGTGATTGGTCGTGAAATTCTTGATTCACGTGGTAATCCAACTGTAGAAGCAGAAGTTCACTTAGAAGGTGGATTCGTTGGTATGGCAGCGGCCCCATCTGGTGCGTCTACAGGTTCTCGTGAAGCGTTAGAATTACGTGATGGCGACAAATCTCGTTTCGGTGGTAAAGGTGTATTAACTGCAGTACACGCAATCAACACTGAAATTGCACAAGCCCTAGCAGGAAAGGATGCATCTAACCAAAAAGAAATCGATCAAATTATGATTGATTTAGACGGTACTGAAAATAAATCTAAATTTGGTGCAAACGCTATTTTAGCGGTTTCTATTGCAGCAGCAAAAGCAGCTGCAGCTGCAAAAGGTATGCCTCTTTATGCTTGGATTGCAGAACTTAATGGCACACCTGGTGTTTACTCTATGCCACTCCCAATGATGAATATCTTAAATGGTGGTGAACATGCAGATAATAACGTTGATATTCAAGAATTTATGATTCAACCAGTAGGTGCAAAAACTGAACGCGAAGCAATTCGTATGGGTTCTGAAGTATTCCATAGCTTAGCGAAAGTTTTAAAATCTCGCGGTTTAAGCGTTTCTGTGGGTGATGAAGGTGGTTTCGCACCTAACCTTAAATCAAATGAAGAAGCGTTACAATGCATCAAAGAAGCAGTAGAAGCAGCAGGTTATAATTTCGGTAAAGATATTACTTTAGCGATGGACTGCGCAGCATCTGAATTCTATGATAAGAAAAATGGTCGCTATGACTTAAAAGGTGAAGGTAAAACTTTCGATGCACAACAATTCACTCACTATCTTGAAAAATTAACTGAAGAATATCCAATTACTTCAATTGAAGATGGTCTTGATGAATCTGATTGGGAAGGTTTCGCATACCAAACTAAAGAATTAGGTAACAAAATCCAACTTGTTGGTGATGACCTATTTGTAACTAATACAAAAATTCTTAAACAAGGTATCGAAAAAGGTATCGTTAATGCGGTTTTAATTAAATTAAACCAAATTGGTACTTTATCTGAAACTTTAGAAGCAATTCAAATGGCGAAAAAAGCAGGTTACGGCACAGTGATTTCTCACCGCTCAGGTGAAACTGAAGATGCAACTATCGCTGATTTAGCAGTTGGTACTTCTGCCGGTCAAATCAAAACTGGTTCTATGAGCCGTTCAGACCGTATGGCAAAATACAACCAATTAATTCGTATCGAAGAAGCATTAGGTAGCAAAGCACCGTTCTTAGGTCTTGCTGCGGTATCTCACTATAAAAAATAATAAGATACGTAAATAATTGAATTAAATCCCTTGAAAGTGTTTTACTTTTGAGGGATTTTTTTATAATGGTAGCTGAGATAAAGTTAAGTATTTTAGGACAGGTATTATGTTAAAAGGTGTGGCTTGTTCCTTATCAGCCTCAATGTTATTCGGGTATATCTATTATTTCTCGACCATGTTAGTGCCATTAACAGGGGAGGATATTTTTGCATTCCGAATTATTTTTACGCTCCCATTTATTTGGGCAGCCGTCTTTTTATTTCGCCAACGATTCTTTTTAAAAAGACATTTTAGACGTATCAAAAAACATCCGTGGTTAATACTTGTATTTATAAGTACTGCGTCTATTACTGGATTTGAAATGTGGTTATTTTTATGGGCGCCAAATAACAATGAAGCATTGAATGTTTCCGTGGGGTATCTAATTTTACCGCTAATGCTCGTGCTAATGGGACGTGTTTTTTTTAAAGAAAAAATAACACGATTAAAATTGGTCGCGATTTTACTTGCTGCGTTAGGGGTTGCTACGGATATCTTTGCAAAAGGTGGAGGCTCTTGGACAAGTGCCGCAGTATGTGCTTATGCTGTTTATTTCTTATTGAGAAAACGCTTTAATATTATGGATCTTGCTAGTTTAGCAATTGAATTTACTCTTTTATTACCCGTCTGTATTTATTTTGCGTGGCATACGGATATCCCTGCTGCCCAAGAAGTGAATCCACACATTATGTGGCGCTTGGTTTTATTAGGACTATTAAGCGGGACTGCGTTTATTTTTTACATTTTAGCTAGTAATCTTTTACCAATGAATATGCTTGGATTATTGAGCTATATGGAGCCGACCTTACTATTAATTAGCTCAATTTTTATTGGAGAAAAGATTTCTTCAGATAGTTATCCACTCTTTGCTGGACTACTTGCGTCTATTTTCTTCGTCATTTTGGATGGAGTATGGGAACACTGGCATCGGGGAAAACCGCGAGAAAGTATATCTTCAAAATAGCCCAAATAAAGACGCCGTAATTTTTTATAAAAGTTATGGCGTTTTATTTTGAGCTTCGCTAATAATCAACTGTCTTCTCGCACAGTGCCACGACTATTTATGACGTTGTTGTAAGATGACATCCAAGGTTTTTTGTTTGGTTTTCTTCGTATTTTCTTCCTCACCTTGCACCAGTGCTGCATAGATAAGATCCAAGACAAATAATTGGGCAATTTTAGTTCCGATAGAATCACCTTGTAGAGCTTCTTGACGGTTGCCGTTTGTTAATACGTAGTCTGCAACCGAAGTGAGCGGAGTACGCATATTATGCGTGATAGCAACAGTAGTGGCATTATTACTTTTAGCAATACGCAAAGTTTCAATAATCTCTTGGGAGTAGCCAGAGTGACTAATCCCAATAACAACATCCGTCGGGCGAGCGAGAGAAGCTTGCATATACATAAAGTGGTTGTTAGCACTTGCGTCTACCTGAATACCAATGCGCATGAATTTGTTTTTTGCATCAATAGCGGTGATTCCAGACGAGCCCATTCCAAAGAGGAATAAACGATCCGCATTACGAATCGCTTCTACGACCAAAGCAAGTTGGTTGTAATCAATGAGGTTCATGGTTTCAGCAACAACTTTTTGCAGACTATTGGCTAGCTTTTTACTGATTGTTTCTAGGCTATCTTCTAATTGAATATGGCTATCAAGCAAATCAGATTGAGGTTTGTTATTAGTTGCCAGCTCAATTGATAGTGCTAATTTAAAATCACTGAACCCTTTAAAACCGAGGGTACGGCAGAAACGAATAAAAGTTGCTTCGCCAACATTTAATCGTTTAGCAATGTCAGCTAAGGAGCTATCGCTAAATAACATAGGCGAGGCAAGTAGCATATTAGCAATAATCTTTTCAGTTTTCGTCATACTATCGTACAGCGCACCAATAGTATCAAGAATTTTTACGCTATTTACATTTTGTATCATGGCATTTTACTCTTCATTTTTATTGAGCAAGTTCATGGGTACTTTGACGACTAATTTTTTTAATTCTTTTTGCAGAGAATCTGAAGAATAGGCACAGCAAGGTTTATGAATTTCATATGGGAAGAAAATCATAAACATCTTAGGTCGTAGTTTTACCACGTTTTTATTTGGAACTTGCGCAATAAGTTGATAATCAAATTCATTATTGTAAGGATTACACAGCTCCATATTAGGCATATCGACACTATATTCAATCCATTCTTCACCAGAGATAAGTAATTGAATATCTATATTATTATGATGGAATTCTGCTTTTTTACTGTCTGGTGCAACGAGATGAGTTTCATCGACGTTGATAACAATTTCCTCAGTAAGATAGTGTTTGCCTGCTTCCAGTGTATTGAGATCAATCGTTTTCAGATAATCACAAATTTTTGCGAGAATAGGTGGAAGACCTTTCGCGTAATCAGTACGCATTAAATCGCCAATAATCATTAGAACTCCTTAGGAAAAATGTTGTAGCGAATGAATTATCCTATTGAGCACGACAGAGATTAAATAAACGAATATGCGTCTATTTTAATATTCCATTTGGAGCGGGCTCTATGTCTAGTATAATTTTTTAAATATTGAATGCAAGGATCGTTGTATAAGATGTACTTAGTAAATAGATATTAAAAGAAAACCTATTTTATAACGTTCCTGCTCTCGTGGATATTTTCCTTTTTAATGGATGATTGATTTTTATCACGAGAGCAGTGGGTTTGCTTAAGAAATATAAAGAGAGAATTAAAGATCAATTTTCATTGTCGTAAAGGTTTGCGCACTCTCTGCAGGAATGACAACGGCATAGGCGCCATTATTTAAGACAGTTTTAATTTCTTCAATATTTGCATACTGTCCTGTGACAAAAGAATGAATACCTGAATTTGCCAAGGTTGCGATTAATTGTTGATTTGGTACGTTTGTATTGTCGTCTGGGCGAATATCAATGAGATCAAATCCGAGTTTTTGACAGTTTAAGGCATCCTCTACTGAATAGCATTCGGCGACAGCAAGACATTTTAAATCATGAACTTTATCTAGAAGAGCTTTAATCGCGACAGGATGTGGTCGAGAAGTACCATCAATTGCGATGATGTCTGCACCAGCATGGGCAAGATCTTCTACATCCACCAAAAACGGAGTGGTAGTCACGGGGGTATTATCTAAATGTCGGTTAAGGGAGGCAATGATAGGTGCTTTAATAGTTTTACGCACGGCTTCAAGTGTTTTTAATTCATTAACACGAATTCCCGTCGCACCCGCCTCAATGTAGTGATGGGCCATGGTGGCAATTTTATTGGCTGTTGCCATTGAACCATCTAATGTCGTAAGGCTTTCAAATGGTGCTAGGGAGGCAACAGCTTCTTCGCGTTTACCTAAATCTGGAATAGGTGTTGTGAAATCAACAATAAGCCCGTGTTTAAGCAGGACAAGAATTTCATGATGGGATAAGTTAGACATTGTGCGATCTCCATTTGAGTAAAAAAGATACGCAATTAGCTTACTCAAATACGATGAAAAGGCAACTAAAGAATAGTAGATACTGTGGAAAAATTATTAAAAGATTAGGATGACAAAATAGAATCACGCCCCGATTTTCATAAAAATTTTTGTGAAAATCGGGGCGTCTTTTATAGAAAATTAAAGTGCAGTTTTAGTTAGCGCTCTAAAGTTTTGTGGTAGGCAAGGTTGGATATGGTTAAGCATCGCTTTCATTAAGCGTGGTGCTGTTGCCACGATATGACCTTGTGCTAAATAGTTTGGCATACCATTGAAGTCACAAACTAAAGCTCCTGCTTCACGTGCGATAAGATCGCCTGCTGCGATATCCCACGGTTTAATATCAGCTTCGAAGTAGCCATCAACACGATTTGCCGCAACGTAGCAAAGATCTAGTGCAGCTGATCCTGTGCGACGGAAATCTGCACATTCTTCAGCTAAACTTGCCATCATAGCAAATTGAGTTGGCATAAGGCTTGGACGTTTGAATGGGAAACCTGTTGCTAAAATGGTGCCTTTTAATTCACGTAAGTTTTCAACACGTAAACGAAGTTCATTCATTTTTGCACCTTTACCACGTTGCGCAGTAAAGAGTTCATTAGTAACTGGATTGTAAACTACGGCAGCTTCGGTGCGATTTTTTACACGGATTGCGATAGATACTGCAAAGTGAGGGAAGCCTTTGATGAAGTTTGTTGTTCCATCAAGCGGATCAATAATCCATTGAACTTCGTCATCTTTGCCTGCGAGTAAACCGCTTTCTTCAGTGATAATTGTGTGATCAGGGTAAGCAGTACGAATAACGTCTACGATTGCTTTTTCTGATGCTTTATCGAAGTTAGTTACATAATCATTAGAACCTTTTGATGAAGATTCAATTTCATCACGGCGTTCAAAGCCTTGCATAAGGATATTACCTGCTCTGCGCGCAGCACGCACAGCGATATTTAACATTGGATTCATTTTTCCACCTGATTTTAAAGAACAAAGTACATAAGGATTATAAAGACTTTGGTAAAAATCCACAAGAGGGGGAGGGGCGGAGAGGGAACGCTAATGCTATTTCGTTTTGTTTTTCTTTATATAAAAATAAGGGATTAATCAAAATTACAGTAGATAATTGTATGATTAAATTTGAATAAGTATTATATTTTTTATAGGTATGCCTAAAATAAGTTATTAATAATATTATATAAAGTTAAGGTATAATACTTTAGCAGATCTTTACATTAAATTAAGATTTAAACGTGAATGATAGTCGTTATTTAAATTGCAGAGTTTAAAATTAAATAACTTTTATTATTTCTAATCTTGGGTTAAATAACGTTATAACACCGGGCTACAGGATGGTAATAAAAGTTGTAATTTATATATTTTGAGAGGATAATAACAACTATTCTTATTTGTAATAATTATATTTAGGGTTCCATTTTGATTACTCGCAAATTTCGTTATTTAATTATTTCTTTCCTTCTTTTATTGTTTTCGCCACTCAGTGCTTTGGCTGATGATGCGCAGAATTATCAACAATATGTTTCAGAAATTGAACAACGTCTTGATACGGCGACTACGCTTTATGAACAAAATCATATGGATGAGGCACGCCGTACCGTGCAAATGGCTTATTTTGAAATTTTTGAAAATTTAGAAGGACCTATCCGTATTAATATTTCGGCGAAGAAAAGTTACCAAATGGAAGCAATGTTTGGCACTATTCGCAAAATGATGAATGAAAAATTGCCGAAAGATCAAGTTGTGGCGACCATTCATCAATTAAAACAAGATTTACAAGATGTTTTACCCATTTTAGAAAATGGTCAAAGCTTAGAGGGGGAAGCCTCTCATGATGTATACGGCCAAGCCGATATTGCTCCTCATTGGAAACAAAGTTTTAAAGCGATTGATGATAATCTGGCTAGCATGCTAACCGCTTATCAAAAAGGTGATTTTAAAGCAGCAAAAAACTTTGCGCAGAAGGCACAATACGATGGCTATAAAAATTCAGAAATGGAAATGTCTGTGCGTACTAATCGTTCAGCAAAAATTTCTGGTGCGATTAACCATCAATTCTATGACTTGATTAAATTAAGTGAAAAACCTAACAATATTAATGAATTAGGCTATCAAACTACGTTGTTACTTCAAGATATTAGTGATCTTCTTCCTAATTTACCAACAACAAGAGAAGAACAAAACCAAGTTGCAGCTCCTAGCGCTGATGCGGGTAGTGCGACCGAGAGTAAAGCGAACGATGTTGATTGGTCTAAAGTTGCACGTACAGTAAATCAACAAATTCAACAAGCTATCCAAACGTATAAGCAAGGCGACGCTCAAAAGGCAATGCTTGATGTGCAAGATACTTATTTTGATGTTTTTGAAAACTCAGGTTTTGAAACCAAAATTGGATCACGCGATAGCAAGTTTAAAGCACAATTAGAAGGTTATTTCACACGATTAGTCAGCTTGATGAAAGCGAAAGATAGTGTTGAGGCTATGCAAGTTCAAGCAAAAGGTCTTGAAAATGGTATGGATCAAGCAGTCAATATGATTCAAGGGACAGGAAAAAATGATTGGTCATTGTTCCTATATAGCTTGTTAATCATTTTACGTGAAGGTCTAGAAGCATTGCTTATCGTTGCCGCTATTGTGACTTATCTCGTTAAAAATAATCATCAAGATAAATTATCAGTTATTCGTCAGTCGGTTTATGTTGCCTTAGCTGCAAGTGTTGTTACTGCAATTATTTTCCAACTGATCTTTAGTAATGCTGGTGCAAGCCGTGAACTTTTAGAAGGTTTCACGATGATTTTTGCGGTTGTCATGTTATTCATGATGAGCTACTGGCTACTTTCTAAAGTTGAAGCGAATAACTGGAAGCGCTATTTGGAAGGGAAGCTTTCCCTTGCACTCACGACGGGGTCATTAGTTGGACTATGGTTAACTAGCTTCTTAGCGGTCTATCGCGAAGGGGCGGAAACTGTGTTGTTCTACTATGCACTAGCTGCTGACGCACAAACCACAATGGGCATTATGTATCTTGTTGCAGGTTTCGTGGTAGGCGCCATTTTATTAGCAATTTGCTACTTTATTATGCGTTATTCTGTGGTGAAATTACCACTTAAACCATTCTTTATGGTTACGGGGTCATTTATGTACTTAATGGCGTTCGTTTTTGCAGGTAAATCTATCTTGGAGTTAATTGAAGGTAAGCTATTTGAGCCAACTTTATTGCCAAATGTACCGGAGATTCCATGGCTTGGCATTTATCCTTATGTACAAACGCTTATTCCGCAAGTTATTTTAGTTGTTGCGGCGATCTTTGCCTTTATTTACATGAAGCGTCAAAGTCGAATGGCACATTAAGTTCATTTTCATAAATTACGAAATACTTAGAAATCAGAGGAGATTAAGTATGAAAAAAACCTTAGTTGCGACCACTCTTATTGCAGGGATTCTTTCTGCACCTGCAGCGCTAGCATTTAAGGAAGTTCCAATTGGTGAACCTATCAACATGAATGGTATGGAAATTGCTGCGGTATATTTGCAACCAGTAGATATGGAACCACGTGGTATGGGATTATCAGCTAAACAATCTGATATCCATCTTGAAGCAGATATCCATGCTGATAATGGTAATAAAAATGGTTTTGGTGAAGGTGAATGGATGCCTTACCTTACTATTGCTTATAAACTTACCAACCTTGACACTGGCGCGACCCAAGAAGGCACCTTTATGCCGATGGTAGCGAGTGATGGTCCGCACTATGGTGCAAATATCAAAATGATGGGGCCAGGTAACTATAAAGTGACTTACCATATCGATCCGCCACCAAAAGCGGGTATGCATAGACACACCGACAAAGATACTGGCGTTGCTAGATTCTGGAAACCGTTTGATGTTTCATATGAATTTAAATATGTTGGATTAAACTAAGTTATCCACCGCCTTTTCCAATAGATAGCATCATGCTATCTATTGGTTTTATGGATACTCAATGATCTTCTCAACAAATATAGCCTGAATGATGGTTTCGACCTGTTACAGGAATGAATTATGAACTATTTTTTTACTTTTCTATTACAACCTGTTTTACCACTCGCAATTTTGCTCGGTTGCCTTTGGACGCAATACCAACACCTTAATATAAAACGCCTTGTTTGGCTGACAATCATTGGATTTGCGTTAGGGATGGTTTTTGCTATTGAAGCCCTTTCTGGACAAACCGTGATTTTAAGTTTTAATGGTGCACTCATTGTTTTGTACCTTTTATTTTATATTACGCAATTCTGGCGCCAATCTACACTTGCTAGTATCTGGCAATTTGTGTTTGCCTTTATTGGTGGGGCGATCTGGGGGCAAGATCCGAATATTCACCTTATTACCAATACAGATGTGGTAAATACAACGTTTCTTTTAAATTTAAGTGCTGCAATTTTTGGATTCTTCTTTTGTATTGCTGCTATGGGCTGGATGGTTATTTTCTTCCAACAAGCAAAAGCTGATGCGAAAGGACGTAAGTTACGTATTATTCTCGTGACCGCGTTTGTTGTAATGTTATTGTTACCATTAACAGGCAACGTTTTGTTAAGCTTGATGAAATTACAAATCGTAGGCTTAACTAAATTCCGCCTTAGCTATGTAGCGAAAGTGAATAATCTGACAACTTACTTTAACTATATCAGTAGTTTATTCTTACTTATCACCGTAGCAATTTTTGTATGGCGTGTTTATTTGCCACGTAAAAAAATTGCGGCTGATGAAACACAACCTATTGTTAAGCGTCAAAAATTAGCCCTTGCACGTAATGCAAGACGTACAGTGATTTTTGGTAGTTTTATTATTTTAGCGACATTTGGTGCCCAATTATATTGGGATCGTGTAGCGTCTTTACCGCCTGCTCTTTCTGAATCTACCTATGTAAAAATGGGGGCGGATAATGCGATCCATATTCCAATTGAAAGCGTAAAAGATGGTGATTTACACCGTTTTATTTGGGTCGCAAGTGATGGACATGCAATTCGCTTCTTTATCATCAACCGCTCAGATAAAAAATTAAGTCTTGCAACCGTGTTTGACGCGTGTTTATTGTGTGGTGATAGTGGGTATGTCATTGATGGCGATAAATTAATGTGTGTGGCATGTGGTGTACGCTTATTCATTCCATCAGTTGGTAAAGCTGGAGGCTGTAACCCAATTCCGATCGATGGTTGGAAAGAAGAAAATGGCGAAGTAGTCATTCCGAAAAAATCGTTATTGGTTGGTGCAAACTATTTCTCAACTGTCTTAGAAATTCCAGTTATAGATCCTGTTAGTCATCAAAAATTAACAAATAAAAAAGCGAACTATCGTTACGATTACAACGATAATACCTATTTCTTCGCGAACGAACACGATCAAGAACTTTTCCGTGATAACCCAGAAAAATACGTGAAAAGCGCTGAGGTCGCGAAAGGAGATAATTAATGTTAGCAAGAATGCTATGGCAATCTTGGCGTTTTGGTTTAAAACGTAAGTTATTGTCAATCATTACTATTTTTCTCGCTGCAAGTTTGGTTTCTGCGCTTTTAGCCGTGTCGATTGATATCGGCGATAAAATGGCGAAAGAGATGAAATCTTACGGGGCGAATATTCTTGTTGAGCCAGCAAGTTCGGCTCTACTCGAGGGACAAGGCGATAATCTAAATAGCCTTGCTATGCAAGATTTTCTTGATGAAAAAGAATTGCCAAACGTAAAAGATATTTTCTGGCGTAATAATATCGTGGGCTTTGCACCATTATTGAGCGCTGAAGTAACGGCAAAACTACAAAATATTTCAGGAAAATCGGGGCGTGATGCCAACTGGCAAAAAGTAAAAATCCTTGGAACTTTCTTTGATCATGATATTGATGTGCCAGATGAAGATAATTATCACACGGGGCAACGTATCATTAGCCCATATTGGCAAGTGAAAGGGCAATGGGTGGATGATCGCAGTAAAGAAAGCCATTTTGGTGATGTTATACCTGTTCTTGTTGGAAAAAAATTAGCAGCAAGCCGTGACTGGAAAATTGGTGATGAGGCAACATTGCATTATCAAGACGGTGATTTCCAAAAAGATATGTCAGTAAAATTTGTCGGTATTTTATCTACGGGGGGTGATGAAGAGAAAGAAATCGTCATGCCATTAAGCGCGGCTCAAACCTTGTTGAATTTACACGGTAAAATTCAAGGTATTCGCGTTTCTGCACTTACCGTGCCAGAAAACGAGCTTTCTCGTCGCGCACGTAAAAATAGTGATTCCCTTGATGCGGCAGAATATGATCGTTGGTACTGTACAGCATACGTGTCTTCCATTGCGCTACAACTTGAAGAGGCAATTTCTACATCGGTAGTAAAACCGATTTGGCAAGTGGCAGCCTCAGAAGGGGTGGTCATTAAAAAAATCCAATTACTCTTAGCCGTGGTAACCGTAGCTGCCGTGATTGCGGCCGCGATGGGGATTGCTTCATTAATGACGACCACTATCATTGAACGCAGTAAAGAAATTGGTTTAATGAAAGCGTTAGGCGCACATCAATGGCAAATCGTATTGCTTTTTTATTGCGAAGCCATTATGAGTGCAGTGATCGGTGGATTATTAGGATGTCTAGCTGGCTGGGGATTGGCAAAATTTATTGGTTTAGCTCTCTTTGGCGTTCCACTTTCCTTCGCGTGGATTGTGATCCCGTGCGTATTAGTCTTAGCAATTTTAATTGCGCTTGTCGGGACATGGTTCCCAGCTCATAGAATTGCAAAACTTTACCCAGTGGAGGTGTTGTATGGACGTCAATAATACTGCACCAAACTTACTGCGTAATCGTCAAATGTTTTGGCGACTAGTTTTCCGTGCTTTACGCCTTAAGTTACAGCGAGTCATGATCATTTTTGCTGCGCTTACGGTAGGGGCAGCCATCGTGACAGCAATGTCATCTGTATATTTCGATATTAATACGAAAATGAGCCAAGAATTACGAACCTTTGGGGCAAATTTCTATGTGGGATCGAATAACAGCGGTTTGATTAAAGAAAGCCAAGTCGAGCAAATTGTTAAGCAAGCGCCGAAAGGACTGATTACAGCGGTAAGCCCTTATTTATATGGGGTCGCGCGAAGTGAGCAAGAAAAAATTGTTCTCATGGGGGTTTGGTTTGATGCGATGCCGACATTAGCACCTTACTGGCAAATTACAGGTTCCTCTATTGGGGTTAACTTTGATGATCGCCATGCGTTAATCGGAAAAAGTTTAGCAGAACGCCTAAATCTTAAAGTGGGAGATACGCTCACTTTAGTAAAAGCGAACCACGATAAGCATAAATTTATCATTAAAGGCATTATTGAGGCAGGTGATGCGACCGACAATATGTTGGTGGTAAGTTTAGATTTTGCTCAACAATGGCTTGATAAAGAAGGCTTAGTGACGAATGCGCAGATGAATGTGCAAGACGATCGTGGTCAGGTCATGCAATTTGCGAAAAAATTGCAGAAAGAATATCCCGATTTAGATATCCATCCAATTCTAAAAGTATCTGCCTCTGAAGGGCAAATTCTAGGAAAAATTAAAGGGTTAATGGGATTAATTTCTATCGTTATCCTCGTCTTGGCCACCCTTTGCGTTAATACTACCTTGATTGCTATCGTGGGTGAACGCGCAAAAGAATTTGCTCTTCAAAAAGCACTCGGTGCAAAACAGCAAGATATCGTTAAACAAATCGTGACAGAGATTTTAATTATCGCGATTGTGGCAACTGGTGTGGGCTTATTGCTAGGTTATTTATTAGCACAAATTTTGGGAATTACCGTATTCCATGCGTATATTGATATGCGCCTTCCTGTTATTCCAATTACGATTGTGCTTTCTCTTTTAGTCGCATTCATTTCCGTTATTATTCCAACACGTCGTGCATTGGGAATTGAAATGGCGAATGTGCTGAAAGGGGAATAGTTTAAGGACAAATTATGAAGAATTTTGTTATTGAAACTCAAAATTTATATAAACGTTTTGGACAAGTCACCGCTTTAGAAGACATTAGTATTCAAATTAAAGAGGGCGAATTTGTCACTATCATGGGGGCATCGGGTTCAGGTAAAACGACATTAATGAATATTTTAACTGGGCTTGATACGGCGAGTGATGGGAAGGTTATTTTAGATGGTGTTGATGCTGCGCAACTTGATGAAGAAGGACGCCAACGTTTTCGTGCCGAAAAAATTGGATTGGTATTCCAACAATTCCATTTAATTCCATATTTGACTGCCCTTGAGAATGTCATGCTCGCACAATACTACCACAGTGTCGTTGATGAAGCCGCAGCAAAAAAAGTTCTAGAACAAGTGGGGTTAGGGCACCGTATGGATCACCGTTCGAGCCAACTTTCAGGTGGTGAGCAACAACGCGTTTGTATTGCTCGTGCTTTAGTCAATGAACCGCCTGTTATTTTCGCCGATGAACCGACGGGGAACTTGGACGAAGTGAATGAAAAATTGGTGTTAGATTTATTAACAGAATTAAATCGTCAAGGACGCACGATTGTCATGGTTACGCACAATCCAGATTTAGGAAAATTAACGGATAGAACGATCTTTTTACAACACGGTAAATTTTTACGTGAAGAAAAGAATCAGCGTAAATTAGAACGTGAGTAGTATGATGAGGAAATACCTGAAATCTTCGTTACGATTATTAAGTTTTGGTTTAATCCTTGCATCTCTTTGGGCATGCAAGGATCAGCATGTGGTCATCGGTCAAGATGCACCACCTGTTGCTGTTTATGATATTAATGGCAATCAACTTACGCTAGCTGCTTTTAAAGGTCATCCATTTTTGGTTAACTTCTGGTCTCAAAATTGTGGGATGTGTATTGTCGAGCTACGAAAATTTGCTGCTTTCCATGACAAGTATCCCCAACCTTTGCGAATTTTAGCAGTTAATATTGATGGGCAAAGTGATAAACTTAAAAAGTTTTTAGCAAAAGAGAATTATCCGTTTAGTGTAGGCATCGATCAGATGAAAATTACCGGTGGGCGATATAATCTTGTGGGGACGCCAACCACGTATTATGCGGATAAAAATGGTAAAATTCAGGCGAAGTTTGAAAGTATTATTCCTGATGAAGAATTAGAAAAATTATTTAAAGGTTAAATTATGAAAAGAATGATTTTACTTGCGGGGGCAATCAGTGCAGTAGCGTTCGCTCATGCTGATGTTACACCGACCGCCTCAACTTCGACAGCTGCATCTACTACAAATGCGGCTATGATTGCCGAAGGACAACAAATTTTTGAAAATAATTGTGTGACTTGCCATGGTCGCCATGCAGATAAAAAAGCTTTTGGTCGTTCTGCAATTATTAATCAGCTTGATCAAGAAACGATTGTAAAAGCGTTGCAAATGCGTAAAGCAGGCTTAATCCAAGGACCAGGAAATCCCGCAAAATCCCGCTTAAATGACGAACAAATGCAAGCCGTAGCGGCGTATATTCAAACACTAAAAAAATAATTAGCAAGATAAATTGAGTTCGCACTCACTTTATTGTAGACTATATTCCCGTCTTAATTCGTGGTTGTTTATTGAACAATAAGCAACCACGTTATTCATTTTTACTCCAAGCAAAAAAGGTTTTATATGACAACGAATTATATTTTCGTAACAGGCGGTGTCGTTTCTTCATTAGGTAAAGGAATTGCAGCAGCTTCTCTTGCAGCTATTTTAGAAGCCCGTGGCTTAAATGTCACAATGATGAAACTTGATCCATACATCAACGTGGATCCAGGCACAATGAGCCCTACGCAGCACGGTGAAGTATTCGTAACCCAAGACGGTGCAGAAACCGACTTAGACTTGGGGCACTATGAACGTTTTATTCGTACTAAAATGACCAAAGCGAACAACTTTACCTCTGGTCGTATTTATTCAGAAGTTTTACGTAAAGAACGTCGCGGTGATTACTTAGGCGCGACTATTCAAGTTATTCCACATATCACTAACGAAATCAAAGATCGCGTTTTAGAAGGCGGTAAAGGTCACGATGTGGCAATCGTTGAAGTGGGTGGGACTGTTGGTGATATCGAATCACTACCATTCCTAGAAGCATTACGCCAATTAGCCGTAGATGTTGGTCGTGAGCACACTTTATTTATGCACTTAACTTTAGTGCCTTATATTCCAACTGCGGGTGAAGTGAAAACCAAACCAACTCAACACTCTGTAAAAGAATTATTGTCTATTGGTATTCAACCTGATGTTTTAGTTTGCCGTTCAGATCGTATGATCCCTGCAAACGAACGTGCGAAAATTGCATTATTCTGTAATGTACCAGAACGTGCGGTTATCTCACTTAAAGACGTAAATTCAATTTACCAAATCCCAGCATTATTGAAATCACAAGGCTTAGATGATTTCATTTGTAACCGTTTCCATCTTGAATGCAAAGAAGCGGATTTAAGTGAATGGGAACAAGTACTTTACCAAGAAGCAAACCCAACAGGTGAAGTGACTATCGGTATGGTTGGTAAATATATTGAATTACCAGATGCTTATAAATCTGTAAACGAAGCATTAAAACATGCAGGATTAAAAAATCGCTTAACAGTCCATATCAAATACATTGATTCACAAGACGTTGAAACTAAAGGTACAGAAGTGCTTCACGGTCTAGATGGTATCTTAGTACCAGGTGGTTTTGGTAACCGTGGTGTGGAAGGTAAAATTTTAACTGCACAATATGCACGTGAAAACAAAATCCCATATCTTGGTATTTGTTTAGGGATGCAAGTTGCTTATATCGAATATGCACGTAATGTAGCTGGCTTAAAACAAGCAAACTCAAGTGAATTTGATAAAAATTGCCCAGAGCCGGTAATTGGCTTAATTACTGAATGGCAAGATGCAAGCGGTCAAACTGAAACGCGTAACGAAAATTCTGATCTTGGCGGTACTATGCGTTTAGGCGCTCAAAAATGTCACTTAGCGGAAGGTAGTCTTGCACGTAAATTATATGGTGCAGAAACCATTGAAGAACGTCACCGTCACCGTTATGAAGTAAATAACCAATTACGTCCACAACTTGAAAAAGCAGGATTACGTATTTCTGGTTTATCAGCAGATAAAAAACTTGTTGAGATCATCGAAGTACCAAACCATCCATGGTTCGTAGCAAGTCAATTCCACCCAGAATTTACTTCTACCCCGCGTGATGGTCACCCATTATTCGAAGGTTTTGTTAAAGCAGCGAAAGAATATCAAAAAGAGCATGAAGCTTAATTTGATTCTAAACGCTTAAATTAAAATGACGCCCCAATTTTCATAAAATTTTTCGAAAATTGGGGCGTTTTGTTTTTAACGACTTAATTTGGGATTAATGTGAATACGCAATTTTATGAATTGGGGATAGTGGCGTTGCAGTGCCCCAAGAATTGATTTCTCTTGAGCTAAAATAGAGTAGCGTAGCATGGCATTAGGAATATCAATACCTAACGTATCTTCTGAAAAAGCGTAACAACGGTGTGGAAAATGATTCAAAAAGGCGAGTTTGTCCTTAATACAGTCTTCAATACTTTGCTCATGCTGTTGTTGTTGGCACTGTTTGAGGAGTGTACTACTCTTTAGCAGTTGTTGAATATTTCTTGGAGTACTTTGATGGGCCATAATTGCTAATTAATTGGTAATATTTATGACATTGTAGCGAAATTCCGCTACAATACGAAAGATTTAGTAAATTATTCTCATTGTGTCATAAAGGTTTGTACTCGTGGTAAAAAGTAAGTCTTATTTTTGGTCGCCGCTTTTAATTGGCTTGCTCGCTATTTTTTCTTTAGCGAATAGTCATCATGAAAGCCAAACAGACGATCCGATTAATGTACAAACGCTCATTACACAATTACAAAAAAATAGTGTGGCGGTTCAGCAACAGATGGCTGAGCAGCAATTACCTCACCATTTTGCTCACATCAATGTTGCCCCTAAATTTGAACGTTATGTATTAGGGCAATTCTCTCACTTTTTCTTCCCGAGCATTTTGATTCGTGCCGGTCCAGAACAACGCATTTTTACTTTCTAATTATTTTTTATTCTTTACTTTTTATGAGTAAAGCTCGTTTGTATTCTATTATTTTTAAAAGAGAAACCTATGTTAAGTACAATTTTTGCTAAAGTTTTAGGTAGCCGTAATGACCGCATTTTGCGTCGTTTAAATAAAAAAGTTGCTCAAATCAATAAATTAGAACCACAATTTGAAGCACTTAGTGATGAAGAATTAAAAGGAAAAACTGCAGAGTTTCGAGCACGTTTGGCAAAAGGTGAGAAATTAGAACATATCTTACCAGAAGCGTTCGCAACTGTTCGTGAAGCAAGCCGTCGTGTGCTGGGGATGCGTCCATTCGATGTACAATTAATTGGTGGTATGGTATTAAACGATCGCTGTATCGCTGAAATGCGTACAGGGGAAGGTAAAACACTTACCGCAACTTTACCATGTTACTTGAATGCGCTTTCTGGAAAAGGCGTACACGTGGTGACTGTAAATGACTATCTCGCAAGTCGAGATGCGGAAACAAACCGTCCACTTTTTGAATTTTTAGGTATGACTGTTGGCGTAAATGTACCAGGGCTTGATCCTGCACAAAAACGTGCTGCGTACGCGGCTGACATTACCTATGCGACAAATAGCGAATTAGGTTTTGATTACTTACGTGATAACCTCGCACATCGCCCAGAAGATCGTTGTCAACGTGAATTGCATTACGCATTGGTCGATGAAGTGGACTCTATTTTAATTGATGAAGCACGTACGCCATTAATCATTTCTGGTCCTGCCGAAGATAGTAGCGAACTTTATATTGCCGTGAATAAAATTGTGCCGAATCTGATTAAACAAGATAAAGAAGACAGTGATGATTATCAAGGTACTGGCGACTATACCTTAGATTTAAAAACCAAACAGGCGTACCTTACCGAACGTGGTCAAGAAAAAATTGAGCAATTATTGGTTAAAGAAGGCTTGATGGCGGAAAACGATACCCTTTACTCGCCAGCAAATATTGCTTTACTACACCATGTTTATGCCGCTTTACGTGCGAATACGCTTTTTGAAAAAGACGTCGATTATATCGTTAAAAATGGTGAAATTATCATCGTTGATGAACACACTGGTCGTACTATGGCTGGACGTCGTTGGTCAGATGGCTTACACCAAGCGATCGAAGCGAAAGAAGGGGTAAAAATTCAAGGTGAAAACCAAACTGTTGCCTCTATTACATACCAAAACTACTTCCGTCTTTACGAAAAACTTGCAGGTATGACAGGTACAGCGGATACAGAAGCGTTTGAATTCCAAGAAATTTATGGATTGGAAACTGTCGTAATTCCAACGAACCGTCCTGTTCAACGTAAAGATTTAACAGATATCATGTTCGAAAATGAACAATATAAATTTAATGCGATCATTGAAGACATTAAAGATTGTGTTAAACGTCAACAGCCTGTGTTGGTGGGTACGGTTTCTATTGAAAAATCAGAGGCGTTATCACATGCCCTTCAAAAAGCAGGGATTCCGCATAATGTATTGAATGCGAAATTCCACGCTAAAGAAGCGGAAATTGTCGCAAATGCTGGGGCACCAGGTGCGGTAACCATTGCAACCAATATGGCAGGTCGTGGTACCGATATTATGCTTGGTGGTAACTGGAAAGTTGAAGTAGAGCAATTAGAAAATCCAACCCAAGAACAAATTGATGCGATTAAAGCGAAATGGCAAGAACGCCACGATATCGTAAAAGCAGCGGGTGGGTTACATATTATTGGTACTGAACGTCACGAATCACGTCGTATCGACAACCAGTTACGAGGTCGTTCTGGTCGTCAAGGTGATCCAGGCTCAACGCGTTTCTATCTTTCTTTAGAAGATGCATTAATGCGAATTTACCTCAACGAAGGAAAACTCAATTTGATGCGTAAAGCGTTTAGCACTGCGGGCGAAGGTATGGAATCTAAGATGCTAGCGAAAGTGATTGCATCCGCGCAAGCAAAAGTAGAAAACCATAACTTTGACGGACGTAAAAGCTTGCTTGAATTTGATGATGTCGCAAACGATCAGCGCCATGCTATTTATGCACAGCGTAATGAATTATTAGACAATGATAATTTGGCTGAAAGTGTAAATGCGATTCGTCAAGATGTCTTTAATCAAGTTATTGATGAATATATTCCGCCACAATCGTTAGAAGAAATGTGGGATGTACCAGCGTTAGAAAAACGTTTAAAACAAGATTTTGGTTTAGATCTACCGCTAGCAGACTGGATCGAAGAAGATCATACGCTTGATGAAGAACGTTTACGTGAACGTATCATTGAAGAAGCAGTAAAAGAATATCAAACCAAAGAAGCATTAGTGGGCGAAGATACGATGCGTCAATTTGAAAAAGGCGTGATGTTACAAACCTTAGATGAACTTTGGAAAGAGCATCTTTCTGCAATGGATCATTTACGTCGCGGTATTCATTTACGAGGTTATGCGCAAAAAGATCCAAAACAAGAGTATAAACGTGAATCTTTCCAAATGTTTACAGACATGCTTGATGCATTAAAATTAAGTGTTATCAGTACATTAAGTCGTGTTCAAGTGAGAACGGAAGATGAAGTACGCGCAGCAGAAGCTGCACGCCAAGCTGAAGCAGATCATCAGGCTGTTAACTATCAAACTAATGGTGAGGAAATGCCTTTAGATGAGGCTGATCATAAGATTGGACGTAATGAACCTTGTCCGTGTGGAAGTGGCAAGAAATATAAGCACTGCCATGGAAACCGAGCAAGAAAATTTGATTAATTAATAACAAATATAGCGGTAAATTTATTTGTTTACCGCTTTTTTCTTTTTAGGAGTTAAAAATGGCAGATAAGCCACGTGTTCAAGTTGCTGCAGGGATTATTCGCAATGCACTTGGACAAATTTATCTTACTGAACGTTTAGAAGGTAAAGACTTTGCGCAAGCGTTAGAATTTCCTGGCGGTAAGGTAAAAAATGACGAAACACCACGTCAAGCTTTAGATCGAGAATTAGAAGAAGAAATTGGTATTCAAGTTTTAAAAGCAGAACTTTTTGAACAATTTGTCTATGACTATCCGCATAAGATTATTGAATTTTATTTCTATCTTGTTGAAGAATGGTTGCATGAGCCTTTTGGGCGAGAAGGGCAAGTTGGAATGTGGATTAATCAGCAGGATCTGGATGCAGGAAGTTTTCCGCCAGCTAATTATGATTTAATTCAAAAACTACGCCAATTGGCATAAAGCATCAGAGTACGCCCCAATTTTCATAAATTTTTACGAAAATTGGGGCGTCATTTATTAAGATTTATTTACTTTTTGCATAACGCTTTCGACTTGTTGTTGAGTAACTTTACTCGTTTGATCCGTCATTGCCTGATGCAAGAATGTGATTAAATCTGCCATGGTTTTACTATCCATTTTTGGATAGCTTGGCATTGCATAGTAAGCTTGATTGCGGTCGTAGCGTTGTGAGCTAATGCCGTTCATAATCACTTCTACGGTATTATAAATATTTGGATTTGCAATCGTTGCATTACCTTGTAGTGGTGGGGCAAGATTTGGAATACCTTCACCGCGGTTACCATGACATCCAGAACATTTTGCCATATAAGTGCCATAGCCTGGCATAGCTTGCTGCTCGGCTGTAAAGGCGAGCGGAATTTTACGATTACGAATTGCTGTATCACCATCAAGTAGATAAGTAACCATCGCATCAATATCTGCTTTGCTAAGCTGGGTTAGGCTGTGTTTTTCAACAATAAACATTTCACCAAACGCTGTGCCTTTCGCTGATTTTCCTGTTGCGAGGAAATCAGTCAGTTGTTTTGCGTCCCAACCTTCTTCTTTTAAGCGTTGTGCGGTAATATTTGGCGCATTCACACCATCAATAACATTACCTTGCAATGCTTTGTCGGTTTCTGAACCCATTAAGAAATTACGTGGTGTATGGCATTCGCCACAGTGACCTAATCCTTCTATCAGATATTTACCACGATTCCATGCTTCTGATTTACCTGGAGTTGCTTTAAATGGTGAATCTTTTACTTCAAGCCAGTTCCAGAATTTTAAACCAAAACGAATGTTTGCCGGGAACATCACATCATTTTCTCGATTTTTCTGGGCCACAGGTTTGGTTTGCATGAAGAAAGCATAGAGCGCTTTCATGTCTGCTGGGCTAATTTTTTGATAAGCGGAATACGGCATCGCAGGGTAAAGATTGCCATGCGGAGAAACACCTTTTTGCACAGCATCCACAAAATCTTGGTAAGTATAATTACCAATACCATAAGTTTTATCACTACTAATATTGGTTGAATAAATAGTTCCAAATGGTGTAGGGAAAGCACGTCCACCACCGTAAGTTTGTCCAGTAGCGATGGTATGGCACCCTTCACAGTCGCCAGCCGCAGAAAGGTAAGCCCCGCGCGCAATAAGTGCGAGGTTTTCATTTTTATCATTTGCTTGCGACGAAGGTTGTGCAAATGCACTCACACTGGCAAGCCCAAGCATGCTAAGTGTTAAGATTTTTTTCATTTTACTAATCCCCCTTGTGAAAGAATTAAATCACGTAGACCAACATAATATTTGCGGTAACCTGTACAGCGGCAAATATGCTCTTTCAACGCATCTTCAATGCGTGCTTCAACTTGATCTTTTTCGATCGGATTTTTCTTAAGATCTTCCACTAATACGGTCGCTTCATTGACAAAGCCTGATGTACACCAACCGCATTGGAAGGAAAAGTGTTTAATGAACGTTTCTTGCACTGGGCTTAATGCCGTAATTTGTCCAAGTGCGTTACGTTTTGCATGACCTTCAATGGTACGTAAGACTTTACCGTTAAAATCGCCCACACCATTAATGCAGGTACGCATGGTGTGAGAGGTACCATCTGTTTCATCGACAATAATTGTACATGCATGACAAATTCCTGCGCCACAACCAAATTTTGTCCCAGTGAGGGCAAGATATTCATGCAAAAAGTCGATCATTTTTAAACTTGCAGGTACTTCAATAGGACCTACTTTTTTGTTGTTAATTGTCATTGATACAGTAATCATTGTAGGGCCTCTCTCATATCAGCAGGAGTTACAGGGGTATGATAAAAACGGGTGCCAGTTGCTTGGTAAATTGCTTCAATAATGGCAGGAATAACAGGAATCATCACGACTTCTGCAATTCCTTTATATTGATCATTTTTACCGACTGGTGGGACAAGAATACTATTCATTTCCCAAACACCAACATTGTTTGCACGGCTTACTTGGTAGCGGTTAAGGTTCCATGTACCATTACCTGGACCTTCTTCACCGCTTGGTAAGGTTTCATAAAGTGCATGACCGATACCCATTGCGATACCGCCTTCTAATTGCCCTTCAACAAGTTCTTTAACAATAACTTGACCCGCATCAACCCAAGATTGTGTACGAATAACATTTGTTGCGCCAGAGCCCATATCAATAGCCACATCAACGATTGTTGCACAAGGTGCATAGTACGTTCCCATTGCATGACGAAGTGCAGGAGATGGATACGCAGTATTAGTGCGATCTAATACGTGCCAGCCTTGGCTAGTCATTAAGGCTTGCTTATCTTTGCTTGCACCTTTGCCGTATTTTACAGCCACGGCGTCTAATTCGTAACGTTGGGTTTCACCTTCAATAGTGAAGTCTGCCTCTACCCATGCCCAGCTGTTATAACTATGCACCATTGCTGAGGTCACAAAACCGTGTTGGTGGGCGTATTGAGCAAGAGTTGGTAAATCAAGTGGAATGAAGCCACGCGTTGTAAGTTTTCCGTCTACCCAAGTCGCCTCTTCAGGGGCACCGAAATTAATATCTGCATATTGGCTTCCTGAGAAGTAGAGTTTTGACCAAATCGCTTTGGCAGCAGGCCATAGCCCGTAACGGAAAATAATTTTTGCAGCATTTTCAGTGGTTTTACTTTGGAAATAAGCTGAGTTAGATGCTGCGGAATCAAATACTTTTGTGGTTACCCAACGAGGGTTTTGTTGCATTTGTTTAACGTAATCTTCAGTCATCGCATACGGCGACTTCGTCGCTTGCATTTGTAATGCATCCCATGTTTTAACTTCGGTTAAATTCATGATGTCAGCACCATGACCAAGATATTTACTCATGACTGCAGCTTGCCCAGTTTGCGCACCCGTACCCATTTCAACAGCAGTGATTCCCGCGATGAGTTGACCTTTTTCGTTCATCTCAATATAGGTTGCTGGCGCATCGTTACCCGTACCAAATTTTTTAGTACAGATTGCAAAACCCGTACCGAATTTTTGATTTGGATATTTCGCTTCATGTGCTTTTTTACGTTCGGCACGTTTTGTCCACATATCGTGTTTTTGAACTTCTTTTAAGATATCAGTGTAGCGTTCTGGACTGGTTGGGACGCCACCTTGTGTATTTGCC
The DNA here is from genome assembly GCA_020026155.1 of Actinobacillus sp. Lineage (GTDB taxonomy): Bacteria > Pseudomonadota > Gammaproteobacteria > Enterobacterales > Pasteurellaceae > Actinobacillus_C. The sequence continues at coordinate 67,849 of JAHHQX010000002.1, read as the reverse complement.
TGACCTGGTTGAAGCGCATTACGTAAACGTAATTCGATCGGATCGATATTTAAGACCTGAGCAGCCTCATTGACCATATTTTCCATGGCAAACATGGTTTGTACTGTACCAAAACCACGCATTGAACCAGCAGCTGGGTTTTCAGATACGTAAGCTACAGCCGTAATATCATTTTGTGGGAAATAATAAATAGATTGCAAACCACTTGCCCCAACTGATGCCACAGCAGAACTTAAATTCGCACGACCGCCCCCATCAAGTTGCATATTACTGATGATACCTTGGAATTTTCCTGTTTTTTTATCAACTGCTAAACGATTTTCCATAATGAATGGATGGCGTTTGAGTCCACTTTGGAATTGCTCAAAACGATCGTTTGCCAAGCGCACTGGATTGTGATGATACATGGCAGCAATTAAGCCATAGTAAGCGGTAATAGAGTGATCTTTACCCCCGAAACCACCACCTACATAGGGAGAATGTACAATTAAATCTTTGACTTTTCCTGCTAATGGGCCATTTGCCAACATATTGGCAACATTGGTATAGAAATCTTCAATAGATTGTAAGGTTGGAATAGTATGGAATGTTTGTGTTTTTTCATCGTACCAACCATTAAAACATTCTGGCTCCATAAACATTGGATCCACAAATTGCGTTTTGTAAGTACGATTAAGGATATAGTAATCTTCATTCTCGAAATTTTTTGAAATTTCGCTTGCGACCGCCATTTGTTGCTCTAATGGCGTACCATTGGCATTTGGTGCGGGCCAATTAGGTTTATAATCAACATAGTCGACGTGTGGGAGACCATTTTGGAGAGGACTATATTTATCTGGTAGTGTTCCTGCTGGATTACCTTCCATACGTGTAATGCGGTGAACGCCCCATGGGTTCATAGTTTTATACGCCAGCGGTGCTTTCGCGCCATATTTCACAACGGATGGATTAAATTGCAATAAACTTTTAGCCTCGCTGTAAGCAAGGAAGTTGTCGAAAATTAGTAACGCGACAGCTTGACCTAAATAATCTGGAACGGTACCGATTTTCACTAATGGGTTTTTTCCATAAAAGTGTGGTAGAACAATTCCATCTTGTTCAAGCATTTCTGCGGTGATGATTTTGATTGGCTTTAATGGTGCGGGTAAAAAATCAATATCAATGCCTTCATAGAGCTGATCGGCTTTAGTGGCACGGATATAGTAAGCGAATGCTTGTGAGTTTGGCCAACCTTCGATGTCTGTTGCACGTAAGTCACGACCATAAATTTTTTCACCGGTAACTTTTGCAATAGCATCAATACGGAAATTGGTTTCACCGTTAGTGGACCATTTTTCATAAAGTTCTGGACTTACTTGGTTGCTTTGTCCATCTAGATCAAGTTTAAACTGGGCTAGAGCAGGCACCGTATATACAGTAATTCCCGCAATAACACCGCGTTTGATAAAATTTCGACGCGATAATTTCATACGAGTCTCCCAAATTCATAAGTAGATTTATTAAGCGTAGTTTATTATTTTGTTTGATACAGATCATATACTAAATAACTTTTGAGCAAAAGCATAGAGCTAGTGTTCAAAAGTTATAAAAATAAAATTTTTTTCGAAAATTGGGGCGTGTTTAATAAGAGTTTATTTGTCTTTGATGTTTTATGGAATACAGCAATGGCACGAGTAATTTTCTGAAGAAATAAACTTCATTCGGCAATAGTTTTATAAAAAATACCTACTAATAGGATATGTATTTTTTTTTTTGAAAGGATTAACCTATCGCAGAAATAGTTGACTTGTTTTTGAACTAATTTTGAATCCTTATTGATCGCCAGGGGGATTTTTACAACCGTATAATCAGGAGGTATTTTATGAAACTGAATAAGTTAAGTTTATTAGCTACTATCATTTTAGGTGCTGTGAGCACATCAACTGTAATTGCTAACCCAGGACCAGCAGTACAGTCAACAATAGATGGTGATGGTGCAACTGCAGCCAAAAATGGATCTGCATTTGGCTTTCAGGCTCACGCAGATGGTGAAGGTGGTACTGCAGTAGGTGTACAAGCAAATGCAGGGAAAAATTCTACTGCGGTAGGGTTACAAGCTGAAGCTAAAGCAGATAATTCAACAGCAGTGGGAACTTGGGCTCATGCCTATGCTAAAGGTTCTGTCGCGTTAGGGATAAATTCTGATACTGAATTGAAATATACTGATACAACAGCTAAATATACCAAAGAGAAAAATAAAGATGCATCTTGGGGGGTAGTATCAATAGGTAGTACTAATAAGAAGAATATAATCAATAGACGGCTTACTAACCTTGCAGGCGGGGTAGATAAAACAGATGCCGCTAATATTGGGCAATTAGATGTTGTAGATGATAAAGTAGAGAAGAACATTAAAGATATCAAGACTATGAAAGGTAGTGTTGCGACTAGCACCAAAGATATCAACACTATGAAAGGTAGTGTTACAACCAATACCAAAGATATCAACACCATGAAAGGTAGTGTTACAACCAATACCAAAGATATCAACACCATGAAAGATAGTGTTGCGACTAACACCAAAGATATCAACACTATGAAAGGTAGTGTTACAACCAATACCAAAGATATCAACACTATGAAAGGTAGTGTTGCAACTAACACCAAAGATATTAAAACTGTAAAAACAGACGTTAAAAACAATGCGGTTAATATCGCCACTAACACAAAAGAAATTAAATTATTGAAAACTAATATTGCATTGTTAGATACTAAGCGAATGGATGAAATTGATAGATTGGCTCATAGTAACAGATCTAGGATTAATGCCCTAGATAAACGCGAACAAAGACATATGGCTCAACTTATGGCTGCAGCAGGGTTATTCCAGCCATATACTGTCGGTCAATTATATGTGACTGCTGCAATGGGACAATATCGTAGTAATACCGCCGTTGCAGTTGGAACAGGGTATAGATTTAATGAACATTTTGCAGTAAGAACAGCCGTTTCCATGAATACTAAAAAAATGGAAGATGCGGGTTACAACATTGGAATGTTTTATGGATTTTAACTATATCGTGAGTTCATTTTATAGCTAGTAAGCATAAATTGATATGCTTAAGTTTAGGTTGGTTGAGCTACGGGTGGACAACCAACCTTTTTTTATTATCACTAAAATGAGTTTCTTATTATTTAATTTTAATTAGCGATCATCAATGTTCGTAAGAATATGGTGACCATTGATATCAGCTAAACTACGAAATCCGACATTTGTTACTTTATGGGAGTATTTTTTAAAATGAGGATAAACATAGTTTTCGTGGTGGTGACCATGAAAAATATGTTTGACGCCCATTTTTTGTGCCAATCTATTTAACACTGCAAAGCCGTAGGGATTCGGCTTTGGTGCTTCATGAGTGACTAAAATATCAGCCTTTTGATTTGCCAATGCTTCTATATCGGAGGGAAAAATCGTTGCGCGATGACGCAAGGGGAGTCCTTGTCGCCACAAATTTTCTTGGTAACAATATTGACAGAAATGAATGGGGTCGTGGTACATCGGTTTATTTGGTGGCATCCAGATTTTTCCGCGGAACACACCACCAAGTCCAGCAATTCTAACTCCTTGAATAGTTTCCACTTTTCGGTGTAAGTTGCGATCCTTCCATTTTTCCCCCCACAGTGCATCATAGGTTTCAGGGGTACGAGTGTCATGATTACCATGGATAAACCACAGATCGCAACGTTCGGCCAATTCATCTAATTCGTTAGGTGAATGGATTTGAATATCACCCAATAAAATGACCGCTGGAAGTTGACCATTTTCATCAGGTTTTAAAAAAGGGTATAAGTGATCGAACCTACCATGAGGATCGCCAGCAAATAGGATCATAAGTTACTCCCGCGTGAATAAGGGTTCAATTTCTTCGTTATTGAGAATTTTTTCAACAATAACTTTCACCTGATTGTAGCGCTCCAAATAACTTGGTGATTCAATTTCAATGTAAGGAACATTGTATTTATGTAATAATTTTTTTAATAATTGTTGGAATTGTTGACGTTGCTTTTGGTTGCCTAAAGAACGAAGCCCATCGTTAATCCATTTCGTATTATTATCCAACAAAATCGTTACGTCAAAGGGATATTCTTTGATCATAGAATCAAGGAATGGATGAGGTTTTCCTTCGTATTGAATACAAAAAGCTTGGGTAGTAATAAAATCGGTATCTACGATAGCAATTTTATGTGCGTGACGTAGTGCATAATCAATGTAATGCTGATGCCCAATCGCCATTTTAGGGTAATCGGAGTATTGCATAGCTTGCTCATCCCCCCCTAATTTTTCAAAGACAAATTCTCGACCGTATTCCCAGGCAGAAGTGGTATTGAAAACATTGGCTAGTTTGCTGACGAGGACGGTTTTACCACTACTTTCACCTCCTAAAATAGCAATGGTTTTTACAAAGAATGGACGCACTTCTTTAGGAATAAATTTCCAATATTCAAATGGGTTATTACGAATTTTCGTTGCGGAGACATTAAAGAAATTACGTTGTGGATCGACAAGTTCTACTTGTAAATCTAAATACTCTTCATAAGGAGCTTTATCTTGGATTTCACTACTGAAAACCACAGACGGTTGGAAGTGTTTGTCTGCAAAAAGCGCACGCACGCGGTTTGCCCAGCCTTGCCAGCCATTAGGGTAACTTGGTAGGCCATCTTCAATAAGATGGTGGATATAGATCTGTCCTTTTTGATATTTAAAAATCTGTTGCATCCAACGTAAACGATCTTGAACGGTTGGCATTTTTTTCATTTTACTGTTTAAAAACAGTTGTAAATCTCGTTCTGTATCGCTACAAACCACAACATGTAATTCATCGACTTTACTGAAAGCCTCATAAATCATATTGATATGTCCAGTATGTACAGGGTAAAACTTACCGAAAATAACGCCCACTTTACGCATTGGATCCTCACTGATTTCTAGTGCTGTATGCAAAGCTTGAAGTTTTGCTGCGCTTGGATTTTTAATTTTCCCACTGACTAATTGATTGAAGTAGGCTCGTGTAATCTGAGCTTTTTGACAAACATCATTAACTTTTAATTTCAGTTGCTTACGTTTTGTTTGTAAATATGAAAAATCCGTCATACACGAGTTCCTTTGGTATAATTAATTCTATTGATCCTTGTTACCTTCTAAAGCATCAAGACGATCTTGAAGGAGGATAATTTGATCTTGTAATTGTTTGATTTGAGCGGCTTGCGCTTCAAATTCTTCTTTGGTGACAAAGCCGAGAGCAACTAAGCGCGCTTTAAATGAGGCTTTGCATTTTTCTTCCGTATCTTGGCTAAATTCTTTTAAGCCAGCAGGTAATGCACTTTGAATTTGATGGAAAAAGTTTTCAATTTTATCTTTATCGAAATCTGACATAGTTGCCTCCGAATGATTCATAAGTGAATGGATATTGTATCAATCTTAACGCTAAATAAAAATTTTTTCTCGTCCGTTTTGCTAGGAAAGACGCTTTTTTTATCAAGGAATTCAGTTATACTATGAGAGTTCTCAGGGCAGGGTGAAAATCCCTACCGGTGGTAAGTTTCAAATTGCGAAAATAAGCCCACGAGCGTTTGCTAAAGCAAAGACAGCAGATTTGGTGAGAATCCAAAGCCGACAGTCATAGTCTGGATGAAAGAGAATTTTAATCACGTTGTGATTTTTGAGACGATATTTTTATCGTCTTTTACTTTTCCATCAAGCCCTGATTCAAGTACAACAATTTTATTTCAAGGAAATTTTACTATGAATCAGTCTATTTTATCTTCATTTGGGAACGCAGAAGAACGTGTTGAACGCGCACTAGCTGCATTAAAAGCCGGAAAGGGTGTTCTCGTTTTAGATGATGAAGATCGAGAAAATGAAGGGGATCTCATCTTCCCTGCTGAAACCATTACTGCTCCTCAAATGGCACAACTTATCCGTTATGGAAGTGGGATCGTGTGTTTGTGTTTAACAGATGAACGCTGCCAAGCATTAGAACTTCCAGTGATGGTTGAAAATAATAATTGTGTTAACCATACTGCGTTTATGGTGACAATTGAAGCGGCAAAAGGTGTGAGCACAGGTGTGAGTGCAAGCGATCGTGTAACCACCATCAAAACAGCGATTGATGAAAATAGTGCACCAAGTGATTTAAATCGACCAGGTCATGTTTTTCCATTAAAAGCGAAGACGGGTGGGGTATTAGTGCGCCGTGGTCATACAGAAGCTTCTGTAGATTTAGCTCGCATGGCTGGTTTTAAACCTGCTGGTGTAATTTGTGAAATCACTAATGATGATGGCACAATGGCACGTGCACCTGAAATTGTGGCTTTTGCAAAACAATTTGATTATCCGGTTATGACCATTGAAGATTTAGTGGCTTATCGTGAAAAACACCATTGTTAATTAATGAGTTAAAAGCGCACCGTTTTTCGGTGCGTTTTTGTAAGAAGGGAATACCAACATGCATGCATCGCCTCCTAAAACTGAAAATGAGCTTTTAGAAAGAGCATGGGCAATTGCTGGACTAACTTTTGCTGATATAGCACACACATTAAATTTAGCCGTTCCTGAAAATTTAAAACGACATAAAGGTTGGGTGGGAAATTTAATTGAACAGGCGCTTGGCGCTACAGCAGGAAGCAAAGCAGAACGTGATTTCCAGGCATTAGGTATTGAATTAAAAACCTTACCGATTGATCGTAATGGAAAGGTACTCGAAACCACATTTGTTAGTCTTGCACCTTTGACTCAAACGACAGGGATTGTTTGGGAAACGAGCCATGTTCGTTATAAGCTTGCCAAAGTATTATGGATACCAATTGAGGGCGAAAGAGATATTCCCCTTGCCACTCGCCGGGTGGGCGCCCCCATTTTATGGGAACCGACAGCCGAGCAGGAATGGTTATTAAAACGCGATTGGGAGGAATTGATGGATTACATTATCCTAGGACGCGTTCAAGAAATTAATGCAAGTTTAGGTGAAGTGCTACAATTACGCCCCAAAGCAGCCAACAGTCGTGCGTTAACTACGGGTATTAATGTACAGGGAGAAATTATTCAAACATTACCATTAGGATTTTATTTACGTAAACAGTTTACCCAAGGAATTTTACAAAATTATTTACAAAGTTGACGATGACCGCAATTTTATTAAAAAATAGGCTATAATGTTTGAAAATTATCCATTGATTAGGGGAATTGCGATGAATAAACAAAATATTGTTGATAGTACTCAATTTATTCATACGGTTTCTAGGATCGCCTACGAAATTGTCGAAAAACACAATGACTTAAATAATATTGTTATTGTTGGAATTAAACGCCGTGGAGCGGATATTGCTCATTTATTGAAAGAGCAGATCCAAAAACTCACGAATAAAAGTTTACCTTCTTTTGATATAGACATTACGCTATATCGCGATGATTTTGTAGATGAACATACAGAACTTTACCCGACCTACTATGGGGCGACAAGTTTTATTAATATTGATAATAAAACTGTGATTTTAGTTGATGACGTTCTTTGTACAGGGCGAACTATTCGTGCCGCGCTAGACGCTTTGATGACGTTTGGGCGCGCTAAACGTGTTGAATTAGTTACCTTTATCGATAGAGGACATCGAGAACTTCCAATTCAAGCGGATTATGTCGGTAAAATTGTTACCACGACTAAGCAACAGGAAGTTCAAGTACATACAGAACATTCTGATGGTTTTTATGATGTGGTATTAGCAGAAGATTAGGGAACTTTCTGTTTAATTTATACACTAAATAAATAGTTGAATTTTAGGAAAAATCTAATGAGAAAAAAAACATTACAAACTTTACTCGTTTCCTGCATAGGATTTTCTGCTTTTTATGCTCAAGCCCAGTCGCTAGGTGATCGTGTTGTAGCAAGTGTGAATGGTGCACCTATTTTACAAAGCCAAGTTAACCAGCTATTACAACATCACAAAGCAACCCCTGCTGCGCGTAAAGAAGCGCTGAATGAACTTATTACGCAGGCATTGCTGGCAACCACATTGCAACAGGCGAAAATTAATGTTCCGCAACAACAATTTCAGAAAATTTTAACGCAAGAAGTTGATCGTCAAATGCAATTAATTGCACAGCGTAATGGAATGAGTTATGGGCAATTTTTATTAGCATTAACACAACAAGGCGTTAACCTTGAGCAATATCGTTCACAATTAGCGGCACAGATTGCACCTGCTTTGCAACAACAAGTACGTATGGCAACTTTACGTGATCAAGTGATTGGACAAGAAGTCAATACGTTACGTCAAAGTATTCATCGTAATGAAATCCAAACATTAGCGAAAAAATTAGAAGCAGAGGCAAAATCTGCTGGCAAGCATGCGCCAATTACGGCTAAACAATATGATGTTCGTCATATTTTACTGACTATAAATCCATTGATGACTGATAGCGAAGCAAAAGCAAAATTGACTAAAATCCGTAATGATATTTTGACGAAAAAAATAAGCTTTGGCAAAGCGGCATTGGAATATTCTAAAGATTATTTATCTGGTGCAAATGGAGGTGATCTTGGGTACCAATTCCCTGATATGTATGCGCCAGCTTTTGCAAAAACGATTCTCTCTACACCACAAGGTAAGATTTCTCAACCATTCAAAAGCACCTTTGGTTGGCATATCTTAGAAGTAACGGGAAGTCGTCAGCAAAATGTCACAAATGAAGTTTATATGCAAAAAGCCTATGAAATGTTGATGCGTAATAAACTCGGTGATCTTGAAAAGAACTGGATTGATTTATTGCGTAAGAATGCAAATATTCAAATCAATGCGAACTAATTAAACTAAAAATAACACGCCCCAATTTTCGAAAAATTTTATGAAAATTGGGGCGTGTTTTTATTTAGGCGTGATCTTGGTTCGCTAAGAACCCACCTGATTGATGTTGCCATAATTTGGCATAAAGTCCATTTTTAGCAAGTAATTCTTGGTGTGTACCTTGCTCAATGATATGACCTTTATCTAATACGATAAGGCGATCCATCGCTGCGATAGTGGAAAGGCGATGAGCGATTGCAATGACTGTTTTGTTTTCCATCATTTCGTCAAGGCTTTCCTGAATTGCAGTTTCCACTTCTGAATCTAATGCACTGGTTGCTTCATCAAGAATCAAAATAGGCGCGTCTTTTAACATAACGCGTGCAATGGCGATACGCTGACGTTGTCCGCCTGAGAGCTTAATGCCTCGTTCACCAACATGTGCATCTAAACCTGAGCGACCACTTGGATCGGTAAGATGTGGAATAAAATCAGCCGCTTTAGCCCGTTCTGCGGCTTGCAAAATTTCCTCTTCTGTTGCATCTGGGCGACCATAGATAATATTATCACGTACACTTCGATGTAAAAGTGACGTATCTTGTGTCACTAAGCCGATATCTGCACGTAAACTTTCTTGGGTAACGTCGGCAATATTTTGGTTATCAATACTAATTTCACCTGATTGTGGCTCATAGAAACGTAATAAGAGATTCACAATAGTTGATTTCCCCGCTCCAGAGCGCCCGATAAGTCCCACTTTTTCACCAGGTTTAATATGTAGATTAAAGTCTTTTAAAAGCGGTTTATCACCATACGCAAAATCTACATGTTCAAAATGAATATCACCTTTGCCTACATCTAATGGATGTGCATTCGGTTTATCAAGAATCGTATGTGGTTTTGAAAGCGTACGCATACCGTCATTTACCGTACCGATGTTTTCAAATAAACGGGCAGATTCCCACATAATCCAATGCGATAAACTATTCACACGTAAAGTCATCGCAATCGCTGTTGCTATTGCTCCAACCGCGATTAAACTCGCACTCCAAAGCCAAATACTTAAAATGGCTGTTGAGAGAATTAAAAGTACGTTATTGGCATAAGTCAACGTGTCCAAATACGTGGCTAAACGCATTTGTTTGCGTACAGTAACCATAAATTCTTCCATTGAACGTTTAGCATAATCTGCTTCACGAGAGGCATGAGAGAATAATTTTACGGTGGTAATATTGGCGTACGCATCCGTAATTCTACCTGTCATCAGAGCGCGCGCATTAGCCTGCTCTTGTGCCGTTTTAGAAAGGCGAGGAATAATAAAATAAAGGATAGTAATAAAAAGTCCCAGCCAAACTAAAAAAGGCACAATGAGATAGGTATCTAATGAAACAAGAATGACGCCAGATGTCACGAAGTAAACACTGATGTACACCATAATATTGGCGAGCGTCAGTACACTATCGCGTACTGCAAGCGCGGTTTGCATCACTTTTGCCGAAACACGCCCAGCAAATTCATCTTGATAAAAGCTAAGGCTTTGCCCCAACATACGGCGGTGAAAATCCCAGCGTAAGCGCATAGGGAAATTTCCCTGTAAGGCTTCAAGACGAGTGGTGGTGGAGAAAAATGACCAGAACACGCTGACAATTAAAACCCCTGCCATTGCTAACAATAAATAGCCTTTTTGTTGCCAGAGTTGATGTGGCGTGTATTTACCTAGCCAGTCGATGACAACGCCCATAAATTGGAAGAGGAGTGCTTCAATAATCCCCGTTCCCATGGTGAGGAAGGCAAGTAATAGGATCCAGCCTTTCATACCACTAAGGCTTGACCAAACAAAGCCAAATAATCCGTGTTGCAACTGTTGTGGATTATTTTCTGGGTAAGGATCAATACGTGACTCAAACCAATCAAAAATACGATTCACAATATTCAAATTAAGTATCCTTTTTAATATTTTAATGAAAATGGAGAATTAAATTTTATTTAAAATTGTCTATTATAAGGGATTATGAAAGAGAGCGGCATAAGTTCTCGTAAATTTTAATTTAAATAAGAATGTTTTTCAGTTGCATTTAAATTAAAAATCTGTATGGTTTAGATTTTATCCTTTATTTTATGATTTAAGCGGGTTATACAATGAAAGCACTTTATATTGTACTAGGTTTTGTTTTTTTGGTATTAGGCATTGTGGGCGTAGTAGTACCGATTTTACCCACTGTCCCATTTTTATTATTGACACTCTTTTTCTTTGCAAAAGGCTCAGATCGACTTCATCAGTGGTTTTTACAAACCACGATTTATCAAAAGCATTTAAAAACCTTTCAAGAGCAAGGTGCAATGAGTAAAAAATCTAAATTTTGGATTTTAGGTTTCGTGACTATCATGCTTACGATAGGCTTTATCTTTACGCCGGTTGTATGGGCAAAAGTTCTCATTGTGGCACTTTTATTGGTAAAATATTGGTTCTTCTTTTTTAAAATAAAAAATTTAGATGAGGAAACAGCATAGACAATGGAAAAAGATCTAGATGATCAGGCGCTTTTTAGAAGTGCTATGCAAGGGGTAAAACCTTTAGATCAAAATACTTATGTGCCGAAAAGGATAGCGGTGAAAAAGAAAAAACAAGTTTTACGTGATGCGCGTGAAACGGAAGATGCGCTGTTTTTCTTTTCAGACGGTTATGAACCTTTATTAAATGAAGAGGATAAAGTCCGCTATTTACGCGCAGGCGAGGATAGTCACTTATTAAAACAATTGCGTCGCGGCGATTTTTCACCAGAAATATTTTTAGATTTGCATGGAGTTACGAAAAAACAAGCAAAAATGGAGTTAGCCGCATTGCTACTGGCTTGTGAAAGGGAACATTTCTTTTGTGCCAGCATCATGACGGGATACGGAACCTTTACATTAAAAAATCAAATTCCTCGCTGGTTAGTTCAACATCCACGTGTAAGAGCATTACACCAAGCACCCAAAGAGTGGGGCGGTGATGCAGCAATCCTCGTATTATTAGATGTTTAATATTCTCTATAAATAATTACGCCACAGTTTTTATAAATAAATTATAAAAATTGTGGCGAAGTTTTACTATTGGATAGATAACTAAGACAGAGAATTATTCGCCTGAGAAATCTTCAATATTGTCTGCGATAACGCCTGAAAGCGTGTAAACACGTTTTGCAGAAGCGATGCGCGTACGGTATTTACCCCATACTTTTTCAAAGAAAGTTTCTGCTGGGTGTTCGCCACGACAGAAAGCAACAAAAGATTTTTCTTCTTCAGTTACTGGGGCACGTTCACCTTTATCTAACGCTTTGAATGCTTGTCCAAATTGTTCTAAAACTTGTGCTTCTTTGATTGTGTAATCACCGTGACGTGCGAAACCACGTGGGTAATTTTCATCATCAAAGTAACGACGGGTAACGATAAAACTCTCTGTCATAATTTCCTCGATGTATTTCTATAATGTAGATCTAAAAAGGGTCGCATTAAAACAAACTTTTAGTGCTTTTGCAATAAATCATTGATAGTTTTCACATAGCCATTAATAAAACCTTCTTCAGTTTTTGGAAGGGCTTGTGGATTAATGCGATATTTTTCGTTAACGTAAAAATCTGGTACACCACGTACATCAAGTGATTGAGCTAGATTTTCTTGTTTTTTGGTTAATGCAGTCACAGCAAAACTATTAAATGCATTGAATTCATCTGGAGTTACACCTGCATCAAGGAAGATTTTACGGATCGCATCCATGTTTGGTACATTTGGATCGCCCGCTTCTTCACCTGCACGCACTGCATTAAATAATGGCTCACGAACTTTGTCTTGCACGTTTAATAGCATAGCAAGTGACCATGCACGAGTAAGCATCTCACCTTGCGCTCCTAGGAATGCAACATGGTATTGTTTAAATGTTACATCTTTGGGTAACGCGGCTTCTACTTTTTGTGGAATTTTGTAAACGTACTGGAAGTTGTAACAGTGTGGGCAATAGAAAGAGAAAAATTCAATAACGGTTGGTGTCGGTGAAGGTGTTCGATCAAGTTCTGTATAAGCGGGTTCTGCATTTGCTTGAGCGATACCAAATAAAGCAATAAAAGCTAAAAGTAATTTTTTCATTTTTTTCCCCTTATGAGATTATTTAATAACACCACGTGCTTTTAATAAAGCAGTCTTGAAGTCTTCTTCATAATCTTTCTGAAGACCTGGAATTGGTGCATTTTTATCTTTTCCAAACATTTTCAAATGGTAGATGATCACTTCATCAGATAATGTATCGATTGGTTGATCAAATCCTGCTTCAGTAGCAATTTTTGCGAGTACTTGCATAAGATTGAGCTCTGGATTCTTAGCCCAATAAGGTTGAAGTAATTCTAATACTTCATTTAAACGATGACATTTCATCTGGATTTCCTTATGATCAAAACGGAACTTACATCATACTTGAATTAAAGACGGAATAAAATATGACAATAACAATTAGTGGCGTAATTTTAGCCGGTGGAAAAGCACGCCGAATGCAAGGACAAGATAAGGGACTCGTTTCTTTTTGTGGGAAACCGATGATTGCACATTGTTTAGCACGCTTATCGCCACAAGTTTCAGGTGTCAGTATTAATACTAATCGAAATTTTGAAAAATATTCAACCTACGGTGTGCCTATTTTTGCAGATGAACTTCCAGATTTTCAAGGACCATTAAGTGGGATGTTAACCGCACTTAAGCGAGCAACAACGGATTATGTCTTATTTATTCCATGCGATAATCCGTTTTTATCAGAGGAATTATGTCAGCGCTTACTTCGAGCCATTAGAGAGCATAACGCGCAACTTGCCTATGCAAACGATGGGGAACGAGATCACCCCACATTTTGTTTGATGTCTTGTAAATTAGCCCCTGAATTAGAAAAATATTTAGCAAGTGGGGAACGCCGTATTTTGGCATTTATGCAACAACAGCATGCCGTAGACGTTGATTTTTCTGATCAAAAAAGTGCATTTCAAAATTTTAATACACTGGAAGATGTACAAAAGATGGAGAAAAATGCATAAATTTTCACGAAAAAAGTGGCGTGATTTTAAAATTATGCATTAAAAAAAGAGTAGCAATGGCTACTCTTTTTATTTAGTTTAAGTGTTAGTGTCGATTAGCGACGACCGCGTTCTTTAAATGAACGTTTTTTCTCATTGAATTTTCTATCACGATCGCCACGTTCACCGCGTGAATCACCAAAGTTTTTACGACCACGTTCTTTACCACCACGATCGTTGCTTTGACCTTTTACTTCATTTAAGAAAGACATTTGCATTGGTTTATTGAGTACGCGTGCTTTATTGAAATGTTTCAATAATGCTTTTGGCATACCTTGTGGTAATTCAACGGTTGCGTAGTCATCATAAAGTTTAATATGACCGATATTACGGCTACTAATATCACCTTCATTTGCGATTGCACCAACAATATGGCGAACATCGACACCATCTGCACGACCTACTTCAATACGGTAAAGATCCATTGCCATTGGTGTACCATAACCACGACGTTCACGAGAGCGAGGATTTTCACGATCGCTACGATCACGACGATCTCCACGACTACGATCACCACGTTCACGGCGAGGTTCGATAGCAGGATCTGGTGGAAGGATCAGTTTTTGTTTCCCTTGAAGTAACATTAACATCGCGGCTGCAATATCTTCTTGATCTTGGTCTGCAGTGAAGAGATCTTCGAGCAAACTACGGTATTCAGCCAGATCATGATGCTCAAGTTGTTTTGTTACTTTCTCTACGAATTTTTTACGGCGACTTGCTTGTAAAACTTCGTGATTTGGTACACTCACTTCTTCGATAGGTTTATTCATTAAACGCTCAATATTTTTCAATAAGCGATTTTCACGAGGTTCTACGAATAAAATTGCGCGACCTGCACGTCCAGCACGACCTGTACGTCCGATACGGTGTACATAGCTTTCTGCATCCAGTGGAATATCATAGTTTACCACTAAGCTAATACGTTCCACATCAAGCCCACGCGCTGCTACGTCAGTTGCCACTAAAATATCAAGGCTACCATTGCGTAAGCGATCAAGGGTTTGTTCACGTGCTTGTTGGGTCATATCACCATTTAAAGCAGCAGCACGGAAACCATTACGTTCAAGTAATGCTGTGATATCCATTGTGCCAGATTTGGTGCGTGTAAAAATGATCGCTGCATCAAAGTCTTCTACTTCAAGGAAGCGTAACAGTGCTTCATTTTTACGGAACCCACGCACGTACCAGCAACTTTGTGTAATATCTGGTGCCGTTGTTTTACTTGCTTTAATTTTAATTTCTTGAGGTTCACGCATAAAACGTTTGGTAATACGACGAATCGGTTCAGGCATAGTAGCAGAGAAGAGCGCTGTTTGGTGATCTTCTGGCAACGCTGCCATCACGGTTTCCACATCGTCAATGAAACCCATACGTAACATTTCATCTGCCTCATCTAATACGATAGATTTAAGGTGTGAAAGATCAAGGGTGTTACGGCGTAAGTGATCCAGGATACGACCTGGTGTACCTACAACAATTTGTGCGCCTTGGCGAAGTGCACGTAATTGGATGTCGTAACGTTGACCACCGTATAAAGTGACAACGCGTAGACCTTTTGCATGTTTAGTAAATTGTTCGCATGCATCTGCCACTTGAATAGCGAGTTCACGCGTTGGTGCCATAACAAGCATTTGCGGATATTTTTGATTACTATCTAAGTGAGCAAGTAACGGTAAAGAAAATGCTGCGGTTTTACCACTTCCCGTTTGTGCCATGCCGAGCACGTCCTGACCTGCTAATAATGCAGGGATACATTTTTCTTGGATTGGGGAAGGTTGGGTGAACCCCATATCAGCAACCGCGTCCAATAGGTATTCAGGTAAGCCTAAATCATTAAAAGTTAATTGTTGTTCTGTCATTAAATATTCTCGAAATGATATGAAATAGATGAAACGGAGATAACGGAAGGGTTATGGCGTTTCGGATAAGCCAAATAGGATTATGTCTATTTTATAAATAAAAAAAAGCAGAAAATTAAGCAACGCAGGCGCGCTACTTAATTTTCTGTAGTGTAAGGTTAAATACTATTCTTCAACAGTAGCTGTTGGTTCAACAACGGTTTCTTCTACTACTGCTTCAACAGGTGCGATATCTTTCATGGTTAAACGAATTCGACCTTGGCGATCAATTTCAACGACTTTGACAGTCACTTCTTGACCTACTTTTAAGTAGTCGCTTACGCGTTCAACACGTTCATCGGCAATTTGTGAAATATGAACAAGACCTTCTTTGTTGCCAAGAATTGAAACGAATGCACCGAAGTCTGCAAGGCGAGTTACTTTACCTTGGTAGATTTTCCCTGCCTCAACTTCTGCAACGATGTCTTCAATACGACGCATGACTTCTTTTGCTGAGTTGCCATCAGTCGCTGCAATTTTTACAGTACCATCGTCATCAATATCAATAGAAGTATTGGTTTCTTCAGTTAAAGAACGAATAGTCGCGCCACCTTTACCGATGACATCTTTGATTTTTTTAGGATCAATTTTCATGGTATAGATACGTGGAGCAAACTCAGATAATTCTTCACGTGGTGCAGGGATTGCTTTTTCCATTACACTTAAGATATGCATACGTGCACTTTTCGCTTGGTTTAAAGCGATTTGCATGATTTCTGGGGTGATACCTTCAATTTTGATATCCATTTGTAATGCTGTTACCCCTTCACGTGTACCTGCTACTTTGAAGTCCATATCACCAAGATGATCTTCATCACCAAGGATATCGGTTAATACAACAAAGTTTTCATCACCTTTTACAAGACCCATAGCGATACCCGCTACTGCAGCTTTAATTGGCACACCTGCATCCATTAATGCAAGAGATGCACCACATACAGATGCCATAGAAGATGAACCATTAGATTCAGTGATTTCTGAAACCACACGGACAGTGTATGGGAATTCAGTAATGCTTGGCATTACCGCAGCTACACCACGTTTTGCAAGACGACCATGACCAATTTCTCGACGTTTTGGTGAGCCAATCATTCCAGTTTCACCCACAGAGAATGGAGGGAAGTTGTAGTGGAATAAGAAGTGATCATTGCGTTCGCCAGTTAATTCATCAATGATTTGTGCATCGCGTTCTGTACCTAAAGTTGCAACGGCTAATGCTTGGGTTTCGCCACGCGTAAATAATGCAGAACCATGAGTACGTGGTAATACGCCAGTACAAATATCTAATGCACGTACAGTATCTTTTGTTCGACCGTCAATACGTGGTTCGCCAGCTAGGATTCGGCTACGTACGATATTACTTTCTAATTCAGTGATGATATCAAGAATTTTGTTTTCTTCGAGAGTTTCGTCTTCAGCTTGTAATTGTGCAACAACATCTGCTTTGATTTCATCAATTGCTGCGTAGCGAGCTTGTTTTTCGGTAATACGGTATGCATCACCAATACGAGTTTCAGCAAGTGCTTTAACTTTGTTGATTAAATCTGTATTTGGTTGAGGTGCAACCCAATCCCAACGTGGTTTACCTGCTTCTTGGGCAAATTCTTTGATTGCTTGGATAACAACTTGTTGTTGTTCGTGACCGAATACAACCGCTGCAAGCATTTGTTCTTCAGAAAGAATTTTTGCTTCAGATTCAACCATTAATACCGCTTTTTCTGTACCTGCAACAACTAAATCAAGATCACTAATTTTTTGTTCGTTCATTGTTGGGTTTAATACAAATTGATTGTTAATAAAACCAACACGAGCGACACCGATAGGACCATTGAAAGGTACACCAGATAAGGTTAATGCAGCAGATGCACCGATCATTGCAACTAAATCCGGGCTTACTTGTGGATTTACAGAAACCACAGTCGCGATAATTTGGATTTCGTTAAAGAAGCCTTCTGGGAATAAAGGGCGAATTGGACGGTCGATCAAACGTGCAATAAGGGTTTCACCTTCACTTGGGCGACCTTCACGTTTGAAGAAACCACCAGGGATTTTACCCGCTGCGTAAGTTTTTTCTTGGTAGTTTACTGTTAATGGGAAGAAGTCTTGACCTTCTTTTACGTCTTTTTTCGCAACAACAGTAACAAGAACAGAGGTGTCATCCATACTTGCCATAACAGCCGCTGTAGCTTGACGTGCGATCGCGCCCGTTTCTAAAGTTACGGTATGCTGACCATATTTAAATTGTTTTACAATTGGCGTCATAAATTATCCTTTTAATTGAAAATTATTTACTCAGGCTATTATTTTCCAATTGCGACTAGCAAAAATAATCTCGAATATCATTCATACTTCTACGTAAATTATTTTTGTTAGCCGCACGCTAATGGGAAAATAAAGCCTAGACATTATACAGAGTTTTTCCTATTACGATAGGGTTTTATTTAGATTAATTCGTTGAATGATCTAAGGAGCTTGTTTTTTTAACCATTCCTCTAATTCAGCAACATTTTCTTGCCAAGATTCATGGAGTTCTTCAATCCAAGTTTGGATATGCGTTTGCCATTCAGGTTTATCATCTTGTTGTGCATTTTGCATTAATTCTTGAATCTTTAATAATCCTACAGACGCTGCTGCGCCTTTTATTTTATGAGCTACGGAAGCAACCTGTGGTGCTAAAGACGAATCCAGTCTGTATTGCGCATAGATATCATCAAGCTCTTTTAAGTAAACTGGCATCGTATCTTCAAATAGATGGAGATTCTTTTTCAATAATTCAATATCTAAGATTTCTAAAAGCTCTTTTAACATTTGAACGTTTATTGAAGTAGACGTATCAGTAAGGGTATTTTTTATAGGAGTTTTTACTTCCATAATTGGCTCTTCACTAAGAGTTGGAATAAGATTTTCCGATTTATGAGATGCAATAACAGTATTTACCTCATCAGCAAAAAAATGTCGAAGACACGCGACAAGCGCTTCTAATTCCAGTGGTTTACGCAAGACATCATCCATACCATATTTTTGATAATCCGCTTTGTTTTGCATCACATTTGCAGTCAATGCAATGATTGGAGGAAGATAGTCATACACCCCATTTTCATATTTGTGGCGTAAATGCTGTGCGATTTCAAAACCAGAAATATCAGGAAGTTGGATATCAAGAAGTAGCAAGTCGTAGTCATTGCGTTCGAATTTGTGAATTGCTTCTTTCCCCGTCATAGCGACATCGACAACGTAGCCTAGTTTTTCTAAAACAGCTTTCGCGACAATAATATTAACTTCAATATCTTCAACTAACAAAATACGCAGGGCAGTAGGGAGTTGTTCAATATCGCCAAATGATTTTTGTGTGACTTCTGCCTGGAAAGTTACAGTAAAGGTTGAACCTTCATTGAGTTTACTTTCAACCGTTAAATCGCCACCCATTAATTTACTAATAGTTTTGGATACAGCAAGTCCAATACCACTCCCTGCGGGCTTATATCCGCTAGATTTAACTTGATAATACATATCAAAGATGTGGGATAAATCTTCTTCAGGAATACCAATCCCTGTATCCTCAAGAATGAATGCAAATTCATTATCCGCACGTTGTTCTACATGTAAAGTTATAGTACCTTTAGGCGTAAATTTTACGGCATTATTGATAAGATTCCAGAGTACTTGGCTGAGGCGTGGGCTATCTAATAAAAGGCATTGTGGTAAATCTTTTGGACAATCTAAAACAAATTTAAGATTGCGTTGACGCGTCATTAAGGTAGCAAAATTAGAAATATCATGAATGAAACGTGGAAGTTCAGTTTCTTTGCGACAAAGCTCAATACGATTAGCATCAATTTTTTCTAAATCAATGATATCACTGAAAATATAGCCCAAAGCTACCGCGCTAGTATTGATGGTTTGTAAGTAATTGCGCTGTTGTTCCGTGAGGTTATCATCTAAAAGAATTCGGCTCAGCCCAATGATTCCGTTTAATGGAGTCCGTAATTCGTGACTAATTGTTGCCATAAGTGCAGATTTTTCACGATGGTTTTGTGCAAGGCTAGATAAAGCCTCAGAGAGGCGTTTTTCTGCATTGATACGATCCGAAATTTCATGGCGAAGGTTATCTACCGAAGCGGCTAATCGCAAGCGGGAACGTTCAAGGCGTTCTACAAGCAACGTAAAAAAGTAGACGACGAATGGTGCTGAAAAAAGTCCGAATACGATGGAACGAATCATATCGGGCAAATAAATTTCATCAATAAATATTAGACTAAGGATACTTTGCGTTAAAAGTGCAAAAATAGCTAAAATTGCAACACCGAGTAAAGAAAATTTGACTCTACCGAGGTGAATAATCCAATCAATATAACGAGTTGTAAAATTTCTAATACCGTTAAATGGCTTTTTCATTCTTGTTTTAAACCTTTATTTAAGTAATGACTGCGGGGGATTTTACTTTAAACAGCGCGTTAAGGAAAAGATTTTATAAAAAAAGAAAACGAGAGAGGACTCGTTTTCTTTTAAGGTCAGTGAAAGGTTAAATTTCATTATTTGCTTTTTGAAGCATACTGTATACCTGATCTTTTAAGAGAAGTTTTTCTTTTTTCAACTCTTGTAATTCTTGATCAGATGTCGTGGATTTATGGCGTTTTAGTGCCGCTATTTTGTGGTAAAGTTCTTCGTATTTATCATACACATGTTTGAATTTGGGATTATCGTTTCGTAAACGAATGATGAGATCATGATATTCTGGAAACATAGTGTTCCTCCTTCTTTAGTGTGTTATGGATATTCTTATACGCAGTGAAATTCCTTCTTAAAACAAAATATTATCTATATAAAAAACGCTCGGGCATGCCGAGCGTGATGTTATAACCATGAGAACCAGCCAGTATTAGGCTCCACTGTTTTAGTGGAAACGATCACGTTATTAACCGCAGCCTCGGGATCTTTTGGCAAAGGCTTGTCTAAATCAAAACTTACGACCTTACCCGCGTTATTAAAGTTGACGATCAAGGTATGTTGTTGTGGTGCTTCATATGCTTTACGTTGAATGAAGACATAATACCAATGGTTATCACTAAATGGATCTTCAAGCGCAGGGGTTCCCAATAAATATTGCACTTGTGTTTTAGTCATTCCGGTTTTAATTTTAGCTACCTGAACTTGCTCTAAATAATTTCCCTGGGGAACATCGATACGATACACGACTTTTTGTATTGTAGAACAAGCTGTTAAACCCAAAATAATAAATAAAATGGAAAATACTTTTTTCACAAGCATGACAATTCCTTGATGTAATTTTAATACAAACTTATATTCCGCTGGATGATACCGAAACTTTTACGCTATGCCAAGTTTATTACGTGAAGATTTTATTTTGCACGTTTTAGTTGATCACGCAAATTTGGCGGTAAACCGTTAATGGTAAGGCGATCATTTTCTTCATCCCACTCAATTCTGTCGTTTAATAATTTAGCATCAAAACTGATAGTGACGCCTTTGCCACTTCCAGAATATTTGGTTAGTGATTTTAAGCTATTACGGACAGGTGGAATGGTATCCTCTAACGCATAGTCTTTCTCTTGCGTAAAATGGCTAAATGTACATTCGTTTAGAGTTGGTAATTGTTCAGAAAGTTCATTTAGCTGAATGTCTTCGCCATTTTTAATTTGAATTTTGCAATAATCAAATGCTTTATTTTTTGCGTCTAATGTTTCATCTAGCGCGAGATCGGCTGAATGACAATAATCGTCAATTGCTTGGACTAAAACTTGATTTTGGGCTTTAGGATTGAGTCCTGCTTCTGCGCCTAAATAGTCCATAAAAAAGTCGCCTACTTTATGTCCAAGTCGACCTTTAATAAAAGTAAGGTAGCGTTTAGAGTGAGCGTGATTTTGCAGGTCAGTTAAATTTACGCGGCAAGCCATATTGAGTTGTTTGATGTCCAAATATTGTGTAAGTTGGATATTAAGGTCATTATCTACCAACATACTTGCTTGATTGCTTAACATGCCAATAAAAAGATAGTCGGTCGCAAGATAGTTGTAGTGACACATAAATAGCGTCCCTTCTTGCGCGAATGAATATTTGGCTAAGGTTTTTGTAAAAAGATGCGTACTCTCGTTACTAAACGTGAGGAAATTTTCTTCATCTGAAAGCCATTTATTGAGTAAATTTGCAAAAGAAGAGTCTTCACGGAAGATTCCATAACCGATACTACGACTTTGGTAAACCTGATGTAAAGTAAGTACCATTTGTTCGATTTCGGAAGTGATATTGAGAGGAGCCTTACGTAAATTTGCTTCCAAAATAATTGGAGATGATTCTTCGTTGTTTGAAATCTGCATTACCACTTGGTGTAAAACAGCTTGTTTAACAATAATACTCATTAAAAGCCTCATTTTGCTGAAAAATTGGCTTATTATTATAGCCGTATTTTTTAGAAAATATGCTAACATACCGAGAATTATTATTTTTTATCTGTGAGATTTTTAGGAAAATATATGGCAAAACAGTCAAAATTTAAGGATAGTCAAGTAAATGCAATTTTAGGTGATATGGTCGCCGTTCTCGAAAAACATCAAGCACCAGTCGATTTATCGTTGGTGGTTTTGGGAAATATGACAACTCATCTTTTAAATAGCAGTGTTGGTAAACAACAGCGTAAAGCTCTCGCAAAAGCTTTTTCTGATGCACTTATGCAATCTGTAACTATGGAAAAATAAAAATGTTTGGGAGTAAGAATCGCAGACAATATATTGAGCTTACTGCGAAGAAAATTAGCTGGGGACACTGGTTTGTTTTTTTCAATAGCCTCTGGTTAATCATCATTGGTTCGCGTTATGCTTTTTTAATTGACTGGCCAGATACGTTACTTGGAAAAGTTTACTTTTTCGTAAGCCTAATCGGTCATTTTAGTTTTATTGTTTTTGCGTTTTATTTACTCCTTTTATTCCCGTTAAGCTTTTTAATTAAAAATGAACGAACTTATCGGGGAATCTCTGTTATTCTAGCTACGATCGGAATAAGCCTTACGCTTGTGGATACGGAAGTATTTGCAAGCTTTCATTTACATTTGACCAGTTTAGTCTGGAATCTCGTCGTCAATCCAGAAAACGGTGAATTAGCACGACAATGGCAGCTATTCTTTGCACCTATGCCATTAATTTTACTCGCGCAAATGGTGTATTCTCGATGGTCATGGCAAAAATTACGCAGTTTAGAACGTCAAAAGTGGTTGAAATATGTAGGAATTTTTTATCTGATTACATTTTTGGCGATGCATATTATGTATGCATGGGCGGATGCCGTTTTATATCGTCCGATTACAATGCAGAAATCGAATTTCCCACTCTCATATCCGATGACCGCTCGAACTTTCTTACAACGACATGGCTTCTTAGATAAAGAACGATTACTCGCTAAGGCACGAGAAGAAGGGCGTGCAGACGCATTGAAAGTCGATTATCCGAAAGCATCATTACAGTTTGGAAAGATCCAAGAAACGCCGAATATCGTGATAATTAATTTAACTGGCTGGCGAAAGGGCAGTGTGACGCCAACTTTAATGCCAAACCTCAGTACATATTTACCAAAAGCGACACAATTTGAACATCATTACAGCACGGGAAATAATGAAATAACTGGATTATTTGGATTGTTCTACGGGCTGTTACCAGAGTATATCGATAGTGTTTCCCAGCAAAAAGTTATGCCGATTTTACTTACAACGTTAGCAAAACATCATTATCAGATTTGTCGTTATTATGATGAAAAAAATAGACTGTCTTTAAGAAGAATGCTTTTTTCTGCTAATAATTATAATAAACTCGGCGCATATAGCTGTGAACAATCACGCCCTGATTTTCAGAAAAATTTATTCCATTCACCTTATTTTGTTTTTATTGATATGGAAATTCCTAAAGGGTTATCCCAAGATGCCTATCAGCAACAACTGGGTGACGTTGATAAGAAAATAGGCACGATGTTTGAGAACATTGACTGGAATAATACGCTAGTTATTTTAACGGGAGCAACGGGGTATGAATTCCATGATGAAGCGGCTAAAGCCTATAATCAATTTTCTCGGGAGCGTATTGAAGTACCAATGTATGTTTTCTGGAAAGGCTTGCCTGCGACTAAAGTGGATAAATTGACGAGTAATTTAGATGTTGTACCTGCGCTGATGAAACATATTTTTGAGGTTAAAAACCCTGCTTCAGATTACTCACAAGGTCAAGATTTATTCGACTTGAAGAAAAATAGAGACTGGGTGCAGGCTGGAAATCATAAATGGAACGTGATTATTACGCCAGATAATGTCCAGTATCATTTGAACCGAAAAGGTGATTATGAAAAATTTGATGCTAATGGACAGCCTGTGTCCTCATCTAGACCGCCATTGGGGTTATTTTTAGATGTATATAAACGGGCGGGAAGTTTCTGGGCTCACTGATTATTTTGTTATAAATAAAAGCGTATTTCGTGTTGTTAAATAGTATTCAATATCTTTGAATCTTATTGAATAATGGTTATACTAATATCCTATTTTTGTTTTATATTGAGAAAATTATGCAAGGATCTAACATTCAAGAATTTTTACCGCAAACAATTGAATTTGCAAAAAATCATAGCTTTCTTGTTATCGCGTGGATTGTATTGTTGGTGATGACAATTTACTTTTTTTATAAAGACGGCACACGTAAATTTAAAATTATTGAAAACGATGATGCAATTCGTTTAATGAACACTAAAGATGCTGTTCTTATCGATTTAAGACCTATGGAAGAGTTCCAACGTGGGCAAATCGTAGGAAGTGTAAATATTCTCCCACAAGAAATTAAAGAAGATAACATTGGTAAATTAGAAAAATATAAATCTTTACCAGTAATTGTTGTTGATCAAGTGGGTATGGGTGGGATTAACGTTGCCAAATCCGCTGAAATGTTGGTTAAACTTGGATTTACAGAAGTATATATTTTAAGAGAAGGTATTGTTGGTTGGAATTCTGCTAACTTACCTTTAGTAACTAAAAAATAAGGATGAAGTATGACTGATGAAGTAAAAAATGATGCAGCTGTTGCAGATGAACCAACTGCACAACCCGTATTAGATATCCAACGTATTTATGTGAAAGATATTTCATTTGAAGCACCGAACCTTCCACATATTTTTAAACAAGAATGGAAACCTCAACTAAGTTTTGATTTAAATACGGAAGCAAGTCAACTAGAAGGCGACCTTTACGAAGTATGCCTAAATATTTCAGTAGAAACTACTTTAGAAGACAGTGGTGATGTTGCATTTATTTGTGAAGTAAAACAAGCAGGTGTGTTCACAATCAGTGGATTAGATGATATTCAAATGGCACATTGTTTAACATCTCAATGTCCAAGCATGCTTTTCCCATATGCACGTGAATTAATTTCAAACCTTGTTAATCGCGGAACTTTCCCAGCATTAAACTTAAATCCTATTAATTTTGATGCATTGTTTGTTGATTATATGCAACGTCAACAAGCCGAGCTAGAAGCTCAAGGGGAAAATCCTGATAACCAAACTGCACATTAATGTAAACAGGGAAGTGCTAAGCATTTCCCTTTTTTGTATATTAATGTTAACTGCGTAAATCTGTATTTAAGGAGAGAGATGATGAATATGACGACTACCTCACCTACCCAAAATCATATTGCTGTTCTCGGTGCAGGTTCTTTTGGCACATCGTTAGCGGTCGCTTTTGCAAGAAATGGGCACCCGACTTTTTTATGGGGACACGATGCAGAGCAATGTCACAAGTTGCAAGAAAAGAGAGAAAATCGGGCATATTTACCGGGAATTTCTTTTCCACCTACGTTAACGGTAGAGGCAGATTTAAAAACTGTTATTGAACATTCGCGAGATATTTTTATCGTTGTGCCTAGTCATGCGGTAGGGGAATTGGTAAAAAAAATTAAGCCATATCTTCGCTCCGATAGTCGCATTGTTCTCGCCAGTAAAGGGCTTGAAACTGATACGGGACGTTTACTTCAAGAAGTTATTGAAGACGAATTAGGTAAGCGTTATCCGTTTGCCGTGTTGTCTGGACCAACTTTTGCAAAAGAACTTGCCGAGGGGCTTCCAACGGCTATTACCTTAGCATCCAAAGATCAAGATTTTGCAAAAGAACTTCAGGCAAAAATTCACTGTAGTAAAAATTTCCGCGTATATATCAATGATGATGTAATTGGTGTTCAATTAGGTGGTGCGATTAAAAATGTGATTGCTATTAGCACTGGCATTTCTGATGGTATGGGATTCGGTGCAAATGCGCGAACTGCATTAATTACACGAGGCTTAGCTGAAATCAGCCGTCTTGGCGCAAGCTTAAATGCAAAACCAGAAACATTTACAGGAATGTCTGGATTAGGCGATTTAGTTTTAACTTGTACTGATAACCAATCACGTAACCGCCGTTTTGGTCTGATGCTCGGACAAGGTTTATCTGCATTCGATGCCATGAAAGAAATCGGACAAGTAGTAGAAGGTTATCATAATACCCGAGAAGTTTTTAAATTAGCGCAACGCCAAGGCGTAGAAATGCCAATTACTGAACAAATTTATCAAGTCCTATTCTGTGGTAAGGATACAAAAGACGTCGTATTACATTTACTTGGTAGAGAAAGTAAAAGCGAATCTTAAAAAAGGAAAAGTTAAGGAAAAACAAAATGGCGAGTGTTTCAGCAGATGTCTGGCAAATTCTACGAGAAGAAACTCAACTTCAAGTAGAAGCAGAGCCAGTGCTGGCAAGTTTCTTGTATTCAACAATTTTAAAGCATCCTCATCTGGGCGCGGCTTTAAGCTATATTTTAGCGAATAAGCTAGCAAATCCAATTATGCCAGCGATTGCTCTACGTGAAATTATTGAAGAAGCGTATCGTGCAGAGCCACAAATTATTGAAAGTGCAGCTTATGATATCAAAGCTGTTAGAATGCGCGACCCTGCGGTAGAACTCTGGTCAACCCCATTGTTGTATTTAAAAGGTTATCAAGCTCTTCAAAGTTTTAGAATCACACATTATTTATGGAAACAGGGACGTAAAGCACTTGCAATTTATTTGCAGAATCAAATTTCAGTGGCGTTTGATGTTGATATTCATCCAGCAGCTCGCATTGGCTGTGGGATTATGTTTGACCATGCAACAGGAATTGTGGTTGGTGAAACATCAATTATTGAAAATGATGTTTCAATTCTACAGGGTGTAACGCTTGGTGGCACAGGAAAAGAGTGTGGTGATCGTCATCCTAAAATTCGGGAAGGGGTTATGATTGGCGCTGGTGCAAAGGTTCTCGGAAATATTGAAATTGGGCGCTATGCAAAAATTGGTGCAAATTCAGTTGTATTAAAACCAGTTGCACCTTATACCACGGTCGCGGGCGTTCCAGCGCGTGAGATCGGGAAAAACCCACAGGAAAAACCTGCCTTTGAAATGAATCAAGATTTTACTAAAGGGCAATCTCTTTAGTACGATCTAAGATTAAAAAACGTAAATCATAGGGATTTTTTTCGTCTTTGTGGCGGAAAAGATCCTTTTTTATTTGCCAATCAGAAAGAGAAAAAGCAGGGAAAAAAGTATCGCCATTAAGGCTTGTCTGAATCTCTGTCAGGTAGAGGCGATCGATTTTATCAAAATATTGTTTAAAGATTTCTCCCCCACCGATAATCATGATTTCTTCGGCATTTTTTGCTAAGCGAATTGCCTCATCCATATTTTTTGCCCAAAGTACGCCATCATGGACGAATGGGTGGCGGGATAAAACGATATTCATTCTTTTCGGGAGAGGTCTACCAATACTTTCAAAAGTTTTACGACCCATAATAACGGGTTTACCAAGCGTGTTTTCTTTAAACCAAGCAAAGTCCGCTGGTAGATGCCAAGGCATACCATTATTTTTACCAATTACGCGATTTTGCGTCATGGCCACGATAAAACTAAGGCATGGGGAGTGCATATTCATATAACCTCTCAATAAAAACTATAAATTCTACCGAAAATTGAGGCGTCATGAAAGTTAAACCACTGGTTTATGTCTGTAAAACAACATCCCAGGTAAGGATAACCCAAATGCAAGTGCTCCTACTAAGAAGGTAGTGGTAATAAAATTATTTACCATGGCATGGAACCGTGCATCTGAAAATCCATAATGGTGAATCTGCACCATTGCAATCATGGCTTTATACGCATATACCCCTGGAATCATCGGAATAATCGCCGCAACGGTAAATACTTTAGGATGTGCTAGATAGCGATGGGACAGGTGCACTCCTAAGAAACCAATAAGCGAGGAGGCAAAAAGCGTTGCAAAAACCAACGGAACATCAAAATGGACTAAAGCAGTCCGTGATCCGTGCCCGAGTGCCGCAAGAATAGCACAATATTTCAGTGCGCGAGGTGGAACGTTAAAAATTAAACCAAAACCAACGGCCGGAATCATGGCAAAAAACATGTCATCTAATATGTGTAAAATAAATGCAGGCATACTAGGCTCCCCAATGTGCAATGCTTAAAACGCCAAGCGCGAAAACAATCCCTAAACAGGCTCCAAATGTTAGAATAGTTGCGACCGCCCACCGTGCCATTCCCATGCTAATATGTCCTTTCAAAATATCTGCTAATGAATTGACAAGCGGGAATCCCGGAACGAGTAATAGTACACTTGAAGCAAGAGCAATTTGAGGATCGTTGCCTAAATCGTATTTTAAGGCGAGTCCCGAAATAAGGGAGGCGACAAAGGCGGTAATGGAAAAAACAATGAGAGAGTTAAAATGTCGGGAGGCAAGGGCTTGTCGGACGTACATCGCAATTGATGAAGCGATAAAAGTCACAAACGAAATCATGGCATTTCCACCGGCTAAATGCGCAAAAGAAGCACAAGACAGCCCGATCATGCCGACCACAAAATAACGATTGTAATGCAATGGTTTAATGCTGTTTAACTTACAACGGACTTGTTTCCAGTCATAAATATGGTGCTCGGCGAGAATAACGATATGCTGAACTTCCGTTACGACTTGCATATTTATGCCTTTGTCATAATTATTGCGAACAGTAGTTAGGCAATGACCATCTGCAATTGTAGTAACGATGACAGCATTTGGTGTGAGTGCACATTCTACATTTTCCATACCAAGTGCTAGCCCTAATCGCATTGTCAATTGAACGATAACTGCACTTTCGGTACCATGTTGTAAAAGTAATAATGCAGTACGGGCACACAGTTTTGTTATTTCACGTTGATGATCGTGTTTTTCCTGCATAAATGAAATATCCTAAAAGTAAACTCAACTAAGGTACCTTATTATAAATGATTTTTTTATGAGCAGGGGATGAGTTGTTGGATATTTATTTAAATTCCCATGAATACATAAATTTATCGTTACACTTTTTCGTACCAAATTTTATTGATATAGAAGGTGGTCAGCCCTTTTGGGGTATTAACCTGAATTTCTGCATCAATTTCTTTACCAATTAATGCACGCGCCACGGGACTATCAATGGAAATCCAGTTTTTGCTCGGGTCAAATTCATCTCCGCCGACGATCCGATATTGGTTTATTTGACCATTTTCATCTTCTAATTCAACCCAGGCTCCAAAGAAGACTTTACCTTCTTGATTTGGATGATAATCAACGATTTTTAAAGCCTCTAAGCGTTTACTCAGAAAACGGACACGGCGGTCAATTTCGCGTAAACGACGTTTCCCATAAATATATTCAGCATTTTCACTGCGATCGCCCTGAGCTGCTGCTTCAGATACACTGCGAGTAATCATTGGGCGTTCTTCTTTCCAAAGGTATTTAAGCTCTTTGTCTAATGCATTCCAGCCTGCGCGGGTAATATAATCTGATTTTGCCATAAAATTTATCATTAAATTATTGATGGAATAATGATAGCATACAGCTCTTGTTTTTTAATCTATTCCATAAAAACTATGCAAAATTCAACTATTTCTCAAATTATTGCCAAAGAATTGGCCGTCAATCCGCAACAAATTCTTGCTGCCATTACTTTACTTGAAGAAGGAAATACTATCCCGTTCATTGCCCGTTATCGTAAAGAGGCAACAGGCGCCCTTGATGATACCCAACTTCGTTATTTTGAATCACGACTAAACTATCTACGCGAATTGGATGATCGTCGCCAAACAATTCTTCGCTCTATCGAGGAACAAGGCAAATTAACTGAAGAACTTGCACATAAAATTCAACAGTGTGAAAGCAAAACAGAACTAGAAGATCTTTACTTGCCGTATAAGCCAAAACGTCGTACCAAAGGGCAAATAGCCATCGAAAATGGTTTACAACCGTTAGCACAACAATTATGGGAAGGTAAAGATCTGGATCCAGAGAGTCTTGCCTCAACTTTTGTTGATGGTGATAAAGTGGCTAATACAAAGGCAGCACTTGATGGCGCTCGTTATATCTTAATGGAGCAATTTGCAGAAGATGCAGCACTTATCGCAAAATTACGTAATTTTTTACAAAAGAATGCATACATAAAAGCAACGGTTATTCCAGGCGAAGAAGAACGAGGTGCGAAGTTCCAAGATTATTTTGCGTATAGCGAACAATGGAAACATATTCCTTCGCATCGTGCGTTAGCGATGCTACGTGGTCGTAACGAGGGAGTTTTGAATTTAGCGATGGTGACTGAGCCTGATGAAGAAATGGCAACCAAAAGTTACTGTGAAGATCTTATTCAGGAACATCTTGGAATCGCTTTAACAAACAATGCCTTGGATAAATGGCGCGCTCAAGTGATTAGTTGGACATGGAAAATTAAACTTGCCCTGCATCTAGAAACAGAATTGATGGCGGATCTAAGAGAGCGTGCTGAAAATGAAGCCATTGATGTGTTTGCTACAAATCTAAAAGCGTTGTTAATGGCTGCACCGGCTGGCGCTAAAACAACGATTGGGCTCGATCCAGGTATTCGGACAGGGGTAAAAGTAGCGGTGGTGGATAATACTGGCAAAGTTTTAGCAACGGATGCTATTTATCCGCACACTGGACAAGAAAAACAAGCAATGGTTACGCTAGGTAGCCTCATCAAAAAATATCATACCGAGCTTATTGCGATTGGTAACGGTACCGCATCGCGTGAAACAGAACGTTTCGCAAAAAATGTTGTAAGTTTATTGGATGGTGATAAACCGCAAATTGTGGTTGTGAGCGAGGCGGGAGCATCGGTATATTCCGCATCAGAATTTGCTGCCAATGAGTTTCCAGATATGGATGTAGCGTTGCGTGGCGCAGTATCTATTGCGCGCCGCTTACAGGATCCGTTGGCTGAATTAGTAAAAATTGATCCAAAAGCGATTGGGGTTGGGCAATATCAGCATGATGTCAATCAGAGCCAATTGGCGAAGAAATTGGATAATGTAGTGGAAGATTGTGTAAATGCGGTGGGTGTGGATTTAAACACTGCATCTGTGCCGCTTTTATCACAAGTTGCCGGAATGAATAAAACATTAGCACAAAATATTGTTACTTATCGTGATGAGCATGGTCGTTTTGAGAGTCGTAACGAATTGAAAAAAGTTCCTCGTTTAGGACCTAAAGCATTTGAACAATGCGCAGGCTTTATGCGAATTAATGGCGGTAAAAATCCGCTTGACGCATCTGGTGTTCACCCTGAAGCCTATCCTGTTGTAGAGAAAATTTTACAGGATTGTAAACAATCAATCCTTGACATTATGGGAAATATCAGCATACTCGAAAAACTTGATGCAAAAAACTTTACAGATAGTCAATTTGGCTTGCCAACTGTGAAAGACATTTTTAAAGAGCTAGAGAAGCCAGGACGTGACCCACGCGGTGAATTTAAGACCGCAACTTTCATGGATGGTGTGAATGAAATTTCCGATTTAAAAGAGGGAATGGTTTTAGAAGGCACTGTCACAAATGTTACAAATTTTGGTGCTTTTGTTGATATCGGTGTGCATCAAGATGGACTTGTCCATATATCCGCGCTTGCAGATAGTTTTGTTGATGATCCACATAAAGTTGTCAAAACAGGGGATATTGTCAAAGTCACCGTGACTGAAGTTGACATCCCAAGAAAACGTATTGCACTTAGCATGCGAACTCAGAATGTTGAGGGACGTAAAAAGGAAAATGGCAAAACATCTGCTCGCTCCGAGGGTTCTTCACGAACTCGTCAGCAACAACCAGTCCAAAATTCAGCAATGGGCAATGCATTTGCCGATGCGCTGAAACATTGGAAAAAATAGAAAAGGGGCTAAATGAATAAAAATACATTTGTTGTCGGATTCATGCTTTTCGCCATTTTTTTTGGTGCAGGCAATTTAATCTTCCCGCCAAAGCTTGGTGCTGATTCGGGAGTTGACTTTTGGCCATCAATCTTAGGATTTGTGGTAACAGGGGTAGGGCTCCCTCTGCTTGGTATTGCTGTAGGCTCTTTTTATAAAGGAGGCTACAAGGAAATTCTGAAGCGTATTCATCCGGCTTTTGCACTTTGTTTATTACTCGCAATTTACTTAGCGCTTGGTCCATTTTTTGGTGGACCACGTACGGCTGCAACGGCGTATTCTATCGCAATGGTACCGTTTTTAGATCATCCGAACGCAACGGCACAATTTATCTTTTGCTTAATTTATTTCTTAATCTCATTATGGTTAAGTCTAAATCCAGCTCAAATGGTGGATCGTGTTGGGGAGATTCTAACACCGGCATTGCTGATTGGATTGATTGCCTTGATTGTAAAATCATACTTCTTATTCCACGACTATCCAGCTATTCCAGTGGAACACCCGATTGCTGCGCCATTTGTAAATGGTATGGTAGAAGGGTATTCAACGCTAGATGCATTAGCGTCGGTGGTGTTTGCCGTTGTCGTGCTTACTGCGATTAAAGAAAAAAGTCCGAAAGGGACTTCAATTTCTAAACAGACGGTCTATGCAGGACTGATTGCTTCTGTGTTCTTAACCATTATCTACATCGCATTAGGATGGTTGGGCAATCGATTACCGGTAGAAGTTAATGCCCATCAAAGCATTGGACCGCAAATTTTG
This sequence comes from Actinobacillus sp., assembly GCA_020026155.1. Lineage (GTDB taxonomy): Bacteria > Pseudomonadota > Gammaproteobacteria > Enterobacterales > Pasteurellaceae > Actinobacillus_C. The sequence goes on along the minus strand of JAHHQX010000002.1, from coordinate 34,980 downwards.
AATACAGCTGCCGTACTTGCGTATGGTGAATTTGGACGTATTTTACTCGGTATTATCGTAACATTAGCTTGTTTAACGACAACTATTGGAATCGGTACGGCAAGTAGTGAATACTTCCATGAAATTTTCCCGCGTATTTCGTACAAAACGTATGTGGTGTTATTTACTATTGTAAGTTTCATCATTGCCAATATTGGATTAAAAGCAGTAATTGATAAATCTTTACCTGTTTTATTAATTCTTTATCCAATCACGATGACAGTAATTATCTTATTGCTAATTAATCTATTCGTGAAATTGCCGTTGGCATCCCATCGTTTCGCTGCAGGATTGGTAACTATTGAGTCATTTTGTGTTGTTTTAGGAAAATCACACCTGACATGGCTTTCATCATTACCGATTCGTGAAGATATGGTTTGGATATTCTTCGCGATTGCGGGCGTAATCTTAGGCTATATTTGGCAGGCTTTCGCTAAAAAGAAAGAAGTGTTGGTCGCAGTTCCAGATTAATGAGTTAAATAAAAAAACGGTTCTTTGGAACCGTTTTTTATTGAAAAATTGCTAAGATTTTATATGCCGTTTTTGCATTAAAGCGAGGAAAATTCCTATCACGAATCCACTGATATGGGCTGCATTTCCCGTATAAATACCAATAATCGGCGTGGCAAAACCTAGAATCAGTCCGATTATCAGCATGCTAAAGAAACCTTCTGGGAGGATAAAACGTTCTGGGAAAAATTTATTCAAAATAAGGACAAAACCAAGAACGGCATAAACTACGCCAGATAGACCGAAGAAATCTGGTCCTGAGAAATAATTTTCAACCATCGCTGAAATCAACGCAGAGCAGAAAAACAAAATAATGAGTTGTAAGGTGCCGCATTGTCTTTCAATGACGCCTGCAAATAGCCACCAGAATAAAAGATTAAATCCTAAATGCCACCATGATAAATGCACAAGCGCAGGGGTAATATATCGCCACCACTCTTCTTGTTCTGAAGTATTTGTTGGATAATGGAAAACTTGCATAATGGATTCCCTAAACCCAATGACTTCTAGTATGTAAACGCTAAAACAGAGTAGAGTGATGAATAGCGTAAATTTGATAGGCGAGATGTTTTCCCAACTAAATGTTGTTTTAGTAAAAAATTTTCTGAAAATTGAGGCGTAATAATCTGTTGTATTTTCCACAATTGAACCGACTTCCCAGCTATTTTGTGTTGCGCTATCCTGAGGATCAAATGATTCAGCCGCTTGCATAATTTGTTGGAAATAGGGAGTATCTTTTTCCATAAATGCAACAAAGAGATAATGTTGTGGATTGTCTTGTGGCACTGCATAAAGCGTTAGGGCAACCCCATATTTTTTTAAAATATAATCTCGGAATTGCAAGGTAATTTGTTCTGTTTGACTAGCGAAAACCTGTTGCATTTTTTATAATCCTAATACTTTCTTTTTTGATAAGGGAACTTTATGAAATCTCGTAAGAATAATTCATTACCTACTGGATTCACACCTTTTGCCTGGGCAATTGGTTTCTTTTGTTTACCTATTGTGGTATATCCGGTCGCGTTATTATTATCCCCAAATATTATGGATAATCCTCATCTTTCGCAATGGACAATTCGTGCAATGATTACATTTTTCTGGCTTTATCCATTCTTGCTTGGGCTTGTTTCCCGTATTTGGTACGTTGTACATCAACGTAATCCACGTGCTGGACGTTGGGGACTAGGGTTGAGTATCGTTGCATTCTATCTTATCGTTTACTATATCTTAGATGTCGGATTTATTTATCATTTATCTAAATAATTTAATTAATAAAAAAATCCCTCATTCAGAGGGATTTTTTTATGCCTAAAACCAGAAGAAGTAAGCCACGGTGGATATCAAGAAAATACTGATAATATTTAGCCAAAAACCAGCTTTTAACATATCTTGTTGGCGAATTTCGCCAGTACCAAAGACGATGGCATTCGGTGGGGTTGCAACGGGCAGCATGAAAGCACAGGATGCACCGATACCGATAATCAGAGCAAGCCCCGTATCTGGTAAGCCTAACGACTGCGCGATAGAGATAAAAATTGGTACTAATAAAGCTGCACTTGCAGTATTTGACGTAAATTCAGTTAAGAATACAATGAAAGTAGCAACTAATAATCCGATAAGGTAGAAATGACCACCCTTAATCATAAAGACAATACCATCCGCGAGGATTTTGCTTGCACCAGAATTTTTTAATACCATGCTGAGTGTAATCCCACCACCAAATAAAATGAGAACACCCCAGTCTGTACTATTTTGAATGTCTTTCCAGCGTGCTGTTTGGGTCACACAGATAAGAATAACTGCCAAAAGAGCAATCACACTATCGAATTGGACAATGTTATTACTTAATCCTAATAAACTTGAAATGATAGGATTTAATTGTTTACTAAAAATCCATAAGACAGAGATTAAAATAAAAATACTTAAAGCAACTAGACGTTCTTTAGTAAGCGGGATTTTTTCTAGGTCTTGATTAAAATGAAAATCTAATTTTGGTTTAAAAATAATGTAAAGCGTTCCCACCATTAGTGGTAATAGGAGAAGCATGATAGGTAAACCAAATTTCATCCACTCAATAAAATTCATATTCAATTGAGAGGCAACAATCGCATTTGGCGGGCTTCCGACAAGTGAGCCCATTCCCCCGATACTTGCACTATAAGCAATACCTAACAGAATGAATACATAAGTATTGTGATGAGTACGGCGATCAAGTTGGCTTAGTATTCCCATCGCAAGTGGTAACATCATTGCGGCTGTTGCGGTATTACTCATCCACATGGAAAGAAAAGCTGTAATACCAAATAAATATAATGCTGCGACGAATACTTTACCTTTTGCCAATGCCATGATCTTGTTAGCAATAATTTGGTCTATTTTTTGTTTATGTAATGCGGTAGCGAGTGCAAAGCCACCGAAGAATAAGAAAATAATTGGATTTGCAAAGGAAACGAGTGCCTCGTGAGTATCTACCAATCCTAAAAATATAGAAATTACTGGGACAAGTAATGCCGTTATGGATACATGTAACGTTTCTGTGAGCCATAAAATGGCGACAAAAGCGAGTAATGCTAATCCTTTATTGGCTTGTTCTGGAAAAGGAAGAAAAGCTAATAACACAAAAAATAAAATGATATCAGCCACGAGTATGACATTTTTTTTATTTAAAAGAGAAGAAGATGGAGGGGATGAATGCATAATAGTCTCCTCAAAAGTTATTTGTTATAAACATAATCAAAATAAGGTTATTTTTCAAATAAAATTAATTTGTTATTAGTATAGGAATAAGGTGGCGGCAGTATACTATAAAAGTTATTTTTATGTATATATAAAATTATTTTTATGGATAAAGGAAAAAAATAACGCCCCAATTTTCATAAAAATTTTTGAAAATTGAGGCGTTGAATATAAAAACTAAGATTAATTAGCTAATTTAGCTGCATGGAATTTAATGTGATCTTCCATATAAGTTGCGATAAAGTAGTAGCTATGATCGTAACCTTCACGATAACGGATGTTTGCTTTTACACCCATTTTTTCGCAAGCTTCAGCGAAAAGTTCTGGTTTTAATTGTTCTGGATAGAACGGATCACTTAAACCTTGATCGATTAAGATTTCGTCTACTTTTTTGCCAGCAAGAATTAAACGCATAGGATCGTATTCTGCCCAAGTGTTTTCATCGCTGCCAAGGTAAGCTGTGAATGCTTTTTGTCCCCATGGAACGATGCTTGGGGTAACAATTGGTGCAAATGCAGAAACGCTTTGATACATTTCAGGATTGCGTAGTGCTAGAACAAGTGCACCTAATCCACCCATTGAGTGACCGAAGATACCTTGCTTACCATTAGTGTTAAAGGTTTCATTAACAATTTTTGGTAATTCTTTAGTGATGTAGTCATACATCTTGAAGTTTTTCGCCCAAGGTTCTTGAGTTGCCATTAAATAGAAACCTGCACCTTGACCTAAATCGTAATCTGGGCTGTTTGGAATATCTTCGCCACGTGGACTTGTGTCTGGCGCGATAATGATAATGCCATGTTCTTCAGCGTAGCGTTGGAAACCTGATTTTGTTGTTACGTTTTGTTCAGTACAGGTTAAACCAGATAAGAAATAAAGCACTGGGCATTTTTCAGTTTTAGCTTTACTTGGAATGAAAGCAGCGAAAGTCATATCGCAGCCTAATGTATCTGAATGATGTTGCCAAATTTCTTGGTCGCCACCAAACATTACATGAGATTCGGTTTTTTGCATAAATATTCCTAAAAAATTTGTGAAGAATAAATATAAAGAAGGGCGGTCATGCCGCCCTAATTTTGCATCAAATTAGTATTTGATAACGGTACGAATTGCTTTACCTTGGTGAAGTAATTCGAATGCTTCGTTGATTTTGTTAAGACCCATTGTATGAGTAACGAATGGTCCTAATTCGATTTCACCGCGCATTGCTTGTTCAACCATACCTGGTAATTGGCTACGACCTTTAACACCACCGAATGCAGAACCTTTCCATACACGACCAGTTACTAATTGGAATGGACGAGTAGAGATTTCTTGACCTGCACCAGCAACACCGATAATGATTGATTGACCCCAACCACGGTGAGCAACTTCTAATGCATCACGCATGATGTTTACGTTACCGATACATTCGAAAGTATGGTCGATACCCCATTTGTTTACTTTTTCGAATAAAACTTCTTTAATTGGTTTATCGTAGTCTTTAGGGTTAATGCAGTCGGTTGCACCGAATTGTTTTGCTAATTCGAATTTTTCTGGGTTGATATCAATAGCGATGATGCGACCAGCTTTAGCTTGGCGAGCACCTTGGATAACTGCTAAACCGATAGCACCAAGACCGAATACAGCAACAGTGTCACCTTCTTGTACTTTAGCAGTGTTGTGAACTGCACCAATACCAGTAGTTACACCACAACCTAATAAGCAAACTTGTTCGTGGTTAGCTTCTGGGTTGATTTTTGCTAAAGAAACTTCAGGAACAACAGTTAATTCACTGAAAGTTGAGCAGCCCATGTAATGGAAAATTGGCTCACCTTTGTAAGAGAAACGAGTTGTACCGTCTGGCATTAAACCTTTACCTTGAGTTTCGCGAACAGCTACACAAAGGTTAGTTTTACCAGATTTACAGAATTCACATTCACCACATTCTGCAGTGTAAAGTGGAATTACGTGATCACCAGGTTTAACGCTAGTTACACCTTCACCAACTTCAACAACGATACCAGCACCTTCGTGACCAAGAACAACTGGGAAGATACCTTCTGGATCTGCACCAGATAAAGTAAATGCGTCAGTGTGGCAAACACCAGTGTGAGTATTGCGAATTAAAACTTCACCTTTTTTAGGTGCTTCAACATCGATTTCTACTAATTGTAGAGGTTCGTTTGCAGCGAAAGCTACTGCTGCACGTGATTTATAGGTTTTTTTCATTTCACTTCCTTTCAAATTGAAATTTAGTTTTATTTTAAATAAGTACGAATAAGCTCTATAGCATCATTCACTGTTGCTTGCATTCGGTAATCTACCGATGGGCAGTGATCAGAAAAGGTTTCTCTCAAATGGCTTTCTAAAATTTGAGCCATTAGACCATTTGTAGCGCCGCGAACAGCTGCAATCTGTTGTAAAATGGCTTTACATTCGATTTCATTTTCTAAGGCTTGCTCCAAAGAATTTAGCTGACCTTTTAAGCGACGAACGCGAGTGAGAACTTTCTTTTTTTCTTCAGGCGTACTTGGCATAAATTAATATCCTCGCTGATCATTAACTTGTCGTATACTATACTCCAGTATATTTATATCAGCAAATAGAAATTAACAAAAAACATAAAAATACCAATTAATAGTTATAAATCATCATTTTGAGATAACAAAATAGGCTGTGATAAGGAGAGTGCGTATAAATTGGCAATGAGGTGAGTTTGCTCGTTTGCAGGAATGTGAAAAGGGATATGGGAGAGAAGTTGCTGATGATAATAAAGGATTTTAGGGTAGGTTTGGCTATCTTTAATTTCTTGAAAAAAACTTGGATGTAAAGCACTAACGCAAGCACCTCTTTTAATACGCCCTAATGCCATAGCGAGATGAAAGAGTAAAATTTCAACTTGGGGAGTATGCGTATCAATTTTCCATTTTTGTAAATGTGCTTGCCATTTTAATGTGAGTTGAATGATATCTTCATCAATATTTTGATATTGAATTTGTGCTTGAAGCCGAGAAATAAGCGTCATAACGATCTTCCTACTAAACCTAAAAAAAACCCTTCTCGAAAGAAGGGCAATATACCTAAGGAATCACTTTTATTATAACAACTGCAAGTTGCATCTGCTTATTAAGACTAATGCAAACTAAAAAAGTTCTAAAAATAATAAAAAAGACTCAAAAAATTGAGCCTTTCTTTAGAAAATATTAGTTTTTCGCTTTTGCAGCTGCTTTTACGATAGCAGCAAAGGCAGGGGCTTTTAGAGAAGCGCCACCCACTAATGCACCATCAATATCTGGTTGTGCAAATAATTCTGCTGCGTTTTTATCATTCACACTACCACCGTATTGAAGAATAACTTGTTCTGCAACGGCTTTATCTTTTTGTGCGATATGATCACGGATAAATTTATGTACGGCTTGTGCTTGCGCTGGAGTTGCTGATTTGCCAGTACCAATTGCCCAAATTGGCTCATAAGCAATGACAGCACCCATTAAAGCTTCTACGCCAAGGCTATCAATGATGGCATCAATTTGAGATGCACAAACACTTTCGGTTTCACCTTTTTCATTTTGTTCAGCAGTTTCACCGATACAAAGCACAGGTACCATGTCAAATTTTTTCAGTGTTGCAAATTTTTCAGCAATAAAACTATTGCTTTCTTTGTGATATGCACGGCGTTCTGAGTGACCAATGATCACATATTTAACACCAAAATCTTTTAACATTTCAGCAGAGATATCACCCGTGTAAGCGCCGTTTACAGTAATATCAACATTTTGTGAGCCTAACGCCATTTTACTACCATTTAATGCCATTTCTGCTTCTGCTAAATACATCACAGGGGGAGCGATTGCAACATCACAACCTTCTACGCCTGCTAGTTCTGCTTTAAGTTCGGTAACAAGTTCTTTAGTAAATCTTTTAGTACCATTTAATTTCCAGTTACCCATAACTAAAGGACGACGTGCCATAGTATGATCTCCATTGTAAGTTATTAAAAAAATCTGGGCTGATTATAGCAAATTTTTGATCGCTTTAAGAGCAGTTTTTCGCGTTAAGCACCTAATTTTATGCCATTTTTTGATTAAAATCAGAAAGTAAGTTTTGAATGGTTTCTGGTAACTGTTTAGGGCTTTGAACGCGAATATATTTATGGCGGCTTAACTCTCCTTTTTCTAAAATCACTGCGCTTTTTGGAACGCGGAAACTCTTACTTAAAAATTTAATCAGATGTTCGTTCGCTTTACCGTCAATAGGTGGTGCGGTAATAGTAATTTTAAGTTCATCATTGTGGATACCCACAAATTGATCTTTACTGGCTTTGGGTTGTAAAAAAAGGCGAATATGTAAATCGCCTTCTTGTAAATAAATTGGGGGCATAAATTTTTCCGAAAATTGAGGCGTGATAAATTACGCCAAAAACCAATATGGAACATATTGATTAAATAGTTGATCGATAAATAATAAAATAAATGCAAGAACCATAGGGGAAAAATCGATCATGCCTGTGCTCGGGAGAATGCGGCGAATCGGTTTTAAAACAGGTTCAGTTAATTGGTATAAAATATATTGCAATGGATTAGGTGTACGGTTAAACCAGCTTAAGATGGCTGCGAAAAAGAGTACATATAATAGGGTTTCACCAGCAACACTAAGAATATGTAAAAAACCAATTAGTACATAAGCGAGTACTTCACTTGGCATAAAGCTCAAGCTGAGTAGAGGTACTTTAATAAAACCTAATACAAACACTACAAAAAGTGCCGCTAAGTTAATATGTTTTACAGTTGGAATGAATTTACTTAGTGGCTTAATTACAGGATTCGTAAATTTAGCAAGTGATTGTGAAATAGGATTATAAAAATCAACTTGGCAATATTGGAACCACATTCGTAATATAAAAATAACGCTTAATGCACCAATAACGGTACTAAATAAAAATTGAAATGCTTGCATTATAACCATCCTTTACGTTTGAAATACCAATATGGTGCGAATGCCGCTAAAGCCATAAGAACGAGCGCTAGCGGATAGCCATATTTCATGTGTAATTCTGGCATAAAACTGAAGTTCATACCATAGTTTGATGCAACAAGTGTCGGCGGTAAGAAAATGACGGATACCACTGAGAAGATTTTGATAATACGGTTTTGTTCGATATTGATAAAACCCATTGCCGCTTGAAGTAAGAAGTTTACTTTTTGGAATAGGGATTCATTATGCGGTTGTAATGATTCAATATCTCGTAAGATTTCGCGTGCTTGTTCTAATTGGGTCGCCGGTAAACGGGTTTTACGGACAAGGAAACTGAGAGCACGTTGAGTATCCATCAAACAAAGACGTACTTTTGAACTCGTATCTTCTTGTTCTGTTAGGGTAGCAAGCGCTTCATCAAATTCTTCCCCTTGTTTGCCGTCAAGAATAACATGGCTTAATTTTTCAAGATCGGCATAAACATTTTCGATCACATCTGCGAGTTGTTCGATTTTAGTTTCGAGAAGATCGAGCAATACCTCATAAGCATTGCATTCAGCAAGGCGTTGGCTACGAGAACGCATTCGATAAAGGCGGAAAGCAGGAAGTTCACGATCACGCAAGGTAAATAGACGCCCATCACGTAGGGTGAATGCCACACTGGCTAAATCCGCATAGTCATTTTCGTCTTCGCAATAGAAAAAGGAGTGGAGGTGCAACCCGTCTTCATCTTCAAAGAAACGTGCAGACGCCTCGATATCTTCGAGTTCAAGAAAAGTTGCAAGGCTTTGCTTTAAGTTATCGCGAAGTAACTTACGCTCATCGGGCGTTGGGGCGATCAAATCGATCCAAATCGCTTGATTAAGATCTTTGCAGGCAGTTTCATCAATATGAACGAGGCGATCATTTTCAATAGCAAAAGCATTTATCATATTTGTTGTCTCTTGTTGAAGTATAAACAAGCGGAACAGCAAAGATTTCACCACATAAAGTGGATTAATGAAAAATTTTAAAGATACCTGACGAGTAGGCAAGGGCTACTTATCTGCGATTCTCGCCGATAAGTATAAAAATGGCGAGAGATCAAGAAAATATGATTTGGTATCGACTGTGACTGTCCAACGGGCTTATCCTTATATTGCTTAAATCGTCGGAATGTTACGCCGTAATAGTAAGAGCGTCAAGATTTCTGGAAAAACTTTTGTGAAAGTGGCTGAAAAATTAGCAAAATTTCAAGTAGGAAGAAAAAATAAAAGCGATGGTATTCCATCGCTTTTAGCACATTATTTAGTTGGGTATGCCCACCAAATATCAAAAAGTTCGCTGACTTCAACTTGTTGTAATCCATTCGTTTCTAGCCAGTTTTTAACAAGTTCACGTTGGCTTTCGTCACATTTGCCGATTTTTTCTAGGCAAACGAGCCCTTCCCAATTTAAATAACCGCTTCCTTCATAAGCCAAACCGTTAGGTTGGATAACTTCTGCAATAAAACGATCTACTACGCTGTCAATTTGATCGATAGGCGTATTTTCAGGAAATTGCCATTTCACTAAAAAACCTAATTCTTCAAATTCAGCAAGATGCATTTTTTTACGTTGTCTTCTATTACGAGTCGCCATTTTTTTCTCCTTATAAATAACGATTAGACAAGCTTTACTTTGTGTTAGCGTAGCTTAAATTTTTGTAAAATACAAATCCCACACGCCATGCCCCAGACGATGACCACGTTCTTCAAATTTTGTTAAAGGACGGAAGTCAGGGCGAGGGATGTAATCATTAGTGGCAGAAGTGTTGGTTAACCCTTTCTCTGCTTGGAGGACTTCCAGCATATGTTCTGCGTAGTTTTCCCAGTCGGTGGCAAAGTGAACAAAACCGCCTTGTTTAAGTTTGCTTAGCACAAGTGTTAGGAATGCGGGTTGTACGATGCGACGTTTATGATGACGTGCTTTATGCCATGGATCAGGGAAAAAGAGTTGTAACCCACTCAAGCTTTCATTTGGAATACAATAGTTTAGAATTTCTACTGCATCATGACAAATTACGCGTAGATTTTTTACTTCTTTTTCAACCGCAAGAGCAATACACGCCCCAACACCTGGTGTATGAACTTCGATGCCAATATAGTTTTTATCAGGATTAGCGATAGCCATTTCAACTAGGGATTTACCCATACCAAAACCGATTTCAAGGATAACAGGATTGTCGTTACCAAAAATAGCATTGAAGTCAAAGAGTGATTCTTGGAAATCTAAACCAAATTCACCCCAGTGATTATTCATCATGTTACGTTGGTATTCGCTAAAACGACCTGTTCTTAGGGTAAAACTACGAACTTTACGTTTATAACGTCCGTCTTCGGTGAGTTCTACGGTTTCAACCGTTTTGCGTTTTTGATCAGCTAAATTCATTTGATTATCTTGCATAAGAAATGTTCATTATATAAAAAGGCAAGATTATAAGGGGTTTAAACTAAAAAGCAACGCACAATCTTTTAGAGATAAATAATATAAATTTTTACGAAAATTGGGGCGTGAAGAAAATTTTGGTTTCGAAACAAGGAGAAGGGGAGGGGGAAAGAAAGTAGGGAAAAAGAAAAGGTAAGGTGTCCCTTACCTTTATATAAGATCAATGTAGGAAGGTAACGATGGCCAAGAAAATTTTTAATGCCACTGTATTTAACAAGTCGATAAAGAATGCTCCTACCATTGGCACAATGAGGAAGGCTTTATGACTTGGTCCATAATGATCGGTAATTGCCTGCATATTGGCAACTGCGGTAGGGGTCGCCCCTAAACCAAAACCACAGTGCCCCGCACTCAATACGACAGCATCATAATCGCTACCCATTGCGCGATAGGTAATAAAAATTGCATACGCTGCCATTAAAATAACTTGGAGGGCAAGAATTGCGAAAATAGGTAAAGCAAGATTTGTTAATTGCCATAGTTTCAATGACATTAGCGCCACGGCAAGAAATAAGGAAAGCCCCACAGAACCTAATAAATCGATTGTCGATTCAGCAGCTTTAAATTTCATCGCATGTGTCAAGAAGTTACGAATTAAAACACCAGTGAAAAGACACCAAACGAAAGTTGGTAATTGGAACGCAGTATCGTGGGTAAATTTTTCTAACGATTGCCCTACCCATAAACAAACTGAAAGCATAGCAACGGTTTCAATCACGGAGCGGGTATTTACTTTACGGCGTAATTCTGGCTTTTCAAAAATTTCTTTTACATCGTCTACATTATCATCTTCTTTCACTTTGTGGCGATGAAGACGTTTTAAAAGATAACTTGCTACAGGTCCCCCGATAACGCCACCTGCAACTAAACCAAAAGTTGCACATGCCATCGCTAATTCTAAGCCACCTTGGATGTGGAAGTTGCGCATTAAGGTATCGGCCCAAGCAGCGCCAGTTCCGTGACCGCCCGTGAGAGTCATAGAGCCTGCAATTAGACCATACGCTGGATCTAAACCAAATAACATCGCTGAGCTAACCCCAAGTGCATTTTGTAATAGGATCAATCCAAAAGCAGCAAATAAAAATATAACGAGAGGCTTTCCACCTTGGATAAGGCGTGCAAAGTTTGCACTAAGACCAATAGAGCTGAAGAACACGAGCATCATGGTACGTTGTAGTGTGGCATCAAATTGAAAGCTGATTCCCCAGATATAATGGACAACGGTAAGAATTAAGGCGACGATAAAACCACCTGCAACAGGCTCTGGAATGTTATATTGATTTAAGAAAGGAATGCGTTTTACTAAAAAATATCCAAACAATAACACTAAACACGAAAGTGCGACGGTTTGATAACCATCAAAAGACATATTTTCTCCTTAAACTCTTAGTAAGATGATTTCTGTAATAATAATGACCTTTTTTATCCTAAAAATAGCTAAGTAACCTACCATATAATCTAGAGATTAACCAATAAAATAGAAAATTGCCGTCTAAAAAATCTTCTTTGCTTAAATAGACGCATAAGATATTTTTTATATAGATTTTAAAAAAACTAAAAAATAGTTGGCTTATGATGACGAAAAACATATAATTCTGCGGATTAATTACAGTATTAATCAATCTTCATTAATTATTGTTCAATTTTAAGGATATCATTTGTTTATGGGAACTTTGATTAGTATTGTGGGTATGTTCGTACTACTCGCCATTGCATTTCTCTTATCTTCAAATCGTAAAGCTATTAATTATCGAACCGTTTTCGGTGCTTTTTTCATTCAAATTGCTATCGGTGCGCTTATCTTATATGTTCCCGCAGGTCGTGATTTTCTAAAAGGGGCTGCTGATTTTATTCAGACAATTATTGATTATGGTTATGATGGGATTCGCTTCCTATTCGGTGGGCTTGCCCCAAAAGCCGATGGTAGTCTTGGCTCCGTCGGCTTTATTTTTGCCGTAAACGTCTTGTGTGTCATCATTTTCTTCTCCGCATTAATTTCCGTTTTATATCACCTTGGTGTGATGCAATTCATTATTAAATTACTCGGTGGATCTTTGCAGAAGGCATTAGGGACATCTCGTGCGGAATCTATGTCTGCTGCGGCGAATATTTTTGTAAGCCAAACTGAGGCACCTCTTGTTATTAAACCCTATATTTCAAGAATGACCGAATCAGAATTATTCGCTGTCATGGTAGGGGGAATGGCATCGATTGCAGGTTCCGTATTGGCCGGTTATGCAGGCATGGGCGTCCCACTTACCTATTTAATTGCGGCTGCTTTTATGGCTGCACCAGCAGGTTTATTATTTGCAAAAATCGTTGTTCCACAAACTCAATCGTTTAGTGATGAATTAGATACTGATGAAGCAGAAAGCCCAGCTAATGTACTAGATGCCGCAGCAACTGGGGCATCGGCAGGTATGCATTTAGCAATGAATGTGGGAGCGATGTTAATTGCATTCGTTGCTTTAATTGCGTTAGTAAATGGTTTATTAGGTGAAATTGGTAGTTGGATTCATTATCCAAACCTTTCTTTAGGTTTAATCTTTGGCTGGGTATTCCGTCCACTTGCATGGATTATTGGGGTACCATGGCATGAGTCAGCTGTAGCAGGTCAAATGATCGGAACTAAATTGGCTATCAATGAATTTGTTGGATACCTAGAATTTTCACCATATTTAACACCAGATGCGCCAATGCATTTAAGTGATAAAACGAAAGCGATTGTTACTTTTGCCTTATGTGGTTTTGCTAACTTCAGCTCAATTGCCGTATTAATCGGTGGTCTTGGCGGAATGGCTCCAAGTCGTCGTGGTGATATTGCACGCTTAGGGATTAAAGCGGTATTAGCTGCTTCGCTTGCAAATTTAATGAGCGCAACGATTGCAGGCTTCTTTATTGGAATCGGTGGTGCCGTTTTATAGTTAAAAATACTCTCTTTGGGTTAAAGAAAAGATATGGTTCTTTGTATATCGTATCTTTTCTTTTTTTGTTTTATTTTTGAGCTAAAAAAGATGAAAAGCGAGATCTGTGTCAAAAAATAGAAACTTGAAACGGATTTTTAAAAATAAAACTTCTAAAATTTGGACAGTGATCAAAAGGTTTTGATCGTGATTTCAGATTCTGTTTTTAACAAGGTAACATTATGGGTTCATTAATTAGTATCATTGGTATATTTGTACTGATGTTTATTGCTTATTTATTCTCTACAAATAGAAAAGCTATCAGCGCACGTACAGTATTTGGTGCGTTAGCAATTCAAATTTTAATTGGGGCATTTATTCTTTATGTACCTGCAGGTCGCGAATTTTTAAAAATGCTTGCAGATGGTGTTCAAGCTGTTATTGACTATGGTTACGAAGGTATTCGTTTCCTATTCGGTAGTGTAGCACCGAAAAAAGATGGATCTATGGGGTCTGTCGGTTTCATCTTCGCTGTAAACGTATTATCAATTATTATCTTTTTCTCTTCTCTTATTTCTGTACTTTATTACATGGGCGTTATGCAATTCTTCATCAGAATTATTGGTGGTGGATTACAAAAAGCATTAGGTACTTCACGTGCTGAATCTATGTCTGCAGCAGCGAATATTTTTGTAGGACAAACAGAAGCACCACTTATTGTTAAGCCATTTATTTCAAAAATGACAGAGTCTGAGTTATTTGCCGTAATGGTTGGGGGATTAGCTTCAATTGCTGGATCTGTACTTGCAGGTTATGCAGGTATGGGCGTACCGCTTACTTACTTAATTGCAGCATCATTCATGGCTGCACCAGCAGGTTTATTATTTGCAAAAATTATTGTTCCTCAAACTGAAAAATTCAGTGATGATATGGCAGTAATTGATGAAGAAAAACCAGCGAATATCCTTGATTCTGCCGCAGCGGGCGCATCAACTGGTATGCAGCTTGCTTTAAACGTGGGTGCGATGTTAATTGCTTTCGTTGCATTAATTGCGCTTATTAATGGGTTATTAGGGACTATTGGTGGCTGGATCAATTATCCACAACTTTCATTAGGTCTTATTTTCGGTTATGTATTCCGTCCACTTGCATGGATTATCGGTGTGCCATGGCATGACGCGGCAATTGCTGGTCAAATGATTGGTACGAAACTCGCAATCAATGAGTTCGTTGGATACTTAGAATTTGCACCATATCTTGCAACAGATGCGGCAGTCCACCTAAGTGATAAAACTAAAGCAATTGTTACCTTTGCGCTTTGTGGCTTCGCAAACTTTAGTTCAATTGCTATTTTGATTGGTGGCTTAGGCGGTATGGCACCAAGTCGTCGCGGTGATATTGCGCGTTTAGGTTTAAGAGCTGTACTTGCTGGTTCTTTAGCAAACCTTATGAGTGCAACCATTGCAGGTTTATTTATTGGAATTAGTGGTGCGGTTTTATAATTCTCATCACTTACGATTAAAATAAAAAATTGTAGTATTACATTAGAACACACCACGATTTTTCGTGGTGTGCTTGCTTAAAACAGGTTATGACTGTTTAAAAATTAAGGAGTATGAAATGAAACGTGTATTTATCATGATGCTCGACTCTTTTGGTATCGGCGCAGCCGCTGATGCAGCAAAATTTGGGGATGAAGGCGCGAATACGCTTGGGCATATCGCGCTTGAATGTGCCGAAGGGCGTGCTGATAACAGCAATCGTCAGGGGCCGTTACGTTTACCAAATTTTGAAAAACTAGGTTTAGGACTTGCCGCAGAAAAAGCATCGGGGATGTTGCCTGCTGGCTTTAATCCAAATCCAACCCTTGTTGGTGGTTATACCTATGCGCAAGAGATTTCATCTGGTAAAGATACACCATCTGGCCATTGGGAAATTGCAGGTGTACCAGTTTTATTTGACTGGGGCTATTTCCCACAACATGAAAATAGTTTTCCACCTGAATTATTGGAAGACATTGTAAAAAAAGCAGGTATTCCGGGTTATTTAGGTAATTGTCATGCGTCTGGGACAGCTATTCTTGATGAACTAGGCGAAGAACATATGAAAACGGGCAAACCCATTTTTTATACTTCTGCCGATTCGGTGTTTCAAATTGCCTGCCATGAAGAAACTTATGGCTTAGATAAATTGTATGAACTTTGTCAAATTGTAAGGGAAGAACTGGCTGATTATAATATTGGACGCGTTATCGCTCGCCCATTTATTGGATCAAAATCAGGCGAATTTAGTCGTACGGGAAATCGTCGCGATTATTCAATTGAACCACCCGCAAAAACAGTATTACAAAAATTAGTTGAAGAGAAAAATGGTGAAGTGGTAAGTATTGGTAAAATTGCTGATATTTATGCCCATACTGGCATTACTCAGAAAGTAAAAGGAACGGGGATTCCAGAACTTTTTGATAAAACGATTGCTGAAATGAAAAAAGCGGGTAGCGATACCATTGTCTTCACAAATTTTGTAAACTTTGATTCCGATTATGGTCATCGCCGTAATGTCGCTGGGTATGCAGAAGCATTGGAATATTTCGATAGTCGTCTGCCTGAGCTTTTAAAAGAAGTGACTGAAGATGATATGATTATTTTTGTTGCTGACCATGGTTGCGATCCGACCTGGAAAGGAACGGATCATACGCGTGAATATATCCCTGTGCTTATCTACGGTGCAAATGTACCAAAAGAATTTTTAGGTAAATGTGATACATTTGCTGATGTTGGACAAACCATTGCAAGTTATTTCGACTTGTCAAAAATGGATTACGGTAAATCACTCATTAATTTTAATAAATAAGGAAAAATATATGACTCCACATATTAATGCCCCTGAAGGCGCTTTTGCAGATGTTGTATTAATGCCTGGCGATCCGCTTCGTGCAAAATACATTGCAGAAACTTTTTTAGACGATGCAAAAGAAGTCACTAATGTACGTAACATGTTAGGTTTCACTGGCTTTTATAAAGGTCGTCGTGTATCTGTAATGGGTCACGGTATGGGTATCCCTTCTTGCTCAATCTATGCAACAGAACTTGTAAAAGATTACGGCGTGAAAAAAATTATTCGCGTAGGATCTTGTGGTGCCGTGAGTGAAGCAGTGAAAGTGCGTGATGTTATCATTGGTCTTGGTGCATCAACTGACTCTAAAGTAAACCGTATTCGTTTCAAAGATAACGATTTTGCTGCGATTGCTGACTTTGATATGGCACAGGCTGCCGTACAAGCCGCGAAAGAAAAAGGTGTGAAAGCGAAAGTGGGTAACATCTTCTCTGCAGATTTATTCTATACGCCAGATCCACAAATGTTTGACGTAATGGAAAAATACAATATCTTAGGTGTTGAAATGGAAGCTGCAGGTATCTATGGTGTGGCAGCAGAATTCGGTGCTAAAGCGCTTTGTATTTGTACTGTATCTGACCACATCCGTACCGGTGAAAAAACTACATCAGAAGAACGCCAATTCACATTTAATGAAATGATTGAAATTGCATTAGAATCTGTATTAATCGGTGATAAACAAGACTAATTAATTAGATTGTTTTAAATGACACGCCCCGATTTTCGTAAAAATTTTTGCGAAAATCGGGGCGTTTTTATTGAAGAAAAATTAAATACAAATTGCTTTTTTTATAGACAATTTTCGTTATTCCCATATCTATAATTGAGGATAAAGGGGAAAATATGCTATAATGATAGAAATTTTTAATTTATTCTAGGAATGTATAAATGTCTGATTTTATTCCAAATATTACTCCTGTCAGTATTGAAGATGAATTAAAATCTTCTTATCTTGACTATGCCATGTCCGTAATTGTTGGACGTGCATTGCCAGATGTACGTGATGGATTAAAACCCGTTCACCGCCGTGTACTTTTTTCAATGAACCAAAGTGGTAACACTTTTAACAAACCATACGTTAAATCTGCACGTGTAGTTGGGGATGTAATCGGTAAATACCACCCACACGGTGATAGCGCTGTTTATGATACTATTGTTCGTATGGCACAACCTTTCTCATTACGCTATATGCTAGTAGATGGGCAAGGTAACTTTGGTTCCGTCGATGGTGATGCACCAGCTGCAATGCGTTATACCGAAGTGCGTATGCAGAAAATTACGCAGGAATTATTAACAGACCTAGATAAAGAAACGGTAGATTTCTCGCCAAACTATGATGGTAAAGAAATGATTCCGGATGTTCTCCCAACAAAAATCCCAGCCCTACTTGTAAATGGTTCTTCAGGGATTGCTGTGGGGATGGCAACAAATATTCCTCCACACAATTTAGGTGAAGTGTTAGATGGCTGTCTGGCTTATGTTGATGATGAATCAATTACTATTGATGAGTTGATGCAATATATTCCAGGTCCTGATTTCCCAACTGCTGCGCAAATTAATGGACGTAAAGGGATTGAAGACGCCTATAAAACGGGTAAAGGGAAAATTTATATTCGTGCAAAAGCCGAAGTAGAAACGAATGAAAAAGGACGTGAAACGATCGTTATCACCGAATTACCTTACCAAGTTAATAAAGCGCGCTTATTAGAAAAAATTGCGGAACTGGTGCGTGAGAAAAAAGTAGAAGGGATCAGTAATGTCCTTGATGTTTCTACTGACACAATTCGCATTGAAATTGAAATAAAACGTGATGCGGTGGGTGAAGTAGTACTAAACAATCTTTATGCCCTAACGCAAATGCAAGTAACCTTTGGTATCAATATGGTTGCTTTAGATCACGGTCAACCTAAATTACTGAATCTTAAACAAATTATTGATGCTTTCGTTAAACATCGTCGGGAAGTGATTACACGCCGTACGGTTTATGAATTGCGTAAAGCACGTGAACGTGCACATATTTTAGAAGGGTTAGCGATTGCGTTAGCCAACATTGATCCTGTAATCAATTTAATTCGTGCGTCTAAAACAGCAGATGAAGCACGTGATGGATTACTTTCTCGCCCTTGGGAATTGGGTAACGTGAGTGCAATGCTTGAAGCAGCTGGTGGTGAAGTTTCTCGCCCAGACGGTTTAGCTAAAGAGTTAGGTATTCGTGATGGTCATTATTACCTTTCTGAGGAACAAGCACGTGCAATTTTAGATTTACGTTTACAACGTTTAACTGGATTAGAATACGAAAAAATTGTTGATGAATACAAAGAAATTCTTGTTGAAATCGGTGAATTGTTACATATTCTCAACAGTGCTGAACGCCTTAAAGAAGTATTACGTGAAGAATTAGAAAACGTAAAAAATAGCTTTAATGATGAACGTCGCACCGAAATTACCATGGCATCAGGTGATATCAATTTGGAAGATTTAATCGCGCAAGAAGATGTTGTGGTTACGCTTTCTCACGAAGGTTATGTAAAATATCAACCACTTGCTGATTACGAAGCACAACGTCGTGGTGGTAAAGGTAAATCTGCAACGAAGATGAAAGATGAAGATTTCATTGAGCGTTTATTAGTTGCGAATACGCATGACACAATTCTTTGTTTCTCAAGTCGTGGTCGCCTATACTGGCTTAAAGTATATCAATTACCACAAGCAAGCCGTGGTGCGCGTGGTCGTCCAATTGTGAATATTCTACCGCTAGAAGAAAATGAGCGTATCACCGCATTATTACCAGTGGCAGATTACGATCCTAATAAATTTATCGTGATGGCGACTGCTGGTGGTATGGTTAAGAAAACAGCATTAGATGAGTTCAGTCGCCCACGTACGAATGGTATTATCGCAATTAATCTACGTGATGAAGATGAATTGGTTGGGGTAGATATTACTGACGGTAAGAATGAAATTATGTTGTTCTCATCACAAGGTCGTTGTGTACGCTTCGATGAAAATCAAGTTCGTGCAATGGGACGAGGTGCTGCGGGGGTACGTGGTATCAAATTAGCACTTACAACTATGGCAGAGGATGATAACGATTCGGATGAGGTAGAGGATAGTACCGAAGATGAAACCCTCGATCTTAATCTAGATAAAGTGGTATCACTTGTTATCCCACGCACTGATGGGGCAATTTTAACTGTGACGCAAAATGGTTACGGTAAACGTACAGAGCTTGCTGAATATCCAGCAAAATCTCGTAATACTAAAGGGGTGATTGCAATTAAAACCTCTGAACGTAACGGTAAAGTTGTAGCTGCGGCACAAGTTGAAGAAAACGATCAAATTATGTTGATCACTGATGCCGGGACTTTAGTTCGTACCCGAGTTAATGAAGTCAGCATTATTGGTCGAAACTCACAAGGGGTTCGTTTAATCCGTACTTCAGATGATGAACATGTTGTGAGTCTTGAACGTATTTGTGATGTGGAAGATGATGAAACTGGGGATGAAATCTCAGAAGTCCTTCCAGCAGATAATGAATAAATTTTGATGATATACCGCGCAGAGTCTGTGCGGTATTTTTATTTAGGATACTTTATGTTTAAACTTTGTTTATCAATCCATGTTTTTTGTGCTTTTTTAAGTTTATTGCTATTAATTATTCGCGGGCGTTTACAAATTAAAGGTAAAGATTGGCGTAGTAGTGTATTACTACGCGCTCTCCCCCATGCCTCCGATACGTTTTTAATTTTAAGTGGGATTGCATTATGGTATTTAAGCGGTATTGGGCTAGCATGGTGGTTGCTTGTTAAAATAGGCTTGCTCATTGAATATGTGATTTTTTCTGCAAAATTCTTTGGGAGAAATGCGCAGCCTAAAAATAACAGTGCATTTTTCTTCGCATTACTTTGCTTATCTTGTGCAGTATTATTAGCCTATTATCATTAATTTTCAGTTTACCTATGACGGAATGGGAAGCCCCATTCCGTTTTTATATAGCCATAGAAAAAGATTGATGGTATAAATCATTAATATCTTGAATTTTGGATATTTTTTTAGGCTCGTAACCTACAATTTTGGGCGTGACAAAAATAATAAGTTCACGTTTTTGATGGCGTTCACCTTGATGCCTGAAAAGATTTTTAATGATAGGAATATCGCCGAGAAGAGGCACCTTTTCTGTATAATGACTAATTGTGTCATGTAAAATTCCACCTAGTACAATCGTTTCACCATTTTTTGCCAACACTTGTGTTTCTATTTCTTGTTTTTCGATAGCTACAAATTCGTTTTTCCCTAGTTTAGCCTGCTCGCTTGGTGTATTTTGAGTAATTTTAAGATTCAATAGGATTTTATTCTCTTGAGTAATTTGTGGGGTGACCTCAAGACTGAGCAGAGCGTCTTTAAATTGTATGTTCTGAGTATCATCTTTCCCATTTATGACATAGGGTAATTCTGTACCCTGTTGAATTTTGGCAGGATGTTTATATGTTGTGAGTAGTTTTGGCCGTGCGATAATGCTAACGGCATCTTCTTTTTCGAGCGCAGTCAGCTCAAGATCTAAAAGATGACCATTTAGACTTCCTAATTGTAAGGCTAATTTACCCGCTGGGTTTGGTATGCCTAAATTAATATTTGATTGCGTAGCAGGAAAACCTGTTGCCTCCCCACTGAAAGGAGGGAGATTGTTTCCCTTATCAAAAACACCCCAGCGAACGCCTAATTCTTTTAGACTAATATCATTCATTGTGACGATGCGGGCTTCGATCATAATTTGTGGCATAGGCTTATCCAATGCTTTCACCATGGACTGAATTTGGGAAAGGATGTGCGAATCAGCATGTACAATGATGCTGTTAGTTCTAGGATCAGCCGCAAGAACGTTAGTTGTAAATAATCCAGACAATTTATCCACCATTTCTACCGCATCACTGTGTTTTAATGAGATTGTTTTAATAACAGTATTATTTTTAGAAAGATCGATAATTTCTTTTTGAGGGATCAATTTATCATTTTCAGGATAAAAAGGATCCTGGCTCGCAAAAAGACCGGGTGAGATGAAATAAAATAAGCTAGCCCAAAAAAGAAAAGGTTTTTTCATAAGGTATCCTTGTAGTGGTAACCATTAGGTTGTTAATCGCCAAACCATTTTTATGGTAAGGCCGTTTTTCACGCCCTGATTTTCGATTAAATTTTTGTGCATATTTAATTGTTCAAGACGCAATAATGGAAATCTCTGTTGAATAGTCTGAATAAATAACATGAGATTTTGATAATTCGTTTTCACACTCAGAGTAAGGTAGGGCGCATCAGGCTCCCATTGCATTTGCAGAATATGTATTTTCTGATGGAGGAAATATTCCGTAATTACTGTATGTGAAGAGTGCGATATTTTGGTAGGGAATGTGTTTTTTAAAACGTGGTAGCGGTTTCGCACTTGAGATAAGCCATGCTGTTGCGATACGTTTTGTTGATAGGCATTGTGGAGCAAGCACCATTGGTGGTAAGCCTGGGTAATAGGAATATATAAAACCAAGACACTTATGATGCTAAGTGCTACATATTTTTGCCAAGTTGGCGCCATAATAATTGGATCAAAATAAGAGGAATATTTTGATTTCATGAAGAAGCCCCCGCTTTTAAGATAAAATTAAGCGTAAAAGCAATTTGATTATTTGTATGTTCAATATGTTGGAGCTGAAGCTGCTCTATATTGGTTTGTTTTTTTAAAAAAGCGGTAATGTGATCTAGTTCGTTTTGCTTGTGAGTGAAGCCTTTTAACGTAACAAAATGATTTTTAACCTCTAACTTTGTTAAATACCCACTCTCTACCGGAAGATGAGAAAGCTGAGATAACAATTGCAAAATATTGTAATAAACTAATTTTTTTGATCCTGGTATGGAGCGTTGCTTTTTTAGTAAGTAAATTCGTTTGCGGTAGTGGCTGATAAGCGTACTGTTCTGCTTAATTTGCTGATTAAGAATATTTTTTTTCTGAATAAAATCATTGTTTAGCCTGTAACTCAAATACACACCAGAGGTAACGATTAAGCCTACACTAACCAGCATAATCATAAAATTTTTGAGAAGATAGCTACGCTGTGCTGCGCGCCATGGAAGTAAATTAATGGCGGCTTTTATCATTTTCCCTCAATGCCTCCCGCCCATAGTGCACATCCGAGTGCGAAAGGAGAAACCCCAGGAGTAATGCGGGTATATTTATCTGGATAGGAATAGTGAGGTTGAATACCATCGTAGACAATACAACGTTTAGGATTTAATCCATGCTGTTGTAAGAAAATATCAATGAACTCAAGTGGATCGAAAGTCGTTTTGACTTGATATAACCAACGTTGCGGTTGATAGGTAAAAATTACGATAAAATTGAGATCGCGGTATACATAAACGGTATCATACTGATCTTCTATGGAAAGCGGAATAAAGTATTGAAAACCACGGACAAGCGCATTTAAAGCGCAATCTAGAACGTGTATATTTATTGGTAAATAGGTATGGACGGTTTGCAAAGCAACCTCTTTTAGCACAGCAAACACATCAATTCGACGATGCTGATGAATGTGTGCTTCAGGTAACTTTCCATCCATAAAATCAAACCAAATCTCACTTAATGGGAGCGGTAAATTCTCTTCTAAAGTGATTATGCATTGAGTTTCTAGTTCTTTAGGACTAATATCATGAGGAAGAATAAGCGTTTTTAAGAAAATCTTATGTGGCAATATAGCCGTAATAAATTTTAATTGAATAGTTGTATATTGCGGGAAAGATTCTGCAATTTTGTTCATTATCCATGTTTCATTGATCTGACTGAAGGTGAGTGATTGAGGCATATTTTCATCATCAAGCCAAATACAACACCATTGAGATGGGGTTTGGCTTACTTCCCAAATTCCAACGGGGATTTGTTTGTTTTTTCGTGAAATGAGGTTGTACATGTTGATCCTTTATAGTGGGCATAGACTGCTATAATGTATAAAAAATGATTTTTTGCTTTGGATTTAGGGTATGAAACTTTATACTTAGGCGCCTATTTTGAAGATGTTGAAATTTACTGCATAAGACAAGAGAGACTTTTACGATGCGGATCACAAAACTAATATTAAGTAGTTTATTAACCCTGGTATTTTTTGGTGCGATTGCTGGTGGTATTCTTTTTTATGCGCTAAAAAAGGATTTACCCAAGGTTGAAACCTTAAAAACCGTGGAATTACAACAGCCAATGCAAATTTATACTGCAGATGGTAAATTGATTGGTGAAGTAGGGGACCAACGTCGTATTCCAGTTCCTTTAGATCAAATTCCTGAAAATTTAATCCATGCTGTTATCGCAACTGAAGATAGTCGATTCTATGAACATATGGGAATTGACCCAATCGGGATTATGCGCGCAGTAATGGTTGCAATTACCCATGGTGGCGCGACACAAGGGGCGAGTACTATTACTCAACAATTAGCGAGAAATTTTTTCTTAACACGTGAAAAAACATTAACGCGTAAAATTAAAGAAGCAATTTTAGCGATTGATATTGAACGAACCTTAACAAAAAATGAAATTTTAGATCTTTATTTAAACAAAATTTATCTTGGTAACCGTGCATATGGTATGGCTGCTGCTGCTCAAACATATTTTGGTAAAAAACTTAATCAATTAACTTTATCAGAAATGGCGGTATTAGCGGGATTACCTAAAGCACCATCTACGTTAAATCCAATTTATTCTATAAAGCGTGCGACTGAGCGCCGTAATGTTGTGTTAACGCGTATGCTAGAGATGAAATACATCACGCAAGCACAATATGAAGCCGCGAAGAAAGAACCAATCGTTGCTTCCTATCATGGTGTAAAATTGGCTTTCCACGCAGGCTATGTCACCGAAATGGTTCGCCAACAAATGGTGAAAAAATTTGGTGAAGAAGCGGCGTATAACAAAGGATTTAAAGTTTACACCACTATTTTATCGAAAGATCAAATTGCGGCTCAACGGGCAGTCCGTAATAATTTGATTGCTTATGATATGCGTCATGGCTATCGCAAACCGGCATATCTTTGGAAATCCAATGAAACGCCATGGAGTGAAAATAAGATTGTAAACTATTTGAAAGAGTTACAACCAGCTAATCCTCTTATTCCTGCTGCGGTGTTATCTAGAGATAGTGATGGTTTAAATCTTCTTTTAGCAGATGGCAGCAAAATGCTTTTACCAAATAAAGGTATGGCATGGATTAAGCGTCACAATACCCCAGTAGCGGGTGATCTCATTTGGATCCATCAAAAAGAAGATGGTTCATGGTTACTAGGTGAAATTCCAGAAGCGAATTCGGCATTAGTTTCACTAAATAGTAACAATGGCGCTATTGAAGCATTAGTTGGTGGATTTAGTTTTGGACAAAGTAAGTTTAATCGCGCAACGCAATCAATGGTGCAAGTTGGATCGGTAATTAAGCCATTTATTTATGCAGCAGCACTTGAGCGAGGCTTAACGTTGTCAACTATTCTGCAAGATCGCCCAATTATTTTGCGTCAGCCAGGTCAACCAGATTGGCGACCACTTAACTCACCGAATCGTTTTGACGGTCCGTTACGTTTACGTGTAGGTTTAGGCGAATCGAAAAATATGATTGCGATTCGTACTATTAAAATGGCAGGTATTCCATTTACAGCGGATTTCCTAGAGCGTTTTGGTTTCAAACGTGATCAATATTTTGCCAGTGCTTCATTAGCTTTAGGTGCGGCATCTTTCACTCCGTTGGAATTAGCCCGTGCCTATGCAGTTTTAGATAATGGTGGATTCTTGATTAATCCATATCTTATCCAAAAAGTGGTGAATAATAACGGCGATGTTATTTATCAGGCGCATCCGAAGATTGCATGCCCAACTTGTGATAATATCCCTGTCGCTTATAAAAAAGTGCAAGAAATTCAGGGTTTACAAGATTCAGATGTTGCTGACTCCGATGTCATTGATGATGATGGTAGTCAAGCAGGGGAAGGGATTGACGAAAGTACGGGCGATATTAAAGATATTACGCCGACTGACAAACCTGCAGATGACAATGCATTGGTAGGTGTGAATGGACTTGATAGTTATTCTGCGAACTTTATGAAATCTTCGCAAGCAACCTTAGCAGAAGATAATAAACAAACAGAAGATGAAAATTCACAATATGCACCTCGTGTCATCAGTGGTGATATCGCATACCTTATCCGTAGCGCGCTCCATACGGCAGTCTATGGAGAACCAGGACAACGTTGGTTAGGCACTAGCTGGCGCATGCGTCAAAGCATTAAACGTAAAGATGTTGGTGGTAAAACTGGTACAACAAACCAAAATAAAGTCGCATGGTATGCAGGTTTTGGTGCTAATATTACTACTGCAGTTTATATCGGCTTCGATAACAATGCGCGTAATCTTGGTCGACGAGAATATGGTGCTAGTGCAGCAATGCCGATTTGGATACACTATATGGAAAAAGCATTACAAGACGTCCCACAACGTAGTTTACCGTTACCGAAGAATATTGTAACGCGCCGTATTGATCCAACAACAGGATTATTAGCTGGGCCAAATCAAAAAGGACTGATGGAATATTATGTAAAAGGGACTGAACCAAAACGTATGTATATTCCACAAGGACAAGGATACTTACCATCTCAAAGTACCGATCCGACACAAAGTAGTTCATCGAGTACAACGACTACGGTATCTAGCCAAGAAATCTTTTAACATTTACACCGCACTTACGTAGTGCGGTGTAATTTTTTAATTTACTACTTAATTAAGAAGGACTTATATGCTGAGCTATAGACACAGCTTCCATGCAGGTAATCATGCAGACGTATTAAAGCATATCGTTTTAATGCTTATCCTTGAAAACTTAAAACAAAAAGAAAAGGGATTTTATTATTTAGACACTCACTCGGGTGTAGGGCTTTATCGTCTTTTTAGTGCAGAAGCGCAAAAAAACGCTGAATTTGAAACTGGTATCGGTAAATTATGGGATCGTGATGATTTACCAGAAATTGTAAAACGCTATGTTGATATGATTAAAAAAATTAATCATAACAAACCACAATTACGTGAATATGCGGGTTCGCCGTTAATTGCTGCACAACTGCTACGTGAACAAGATCGTGCTTTATTAATGGAATTGCATCCAAGTGATTACCCACTTCTTCGTCAAAATTTTAGACAATATAAAAATATTATGACGAAACAAGATAACGGTTTCCAGCAAGTCAAAGCCACATTACCTCCTAAAGAACGTCGTGGATTGGTTCTGATTGATCCTCCTTATGAATTAAAAGAAGATTATCAATTAGTGGTGAATGCAATTGTAGAAGGGTATAAACGTTTTGCGACAGGTACCTATGCAATTTGGTATCCTGTTGTACGTCGTTCATATATTAAACGTATGGTAAAAGAACTAGAAGCGACTGGCATTCGTAAAATTTTACAAATTGAATTAGCAGTGCGACCAGATAGCGATCAGCGCGGTATGACAGCAAGTGGTATGATTGTAGTTAATCCACCATGGCAACTAGAAAGCCAAATGAAAGAAATTTTACCTTATCTTAATAAGGTATTAACACCAGAAGGTACTGGCGATTGGAAAGTAAGTTGGATTACACCTGAATAATAAAAGTATGAGTTTACGCCCCGATTTTCGAAAAATTTTATGAAAATCGGGGCGTTTGTGATTTTCAAAGCCATATACTTTATTTTTGGAGAGAGTAGAATAAAAAACGTCAAACTTAAATTAAGGTATAAATTTAACAATGAGTGTAGTTACAGCAATTTTAATTATTTTATTATTAATCGGCATCAGTGCCATCATTTCATCCGCAGAAATATCTTTAGCGGGGGCACGTAAATTAAAACTACAAGCCTTAGCGAATGATGGAAATGAAAAGGCAGCTCAGGTACTTGCATTACAACAATCACCAGGACGTTTTATTACAGTGGTACAAATTGGATTGAATATGGTTGCCATCCTCGCTGGGGTAATTGGAGAGGGAACCTTAACACCACATTTGCAAATTGCATTTGGACAGTATTTTTCACCCGACGTATCTCAAACGGTTGCAAGTTGGCTTTCTTTTATTCTCGTCACTTTTAGCTTTATTCTACTTGCAGACCTCATTCCAAAACGCATTGCAATGAGTTACCCAGAAAAAACTGCATTGCGAACTGTGCGTATCATGAAACTGAGTATGTTTATTTTAAAACCTCTTGTATGGTTGTTAGATAGCATTGCGAATGGCTTTTTTAAAATTTGTAATATTTCGACCGTAAGAGAAGAAAATCTAACCTCAGAAGATATCGTGGCTTTAGTTGGGGAGGGGGCTCAAGCAGGGGTTCTTAAAGAACAAGAGCATTATCTCATTGAAAATATTTTTGATATGCAAGAACGTACTGTAACATCGTCCATGACAACACGTGAAAATATCATTTTTTTAGATAAAAAATTTAATCGCGCTCAAGTTATTAGTACTATCCAAGAAAATCCTCACCCTAAAGTCCTCATTTGTGATAAAGGAATTGATAATATCTTAGGTTATGTGGATACACACACTTTGCTCACGCAATATTTACATGTTCAGGAAGTGGAGTTAACTGATCCAAGTTTATTACGTAAACCCCTTTTCATTCCAGATACGCTATCGCTATTCGAAGTATTGGAACTTTTTAAATCAGCGGGCGATGATTTTGCCATTATTGTGAATGAATATGCCCTAGTAGTGGGATTAATTACATTAAAAGATGTGATGAATATCGTGATGGGTGAGCTGGTGTCTACAGAAGAAGAACAAATTATCCGCCGTAATGAAACTTCGTGGCTGATTGACGGTGCTACGCCGTTAGAAGATGTGATGCGTGCACTTGATATTGACGCGTTTCCTGATGATGAAAATTATGAAACCATTGCGGGTTTTATGATGTATAGCCTTCGAAAGATTCCGAAAAAAACGGATTTTGTACTTTTTGATCGTTATAAGTTTGAAATCATTGATACTGAAAATTTCAAAATTGATCAATTGATGGTGTCATTACGCGATGATTTAGCACCCCATGATTTTGAATCAAAATCACCAGAAAAATAAAAAACTTTAAAAAAATGTTAAAAATGTGCGGTGCTTCAAATTTTTTCCCAACATAGTTATCTATAATCATTTTGTCATACGTTAAACATAAAATGAAGAGGATGCATTATGGATCAACAATTCAAACAGGAAGCATTGGATTTTCATGAATTTCCAATGCCAGGTAAAATTTCTGTAGAACCAACTAAACCTTTGGTAACGCCGCATGATTTAGCACTTGCTTATTCACCAGGCGTTGCTGAACCTTGTTTAGCCATTCAAAAAAATCCATTAGACGCATATAAATATACGACGAAAGGGAATCTCGTGGCGGTTATTTCAAATGGTACTGCTGTTTTGGGACTTGGCAATATTGGCGCATTGGCAGGAAAACCTGTGATGGAAGGAAAAGGCGTATTATTTAAAAAATTTGCCGGAATCAATGTTTTTGATATTGAAGTCGATCAACTTGATCCCGACAAATTTGTTGAAGTTGTCGCTGCACTTGAACCAACCTTTGGTGGCATTAATTTAGAAGATATTAAAGCACCAGAATGTTTCTATATTGAACAAAAATTGCGTGAACGCATGAATATTCCAGTTTTCCATGATGACCAACATGGTACAGCGATTATTTGTGCCGCTGCCGTACTCAATGCCTTACATATTGAACATAAACAAATTGAAAATGTAAAAGTGGTAACATCGGGTGCAGGCGCAGCGGCGATTGCATGTTTAAATTTACTAGTGGCGCTAGGTGTTAAACGCAGCAATATTACAATTTGCGACTCAAAAGGTGTGGTTTATAAAGGTCGCGATGCAAACTTAACAGAAACAAAAGCACAATATGCAATTGATGATAATGGTACGCGCACTTTAGCTGAGGCAATAAAAGGAGCGGATATCTTCCTCGGCTGCTCGGCTGCAGGTGTCCTTACTCAGGACATGGTAAAAAGCATGGCAAATTATCCATTAATTCTAGCGCTTGCTAATCCTGAACCAGAAATTCTACCTCCTCTCGCTAAAGCTGCGCGTTCAGATGCGATTGTGTGTACGGGACGCTCTGACTATCCAAATCAAGTTAATAATGTACTTTGTTTCCCATTTATCTTCCGTGGCGCATTAGATGTTTCAGCAACCATGATTAACGAAGAAATGAAAATGGCTGCCGTTAAAGCAATTGCAGAATTGGCGCGCGAAGAACCTTTGGCTGAAATTAAAGCAGCATACGATAATCCTGATTTAACATTTGGCGCTGACTACTTAATTCCAAGTCCATTTGATCCACGCTTAATTACCCGCGTTGCACCTGCTGTGGCTAAAGCAGCAATGGAAACAGGGGTTGCTCGTCATCCGATTTCTGATATGCAAACCTATATGACCCAATTATTAGCCCGTACTGCGAAATAAATTTTTAAAATCAAAGGAATAATTCACGCCCCAATTTTCGAAAAAATTTACCGAAAATTGGGGCGTGTTTTTATTTAATGACTATGATTAAATGGTTAAAATTAAAACATAATAGCTAAATAAATATGATCTATATCAAAAAAATATGCTAAACTTTCACGAAGATTTTACGAATAAAAAACTACTTTGTTACAAAAGGAGCAAAAAATGGCATTTACATTACCACCACTAGGGTATCCATATGATGCATTAGAACCTTATATTGATGCGCGTACAGTGGAAATTCATTACAGCAAACACCATCAAGCTTATGTAAATAATGCAAACAAAGCAATGGAAGGATTAACTGAGTTTGAAGGTCAATGCCCTGGTCAAATTCTAGCACAATTAGATAAAATCCCTGCAGATCGTCGCATGGCAGTGCGTAACAATGTTGGTGGACACGCTAACCACAGCTTACTTTGGAAATGTATGAAAGTAGGTACCGAATTAAAAGGTCCATTGAAAGACGCAATTATCCGTGATTTTGGTTCTGTAGAAAAACTTCGCGAAGAATTAACTAAAGCATCAGTTGGACAATTTGGTTCAGGTTGGGGATGGTTAGTTTTAGCAAATGACGGTACATTATTTGTTGCATCTACCCCTAATCAAGACACCCCAGTAATGGGTGAAAAATATGCAGGGTTTGAAGGCTATCCGTTACTTGCCCTAGATGTATGGGAACATGCATATTACTTAAAATATCAAAACCGTCGTCCTGAATATGTAGATTGTTTCTGGGATATCATTAACTGGGATTATGTAGCTGAACGTTTTGAAAATGCAGGTAATCCACATTTTCATTTATAAAGCAGTGAATTATTTCTAGATAAAAAAATACCAAGGTCATGCCTTGGTATTTTTGTTTTTATCGTCTAGGATTTCTTATGTAACAGCCACCAGATGACGCCCACAAAGAAAATACTTGGAATGATAGCGCCCACCACTGGAGAAATATTATAAATAAGGCTCATACGGCTCACTACTTCATTGATCACGTAGAAAAGGAAACCAAAACAAATTCCCGTTACAATACGTGCTCCAGCACTCACGCCACGCAACTGTCCAAAAATAAACGATAATGCAAGTAGCATCATGATACTTACAGTAATCGGTTGAAAAATCTTTTGCCAGAAAGTTAACTCAAATCTTTTCGCATCTTGTCCCGTTTGCTTCATAAATTGAACGTAACGGTATAACCCTGAAATGGAGAGGGAAGTCGGGCGCAACGATGCAATCCCTAATTTATCTGGGGTTAGGGTTGTTTTCCATAATAAATTAGGACGTGTAGATGTCACAACACGATCTGGAGTAACAGTAGAGGTTTTAAGATCAACCAGTTTCCATTCACCATTTACATATTGAGCAGAATCGGCATGTGTCATGCTTTCTAATTTATGTTGGTTATTGAAAGCGTAGATGTATAAATCATGCATTTGAGTGTTATCTGTAATTCGTTGAATGTAAACGAAATTATTACCATCTTTAGCCCAAATACTGTTTTTATTTGTTAAAATTGCACCGCCATAAAATGCTTGTGCTCGCATATTACGTGCGTATTGTTCAGATTGAGGAACGCCCCATTCACCCATTAACATCGTTAAAAACACAAGTGGAATCGCGGCTTTTAACACAGACAATGCAATTTTAAAACGTGAAAGCCCTGCAGATTGCATAACGACTAATTCACTACGACTTGCCAATCCGCCCAATGCAATTAAGCCACCGAGTAGGGCCGCCATTGGGAAGAAGGTTTCAATATCTTTAGGAATGGTCAGAATCGTAAAAGCACCTGCTTTCCAAATATCGTAAGTTCCTTCCCCGATACTTCTAAATTGTTCAACAAATTTAATAATCGCAGACAAACCAACAAGAGCAAATAATGTTGCAAAAATTGCCCCGAGGATGCTTTTGCCAATATAGCGATCAATCGTACTTAATATCATTTACTTACTCCTGTTTTTGCAAATTTTGTATTAAATTGAGCACGCCATTTATAGACTAAAGGACTATTCCAGCTATTTAATACGATGCCCAGGATTAAGAAGAAGACATTAACAATAGGCATTAGCACCCCCGCATCCAATTTCCCTGAGGATCCCGCTGATTTAAGTGAACTTTGGAGTAAGAAGTAAATTAAATATAAAAGTAACGCAGGAAGAATTTTTGCAAATCGTCCTTGGCGCGGATTAACACGACTCAACGCAATGGCAATCAATGCCATGATTGGTACTGAAACAATAAGGGTAATGCGCCAATGCAATTCTGCTATTTCTGATTGAGAATGAGTTTTTAATAATTGTGGAAGTGTTTTCATTTCCTCATCTTTGCGCTGATGATCCCCAACTGCCTTGTATCCCAAATAAGCCTCATAAGTATCAAAATGAGTCAGGGTAAAATCTGCAACGCCTGCTGTTCCCTCAGTCCGATTAGCCTGATTTAAATGTAAGATCTGATCGCCATTTTTTAATGATTTAATGGTTCCACTTTGTGCAACTGTCACAGATGGCTGAAGTTTTTTAGCAGGTGCATTTTGGAAAATATAAATATCTTGTAAGTTATTTTTTTTGATATTGTCCACAAATAGCACAATATTATCTACAGTAACAAATTGACCCGGAGCAACCAGACTCATCGTTGGGTTAGCTTTTGCTTCGTCCAAAATTTTGGCTTGTTTTTTCAAACTTAATGGCGATAAATAGAAAGTATTATATGCTGCAAACACAGCAGTAAATAAGGAAAGGATTAAGGCAACCTTAACCAAAATACCTTGACCAACGCCACATGCTCGCATCACTGTAATTTCACTTTCTGCGTATAAACGCCCTAAGGTAAGCATAAGCGCGATAAATAAACTTAACGGTAAGATAAGTTGTATCATCGTAGGAATACCAAGGGTAAGTAAGGAAAAGACAAGATCAGTCGGAACTTTCCCGTTAGTCGCTGAGCCCAAAATTCTCACCAATTGCTGGGAGAAAAAAATTAATAAAAGAATAAATAAAATCGCAATTTGCGTTTTAAATACTTCTTTGCTTAAATATTTCGTTAAAATCACATTATTACCTTGTTTTACTTGCTTTTTTGAGAAAAAGAGGTAGTTTTATTGTATTCGTTTTACCCTAATTGAAGGGTATTAAACGGTTTATAATAACGTATTTTATTTATAAGATCAGTAATAAGTGAGGACAAAATGCAATATCTTGCAAAAAACCAAGCGCTTAATACGGTGCAAGACAGCATCGTTATCGGGGTTTTTGAAGATCATCAGCTCACCCCAAGTGCAAAAGAATTCGATGATTTGACTCAGCATTATCTAACTAGCCTTCTTGAAAGTGGAGAAATCACCGCAAAAACTGGTGAAATTACACTTTTACGTAATGTTCCAAATAGTCCAGCAAAACGTGTATTTGTCGTAGGTTGTGGCAAAGAGAATGCACTTAGCGTAAGTGACTACAAAAAAATCTATCATTCTCTTTTAAAAGAAATTGAAAAAACACAAGCAAAAACAGTTGTAAGTTACTTAAATGAAATTGCTTTGCAAGATCGCCATCTTTTATGGCAACTTCGTTTTGCGATTGAAAGCATGCAAGATGCACGTTATGTGTTTGATGAATTCAAAAGTAAAAAAACACCAAATACTTCTCCATTAGAAGAAATTATTTTCTTTGTAAAACCAGAACAAGAAGCAAATGCTGCAGAAATTATTAAAGAAGCAGTTGCGATCGAATATGGTGTAAAACAAACAAAAGATTTAGCAAATTGCCCACCGAATGTATGTAATCCGGCTTTCCTTGCGACCCAAGCAGAAGGTTTAGCGGCTCGCTCAAATAAAATTGAGGTACAAATCATTGGTGAGAAAGACATGCAAGAATTAGGCATGACTTCTTATCTAGCGGTTTCTCAAGGTAGTGAAAATGAAGCGAAAATGTCTATTATGACTTACCGTAACAATCCAAATCCAAATGCCAAACCGATTGTATTAGTGGGTAAAGGATTAACATTTGATGCTGGTGGTATCTCCCTTAAACCAGGCGCTGGCATGGATGAAATGAAATATGACATGTGTGGTGCGGCAACCGTATTCGGGGTAATGAATGCACTTGCTGAATTAGATTTACCACTGAATGTTATCGGGGTAATGGCAGGTTGTGAAAATATGCCTGATGGAAAAGCTTATCGCCCTGGCGATATTGTGACTACTATGAGTGGATTAACGGTTGAAGTATTAAATACGGATGCAGAAGGACGCCTCGTACTTTGTGATGCTTTAACTTATGTCAAACGTTTTGATCCTGAACTCGTCATTGATATGGCAACTTTAACTGGCGCTTGTGTGATTGCATTAGGTTCTCACAATAGTGGTTTAATGACGGAAGATGAAGCGCTTGCTGAAGCACTTCTAAATGCAGCAAATGAAACGCAAGATAAAGCATGGCGTTTACCGATTGGTGAAGAATATAATGAACAGCTCAAATCAAACTTTGCAGATCTTGCAAATATTGGTGGACGTTGGGGCGGTGCATGTACTGCAGGTGCTTTCTTATCTAACTTCACAAAAGATTATCGTTGGGCACATCTAGATATTGCAGGAACTGCATGGAAACAAGGCGCAGAAAAAGGTGCAAGTGGACGTCCGGTTCACTTAGTAATGCAATACTTGCTTAACCAAGTAAAATAATCTTACATATAATAAAATAGCTATTTTCAAGCCCTGACTTACTCAGGGCTTTTTTCATATAGTAGACGCCCTTATTTTCAGAAAAATTTATGAAAAATGGATTTGATATAAGAAAAATAAGCTAAATTATTCCTAAACTAAAAAAATTACCATTATATTGAACAATAATTATTCAATGAATAACCTAATTAAAAATATAAAATTGTGGAAAACTTTCCAAAAAAGCTGTTTTTTTGTCCTTTTATTCACAAAA
>JAHHQX010000019.1 GCA_020026155.1 Actinobacillus sp. | reverse complement strand
TAAGACAACCTATGGCTCTGTAGACGGTTTAAATAATCACTTTGCCCCAACCGATTGTAACCAACCACATTAATTAAGAAATACGGGAATAGATAAGAGTAAGTGGGAATAGATGGGAAGAACCTTTATAGAATAAGGGTTTAAACAAGATTGATCCACTGAGTTAAATCAAAGAGTCAAATTAAGAAAAAATTATTAAAAGCCTCATTTAGCCGATTAAAGTAAGAATAAGCAAAGAGGCTTTTAAGACCGTTTAAAAAGCTTTTAAATTTAAATTAAAGCGTGTCCGACATAAATGACCTGCCCAATTACTTGCAGGTGTTCAGCTTCATTAGGCTTAATTTTAATAATCGGATATTCTTCTTTATTATCACTAATGAGTTCTACGCCATCCCATGAGATTTTTACCCGTTTTACCCACACACTCTCTTCATTCTGGATCAAGTAAATTTTATTACCTGTAATCTGTTTTTGACTTAAATCCACGAGCAGTTGATCTCCATCATGTATGGTTGGATACATTGAATTACCTTTAGCCCAAAAGACAGCGCATTTGCTTGCAGAAGCGCCTAATTCCACTAGTAATTGTATTGCATAAGGTCTTTCACCATCTGGGCGAGTTACACCGTCATTAAAGCTTCCAAAACCAGCGGATACGTTTATAGAGCGATAAGCATCAATAAATACTACACTTTCGGCATTATTTAATAAATTTATACTACCTTTACTCTCTAAATCATGTCCCTCTTCCATTTCAATCACGTCGGGCTCCGTGCCTGTTACTAACCATTTAATATCAGCATTCGTTTTATCAGCAATAAGCTCTAAGTTAGCTAAGGTTGGTGAACTTACGTTTGTTAAATAGTTATGGAGTGTGCTATAAGAAATTCCTATTTCTTTAGCAAATGCACGACCGCTCTTATTACCGATCATTTTTTTTAATCTATCCCCAAAGCTTGTTCCTTTTTCTACTTTAGGAATAGGAACTAAATCATTTTTCATAAATAAATGTTCCTTTTGTTGATGTATTTAGCTGTAAATGCACTTTTTTAAAAGAATATATTTTCTTAAAAAGGAACAAAAAGAACTTGACAAGTTCCTTTTTTGGATCAAAAATATATTACAGTTAATAACGAAAAGCACTTATTACAAGTTGTAATTAAGGATACTACCATAAAAAGGAACAAAAGTATGAAAAATGATTGGAGTAAAGCAAAAATTCTTTTCCTTTTGAAGGAAAAAGGAACATCACTGGCTGAGCTTTCACGCCGTGAAGGTTTGAGCTCTAGAACATTAAATAATGTTTTTTACAGAAAATACCCTAAAGCCGAAAAAATTATTGCAGACGAGATTGGGGTTGCTCCGCAAGAAATTTGGATGAGTCGTTACGAGTGAGGTGATCATGTATTTCACATGTAAAGAGTTGATAGGTATTGGGGGGTTACCAAAAACTGAAAGAGGATGTCGAAAGGCGCTTGACAAGTTGGCAACACAAAACCCAATGATGAGAAGAAAAAGAGAAGGAACTAAAAGTTTTGAATATAAATTGGATAACCTTCCAGATGAAGTACAAGCTGCCATCCTTATCAAAATTACAAAAGAAACTACGGCAGATGTCGTTATTGAAAAAAGAAAAGAAATCTCAGAACACGAACAATGTCTTTCAGAGGTTTTCTGGAAAAGCTGGGACAAGGCAACAAATAAACAGCGAGAAACTGCTGAAACACGTTTACAAAGTGTTGTTGTTCTAGCTGGGTTGGTGGAAGAAGGAATGAATTTTACAAGAGCTTTGGAGCTTGCTCATAAGAAAACAGGACAAGCAAAAGGCAGTATTAAAAACTGGTATTACAAAGCTAAAAATTTTCAGCGCCAAGATTGGCTGGTCGCACTCCTCCCTAGTTATGGAGAACGACAAGGTAAACGTGCGGAATTCTCTGATGAAGCATGGGACTTTTTCAAAGCAGATTACTACCGCCTAGAAAAACCAGAATTTGGAAGTTGTTATCAACGCTTGCAAATGGCAGCAGAAAAAAACGGTTGGGCGATTCCCTCTGTTAGCAGTGTAAAACGCAAAATGGCACGAGAAGTGGATGAAAAACTTACTGTGTTATGGCGCGAAGGCGAACACGCATTATCTCGGATGTATCCTGCGATGATTCGTTCAGTTGAAGATTTGGAGGCTCTTGAGTGGATTAACGGCGACGGCTATCAGCACAATGTATTCGTTAAATGGCCAACAGGAGATGGTGAATTTGAAGTGTTAAGACCTAAAACGTGGTTTTGGCAAGACATTCGGACCAGAAAGATTTTAGCGTACCGCACCGATATGAGTGAAAACTCCGACACTATTCGACTCAGCTTATTTGATGTCGTGCATCGATACGGAATTCCTAAAAATATCACCATTGATAACACCCGCGCAGCGGCAAACAAATGGATGACTGGACGAGTAAAAAATCGTTATCGCTTTAAAGTTAAAGATGATGATCCATTAGGCATTATCCCAGCGCTTGGCATCAAGTTACATTGGACAAGTGTTCAATTTGGTAAAGGGCATGGACAAGCAAAACCAATAGAACGAGCTTTCTCAAAAGGTGGTATCGGTCAGAAAGTGGATCTTAACCCCCGCCTAGCAGGGTTTTATGCAGGACCAAACGTCTATGAAAAACCCGATAACTACCAAGGCACAAAAGCAGGCGTTGATTATGAAGAGTTTATTCTAGCTTTAGAAGAAGGTGTACAGGCTTATAACAATTTGGAAAAACGAAAGACAGAAATTTGCCAAGGCATTTTCAGTTTTGAGCAAGTTTGGCAACGAGATTACGCCAAAGCCCATGTAAAACGAGCTACAAGAGAATATCTCCGCTACATGATGTTGATGGCAGAGGTTGTCACCCTTAAAAAAGATGGGACTTTTAACTTAAATTGTGGCGGTACAGTCAACGGCCGTAAAAACCGTTACGAAGCCCCTGAATTGATTGGATTAAAACACAAGAAAGTTCAAGTGAAATTCGATCCACAAAACCTACACGGCATTGTTTTTGTGTACACGCTTGAAGGGCAATTTTTAGCAGAAGCACTGTGTAGTGAAAAAGTGGCCTTTGGCGACAAAGCCCAAGCACGTGAACACGATAAATATAAAAACCGTATGGTTAAAGCGACAAAAATTGCTGCAAAAGCAGAACAAAAAATGGTTGCACAGGAGTTACAACATTTTATGCCAGAGCTTGAAATTGATGACGAAATTCATCAGCCAAACATGATGGAACTCTGCTTCGCAGATGGCAATGCGATGAAAAAAGCTCAAGTTTCAATAGAAACTGAGCTAGATGAAGAAGAAAGTGAATTTGAATATTTCTTCCAAAAAGGTGTTGAAGCAACAAAAACAAAATAAGGTGAATGTAAATGAATTATATCGAAAAAATTAAGCAATATCTAACCGAAACTGGTATCAGTCAGAACGAGCTGGCTCAACGCATTGGTATTTCAGGCGGTGCCTTATCCAGCTATTTAAGCGGAAGTTACAAAGGTAATATCGGAAATATCGAAGCACGCATTGCAGAATATTTAAAACGCGAAAACACCAAAGCAACAGAGTTTGTAGAAGCCCCGCAATTCATTGAAACCGCAACGGCGAAACAAGTCTTCAAGGCTTGTGATTTCGCACAAATCGCAAATTGCATCAACGTGGTTTATGGTGCGAGTGGCGTAGGAAAAACTAAAGCGCTCCAAGAGTATGAAAGAACTCATACTAACGTTGTACTAGTGACCGCAAGTCCAAGCCGAGCTTCTTTAAGTGAAATTTTATATGAACTAGCCCTAGAAATTGGCTTAACAGATGCACCGAAGCGTAAAGGCTCAAGTGCAAGATTAATTCGTAAAAAATTACAAGGCACAAATAGCTTGGTCATTATTGATGAGGCGGATCATCTTCCCTATGACGCATTAGAAGAATTGCGAATCATGCAAGAAGAAACAGGAATCGGATTGGTACTCGTAGGGAATGACAAAGTTTATAACCGCCTTCGTGGTGGTGCTTCCCAAGCCCATGAGTTTGCACGCCTTTGGTCGAGAATTGCCAAGCGTGTAAGCATCCAAAAATGTAAGAAAAGCGACGTGTTAGCCATTGCCGAAGCTTGGAATCTATCAGATGACGACGATGCAAAAGCAGTGATGACAGATATTGCATCTCGAGCTGGAGGCTTACGAATGCTTACTCAAAGTTTACGACTCGCTGGCATGGTTGCAAAAGGGAAAAATCAACTAATTACAGCTGATTTAATTCAAACCGCATATCGTGATTTGCAAGGAGAATA
Organism: Actinobacillus sp.; assembly: GCA_020026155.1. Lineage (GTDB taxonomy): Bacteria > Pseudomonadota > Gammaproteobacteria > Enterobacterales > Pasteurellaceae > Actinobacillus_C. The sequence continues at coordinate 26,371 of JAHHQX010000019.1, read as the reverse complement.
AAAATGAACAAGCTTCAAAATAACGCAGATTGTCGTCAGTTTGTGCAAGAAATAGCGGATTTACAAGACATTCTTCAAACGGCAAGTGACGCCATGCTGGACGGTCAAGTTAAAAAAGCAAAAGAAATCTTGAAAAATAGCATATTCCAATTGAGAAAAATTATTTATGTCGAAATTAAAGGGTAAGAAGAATGAAAAAGAATAAAAAGTTAAAAGAAATGCAAGTACAACCAGTGAGTTACGCTCTTATTGCAGGGCAAGCAGCTTATTTCGAGAAAAACAATAATAGTCGAGCTATAGATTTTTGGATACAAGCTTCGAAAATCGCCCGCAAACATGAAAATCGAGAATGGGCTGAAAATCGCGCCGCATTCTGTGAACGGTGGATTGGGAAAGATTCCGAAATTACAGATAGCCTTGTAAATAATCTTAAAGCTGCATTAAGGAGTTAATGAAATGGGGAAAAATACTAGAAAACAGGCCGCACGTATTAAACAAGCCGAAGCAAACACTGCACGTCAATTTTATCCACAAGGCTGGGCGGTTGCTCAGCTTGCAAGCTGGTTAGATAAAAAAGGATTAAAAGTGAAAAACACCTCTACATCAAATGAATTGCTACGAATTGAGTTAGAGGGAACAAATTTAGCCAAAGCGATTGCAGAGCGTGAATCGCTGGATCCAGTTTATGGACGAAAATTTGATGGACTAAGATACTTTTTACTTTATGGATTCTATTGGAAAAAAACAGATATTTTTGTTCACTTCACCATCCCTGAAACTAATCATTAAAAATAAGAAAGTGGGCAACGCCCGCTTTTTAAAAAGGTTTTAAAAGTTTTTAAAAATTTAAAACCTTTTTAAAAAGTAAAAATTTTTACGAAAACCGAGGCGTGAAAACGCTATTTTAAAAGCTGAGGGAGAATGAAATATGGCAAAAACTCGACTAAAAAAAGAAACTTTTTCAGTGCGTTATCAAGTACGTGAAGAAGTTGAAATCGCAATCAAAGATATTGGCGATTTGCAACGCGAATTGCAACGAAAAATGACAGCTCAAAACGATGAGTTAGCAGCAATCACTGAACGGTATGCGCCTGAATTGCAGGCTATTAAAGAACAGTTAGAGCCTATGCAGGACGCGGTGCAAGCGTGGTGTGAAAGTCACCGTGATGAGCTTACTCAAAACGGTAAAACAAAAACCGCTAATTTCAACACGGGCGATGTTCAATGGAGACAAAGACCGCCAAGTGTAAATGCGCGAGGCATCCCAGCTATTCTTGAAAACTTAAAAAAATTAGGTTTGATTCAGTTTATTCGAACTAAGGAAGAGTTGAACAAGGACGCCATGTTGAATGAGCCAGAACTTGCCAAAACAGTGGCGGGTATCAGTATTAAAACAGGTGTTGAAGATTTTGTGATTACGCCTTTTGAGCAAAAAGATGCGTAATGAAACAATTTGAAAAGAGGATAAAAAAACAATGATTAAAGACGGTATCGCTGAAAAAATACAAATGGCCATAAAAGTTTTAGTTGCCCTTGCAAATACAATGGTGGAATCGGACATTTTAGACGAGGAAGACGCGGAAATGATTAAACGAGCAGCTCAACTTGTAAGTAAAGTTGAAATTAACTGTGCTCATGTAAAATTTGCAGATGAAGAAGATTAAATTAAGGAGAAAATTATGGACCATATAGATAAAATCCATCCAGATTTACTGGAATTAGTTTGCATTTACAACGCAGATTCTAAACGAGAGAATGACGATGATTTTATTACTTTAGCTTGTTCGTACCCTGTTAGAAACGGAGAAGATAAGAGAATTTGGTATCGAGCTAGAGAAAATGAATTTTTGGATAATGAAGATCTAATTTATTTTTTTGAGGAAAACTACCATTACTCTTTAATTAAAGGTCTTAAGAACGAAAATAAATAATAAAAAGCCGCCAAATGGCGGTTTTTTAATAACGCAAGAAGGAGAAATCTTATGCAATTAACCCGTCAAAAACTTATTCAACTTATCCATATTGCCAAGAGTCAACTTCGTGTTGATGATGAATCATATAGACTGATTTTAAACAGAACGGCAGGCAAAAATAGTTGCAAGTCCTGTACAGTGCCTGAGTTAATGTTAGTTTTAGACCATTTTGAAAAAATTGGGTTTAAAATAAAAACTAAACGTAAAACTCTCACTACTCCAACTAACAGTAGTATTAGTCATAAAATTCGTGCGATTTGGGATGATATGGGCCGAAAAGGTTTTGTACGTGACCCAAGTGAAAAATCACTTAATGCCTTTGTAAGAAAGGTTGTAAATAGTGAACATTCAAAAGTGTTAATTCTAAATATTAATGCGCTCAATAACGCACAAGCAACAGTTGTTCTAGAGAGATTGAAAAAATGGCAAGCCCGTGTTAGCTGATGGCTGACCAATCTCTCAAAATTTCTTGCTTTTTTCAATGCAGGTATTTATAAAGTCCCACATTACGTGGGATTTTTTCTAGGAGTAAAATAATGGCTAATAATTTACAATTTTTTGAGTGTAGTGCACCAGATTTATTAAAAGAGCTAGCTAAACATGTAGAAAAAAAACTCATTTCGGATGGGCTGTTAAAAGAGGATGATGCACGTAATTTTGGTGTGGACACGGCTAAAGTCATTGCAAAAAGATGGGGTGGGCAAAATGTGTACATCCCTAAAAATTTAGCTGAACTAATTACAGAGCGAGATTATAAAGTCTATCAGGAATTTAATGGACGCAACATCAAAGAATTAGCACGAAAATTCAATTTATCAGAGCAGTGGATTTATTCTATTATTAGCCGAGTTGATAAAATAGAGTTACGTAGAAGACAACCAGATTTGTTTTCATAATTAAAATTGTGGCATAGATCACAAATTTTATATATTCATGATTTTATAAGATAAATTTTTACCTATAATGGAAAAGATTTTTTTATCTTTAGGAGTCTTATTATGAAACTTAAAAAATTACTTCCACTTATTTTAGCAATTGGACTAGTTGGTTGTGCAACTCCAGCAAAAACTTACAAGTTTGATAAAACTCGGACCTATAATCAATCCTTTGATCAAGTCTGGACAAAACTTGTAAAATATTACGCAATGAACAATATTGAGATTAAAAATCTTGATAAAGCAAGTGGTATTATCGTTGCTGAACAGGCTTCATTTTCACCATCTTTAGCATCTTGCCCAAGTAGTTTTGCACTAATTCCTTTGCGTAATAATGTGAAATTGAATGTATTTATTGAACATTCCCATCCAGTTAAAGTAACAGTTAATACAAAATTTACTCAAGTAGCGAAAGACCTTACTGAACAATTACATTCGGTTCAATGTAATTCTACTGGTGCAATTGAAACAGAAATTTTGAATGCACTTTAGTAAAAAAACTCTAAATTGCTTTAATTTAAAAATAAAGTAGCCCTCTTTAAACTCTCTTTAAAGTTAATTTAAAGAGAGTTTTTAATGAAAGAAATCAAATACCTCGTCATTCACTGTGCCGCTACACCAAACGGTAAAAAATTATCTCATAACGCTGCAACTGCTGCCCAAGTCATTGATGGATGGCATAAAGAACGAGGGTTCCATCGCTCAGCACAAGCCCGTCATTATTTCAATCCTGAACTCGCTGCAATCGGTTACCACGTCGTTATTGACACCGATGGCCAGCAATACACTGGTCGTGCGGTGTGGGAACAGGGAGCTCACGTCAAAGGGCATAATGAAAATTCTTTAGGTATTTGCTTGGTTGGTACAGATAAATTCACACGCCGCCAATGGCAAACACTCTCCCGCTTGTTAAGTCACCTCAGAAGTCTATATCCAAGTGCTCAAGTTTTAGGTCATCGCGACTTTCCCGATGTGCATAAACTCTGTCCAGGTTTTGATGTTCGAGAATGGGTAAAAAATTCTGAAATCGAAACTGAACACATGATTAAGGGATAAAAATGAAAGAGTTAATTACAAACAACGACGGACGTCTTTCTACAACAGGATTTTTGCAATTTTTCGGTGGTTTACTGATGGCAGCAATTTTAGTTTACGCAGTTTACTTAGATCGCAGTTATGTGGGTGAGTTATATTTAACATTTGCAGCGTTTTGTGCAGGAGGTGCCGCCACTAAGGGCTTTGCACAAGCTATGCAACAGCGTAAAGGAGAAATGTCCGATGACAAATGACACTATTCAATTAATTGTAGTCTTCGTTTTTATGGCTTGGATTGCTTATTTATCAACGAAATAAGGTAAGGGGGAATATGCTTACTTATATTTTACTGGCTGTTGTTGCCATTATCGCAGGGGAATTTTTCTATATTAGCTTTTTAAAAATTCGACTCAATGAGGCGATTAAACAAAAAGAAGCCTTAAATGCAACTTTAACAGCGACTAAAAGGGAGTTGGAAAATGCAAAAGCTGCCAAGAAAATTCATGAAGATGCTCAGCGTTTGTCTGATGATGATGTTAATAGCTTCTTGCAAGACGGCGGTTATTTCCGTCAATGATTGCGCGAGCTTTGGGGTTATTTATGCCAGCAAGGAGGACACTTTGGAAACGAAACGACAGATTTTAATTCATAATCAAATTTATCAGAAAATCTGTAAGGAAGGCATCGGTGAACGACGTATTAAGCACGATTAAAGAATACTGGGCTATCACAATGACTATTGTAGGAGTGATTGGCAGTATTCTAATTTTAAAATTGGATTCACGTTACGTGAAACAAGGCGATTTAAAAGACATAAAGAAGAATGTAGGTAATGTCCAAACTCGAGTTACTAAGATCGAGGAAGATTTAAATCAGTTACCCACAGCAAAAGATATTGCCGAATTACAACTGGCGGTTACTGAAATGCGAGGTGAAACTAAAGCCGTCCGTGTAGAGCTTCAAGGGTTGAATCATCTCGTCCAATTATTAGTTGAAAAAGAAGTAAAAGGTAATGAGTAAAATGAGTACAAAAAATTTAATTTTCCAAGATCAACGTCTTGTTATTCTAACGAGCCTTCTTGAATGTGGTTACGATGCGAATGAAAACATTCTTTTAGATTGCTTGTCTTTATACGGTCATCGAATTAGCCAAGACTTAATCCGTAGTCATCTCCTGTTTTTAGAAGAGCATGGACTCATTACTATTGAAAAGATTTCAAATGATGTTCTTTGGGTAGCCTATTTGACGCGACGTGGCGAAGATGTTGCCAAGGGTGTAGCCCGTTGCGATGGTGTTCGTAAACCTCATTCTAATTTTTAGAGGCTATCATGAAAAAAGAAAATCGTGGTCGCACGTCTAAAATTGACAAACTCCCCGCTGAAATTAAAAGCCAATTAGCACTTATGCTTCGCGATAAGCAATATTCGCAACAGTCAATTCTAAAAGAAATTAACCAGCTAATTAAAGACGCAGGATTAAGCGATAATGCAAAACTCAGTCGCAGTGGTTTAAATCGTTACGCGACCCGTATGGAAAGTATGGCAAGTCAAATTCGCCAAGCCCGTGAGATGGCTGAAATTTGGGTTAGAAAATTCGGCGAAGAACCTGAAAGTGATGTAGGAAAACTTGTTATTGAGTTTATTAAACAAATGACATTTAGAACTACATTACAACTTGGTGAAACTGATGAAGTTATAGATCCAGAAGTATTAAATCAACTCGCCCTTGTCGCTCAACGTATCGAACAAGCTAGTAAAATTTCTTACGACCGAGAACGGGCAATCCGTGATGAACTTGTAAAAAAAGCTGCTAAAGCCGTTGAAGAGGCTGCTAAAGCTAACGGGAATAAGCAAGAGGATGTGTTGAAACTCGTGCAAGCTGTGTATGGAATTAATTAAAAATGACTACTTCACAAACCCCAACCCTTTTATTCGATTATCAAAAGAAATGGCTTAACGACAAAAGCCGTTTTAAGGTCGCAATGTTCGCACGTCAAACAGGGAAAACCTTTACGACTACCTTAGAAATTGTGTTGGACTGTCTTGCTGCCGAAAGCAAAGGAGAACGTACTCGCTGGGTAATTCTATCCCGTGGGGAGCGTCAAGCTAAGGAAGCAATCAACGAAGGAGTCAAGCGCCATTTAGAAGCAGTCGGACTTGTCTGTGAATTCCAAGAAGTTCCTTTTAGTCCGACCGTTAATGCGTTAGAAGTCATTTTTCCACACGGCTCAAAAATCACCGCTCTTCCCGCAAATCCAGATACGGCACGTGGCTTTTCAGCAAACGTATTCCTTGATGAATTTGCTTTTCATCAGGATAGTCGGGAGATTTGGAAGGCGCTGTTTCCCGTTATTTCGGCAGGATGGAAATTGCGTGTGGTTTCTACGCCTAATGGGAAAGGAAATAAATTCTACGAACTGATGACCGATGAAAAAAACAAAGCTTGGTCAAGACATACGACAGATATTTACCAAGCGGTTAAAGATGGATTGCCACGAGATATTAAAGAATTAAAAGAAGGCCTAAACGATGACGATGGCTGGCAACAGGAATTTGAGCTCAAATGGCTTGATGAAGCTTCCAGTTGGTTATCGTACGATTTAATAGATCAAGTTGAGGATGAAAAAGCTGGAATGCCTGAGTTATATCAGGGGAATCCTGTTTTTGTTGGGTGGGATATCGCGGTGAGAAAACACCTTTCTTCTATTTATATTGTTGAAGAAATGGGCGGCTTACCATGGGTACGAGAAACCATTGATATGGAGAATACAACTCTACGTCATCAGTTTGAAATTTTGAAAATGGTGTTTCATAAGTATAAAGTCCAGCTTTGTTATTTAGATCAAACAGGTATGGGTGAGAAAGTAGTCGAAGATGCTCAATATCATTTTGGCTCCCGTGTGAAAGGCGTGATTTTTAATCAAAAATCAAAATTTAGATTAGCAACAATCGCTAAAGAGGCATTTGAAGAAAGAAAAATTCGAATCCCGAGAGGTAATAAAAATTTACGAGAAGATTTGCATAAATTGAAAAAAGTAACTGGTGCAAATGGGATTCCACGTTTTATTGCTGAGTCGGACAGTACAGGTCACGCTGACCGTGCGTGGGCTTTATTTTTAGCATTAATGGCATACAAAGATGGAGCTATGCATAAATATGCCTACGAGAGAGTCCACCGCGACCCTTTTATCGAAGATGATCATTACCGTGATGCCTTTGTACGTGGCAATTTGTAAAAGGAATAAATCATGCAAGAAAATCCAAAACTCAATAAAAAAATTTTACAAGAAGAACTTGCCGTATCGCAATTAACTGGCGTACGCAAAGCATGGAACACTGATACTGTCGCAAGTGGATTGTCACCGAGTAAATTAGCGAATGTGTTAAGTTCTGCCAATGAAGGTAATACGATTGATTACCTTACACTTGCCGAAGAAATGGAAGAACGCGAACCTCATTACGGTTCTGTATTAAGAACACGCAAATTAGCCATTGAGGGCTTGCCTCGTACGGTTGTTGCTAATGGTGAAGTATCTGAGGAAATTGTAGAGGCGGTTCAAAAACTTGTTGATGACAGTGCTTTTGATGCCTTGATTGCTGGATTAATTGATGGACTTGGTAAAGGTTATGCGGCGGTTGAAATTCAATGGGATGAAAACTTTACTCCTGTTTCTTATCAATGGCGTGACCCACGTTATTTCCAATTTGCAAAGGATAATGCCTATAAACTATTACTTCGAGATAATGATAATAAAGATGGTAAAGCGCTACCAGCGTATAAATTTGTTGTCCATTTCCCAAAACTAAAAAGCGGTATCCCAATTCGCGGTGGCTTGGCGCGAATGGCTGCACTTTCGTATATGTGTAAAACCTACGCCTTAACTGATTGGATGGCATTTTGTGAAGTCTTTGGCATGCCAATTCGCGTTGGCAAATACGACAACGGTGCCAGCGACAATGATAAAGCGATTTTGAAAAAGGCTGTAACCTACATTGGGACGGACGCTGCCGCAATCATTCCTGAAAGCATGTCATTAGAGTTCATTGAAACCAACAGTAAAGGTGGTGAGAATCTCTATCAAAATCTTGCTAACTGGCTGGATAAACAGATGTCCAAAGCCGTACTTGGCCAAACCATGACGGCAGATGATGGTTCATCACAATCACAAGCCAATGTTCACAATGAAGTCCGTCTTGATTTACTCCGTGCCGACGCAAAACAACTCGCCGCGACCATTAATCAACAGTTGATCAAACCTTTTGTGAATTTCCATTTTGGTGAGCAGAAAAGCTATCCTCAATTAAGCTTTTATATCAGCGAAGAGGAAGATTTAACGGCGTTAGTTGATGGTGTTGCTAAATTGGTGCCATTAGGATTAAAAGTCCCACAAGGTTTTTTACGTAGCAAGTTAGGTATCCCTGAACCGCAAGAAGAGGAAGAGTTATTAACGGGAGCAGTATCCAATCAATCAATTTTAAAACAGGATTTAAATGCTGATTTAAATACATTTAAAGCCGTTAATAAAGTGGAAGTTGAATCTGTTGAAGAGTCAGATCCTGATGAAGAAAATTTTATTGATTTGACCCAAAAAGCCATTGAGGAATTGGTCGAAAAATTACAAAAAGCCCAATCTTGGCAAGAATTAGCCGAGCTATTGAACTCTAGCACGCTCAATACAGACGATTTAACTGACGCTTTGGCACTAGCTGGTGTGAAAGCTTTTACCGATGGCGCGGTTGATGGAGCACATTAAATGGATGTGAACGTAACCCCTAAGATACAGCTTATTCCCCATGCGGCTTTAGCTTATATGGCGAGCAAGAAACTCAAGACCAGCTACCACTGGTATGAAGTTTACGCACAGGAACATAATCATGTTTTTACTGTTGCAAAAATCATGGAAATGGACGTGCTAAATGAAATCCATAAAGGCATTCTACAAGCGATTGAAAAAGGCGAAACCTTTGAGCATTTTAAGAAAAATATGCTGAACCGCTTAGGTGAGAAAGGCTGGGGAAAGTTTTCACAAGCCGATGAAAAAACAGGTGAAACCATCACACGCCTTAGCGATAGTCGGTTAAAAAAAATTTACTTCGTCAATAAAACGCAAGCCCGTCAAAAAGGCAACTGGGCACGATTTGAAGAAAGCAAAGAAACGTTTCCTTATCTTCGTTATCGGTTGGGTGCTTCTCGTCAACATCGGGAAGCGCATTTAAGATTTAAAGATTTGGTGCTTCGTGTAGATGATCCGTTTTGGGATACCCATATGCCGATGAATGGCTGGGGTTGTAAGTGTTGGGTTCAGCAATTGACAGAAGAACAAGCTCAAGAACAAGGGATTGATGAAAGTCCTAAAATTGAATATCACGATTGGATAAATCCCGCGACTGGCGAAATTCATAAAGTCCCGAAAGGTATTAGCCCAGGATTTGAATACAATGTTGGTAAAAGTCAATCACAAATGGATAAAGAATTACTTAGAGGAAGCAAGGAACGACATGAGAAAATTAAGACTCAAACGAATCAACTTATGGAAAGACAAAAAATCTATAATGGTTTAAAAGAGAAAATGCAAGGCATTGACTACCACGCTGTAAGTCCATTAGAAAGACAATTAAATTCTGAAGAAATTATTCAAAAAATCAGTGGTGGCGATAAAACAGAAGGTAGCTGTGCAAGTTTAACAATATGCTATATTGCAAATAAGCTAGGACTAGATGTATTAGATTTCCGCGGTGGCAAGAGTCAAGAGGTCTTTTCCAGAGGCGGAGCTCGTGAATTGCTAACTATTTTAAATGTAAAATCTATCATTGAAGAAGACATGGATGCAGAAAAAATAGTTGTTAAAGTGTTAAAGCATGTTGTTGAAGGGAAAGAATACGTACTAAGTTTAGGTCAACATATGGCCATTATTCGGAAAAATAACGGCGTGATCCAATATCTAGAGTTACAAGATAATGAAGCTGAAAACAATACTTTTGTGAGCGTACGCTACGCAAAAGAAATTCTAAAACGGTTTGGGCGCCCAAAAATCAGTAAAAAATACAAACTAGCTGGGCGGGCTCGTCTATGGAATTTAGAAGATGTTAGCTCTAACTCAGAATTTAAAGAAATTTTAGGTTATATTAACACAAAAGTATCTGAACAAAACAAAGGAGCCGATGGCCATGTCAGATGATGTTATTCTTTTAGATGATAAAGACACAACAGTGTACGGTGATAATCCTCGCGACACTGTACCAGACCTAGAATCTTATGGTCGAGGATTAGACTGGGGAGATTTTTATAAAACTTCGCCAGAATCACGTATTTGGTGGACAGGTGCCATCGGGTGTGAAGATGGCGGTATTTTCTCTTTCGATTGTAAAAAATTGTATTCCTTATTTGGTGACGCAAGAAACTTGACTGGCGAAGAACGTAAAATTTTTATTGAAGATGAACCGTATTGGGCAAACTTCTTCAATATGAAAGATAAATAGTTGGGTTGTATGCTCAAAGTAAAATTAACAGATAATGCGACCACGACCTTAAGACGTCTTCAAGCTCAAGGTCAAGACCTAACCCCAGCACTTAATGATATTGGTAATGCGCTCATTCAAAGCACGCAAACACGATTCTGGGATACCAAAACGGATCCGAGTGGTAAAAAATGGCATGAGTTAAGTCCAATTTATGCGCTCATTAAGAAAAAAAGAGGTCAAAAAAACGGGATTTTAATTGGTGAAGGAAGCTTAGTAGGTGGTTTGGTAAAAGAAGTGACACCAAATGCTGTTATCATCGGCGCCACTGACGAATATGCCCGTCGTCAGCAATTTGGCGGAGGTGGTATTCCTTCTCGTCCTTTTTTGGGTGTTAGCAATCAAGATCTTGAGTTTATTGAGCGGATTTTGCAAAAACACTTAAAATAAAAAATAAGCGCATACAGCGTTTATTTTTTAAAAATGATACAATCACACTCTCTCAATTTTTAAAAAGCATTTAAACGCATTTAAACGCTTTTTAAACACGACCTATCAAGTATTTTTTAGAATACTTTCCTTTTATAAACTTTTATTTTCTAAATCCCTTTAATTTCATTCCAATTTTCTATTCATTAAGATTTCTCTACCTTTTGAAACGGAATAGAGAAAATGACTAAGTTAATCCCCTCTAATATCAGTATATGTGCTAGCGAAACGTCAAAAAATATTGGGCTTTGTTCAGCAACAAATTTTCCATTAATCACTAATAATGAAAGTGAGCTTTGGATTCCGCTTATCCCAGAAGGCACTGTACAAGGTCGTGATGGTCGAAATTGGACAAATCCAAACGCGCAAGCTGTCATTAATCAAACAAAATTACCTTTCATGCTTGATGCTGACCATGAAAGCGAATTATCTACGAATACCCAAGCACAAGGCTGGTTTACCGCGTTACGATTCAATGAAAAAACACGTTTTATCGAAGGGAAATTAGAGCTTAATGATTTGGGTCGAAATGCTATTGAAAATAAGCATTATAAATTCTATTCCCCTGCTTTTATGCACAACAAAAATAAGCAAATCACTCAACTGACAAGTGTGGGCTTAACAAATAAACCCAATCTCAATGTACCTGCTTTAAATAATACCCAACAGGAGAACACTATGGATGAAATCATCAAGGCTTTAGGACTTGCAGAAAATGCAACTTCTGAAGAAATCTTAGAGGCAATCAAAGCCCTAAAAGAAACCACTAAGGCTGAGAAGCCTTCGCTTAATGCCTACGTACCAAAAGCGACTTTTGACGAAACTGAAAAAGCACTAAATGCTGTTCGTGCAGAGCTTAATGCTTTGAAGACAGCCGAACATCAAAATGCAGTCGAGATTAGCATTAACGCCGCTATTAAAGCGAAAAAGATTGCACCAGCTGACAAGGATTATTTTAAATCCCAATGCGCAACGGCGGAAGGATTGAAAGCTTTTAACACCTTTATTGAGAAAAAAGCACCATTAATCGGGGACGTAGATTTACCGACCGCACCGAACGATGAAGGCGAGAAACCCGCACTGAATGCCATTGAAAAAGAAGTTTTTGCACAACTTGGAATCGCAGAAGGAAAATAACCAATGATTATTAAAAATGAAACAATTAAAGCACTGAATACGGGCTTTAAAGATATTTTTAAAAACGCTTTAGCAGGAAGCAAACCAGTTTATGGAAAACTCGCAACCGCGACGAGCTCTAAAACTGCAAGTAATAGCTACGGTTGGCTTGGCCAAATGCCAGGGCTTGAAGAATGGGTCGGTAAGCGAAATTTAAAAAATGTTAAAGAACATGGCTATACAATCGCTAATAAAACCTTTGAAGCGACAATCGAAGTAAAACGAACCGACATTGAGGATGATAATCTCGGCATTTATAAAAACCTTGTTACCGCACTCGGTCAACAAGCTGCTGAACATCCAGATGTCCTTGTGTTTGAAATCCTAAACAAAGGTGAAGTCGAAAATTGCTATGACGGCAAACCGTTTTTTGCCACAGATCATAAAGTCAACTCAAAAGTAGATGGTTCTGGAGATGATGTAGATGTATCAAACATTAGTAAAGGTGATGAGCAGTCAGCTTGGTATCTCTTAGATACAAGTAAGGCTTTAAAACCGCTTATCTATCAAGAACGCCAGGCACCTGAGTTTAGTAGCCAAACGGACGCGTCCAGTGAATCAGTATTCATGGAAGATAATTTCCGTTACGGCGTACGTGCTCGTGGAAATGTGGGCTTCGGCTTCTGGCAATTAGCATATAAGTCCACAAAAGAGCTTAATGCTGAAAACTTTAATGCAGCAGTTGCAGCGATGATGAGCCAAACAGCAGACGGTGGTAAACCTCTTAATGTTATGCCGACCCTTTTAGTTGTCCCGCCACAACTTCGTGTGAAAGCGTTAGAAATTGTAAAAGCTGAACGTTTAGCTAATGGTGAAACAAATGTAAACCAAGGGTTAGTTGAATTACTCGTAACCCCACGCGTTATGACAAAGTAAAGCCAGTTTTACCGCATTCACCGGGGGATGAAGATCCCCCGAGTAAAGCTGTGAAAGTGAATGATTCTGAAATTTTAGATGTAACAGAAGATAAGCATGTATAACACGATTCAAGACTTGGTTAATCGCCTCGGTGAAAAAGCGGTAATAGAGCTAAGTAATCCGTTTACTTATGGCGAATCCGTCAATGAACAGGTAGTAAATGCAGCTCTTGCTGATGGGCAGGCGCTTGTAGATAGCTATCTGGGGCAACGTGTAAGTTTGCCACTTACTAACGTGCCGCCATTTGTTAAAACACTCTCTCTTGATATTGCAGTTTATTATTTGAATCGTAATGTCGGCAAAGCTGACAAGGAAAGCGTTGTGGTAAAACTCTACGATGACGCAATAGCTCATTTAAAAAGCTTTGCTAAAGGCGAAACAAGTCTTGGATTAGTAATTGCTTCTAATGATGATAATAACGACCACGCTGAAATCACGAGTTCACCACGTCGATGTAATCGACAAATTTTAGGAAACCTTACGTAATGGTAATGACTTTAATTCGTGAACAACTTGTTGCACAAATTGAACAACTGGATAAGAAGCGGCTTTTTCAAAAAGTCGCGGCTGGTACGGAATTAGAGGAATTCCTTCAACACCGCACAACCCTGAATGCTTGTTTTATTTTACTTTTGGAACGGTCAGCACAATCTGAAAGTGAGTATTTTCAAACTGTTACCGAGCGTTATCAAGTAATAAGTATTGCAAGTATGCTCAGAAATAGCGGGAATCTACTTGATGATATGCAAGCTGTGATTTTCAAGGCGCTAAGCGGGTTTAGTCCAGTAATTGATGGGGAAAAGACAAACCCTGTTCACTTTGAACAAGGAAAACTGATTGAATTAGAAAATGGGCGCGGGATTTGGTCAGATATTTATTCATTGAATTACACCGTCGCTATTAACCAACAATAAGGAGTAAATGATGCCAAACGTTGCGTTAACACGAAAATTTAAGAAAAAACTCTTGCTTTGGGGCATGGGTGACTTGACGTCGGATGTTTCCCAATTAAAACCAGTGGAAACAAAAGATGTCGAAATTGCTTTTGAGGGCGATACAGTCGAGCAGGAAAAAGATGGCACTCAATGGGGTGCACCCAAGAAATACCGCACCACCGATAAGGTAAAAATTACAGGTAAAATTGCTTTTGCGGGTTCAGGCGTCCCAGGTACTCCGCCAGCTTACCGTGAATTATTTTTACTTTCTGGACATAGTGAAACAGTTGATTCCAAAAAGAGTGTTACCTACACACCGCAGACTGAAAATTTACAAAAAGGCACCGTCGCATTCTTACTTGATGGGCAATTTCATATGGGAAAAGATGCTCAAGTGGAATTTAAGCTGACGGCTAACGCAGGCGAAATCGGGTACTGGGAATTCGAGATTAAGATGGTTGGCGGAACGATTCCAAGTCCGAAACCAGAAGCGCTTAAAACAGCCGTGGAAGGCTTTAAAGTGCCTAAAGCAGTCAACTTTACCAACACCCCATTATTCCAGCTAGCAGGCTTAGATTTTCCAATGAAGGGATTTGAGCACACTACGGGGAATGAAATCACAAGTTTAGACTTAGTTAATCATCAATCAGCGATGATTTCTAATCGAAAACCAAAAGTAAAACTGACGGTTGGTGCATTAAGTATTGAGCAAATCAATCTTTATCAAAAAGCTTGGAATGGCGATGAAGTCCTTTTAAAACTAGGGCATGGCACACAACCAGGTGAAAAAATTACCTTAGAATATCCAGCAATTAGCTTAGATATCCCAACTGCTACGGACTTAGATGGTGCATTAGGCTATGAACTCGACTGTCAAGCTATGAATACACAAGGCGCACCTTATAAAATTATTTTTGCTTAAAAAGGATAAAATCATGTTTAATTTAAATGAGTTACAAAACCATTACCGCTGGAAAATTATTGTAAAAATGCCTGAAAATGGCAGTTTTGAAAAAATCCCCGTGTATGTGAATTATTTCCGATTGCCTCATGATGAAAAGCTACAATTACTCAATGAGATTGATAAAGCACAAGGCACACATGCACTCGATTTGGAAGACAAAATGTTAAACCAAATTTTCCAAGGGTGGGATGAAGGTGAAATCAAGGACGGCAAGGAAAACCTCGCAAACACCGAAGAAAACCGCCAAAAATTGCTTAATATCTCTGAGTTTCGTATTGCAATTATGGAAGGGTTCCTAGCCAGTATGGGGGGTGACAAGGGAAAGCCAGCCGCTTAGAAGCTATCGGGCGGCATATGGCCGCCTATCAATGGGCTTATGCTGAATGGGAAGTTGAAAATCAGGCAAATAACGAGGCTCTCATTGAGTGGGATTTAAATCCAGTTGAAGCAGTATTTGAATACCCTTCAATGACCATTTTCAAGGAAGAAATTGCACCAATTTCTCTTTGTGAATACGCTGTTTTTAATTACAGCGATTATAACGGTATGATTAAAAGTCCTGATTGGCAATCTATTGATATTCTTTTACAGCGTGCTGAGATTGAAGTAAAACCACATGACTTTAATGATTTTCGCATCATCTTAAACGGCTATATTTCTTGGATTCAAGAAAAGCAAGTTAATGAGATGAATCAAGGTTAAGCGAAGCTTCTAGAAGCAAATTTATAAAATTTGATCATTAAGAAAACGCTCAATATGAAAAAAGAGCAAATAAAATATAAAAGGCCAATACGTTGAAGGGTAAGATTATTTGCCCACAACCCTAAAAAGGGTAAAAGAAGCAGTAGTTTGGGATGACGTTGTAGAAATAGGAATAATTTCTTTAAAAGATAAAACCCCAAAACCATACCATACACTACAACAGCTGAACCTAAAATTCCCCACAGCAAAAGAGGTTTAACACTTGCGGCGATAAGAAAAGCAATAATAACTAACGCTTTTAATGATTTAATAAATCCTACTGCACCTATCAATAGTGCAAGTAAAATGACAACTGACACATTGGCCTCCAGGATAGAACATGAAAGAACTTAACCTTTCTTTAACAATCACTGCGGACGGTAAAGCAGCTATTACAGCCCTGAATCAAGTGGATAATTCAATCCATAAATGCATTACCCAAACAGAAACCCTTTCTAAATATTTTTATCTCTTGCAAAATGCTATCGTTTCTTTCAAAGGTACGGTTGGAACATTGCGCGCCGTTTTTAATCTTACAGATGAAATTAAGCAAACAGAAGCAAGATTAAGAATTGCAACGGGTACACAGTTGCAATTTAACCAAGCCTTAAAGGAAAGTCAACAAATTGCCAAAAATGCTCGCGTAGATTTTTTATCTACGGTGAATCTATTTTCCCGTCTTTCAACAGCCGCAAAACAATATGGGATTGAGCAATCTAAGATTGGCAAAGTAACAGAAGCTGTTACTTATGGCTTGAAACTGTACGGTGCTTCTACCGCAGAAGTTGCGAGTGTACAAACGCAATTAAGTCAAGCGCTTGCAAGTGGAACATTGGCGGGTGATGAATTCAAATCCATGGCAGAGGCCAGCCCTCGACTTATGCAAGCCTTAGCGGAGGGACTAGGCGTAGCGCGTAGTGCATTGAAGAAAATGGCGAGTGACGGAAAATTGACTACAAAGATTGTAGTTGATGCATTGGCGAAACAATCTGAAAAGCTAAAACAAGAATTTACTCATATGCCATTAACTGTTAGTGAAGCGGTAGGGCAAATTAAAAATAGTATTGTTCAGTTGGCAAAAGATATAGATCAATCCACAAATTTTAGCCAAAAAGTTTCACAGGGACTTTTGGTTATCAATGCGCATCTAAAAGAAATTATAAAAGTCGCGATACAAATTTCATCGGTTTTTATAAGCATGTGGGTAGCTAATAAAATAATTATCTATACGCGAGCCCTATCTGGGTTATTAAAGATGACCAGGATGATGACTTTAGCGCAAACCGCGTTGAATTTAGCTATGCGTGCAAATCCTATCAGTCTGGTAATTACGGCACTAGGTACGGCAATTAGCTTTATTGAATTATTTGGTGACTCCATCACTCCTGTCACGGGGAAAATGGCTACGCTAAAAGACTATGCTCTAGTTGTTTGGGATGTCATTATTGACGGAGTAAAAAAAGTGGGTCAAGTATTTTCGTGGTTAGGCACTAAAATATCTTCCACTTTTAATCGCTTTTCTAAAGGGTTTCCACAGGTTACTGGAGCAATGGAAAAGCTATCTAAAATCAGTAAAAGTATCATTAATCACTGGATTGGTTTGTATGTAGGAGCGTTTGAGGCAATTAAGAAATTATTTCAGCAATTACCTACTTTTATTGAAAAAATTATGATAAAAGCGACAAATGCTGTTTTATCGCACATTAATTTTTTAATGAAAAAATCAGCGGAAATTCTAAACCATTTACCAGGGATAAACATCCCACTTAATCAAAGTGGTTTTAAGCTTCTCGAGGAAAAAGGACAGCAAACCGCTTTAAATTTAAGCGCTACATTTAGTGAAGCTTTTAATAAGGATTATCTTGGTAATTTTACAACACAGATTGAAGGCTTAGGCAAAAAAGTTGCTATGACATGGCAAAATCGGGCTGAACAAAAACATCAAGAGCAACAAGAAAATAATCCTACAAATGATGCACAAGTTGAATCATTATCGAAGCTTGCTACACAAGCGACCTTGACCAAAGAAGCTTTAAAAGAACTTCAAAAAGTCAAAGATTTTAAAAAGAACCAAGAAACAAACTTAGCTGATTATGCGTTTGAAACCTCACTAATTGGCCAGCAAGCTGACGTGATTGAGAAACTGCGTTTTGAATACGAACTGTCGAAACAAGCTAAAGAAGCCATGATTGGTATGAGTGAACGTAATAAAGCTGCCATTGAAGCAGAAGTTCAAGCCATCAAAGAGAAGTATCAAGCATTAACTCAACAGCGTCAATCTGTACAGAGTAAGCAGGATAATGACGCATTGGGTGGGATGAAAGCAGGTTTGAAAGATGTAGGTGTGAGTGCGGGAACTATGTTCAATACAATGAAACAAGCCAGTAGTCATGCGATGAGTTCAATGGCAGACGGCATTGCTAACATGGTAGTAAGTGGTAAAGCTAATTTTAAAGAGCTAACAAAATCTATTTTAGCTGACATAGCCAAGATGTTGATCAAGTTTGCTTTATTAAAAGCGGTACAAACGGCGATGAGCGCATTTGCAAATGGCGGTTCATTCGATAATTCAGGGCAAATGGCGCTCGCAAAAGGCGGTGCATTTAATGCACAAGGTGTCAAATATTACGCACGTGGCGACATTTTTAACAGTCCAACCATGTTCGCACATGCGGGAGGACTGGGCGTGATGGGCGAAGCAGGACCTGAAGCAGTAATGCCTTTAACCCGTGGGCCGAATGGTAAACTTGGGGTGAAGCTGTATAATGAACAAAAACGCCAAGCACTGGCAGGTCAAGTCAATAATATTGAAATTACGGTGAATGTTGCTGATGGCAAGACTGAATCTGCTCAAAAATCTACACAAGAAAGCCGACAATTAGCCGAAAAGCTCCAAATGGCCGTAAGACAAGTGCTAAGTCAAGAAATGCGTCCAGGCGGTATGCTTGCCGCACGATAATTTTAATTTCTCTCCAGGCTGCTTATATTGAGCAGCTTTTTTATTTTTTCTAATTCCCTTTAATTTATTTCCTTTCTATCCATAGCTTACTATGGAGCTATGAAAACATTTACTTTCCCCGTAACGATTGAATCAAGCTCAGCTGTTGAATTTCCTGTAAATACAGTGAAATTCGGCGACGGCTATGAGCAACGTTCACCTAAAACCTTTCGAGCCGCATTAGAAAAGTGGCAAGTATCAACGCTTGGCACAAAACAAGAGATTGACCAAGTCAAACACTTTCTTGACGAGCATGCGGGCGTAAAAGCCTTTTTATGGCGGTTAGACGAAACCGAAGACTTTAAAACCTATACGGTAAAAGGCTACAAGCGTAATTATAAAGGCGGTGCCTTGTGGTCCCTTGAATTTGAAATGCGTGAGGTTGTGGCATGAAAAATCTTTCTGAAAAAATCCGACAAGAGCTACCAAAGCTTGAGCAAGATTTACTGGTTGAATTGTTTACTATTGATTGCTCAGTCTTTGGTGGTGAAGTTTATAACCTTTGTAATTTGGTCAACGAAAAAAATGAACCGATCACCTTTGGAGGCATTAAATATCAACCCTATCCATTAGAAGCCACAGGTTTTGCAATTAATTCTAAGGGCGCATCTAACCGCCCGACTTTAACGCTATCAAATATGTTTGGCTTGGTAACTGCACTTGAAGCAGAAAATAAAATCTTGGGCGCTGTGGTGTGGCGTAAACAGGTTTATGCGAAATACCTTGATCCGATTAACTTTATTGACGGTAATCCGTACGCCGACAGCCAAGCGGTTGCTGTTGCAGAATATCGCATTGAAGCTGTGAAATCCCTTAATAAGAATATTGCTACGCTTGAATTGGCAGTGCCTGCGGAATCCGACGGGCTTAAAATTCCAAGACGCGTAATTATTTCTAACACTAGCCCGAGTGCTTTCAAAAAATCAACGGGCGTTCTTGCTTATCGAGATTAGTAGGATGATTTTAGAAGAAAAAATTTTTGAATATGTAAAAAAACAAGGCAATAAGGAAGCATGCGGTTTTATTGAAAATAAAATCTTTTATCCCGTACCTAATATGGCTGCAAATCCCAAAGAAACTTTTTTCATTGCTCCTAAAGACTACCGCCCGCAGGCAAACATTCTAGTGCACTCGCACCCCAATAATGAACCATTTTTAAGCGGTGCAGATAGATTAAGCCAATCACAAACTGGACTAGATTTCTGGTTGGTAACACAAGGGAAAATTAAAAAATTCCGTCATTGTCCTTTATTAAAAGGTCGAGTATTTGAATACGGTAAATATGATTGCGGTGCAATTATTGAAGACGCTTACATGTTGATGGGAATTTTCCAAGAACAGGTTGTACGAAATGAATTACATACTGATGAGAAGCGCGCTATTTTACCAACAAATTTATTAAAACGGGGTTTTCGCCAAATCGCAAACCAGCACGATGGCATAAGTGCTATTCAGGCTGGCGATGTTGTTTTAACAAGTATGCAAGGCGTTGCCAATCACGCAGGACTTTATCTTGGTGATGGGAAAATTTTACACCATCCTTTGAATGGACTTTCTCGTGTAGAAACCTTTGGCGGTTACTGGATAAAAGGTTTTCACTCAATTTGGCGGCATCATAATTTTAAACCCTTTATGCTTGAAGCAGTTTTTAACGATTTAAATGCGGGAATTAACAATGATTAACGTCTATTTTCATGGTGATTTGAAAAAATTTGGCTCGGTGTTTTCACTTAATGTTAATACGGCTGCTGAAGCTTTAAAAGCCTTAATGGTACAACTTAAAGGCTTACGTTTTACTCTCCAGCAAGGACAATATTACGTCAAGCTTAACAATGAAACCATGACTGAAAAAACGATTGATGAGGCGTTTAAACAGGATTTAAACACGCTTAAATCTCCATTTAAAAACCAAGAGCTTCACATTACACCAGCTATTTTTGGAGCAGGTCGTTTTGGTCAAATCATTGTCGGCGCTGTTTTAATCGTCGCAGGTGCAGTGGCGATGGCTTATGGCCAGCCATGGGGCATGAATTTAATTATTGCTGGCGCGGGTATGGTAATTGGTGGCGTAGTCGGCTTACTCACTAAACCGCCAAGTATGGATATGGAGAAAAATCCTATTCAACAAAGTAAAAGTTCAGCTTTTGGCAACCTGGGTAATTCTATTGCTGACGGGTCTTGTGTACCGATTGTTTACGGTCAAGTAAAAATTGGCTCAAAAGTAATAAGTCAATCCCTTGAAAGTTACGATACTAAAAAAGACGAACAAACCAAACCGAAAAAGGAAAAACACGGTCTTTTTCGACGACGCGATTAATCAATAATAGGAGTAAAAAATGGGCGGCGGTAAAGGCGGAGGAAGTAGTCATACACCTTATGAAGCACCAAATAATTTAGAGAGCGCGCAATATCTAAAAGTGGTTGATATTCTTTGCGAAGGTCCAATTGGGACGGATGTAAGTTTAAAGAATATCCTTTTAGATGGGACGCCTATCCAGCGTGAAGATGGTGAATTTAATTTTAAGGGGGTGAAAGTATCCTATCTTTCTGGACTGCATGATCAAGGCATTTTAAAAGGCTTTGACCAAATCTCCCGTGTCAAACAAGTTGGTGCACGCATCAAACACGACACCCCGCTTACTCGAACAATCAGCGACCCTAGAGTTGATAGTGTTCGCCTTGTTTTCGCATTAGGCGCATTACAACGCATGACCGACCAAGGCGACCGTTTAGAAAGCACTGTTGAGCTTCAGGTTAATCTTATTAAAGATGGTCGTATCACGCATAGCGATTGGGTTCGAATTGACGGAAAAACGACAACTCAATATACCAAGGACTTACTACTTGAAGATTTACCAGAAGCACCATTCGATATTCAAGTAAAACGAATTACTGAAGACGCAAAAACTGACAACGTACAAAATAAAACGTATTGGTCCGTTTATGTAGAAAATACAGACACTGCCTTTACCTACCCCGACACAGTCGTAGTCGGCTTAGAAATTGATTCTGCACTCTTTGGCGGAAAAGTTCCCGTACGCACTTATCTCACAAAATGGCAAATGGTTCAAATCCCTACAAATTACAATCCCGAAAACCGTGAATATACAGGGCTTTGGGATGGTACCTTTAAGCTTGATTGGACAGATAATCCCGCGTGGATTATGTATGACATTTGCACCAATAAACGTTACGGCTTAGGCGAAAAAGTCGGAAATCGTTGCGATAAATGGGCATTATATGAAATTGCGCGTTATTGCGATGAAATCGTACCTGATGGCTTTGGCGGGCACGAACCCCGTTTTACTTGTAATGTTGCGATTAGTGACCAGCGGGAAGCAAAGAGTATCATTGATGACTTGGCGAGTTGCTTTCGAGGAATCGCGATTTGGACAGGCACAGAGCTGACTTTTTCGCTTGATGGCAATAAGGACCCCGTAGCTCTTTTTACAAATTCAAATGTAGTTGATGGTATTTTCAACTATTCAAGTGCAGAGAAAAACACTATCTTCACTGCTGCCCATGTTCAATACATGGATAAGAGTAATGGCTATCAAGATACGACAGAATATGTTGCCAACGAGGAAGCTATCGCACGTTATGGATTGAATGTTAAGCAATTCAAGACCTTTGGTTGCACCAGCCGCGGGCAAGCAGCACGAGCGGGGCGCTGGATGATTGAAACTTCAATTCGGGAACGTCAGCTCGTTAATTTTAAAACAGGTATGGAAGGTTTTTGTCTTCTCCCGTGGGATATTATTCAAATTGCGGACACGGACTATGCTGGAATTGAAATGCACGCACGCATTATCAATGTAAATGATAATACTATTACGATAGACAGAGAATTTGAAAATCCAGTCGAAACTGGCGATGTTATTCATTATCTCACTGCAGAAGGAATGACTTCTTGCCAAGTGGTATCGGTTCACCAAAAAGAAATCACATTAAATCGCTCAGTTGCGAATTTAAACGTTAATGGTGTCATTACAATTAGCCGTGGCAAAATTAAACCACGATTATTCCGTGTAATTGGCATTAAAGAAGACCACGGCACCTATGCTGTGCAATGCGTTCAGCACGACCCAGATAAAGAAAAAGTAGTTGATCAAGGAATGACTTTTAATCATAGCCAAACCTTGCAAACACTGCATGAACCCGTGCTATATGGTACAACTGCACAAAAGCAAGATGATGGTTTAGTTGTGTCATGGCAAGGGATGAATGCGCATGAGTTCATTATTAAACTTTATCGCAACAATGAACTATATCGCTCTTTTATTCAAGATAGTCCGCAGGTTGAATTCAAAAATTTACCCAACGGCAATTATCGTGTTGAAATTATTGGTCGTAATGTAAAAGGTCAATTATCTGAGCCATTAATTCAAGAATGGCAAATTAATTACAATTTACAAGGTTTAAAAGTCACGCCTGAGCTGTTTGCGATTACTCTTAACTGGACCAACCCAAGCCTGATTTTAAAACCCGCTGCCGTTGAGATTTATCGCAGCCAAACCAACAACCAAAACACCGCAGAGCTTGTGGCAACGATTCCGTTACCTGGTCATACATTTACGCAAAATGGCGTAAAACTTAACGAAACACATCATTTTTGGCTTCGAGTGAAAGACAGTGATAGTAATACGGGAGATTTCATCCACGTAGAAGGTCAATGCTCCCATGATACCAGTGCGATTGTCGAAAGCATTAACGGCCAGGTAACTAAAACTGTCTTGGCACAAAGCTTAATAGATAGCTTACAAGCTGACTTGGATGGTGTATTAGATCAAGCAAAACAAGCAGTACAAAATGCTAAGAACAATTTTAAGCAAGAAATTGATGAACTCAAAACTCAAACCTCGGGCACAACCTCACAAATTAGAAAATTGCAACAAGTTATTATTGATAAAGACCGCGCAACTACTCAAGGGATTAATAACTTAGAAACGCAAGTTGGAAATGTTAAGGCAAATATTAATGATCTATCCAGAACCGTCACGGATAACCAAAATGCAACGAGTCAAAGAATTACGGCTCTGACAACTAAGGTAGATAATTTTAATCCTGACAACCTGATAAAACACACGCTTGATTTAGGTCATTTGAGTAGTGATTTATGGTATCCAGTTGTTACCTCTAATCTTTCTACGGTAGAAAAATCATATTTTAGAGTATCTATGACTTTGTGGAGTTCGTTTCCAGCAGTTAGCTGGTCAAGCCATAGTTCACACAATTTTTCTTTATTATGTGAATGGACCTCCAACGGAAGTGGTTGGGGGACAATTTCCATATCAAGAGATGTAACGAATTTTGAATATGGCTGGGTATCTGATAGCAAATCACCAATCATCAATCTTTCACAAATGACAAACTCTTCACAAGAAGTTTTTTACTTGCGCGGAGGGGCGCAGTATTGGGTTTATTCTCCTAAAGACATTACAGTTACTTTAGAGCCTAATGGCTATGAAAAAGATTTATATGGTTACAAACAAAAAGTATCTCCAATCTCGTATAACGAGAATTTAATTCCTCATACAACACAACAAAAACTATCTAGTACTTACACCATCAAAGCGGAAACAATTCAAGGAAACCGCAAAGCATTAGCTGGTATCACGCTCGGGGCTACCGATGACGGGCAGACGGCAGAAAGCTCAGTGATTGTAATGGCCGATAAGTTCGGTGTCGTCAAGAACACAAGCGATGGTACGGTAAAAAATTTATTTTCCATTGTAAATGATAAAACAGCTATTAATGGTGATTTGATTGCAGATGGCACCATTCAGGGGCGTCATATTCAAGCTAGTGCAAGCCTTTCTTCACCTAATATTAACGGTGGTTCAATTTATGGAAACACAATCACAGGCTCAACTATTCGCGGAAACTACATTGATGGCGGCACGATTAATGGGACAACCATCAATGGTGGCGTAATTCGTGGGGCGAGAATTGAGGGGCTGACAGGGAAATTTACTGGAGAGCTAGAAGTTACTCAACTCGTTGGCGGAAATATTTTTGAAGCTGCCTATTATAACTCCAAAGGGACTGGCTATAGGGAAAATATGCCCCCTTCTTACGATCGATTTGAAGAACACATGATAAAACTGTATATCTCTCGCAGTTCAGCTGAGAGAATTTTAATGATAAATGGCCGAGCAAGCGCGACGCATTTTTATTCTTATGAGCATGGTGTTAGCTCCCCAACTCCACACGATAATGTTCGACGAATAACCGTGGCAACAAATTTTTATAAAATGGAAGAACGAATTGAATCTGGAATAGGAAGATGGTTTACAGCTTGCGTTATTCCTGCGCATGCAGAAGGAGAGGTAAGAGTGTCAGCGATGTTATTGCAAGGAAATTTCTCCATAGAAACAAAACTATTTATTAACTCGAATAAAACGTTACGACAAATTAATTAAAAGGGAAAACAAAATGGTTAAATTAGTTAATTACAATCCAGAAACTAGCGAAGTTTTACAGGTCATAGATACTAGAAATGCAAGCATTTTTTCTCTTCCAGAGAAAGGTGCGTTAGTGTCAATTGATGAGCAACAATTTAACTTTATCCAACAAGCACGAACCTGGACCAATGGAAAGACTTTTACCCACGAAGAACCGCCAGCGACTTATTATCAACTGAATAACGATGGACAATGGATAAAAGATAGAAAAGCCGAACAGGAAGCCCTTAAACAAAAACAAAAGGACCTAATGCTGGAATTGAAACGAATTGCTGAAGAATTAAGTAATAAGCCACTTGAAGAATATCCTACGGTTGAAACTATTAGCTTTGAGCGACAATTAGCTGAAGCAAAGGCTTATTTAGAAAATCCTGGTACAGCAAGAATCCCTACCTTGTCAGGGATAGCAATGCGCCGTGGGCTTACAGTAAAAGAGCTTGCAGAAAAAGTTGTTAAAAAGGCAAATGATTTTGAATTGCTCGTTGCTAATGTTGCAGGTCAACGTCAGGCATTCTTAGATAAAGTAGAGGCTGCTACGACTTTTGAAGACTTAAATAAAATCGAACAAGATATTAAAAATTGGGAAACAGGCAAAGAAATCAAGCTAAAACCAGCTATCGCACAGTAAAATGAGGTAAGCCATTGAATAATATCTATTTAGCAATGTATCGCGGTAAAGGCAATTGGATAGACAAGGTTATCCGTCTTTTTACTCGTAGTATTTACTCACATTGTGAAATCGCAATACAACAAGATGATGAAACTTTTCTTTGTTATTCCTCTAGTCCTAGAGATGGCGGGGTGAGAATAAAAACAATGGAATTAAATCCTTCAAATTGGGATTTAATCCCTCTTAAAACGTTAAATAAAGAGCGTTTAAAAACCATTTTCAACCAAACAGAAGGTTTAAAATACGATTATTGGGGCGCTATCGGAATTGTGCTTCCGTTCGTAAAACAAAAGCGGTCAAGATGGTTTTGTAGTGAATGGTGTGCAGAAGTTCTTGGTTTGGCGCGACCAGGACAATATAGCCCTGAAACTTTATTTGAATGGGCATTTAATCAAGTCGGGAAAATGGCCGTAGCTATAAATTAATTGCCACAAATTAAAAAAGCCTCAATTGAGGCTATTTTTTTATCTCAAAATAAAACCGTTTAAAAAGAGAAAAAACGCAAAATTATTTTTCTTAAATTAATCGGTTGCCATTCTTAAAATGGGCGGTCGGCAACACCGATAGTAAAGCAACTGATAAACCAGTAATAAGTGGCAAATTACCTAACGGTT
>JAHHQX010000018.1 GCA_020026155.1 Actinobacillus sp. | reverse complement strand
GAAATCGATCCGAAAAAAGCGGCGGTAGCTGCCGCAATTGCACGTGCGAAAGCAAAAAAATTAGCACAACAAGCTGAGAAGGAAAAAATAATGTTTAAATTAGCCAGTTCTCCTCATACACACTCTGGTGCACTGACTTCCAGAATTATGCTCTGGGTAATGGGAGCCATGTTACCTGCTCTCTTTGCCGAAGTTTATTACTTCGGCTATGGCGTCCTTATTCAATCTACTCTCGCATTAATTTGGGCATTTATTCTAGAATTAATCGTTACGAAACTTCGTCATAAACCTACTTTCTTCTATGTGAAAGATTTTAGTGGCTCGTTAACCGCATTAATTTTAGCCATGGCTATCCCACCGTATGCCCCTTATTGGATTATTCTAATGGGGATTACAATTGCCATTTTATTAGGTAAACAAGTTTATGGAGGGTTAGGGCAAAATCTCTTTAATCCTGCGATGGTTGGTTACGCCGTTCTTCTGGTATCTTTCCCTGTCCCAATGACGACATGGATGCCACCAGTTGAATTGCTCAAGCATACGCCAAGTTTTATGGATAGTTGGCTATTCATTTTTACTGGACATAACAGTACAGGGCTTACGCTTACCCAATTAACTGGAACCATCGACGGTCTTAGCCAAGCTACTCCATTAAATGATCTCCGTACAGCACTCGAGAAAGGTGTAACTTCACTCAATGAGATAAAATCATCGCCAATTTTTGCAGAGAGTTCTATTTTTGGACCATCTGCGTGGACATTGAGTATTGGTTGGACGCAAGTTAACTTATGTTTCCTAATTGGAGGTTTATTCTTACTTTATAAACGCATTATCCATTGGCAAATCCCAACAGCATTACTGGTTACCTTCGCGATCTGTTGCTCTATTAACTGGTGCGTTGCCCCGCTCGCTCCAAATCCTATTTGGGAACTTCTAAGTGGCGCAACAATGTTTGGTGCATTCTTTATTGCAACCGATCCGGTAACCGCATCTATTACCCCGCGTGGTAAATTAATTTTCGGTGCGTTAGTCGGTTTATTACTTTATATTATTCGTTACTACGGTGGTTACCCAGATGCGATTGCTTTCGCAGTATTACTTGCCAATATCTGTGTACCGCTTATTGATCAATATACGCGTCCGAATGTATCTGGTCATCGCGTAAAAGGAATGTAATTTATGAAAAATATTTTTAAAGTAACGCGTAAAAATGCCATTTTACTTTCAGCGGTCGCGTTTATCTGTACGGCACTATCTGCGGGGAGTTATTTTTTAACGCGCTCACAAATTGCCGATGAAATTGCGAATCAAAAACGTGATTTGCTCGCACAAGTTGTCCCAACAGATATGTATAACAATGACTTACTTGCAACTTGTGGCAAACCAAATGGTGTCTTTGCACATGATAAAAATCTCAAACAAATGTGTATCGCGAAAGAAAATGACAAAACCGTTGCCTATGTTTTTGAAACGATTGCCCCTAATGGTTACTCAGGTCCAATCCATCTAATCGTGGGCTTAACACCCGCAGGTGAAGTGCTTGGCGTTCGCGTGACAGAAGAAAACGAAACACCAGGATTAGGCGATAAAATCGAATTAAAACACTCTAATTGGATTCTTTCCTTCGCGCATAAATTTATTGAACCTAACAATCCTCAAAATATGAAGGAATGGGCTGTGAAAAAAGACGGTGGGGAATTCGACCAATTTACAGGGGCAACAATCACCCCGCGAGCCGTGGTAGATCAAGTAAAATTATCAAGTGTTTCTGTTTTGTCCATCTTAAAGGATATGAAAGCAGCACAAGCAACAAGTAAGGAATAATTCATGCAGGAATCTCCTATTGATTCTAATAAAGCCTTAGACAATGAGGCAAAAAAAGTTAGCCAAGAGTATAAAAAACGCGACAGTATGTGGCGCAATATTTTTATTCAAGGTGTTTGGAAAAATAATACATCATTGGTTCAACTCCTTGGACTATGTCCATTGTTAGCTGTCTCTAACTCCATCACCAATGGTTTAGGCTTAGGACTTGCGACTACTGTAGTATTGATGTGTACCAATGGGATTATTTCGGTATTCCGCCATCATATTCCTCAGGAAATTCGCATTCCAATTTATGTAATGATTATTGCGACTACTGTAACCGCAGTACAATTATTTATGAACGCGTATACTTATACGCTTTATCAAGCACTTGGGATTTTTATTCCATTAATCGTTACAAACTGTATCGTTATTGGACGTGCTGAAGCGTTTGCTTCCAAAAATGGAATTTTACATTCTATTTTTGACGGTTTTTCTATGGGACTCGGGATGACTTTCGCGCTTTTCCTCCTTGGCGCATTACGTGAACTCCTAGGAACGGGCAAACTATTTATGGGAATTGAAAACCTATTTGGACAATGGGCAACCTGTTTACATATGGATGTTCTTCATTTACATAATAGTTTTCTGCTTGCAATTTTGCCACCAGGTGCATTTTTAGGATTAGCACTCTTATTGGCACTTAAAAATATTATTGACCGCAAGATGCAAAAATAAGGATTTTTATGAACCAACATAAACGTATTGAAATTCTAGAGCGTTTGCAAGCTGCTATTCCTGAGCCCACAACTGAGCTCCAATATGCGTCTGTATTCGAGTTACTTATTGCTGTAATTTTATCGGCTCAAGCGACCGATAAGGGGGTTAACAAAGCAACCGCAAAACTCTTTCCTATCGCTAATACGCCACAGGCTATTTATGATCTTGGCGTAGAGGGGTTAAAAGAATATATCAAAACGATTGGTTTATATAATAGCAAGGCAGAAAATATCATAAAAACTTGCCGTATTTTATTAGATAAACATAACGGTGAAGTTCCTGAAGATCGTGTAGCTCTTGAAGCCCTCCCTGGGGTAGGACGTAAAACGGCAAATGTTGTTCTTAATACCGCATTTGGTCATCCAACCATTGCCGTAGATACGCATATTTTCCGCGTTTGTAATCGCACAAAATTTGCCGAGGGGAAAAACGTATTAGAAGTAGAGAAAAAACTCAACAAAGTCGTTCCAGATGAGTTTAAAATCGATGTACACCACCTCCTCATTCTGCACGGTCGCTATACGTGTATCGCGCGTAAACCGCGCTGTGGTTCCTGCCCGATCTCTGATCTTTGTGAATACAAAGACAAAAATATTGATTAATTTTTAATACGCCCCAATTTTCGCAAAACTTTATGAATTTTGGGGCGTGCATTCATTATTTTCATCAAAATAAAATAAATATGAACGATTATCAGTTGCAACTTTTGCATTTTCTGATAATTTTGTAAAACTTTTTGGGTCTATTAGGAACTTTAAAACGCTATGAAACGTATTAGTTATTTGCTGTTAAGCCTCTTTCTCCTCGCATTTTCTATCACAAGTCACGCTGGTTTTTTTAGTGAAAAATCTAACTTTTTACCTGTAAATGAAGCATTCCAGCCCTCTTTTACTCAAGATGGGCAAAAAATTACCTTACAATGGAAAATTGCTCCAGGCTATTGGCTTTATCGTCATAGTATTAAAGTTCAAGTGAATGATAAGACACTTTCAAATGTAGATATTCCAGAAGGAATTGCGCACCATGATGAATATCTCGGTAATACTAAAATTTTTGAAAACAATTTAAATATTACCCTTCCCCCTCAGCGCCTACCTGAGGAGTCCACGTTAGCCGTTACTTACCAAGGATGTACTACGGGTCTTTGCTATCCACCTGAAACAAAAACGTTTACACTGAGTGCAACCGATACCGCTACGAATACTTCGACAGCCCAAGAGCCGAGTTTAAGTTCTGCAAATGCACTGGCTCATGATTTATTTGAAAGTAAATACGCCGTTTTATGGTTCTTTGTTTTAGGATTAGGGTTAGCATTTACCCCATGCGTTTTACCAATGCTACCGCTCTTATCGGCGTTAGTCATTGGTACCCAACAACGCCCTAGTACATGGCGCGCTTTCGCTTTAAGTTTTACGTATGTGCAAGGTATGGCGTTAACTTATACAATTTTGGGTTTGATCGTAGCAGCGGTTGGCTTACCTTTCCAAATTGCTTTACAAAGTCCTGCGGTATTAATCACCCTCTCCGTCATCTTTGTCTTACTCGCCCTTTCTATGTTTGGCTTATTTACCATCCAGCTTCCATCAAGTTGGCAGAATAAATTAATGCAAATTAGCCAAAAACAACATGGTGGTGCATTTGGTGGGGTATTCGTGATGGGGATGATTGCAGGGCTTGTCGCCTCTCCTTGTACCTCAGCGCCACTTTCTGGTGCATTGCTTTATGTTGCGCAAAGTGGCAATTTAGGGATTGGCGCACTCACTCTTTATCTTCTTGCACTTGGCATGGGTTGCCCTCTCATTCTCATTACTTTATTTGGTAACAAAATTTTACCGAAATCAGGGGCGTGGTTAAATATTGTCAAAGTTAGCTTTGGTTTTGTCATGTTAGCCCTACCAATTATCCTCCTTTCTCGACTACTTGATGACGTATGGACATTACGTCTGTGGTCACTGCTAGGCGCTGCGTTTTTCTTCTATCTTTACACACAAATGAAACATCGTATACTACAATTCAGCATGATGCTGATTGCCGTATTCTGCCTAAATCCAATTGAAACATGGATTTGGCAAGCGCTTACTTCGCCTAAAATTATGGTGACGGAGTCCACTAAAACATCTGAGTTAAATTGGGTAAAAGTTCAATCATTAAATGAGGTAACTGAGTTATTGAAGAACAATCCACACAAATTAGCCATGATCGATTTTTATGCAGACTGGTGTGTGGCTTGTAAAGAACTTGATGAAAAAACGTTTTCAAACCCACAAGTTCAAAATCGTTTAAAACAATTATTATTAATCAAAGTAGATCTGACTAAGAATACTCAAGAAAATAAAGCAATTTTAGAATATTTTCATATTCTTGGATTACCGGCTGTGCTATTCTTTGATCATAATGCCCAAGAAATAAAAAATCTGCGCTTATCCGGTTTTGTGAATGCAAAGGATTTTATGACATTATTAGATGAAGCCGAAAAAACTGAATAACATAATTTTTCGCTTTCATTATCGGTAATAAAAATAAAAAGGATTAATTATGATTGAAAAATTCATTGAAAATATGCTTTTTGCGGCGCGCTGGATATTAGCGCCGCTCTATTTAGCAATGTCCCTTGTCCTACTCGGATTAGCTTATGTTTTTCTTCATGAATTATGGGTGATGATTTCTCATATCACCGTAATTTCAGAAACAAACTTTATTCTTCTTTGTTTGACAATGATCGATATGTTATTAATCGGTGGCCTAATCGTGATGGTCATGTTTTCAGGTTATGAAAACTTTGTTTCCAAAATCGATAAAGCGGGCGATACATCACATATCAAATGGCTATCACATTTAGATTCCGGAACACTTAAATTAAAAGTATCCGCATCTATCGTAGCTATTTCAGCAATTTTTCTACTAAAAAAATATATGGTAATCGACACCACTCTTGCTAATTTGCCACCGCATGCAACCTTACTGCAAAATCCTTTATTCTGGCAAACGCTGATCCATTTAGTGTTTGTTGTTTCTGCAGTTTTATTAGCGTTAGTAGATAAAATTGCTTTCGAGAAAAAACGTAAATAAAATAGTCGAAAGACAATAAAAAACCCAAGCATTGGCTTGGGTTTTTTTATGGAATATCTAAAGATTATTCTTTAAACATTGCAGAAATAGATTCTTCATTGCTGATACGACGAATTGCTTCTGCAAGCATCGCTGAAAGTGTTAACACACGCACTTTACCTAATGCTTTAATTTCTGGACGAAGTGGAATGGTATCAGTTACCACGATTTCATCCAATGCATCGCTTGCAAGGTTTTCAACTGCAGAGCCTGAGAATACAGCGTGAGTTGCGTAAGCAAATACACGTTTTGCACCACGTTCTTTTAATGCTTCTGCTGCTTTGCACAATGTGCCCCCAGTATCGATCATATCATCGACAAGGATACAATCACGATCTTTTACATCACCAATAATATGCATTACTTGTGCCACATTTGCTTTTGGACGACGTTTATCAATGATCGCCATATCAGTGTCATTAAGTAATTTAGCTACAGCACGTGCACGTACCACACCACCGATATCTGGAGAAACAACGATTGGATTTTCTAAATCGGTTTTTTTCAAAATATCGTGAATAAGTACTGGTGAACCAAATACGTTATCTACAGGAACATCGAAGAAACCTTGGATTTGTTCAGCATGTAAATCACAAGTTAAAACACGATCTACACCCACGTTTGATAAGAAATCTGCCACTACTTTCGCAGTAATTGGCACACGTGCGCTACGTACGCGACGATCTTGACGTGCATATCCAAAATATGGAATTACAGCAGTGATACGCCCAGCGGAAGCACGACGAAGTGCATCAATCATAACAATTAGTTCCATCAAATTGTCATTTGTCGGTGCACAAGTAGATTGAATAATAAAGACATCACAACCACGGACATTTTCATTAATTTGCACCTGAACTTCTCCATCGCTGAAACGACCTACTGTCGCATCACTAAGAGAAAGATAAAGTCGTTTGGCGATTTGTTGAGCAAGCTCTGGTGTAGCATTACCCGCGAAAATTTTAATGTCTGGCATCGTTTATTTTTAACCTCGAGAGTTCTAAATGAAAAATTACAATAAATTGCGTTGTTTTTTTAGCTGATCAACGAACTCGTGTAGGGGTGAAATATTCCTTCCCCTTGCAACAAAACCCGATACAGCTTGTGGTTTTTTAGTGAAAACGGACTGTGCGGATTGTTCGTCATCAAACTCAGCAAACACGCAAGCTCCTGTTCCAGTTAATCTAGCTGGTGCATATTGTAGCAACCACATAAGCGTTTCTTCAACCTCTGGATAGTGGTTTTTTACAACTTTTTCACAATCATTGTAATGGGGAGAATTTAAACAAATTTCCATACCTCTTTTAGGAGTATTTCTGGTTAAGAATGGATTATTAAATACCGTCGCTGTACAAACAGATATATTAGGTTTTAAAACCACGTACCATTTTTCAGCTGGTTCACAAAATTGGAACTTTTCCCCTACCCCTTCCGCGAAAGCTGCTTTGCCATAAACGAAGACAGGGACATCAGCACCAAGTTGTAAACCAAGCTGTGCTAATTTATCCAATGATAAATTCGTTTTCCAAAGTAGATTAAGGGCAACAAGCGCGGTTGCAGCATCCGATGAACCACCCCCAACACCACCGCCCATTGGTAAGCGTTTTACTAATGCAAGATTTGCACCTTGCGTACATCCCGTTTTATCCTGCAATAATTTTGCTGCACGATAAATCAGGTTGCGCTCCATTGGTACATCATCTAATTCCGGTGTGACAATAATTTTATTGTCTTCTCGTAAAGAGATCGTTAAATCATCTCCAAAATCAACGAATTGAAATAAGGTTTGTAATTCATGGTAACCATCTTCACGACGACCATTAATGTATAAAAATAAATTCAATTTTGCAGGACATGGAAAAGTAATTGGTGTTTTCATCATTTTTATTTGTTATCCCATTGCCATTGTTTAATACGAATTTTCAAGCGAGTGGTTCCATTAGTTAATAAAATATCTTCTGGCATCGGGATAGCGAGATCTTGATGATACGTCAAATAATCTACTTTCCATGCACCATTCAATGTCGGATACGTAAATTGTTTTAAAAGATGATTTTCACCGACTTTATACGCCATATGTTGTGGTGGCACTCCTTTCAACCATTGCGCGAGTTGTGCAAGTGAAATTGGCACGCCCATCAAGCGATAAAGCAAATTTTCCGCTTCTTGGTGGGTATGCTTAACGCCTTGATCATCGACAATCACGAGTCCCTCTTTTGTCATCATGACATCAACCGATGCCATATTTAAAAATGCGGATAAATGTAATTGCGAATCCAATGGATTTTTGTAATGCCATTGAAAAGCACTTGAATAACGATCCTTAGGCGTTAAGATGCCAATTTGTCCATTCGCTTGATAAGCCCCAATTTTCTGAATTTGACGTAAGTGGCTTTGCCAAGCACTATCATGGTGGGAAAGATCAATACCATTATCTACTGGCGCCGTAAAATTCATACTACAACTACTGAGCAATAAACTCACGCTCACTGCCCCACCTAGTTTCACGAGAGTTCGTGATAATTTATTCATAACTTGTCCTTCAAATAATCACGCCACATTTTTCGATAAAATTTTTGCAATTTGTTCCCGACGCTGACGTTCTAATTCATACCGAATTTCTGCTTTTTGGAAACCCGCTTGAATAATCTGTTGTACATCAATTTGTTTTGCCATTTGATAGGCTTGCCATAATGTATCCATCGTCGATTTTTGCTGACACTTCCATTCATGGAATTCCTTCAATTTTTCAAAAAACGTTGGTTTTCGCCAAACATCAATTTGGTTGAAACATGTCATTATATCTTTATCATTCAATGCGTGACGTTCTGTAAAAAGCCGATGAAAACGATGATACATCAAAGTAAAATGTTTAAAATGATTAGGTACTTTTAAATGCCGGCATAAGGCTTGCAACGAATCATCTGAAAGCACACTAAAAATCAATGCAAAATGAAATAATTCCCGATCTTCTATACGCATTGGTTTCGTATTTAGTTCTTCCTGACACTGAACTAAAAAATCAGGATGTTCTTGTAGATAGATCGCAAGTTCTGGATAAAGTACAGGAAGTGCCTCTATCTGCTCAAGGACGGTAAAATAAGTGAGTGCAGAATCGGTATCTAATGCTTTTAGCGTTTCCTGCCACACTCGTTCAGCGGTTAAGGTTGTCAGTTCGCCCGCTTTAGTCATCTCTTTCATTAAAGATAACGTTTCTGGCGCGATAGTGAAATCTAACGACGCGAACCGAGCCGCAAAACGAGCAACGCGTAAAATCCGTAATGGATCTTCACAAAATGCTGGCGAAACATGACGTAAGACGCGTTTATCCAGATCAGCCTTCCCACCATAAAAATCATAAAGAACGCCATTTTCATCTTCCGCTAAAGCATTAATGGTAAGATCGCGACGGAGTAGATCGTCTTTCAAAGAAATGTGTGGAGAAAAATCACAAATAAAGCCTGTGTAGCCCACGCCTGCTTTTTTTTCAGTGCGTGCAAGCGCATATTCTTCTTTTGTTTTGGGATGTAGAAATACCGGGAAATCCTTCCCGACTTGCTGGAATCCTTTCGCCAATAAAATGGCTGGTGTCGCGCCAACAACGAGCCAGTCCTTGTCTTTTACTTTTAATCCAAGATATTTATCTCGTACTGCGCCACCAACTAAATAATATTCTACCAATATTAAGCCCATCCACTTGGTTTACGACGACGGCTTGGAATAAGATGCGGTAGGATTAAGCCAAGTAAAAGCCCTACCCCCAGCACTGAACCACCATAAATAAACCATTGAATAGCGATAGCCTGTTTATTTGCATCTAACATGGCTTCGAGATTACGGTTCTTGCTTTTAATTGTGTCCATTTCGCGTTTCAAATTGGCATTTTCTTCTAATAATGCAGAGCTTTGGCTCTCTGCTTGAGTGGTTCGACGTTGCATTTCGCTAACACGCTGTTTCCAACTATCGTCTAATCCATTTAATTTTAATGTTAGCGCATCAATTTTCGCTTTTAAGATTGGATTTTGTTCCTTGCTACTTGGTTGATCACTCAATTCCTTCGTCAAAATCCAGCCATTACGATTACGGGCATCACGGATAAGTGAATATTTATTTTTTTGCCCTAATACAGTAACAGGCGCGCCCGCAACTAACGAGCCAGTAATACGATATTGATCACCTGCACCTGAGCGCATATAGGTTTGCAAATTTTCCGTAATATACATTTGAGAATCATCGGCAAAACTTGGGACAGCGTACGCAAATACCGCCATTCCAAGTAAAATTTTTAAAAATTTTTTAGACATAATCCATCCTAATAGGTAATAAAAAAGTGCGGGAAAATTCTACCGCACTTTTTTTTAATTACAAAGTAACCTTAGTTTCTAATGAAAAAACATACGTAAAAGTGCATAAATAATAACCACGAATAATGCACCTGCTGGTAATGTAATCACCCATGAAACGACGATATTACGAATCACTTTTAGATTTAATGCTGCAATACCACGAGCAAACCCGATACCAAGAATAGCACCGACTAAGGTTTGTGTTGTAGAAATCGGTAAACCCGTACCCGATGCCAATACAACAGTTACGGCTGTTGCAAATTGTGCTGCAAAACCACGAGATGGTGTTAAATCAGTAATACCAGAACCAATAGTTGCCATAACGGTGCGACCCATTACGATCAATCCTACACCGATACCTAGTGCACCAAGTGGTAAGATCCACCATGCCATAGTCACATTACCTGTCACTACGCCTTGATGATCCATAATAGATACAACGGCTGCTAGAGGTCCAATTGCATTCGCCACGTCATTTGAACCGTGAGCGAATGCCATCGCACAGGCTGTTAATAGCATAAGGATACTAAATACACGTTCCACCGCGCCAAAGGTTCCTTTGCCACGACGTTGGAAACGTTCACTACGGAAATAGTAATGACTGAATACAATAGAAACAAAACCAATAAGGATAGAAATTCCAATAACACTTGAGATGCTAAGATTCAATCCAATATGTTTAAGACCTTTGGTCATTGTTACGATACTAATAATAACAATGGTTAACCCCATATAATATGGACCAAATTTTTGTGCATTTTTGGCGGGTTCTTCAGTGTCGAAAATTAATTTCTGTGTACTAAAGAAAATCACATAGGCGATAAGCCCAGCAATAAAAGGTGTGATTACCCAGCTTCCCACAATATTCACAATTTCGTGCCAATGTACTGCATGCGCACCCGCAGTTACACATGCAAAACCAATCATCGCACCGATAATAGTGTGAGTGGTAGAAACTGGCCAACCAAATTTAGATGCAATGATCAACCAAAAACCAGAGGCAAGTAAAGCAGACATCATCCCTAAAGCTAATACTTCAGGCATTTTAATATATTCTGCAGGATCAATTACTCCGCTTTGAATTGTCTGAGTTACTTCTCCCCCAGCTAAATACGCGCCCGCGCATTCAAAAATCAATGCTATAATGACAGCTTGTTTAGCAGTAATAGTACCAGAACCAACCGATGTTCCCATTGCATTTGAAACATCGTTAGCTCCTACACCAAACGCCATAAAGAAGCCAAAAACAGCAGTAATAACGACGAGCAAGGTGCCGTATTGTTGAATAATTTCCATAAGGTTCCCCAAAAATTAGGCGCGAGCCAACATTAGTTCAATACGCGAACCAACGCGCTGTGCTTGATCGGCTAGCACACCTATCCATTCAAGTGTTTTATACAAGAACATAACATCAATTGGATTATATTGTGATTCTACGTTACGTAACATTAAACGTAATTCAATTTGCATACGATCAGTATCATCTTCAATTGAATCAAGATGATTAATCATATGATTGACTAATTCAAATTCACGACCTTTAAAGCCGGTTTCTAATAAATTATCCATTTCTGTGATAACGCGATTTGCTTGCATAGTCGCATCTAAACTACGGCGTACATATGCCATAAATTTATCTTGCATTTCTGGTGGGAAAGTACAATGACGACCAATCATACGTCCCGCGATGTCACGTGCATAATTTGCCAATTTATCTTGTTGGGTAGTTAGCTCTAATAAATCCGTACGAGCAATTGGCATAAATAAGCCGCGCGGTAATTTCAAACGGATATCCCTTTTCAATATATCCGCTTCTTTTTCCGCGTCAGCAATTTTTTGACGCAATACTTCTGCTTTATCCCAATCATCCTGGAAAGTCGCTTCAAAAAATTCAATTAAATAATTACAGCATTCTGTAACCTTTTCTGAATGTTTTTGAATAGGTTTAAATGGAGAATTGGCGAAAAGACCAAGTATATTGTTTATTGCCATAATGTTATTCCTCTCATTGTAGAAAATACAGGCGGTGTTAAATAAACTCGCAGTATTCTACCTTAATTAGTATTTAAAAATGATATTTTCCAAGAAAATTATTGTAAATAAGGCTCTTTTTGTATAACTTTTTAACAAGTTATCTTAAAATAATCCCTTATAGCTACCTCATTTACCCATTTTATGGAATAAAATTCATGAAAAATAATGAAATTGAATTAAAACTTCGTTTACGACCAGATTTTCTTTCTAAACTTCCTGTTGATTTGGCATCTTATGAGTGTTATTCACAAGAACAACAACCACTTATCAATACTTACTACGATACTCCTGACCTAGCGCTTTCTCGAAAAAAATCTATTTTAAGGATTCGAAAAATAAAAAATCACTTTACCCTTACAATTAAATTGGCAGGTCAAGTAACAGGGGGACTCCATTCGCACCCAGAATACAATATATCCCTTCCTGATGACAAGCTCGATTTGGAGGCATTAGAAAATAAATTTTCCCTTACTCTTCCTTGTAAACAGGAAGAATTAGCACCGTTATTCCAAACAAATTTTACTCGTAAACTATGGCTAATCCCTTATCGCACATCTAAAATTGAACTCGCTTTAGATGAAGGCGAAATTATTAGTCCACGCACACCTAAAAAAGATATCATTTGTGAGCTAGAATTTGAATTGAAAGAAGGAATACCGACTGACATTCTTAGTTTCGTTTACCATTTTTCTTCCAATAATGGTGCTATGCTCAGCGCGACTAATAAAGCAAAACGCGGATATTGGCTTGCATTAGACGAGCACGCAAACATGGACGACTATTTAGAAAAATGGGAACAACTTCTCGCACTTCCTTTATATAGCCAAGTGTCGGCCATTCTGAATTTTGAACAAGAAGTAATAGAAAATGCATGGCGATTAGGGCAGGAATATTTCTGCCAAGATTTTACTCGTACTGTGAAATTAATCAGTGCGTTCTTTAATCTTTATGCCTATTTGACAAGTGTTGAAATGGGACAATTCCTCACAGCAAGTTTGGAACAATTAGATTCAGAAATAGTGCAAGCATTTTCGCCAACATTAGTAAATGATTTTGCTTCCTTTAATCAATATGCTTATCAACAAATTCAAAAAATCATGCAAGAACATAGCCAGAATCGCGATAATAGCCAAGCGATTCAAGCGCTATGGGACTGGTTGTACTGTAACGTACAATTAAAACGACTTATTGTTGAGATGTTATTGGTTTTAAATGAAAAAAATGAGGAAAAATAATGGCAAAAGCTCCAAAACGTGCTTATGTTTGTAACGATTGTGGTGCAGAGTTCTCTCGCTGGCAAGGACAATGCTCTGCATGTAAAGCGTGGAATACAATCAGTGAAGTACGCGTTGTAAGCGCAAAAGCGACATCCAGCAATGATCGCTTAAGTGGTTACGCAGGTGAAACCCAAGGCAAAATTCAGGTGCTCTCTGAGATTAGCCTACAGGAAACCCCACGTTTTACCAGTGGCTTTCATGAACTCGACCGCGTATTGGGTGGCGGTATCGTACCAGGGAGTGCCATTTTAATTGGGGGACACCCGGGAGCAGGGAAAAGTACTCTCCTACTTCAAGTGATGTGCCATCTTGCCAATGAAATGCCCGCACTTTATGTAACGGGTGAGGAAAGTTTACAACAAGTCGCCATGCGTGCGAATCGTTTAGGTTTACCCACAGATAAATTAAACATGCTTTCAGAAACTTCTGTTGAGCATATTTGCCATCTTGCGGATGACTTAAAACCTAAGATTATTGTTGTCGATTCCATACAAGTTATGCACTTAGCCGATATTCAATCCTCGCCAGGAAGCGTTGCTCAAGTACGTGAATGTGCGAGCTTTCTGACGCGCTATGCAAAAACCCGTCAAGTTGCCATCATTATGGTTGGGCATGTAACTAAAGATGGCACCTTAGCTGGGCCAAAAGTGCTAGAACACTGTATCGACTGCTCTATCTTACTCGAAGGTGAGGCAGATTCACGTTTCCGTACTTTACGTAGCCAAAAAAACCGTTTTGGTGCGGTCAATGAATTAGGCGTATTCGGTATGACGGAACAAGGTTTGAAAGAGGTCAAAAATCCTTCTGCGATTTTCTTAAGCCGTGGGGAGGAACAAACTCCTGGCAGTTCCGTTATGGTACTTTGGGAGGGAACACGTCCACTACTTGTTGAAATTCAGGCACTCGTTGATCATTCTATGCTAGCCAACCCACGCCGTGTTGCCGTGGGACTTGAGCATAATCGCTTGGCTCTTCTGCTTGCCGTTTTGCATCGTCACGGAGGATTGATGATGTCCGATCAAGATGTCTTCGTCAATGTTGTTGGTGGCGTCAAAGTAACAGAAACCAGCGCTGATTTAGCACTGCTTCTAGCATTAATTTCTAGTTTCAGAAATCAATGCCTACCGCGTGATTTAGTCGTATTTGGTGAGGTAGGGCTAGCGGGTGAGATTCGCCCTGTGCCGAGTGGGCAAGAGCGCATTAGCGAGGCAGCGAAACATGGTTTTCGTCGTGCAATTATTC
The DNA here is from genome assembly GCA_020026155.1 of Actinobacillus sp. Taxonomy (GTDB): domain Bacteria; phylum Pseudomonadota; class Gammaproteobacteria; order Enterobacterales; family Pasteurellaceae; genus Actinobacillus_C. Next base: position 18,895 of record JAHHQX010000018.1, on the reverse strand, counting down.
CATTTGCAAATCGCCCTAAGAATCCCATTCCCAATATGCAAGTATTTACGGTCAAGAAACTGTCTGATGCATTAGAAATTTTAGAGCAATTTTAAATAAAAAAGCCGCTAAACAAATAGCGGCTTTTTTATCACGCCCCACTTTTCAGAAAAATTTATGAATTATTCTTTTTCTGTATCATTTTGAGCTTGATAATGTTTTACGTATTCTTTACCCCATTCATCCATTTTTTGCATAATCGGAATTAAATCTTCGCCCAATTTTGTTAAGGAATACTCAACCATTGGCGGAACCGTCGGATAAATTGTGCGCTCAACAATGCCATATTTTTCCAAATCACGTAACTGTTGCGTCAGCATTTTTTGGGTAATCCCTGTAATAAGGCGGCGCAGCTCGTTATAACGAATTTTTTCGTGTAGATGTAAATTCCATAAAATTAAGGATTTCCATTTTCCCGATAAAACTTCTAAAGTGACCTCAATTTCACATTGATAATTTGAACAGCTAATTTTGTTATCTCTGATATCTGGCATATATTCTCCTTAATTTGATGTATTCCTGAGCCAGCCAAAATATGGCACGACCCATCCCCCTCATTAAAAAGCGTTAATACTACCCTAATCAGAAATAAATAGTAGCTTTTTTTATCATCTTTATAAATTTGATTCTTACTATTTTCGTTTTTATTCTCTCGTTGATGTTTTTTTATAAAAAAACTTATCAAAAATTTGACAAACTTAACAAATGTAAAAATTTATATTTGACATATGTTCTAACAGCCGTTAGTTTTAGCCCTATCAGCATATTGTTATATTTTTCAATATGATAAGTCTTATTCATCTGCACTTACTATTTGGAGGGAAATATGTCGCTCGATCGCCTTATTCCATTACACGTTGAACAACTCCCCAACGGGTATCTTAATAAAACCCCTATTTTCCAATATTTATTATTATCTATTTGCTTTCCAATGTGGGGCATGGCGGCGAGTTTAAACGATATTCTCATTACTCAATTTAAAACAATTTTTACCCTTTCGGATTTTGCTTCTGCTTTCGTACAAAGTGCTTTCTATGGTGGTTATTTTCTTATTGCGATTCCTGCAAGCCGTGTAATTCGTCGTTGGAGCTATAAATTAAGTATCTTGATCGGTTTATCCATTTATATTATTGGATGTACCATGTTCTTCCCAGCCTCTCACATGGCGACGTACTCCGTCTTTCTTTGCGCATTATTTTGTATTGCTGTCGGACTTTCCTTCTTAGAAACCTCTTGTAATACCTACTCTACTATGATCGGTTCTCAAGAACGCGCGACACTTCGTTTAAATATTTCACAAACTTTCACCCCTATTGGATTCCTTTCAGGCATTTTGCTCGGTAAATACTTAATCTTTACCGAAGGCGATCCGCTTCATAAACAAATGGGTGCACTTTCTGGCGAAGCAAAACGTCAATTCGCTGAACAAATGCTACAACGCACGCTACACCCTTATCAGTTTATGATCATGATTTTGGTTGTTTTACTTGTCGTTGTTGCCATTACCCAATTTCCACGTTGTAAACCTACAGTAACGAAAGCACAAATTAATCAAGCGAGTATTATGGAAACGCTCCGTTACCTCGCTAAAAATCGTCTATTCAAATTTGGTATTCTTGCGCAATTCTTATACGTTGGGATGCAAACCGCTGTGTGGTCATTCACCATTCGTCTAGCGCTACAACTTGATCCAAGTCTGAATGAACGTATGGCGGCAAACTATATGATTTATGCCTTTATCGGATTCTTCTTAGGGAAATTCATTGCAAACTTACTGATGACAAAATTCAATCCGAATAAAGTCCTTATCGGTTATTCCATTCTCGGTATTGCAAGCTTACTTTACGTTATCTTAGTTCATGATTTTAGCGTAGTTTGGGCAGCCATCCTCACTTCAACTTTATTTGGTCCATGCTGGGCAACCATCTATGCGCGTACATTGGATGCTATTAAAGATAAACGCTACACCGAAACAGGTGGGGCCATCATCGTTATGTCAATTATTGGTGGTGCAGCTATTCCTGTATTGCAAGGCTTAACTTCTGATATGACTGGCTCAATGCAAACAGCGTTTATTGTATCTCTTGTTTGTTTCTGCGTCGTTCTTATCTATTTCGCTTACTTACAAAAAATTAATCTGCAAGATAAATAGGAGAATAATATGTATCGTATTCCTCTATATAAAACTTACTTTACAGAAACTAAACAAGTTCTCCTTCAATCTGAAGCATTCTGTGTAGAAGGATTTTGTTATCCTAACAACATTCCTGCGCTTAAAATAAGTAATTCGCGAGGATATATCGAAGTTCTGCCTTTCATGGGTCAAATGATTTGGGATGCGAATTTTGATGGTATTTCATTAAGAATGAAAAATATGTTTAAACAACCTAAACCAGGCAATGTGATTGTCGACACTTATGGGTGTTTTGCTTTTCATTCTGGATTACTCAGTGCGGGCTGCCCTTCGCCTGAAGATACTCACGCGCTTCATGGAGAATTTCCTTGCGCACCGATGGATAATGCATGGCTAGAAGTGACCGAACAAAGTATTCGCCTTGTGAGCGACTACGAATACGTTCAAGGATTCGGATATCATTATCGAGCTAAACCAAACATTACGCTTAAAAAGAATGCGACAGCCTTTACCATTGGAATGGATGTAACAAATCTCTCTGCTTACCAAAAGATGCCACTTATGTATATGTGTCATCTAAACTATAACTATGTGGAGAATGGGGTTATGGTTCAAGATATTCCTAATTCAGCTTTCCGTTTACGTGGGAGTATTCCAGCACATGTGAAGCCTACTGCAGAATGGCGTGCGTTCAATTCCGCTATTATTGCAGGGAAAATTGATGATCAATGTCTTATCTACCCAAATTATTACGATCCAGAAATCGTTTACTTTGCAGATAATCTTGCTCAATATGGGCGAGATCTTACCTTTACATTAACAGATCCGGCAAAGAATGTTACATTCTTTACCCAATTCTCAACCAAAGAATTTCCGCATGCAACACGATGGATTTTAAAAAATCCCGATCAGCAGGTGGCTGCATTTATCCTTCCCGCGACCGCACGTCCAGAAGGTTACCTTGCAGCAGAAAAAGCGGATACATTATCCTGGCTTGCTCCGCAGCAAACTCGATCTTTTCATGTATTAACAGGAATTAAGGAATAATTATTATGAAAATTGCCGTTATTGGATCCAACATGGTGGATTTAGTGTCCTATATCACTCGTATGCCAACAAAAGGCGAAACCCTTGAAGCGCCCGAGTTTAAAATGGGATGTGGTGGCAAAGGCGCAAACCAAGCTATCGCTGCTTCCCGCTTAGGTGCTGATGTACTGATGTTAACGCGTGTCGGAAATGATATTTTTGCAGACAATACCATTGCAAATTTCAAAGCAAATGGTATTTCAACGGATTATGTTTTGAGAACAAACGCTTCAAGCGGGGTTGCGCCTATTTTTGTCGACCCAATGTCGCATAATTCCATTATTATTGTAAAAGGTGCAAATAGTTATTTAAGTGCGAGTGACATTCAAGCCGCCGCCGAAGACATTAAAAAATGTCAACTCATTGTATTACAATTAGAGATCCCAACAGAAACTGTATATGCTGCAGTTCAATTCGGTAAAGAACATAATATTCCCGTTTTACTCAACCCAGCACCCGCTCAGCCAGATCTTATTTTAGATAAAGTAAAAAGTTGTGAATTTATTGTTCCGAATGAAACCGAATTATCTTTACTGACAGGCATGCCTGTTGAAACGGAAGATGAAATTCGTAATGCCGCAATGACATTACGGGATGCGGGCGTAAAAAATGTTATTGTAACAATGGGACAACGTGGGGTGTTATGGCTGTCTGAGAACCAACAACAACATTTTCCGCCATTAAGCGTTAATGCAAAAGATACCACGGGTGCAGGGGATGCATTTATTGGGTGTTTTGCAAGTATGTACTGTAAATCAAAAGATATCGCCCATTCTATCGAAATCGCAAACCACTATGCGGCGGATTCCGTTACGCGATTAGGTACTCAAACCTCTTACTTAAACAAAGAAGATTTTTTACAACAATACCCGCAGTTATCTGGTAGAATCTAAAAATTAGAATTGTTAGCAGGTCGACAAATGTCGACCTTTTTATTGCGAGTCGCTTATGAATAACGAGAATGCTGTTTCCACTTTACTTTCCACGAAAGATCGTCAAGCTATTGATGCAGCCAAACTTTATTATAAAAATCATTATTCTCAACAACAGGTCGCGGATATGTTGGGAATCTCTCGTCCCTCGGTTTCCAAATTATTACAACATGCGACAGAACAAGGCTTTGTTGTCATCACTATTCACGATCCCGAAGATACTTTTGGACAATTAGCGGAAGAATTAAAAGAATTTTATCAACTTAAAAGCGTAGAAATTTGTGCAACTCCGATTAATCATGATCCGGCACAATTACGCCACGCATTAGGATCTTTAGGTGCAAAATTACTCGAAAAACTTGTCCGTAATCAAGATGTAATTGGGGTGGAATGGGGTCGAACAATTTATGCAATGTCCCAACATCTCACCCCTCAATTACGTGATGGTGTCGAAGTTGTCCAGCTTCGAGGTAGTGAAACTAAAGCGAGCCAAGGCTTAAATGAATCAGAAACCATTAATCAAATCGCTCAGGCTTTTAATGGTAAAGGGCAACTTCTCCCTCTTCCCATTGTTTTTGAAGATATAAAAACCAAAAATCTTATCCAACGCGAAACCACAATTTGGCGTGTGCTAGAAAATATTAAAAAAAGCCGTGTTGTTGTGTTTACTGTTGGTGCGGTTGATGAAGATAGTTTGCTTTTCCAATCAGGTTTTTACACGCAAGATGAAGTACATTATTTACAAAATCGTGCTGTCGGCAGTATTTGCGCACACTTTGTTGATAAAAATGGACGCATCTGCTTACCAGACTTAAATAATCGTACTGTAGGGATTGGTTTACCTGAATTACGCCAAAAAGAGGAGCGCGTTCTCATTGCAGGAGGACAAAGTAAAACACTCATCACCCACGTTGCCTTGAAACATGGCTATGCCAATCGTTTAATCACAGACAAAGTGACTGCCACCCTACTCTTGGATTTAATCAAACAAGAAAAGAATGGAACTACTTTGTAATTTCATAATTTTTTACGAAAATCAGGGCGTGATTTATATAAAAAATGCCTCAAAATTGAGGCATTTTCATTATATTTAAATTAATTAATTGCTTTGGTGTGAGTCGTTGCTTCTTTAGGCATCACAAATTCCACGCCTGTTGGCGGATTTTGCAAAGCAAGCCCTAGCACTTCATCGATATTTTCCACAGGATAAATGGTCAATGCTTCTTTTGCATTTTCTGGAATTTCTTCCAAATCTTTCACATTTTCTTTTGGAATCAAGACGGTTTTAATTCCGCCACGATGTGCTGCGAGTAATTTTTCTTTCAAACCACCAATCGGTAATACTTTACCGTGTAGGCTGATTTCACCTGTCATCGCCACTTCTGCTTTCACAGGGTTACCTGTTAAGCAAGATACAAGTGCTGTACACATTGCAATACCTGCACTTGGACCATCTTTTGGCGTTGCGCCATCTGGAACGTGGATATAAATATCACGTTTTTCGTAGAAGTCTGGATTAATTCCCAACGCTTCAGCACGAGAGCGAACAACAGTCATTGCCACTTGAATAGACTCTTTCATCACGTCGCCAAGTGAACCAGTAAATGTTAATTTACCTTTACCAATAACGGATGCTGCTTCAATCGTTAATAAATCGCCACCAACTTCTGTCCATGCAAGACCAGTCACTTCACCGACACGGTTTTGTGTATCAGCACGACCAAATTCAAAACGTTTCACGCCAAGATAATCGACAAGATTTTTGCTATCCACATCTAGGTGTTTAAGTGTTTTATCCACCAACAAATTTTTCACCGCTTTGCGGCAAATTTTCGCAATTTCACGTTCAAGGTTACGCACACCCGCTTCACGAGTATAGTAGCGAATGATGTCTAAAATTGCATCTTCGTGAATAGTTAATTCTTTTTCTTTCAAACCATTACGTTCCATTTGTTTTTTCACCAAATGGCGAGTCGCAATATTTAATTTCTCATCTTCGGTATAACCAGAAAGACGAATCACTTCCATACGATCTAATAATGGCGCAGGAATATTCATGGAGTTAGACGTCGCCACGAACATAACGTCAGAAAGATCGTAATCCACTTCTAGATAGTGATCATTAAACTTGGTGTTTTGTTCTGGATCGAGAACCTCTAGTAAGGCGGATGCTGGATCACCACGCATATCCGATGACATTTTATCAATTTCATCAAGCAAGAATAATGGGTTTTTCACCCCTACTTTTGCCATTTTTTGCATAAGTTTACCTGGTAATGCACCAATGTAAGTTTTGCGATGTCCACGAATTTCAGCTTCATCTCGTACGCCACCAAGCGCCATGCGGATATACTTACGTCCTGTCGCATTTGCAATAGACTGACCAAGAGACGTTTTACCTACCCCTGGTGGTCCCACTAAACAAAGGATCGGACCTTTAATTTTGTTTAAACGTGCTTGCACCGCGAGGTATTCTAAAATACGTTCTTTCACACGTTCTAAACCATAGTGGTCACTGTCTAATGTCGCTTGTGCCTTCGCAAGATCTTTTTTAACTTTACTACGTGCATGCCACGGCATTTGAAGCATCCAATCAATATAAGAACGGACTACTGTTGCCTCTGGTGACATTGGTTGCATCATTTTAAGTTTTTGAACTTCTGCTAATGCTTTTTCTTTTGCATCTGCAGGCATTTTTGCCGCTTCAATTTTACGATTTAGCTGTTCAACTTCCTCTAATGGACTGAATCCATGTTCACTATCTTGCCCGAGCTCTTTTTGTAACGCTTTAATCTGCTCATTGAGATAATAGGTACGTTGATTCTTTTCTACTTGTTTTTTCACTTCGTCTTGAATACGTTTTTCAACTTGAAGAATATCTTTTTCAAAAATCATCATACCGAGAAGCTGTTGTAAACGTTGGTAAACATTCGGCTGATCTAATAGCTGTTGTTTACGCGTTACATCAATCGGCATATGCGCAGACATCGTGTCTGCAAGGCGATCAAATTCTTCAATATTTGCGAGAGCGGTCATTACATCTGGCTGAATTTTCTTATTCAATTTAGCATAACTATCAAACTCTTGTTTTGCTAAATTCGCTAACACGCGCATATCGCTTTCAGCGGGTACAGTAAAATCATTGTCTAATGGCACAGCCACAGCGCTTAAACAATCATTTTCATCTGAAAAATCGCGCACATAAGCACGTTCTACCCCTTCAACAAGCACCTTTACGGCACCATCTGGCATTTCTAAATGCTGGATAATATTTGCGACAATCCCCACTTGATATAAATCATCTACTTCCGGATCATCAATTTCTGCATCTTTTTGTGCGACGAGAAAAATCTGTTCATCTTTTTTCATCGCAGCGTCTAATGCATTGATAGATTTTTTGCGTCCAACGAAGAGTGGCATCACCATATAAGGAAAGACAACCACATCACGTAATGCCAAAACTGGCAAACGTTTTTCTTGCATTTGATTTTCTGTCATTTTTTTTCTCAACACTATTCTATAAATCGTTTCTAAGATAGGGCATTTATTTAAAAATTCAAGGTTTTTTCAGGTTATATTAATGAACTTGTTCTTTTACAGATAGGTAGATATGAAAAAAGCCGTCATTAAGACGGTTTTTAAGAATTTGATGGCGGAGGAAGTGAGATTCGAACTCACGGAGGGCTACAAACCCTCGCCGGTTTTCAAGACCGGTGCCTTCAACCACTCGACCATTCCTCCGTAGAAAGCGAGGTGAATAATAATGGCTTTCTCTAATTAGGTCAAGCACTTATTTAAAAAAATTTATCATTCCCTCGTTTTTTAATCAATTTGATTATTCCTTGATATTTTAGCGTATTTTGTTTGATCGCTTACCCGCGTTGTGCATTTTTCATAATACGTTGTTTTGCAACTTGCCATTCGCGATCTTTAATCGTATCACGTTTATCATGAAGTTTTTTACCCTTCGCAACACCGATTTTGATTTTTGCCCACGCGCCTTTCCAATAAAGAGAAAGCGCGACAATCGTAAAACCATCACGATTGGCTTTACCAATTAAACTATCAAGTTCACGTTTATTTAACAGTAATTTACGCGTGCGAGTTGGATCACAAACTACATGCGTGGACGCAACACTTAACGGCTGAATGGTTGCACCAAATAAATAAGCCTCACCATTTTTAAAAATAATATAGCTATCGCTAATGTTTGCTTTACCTGCACGCATGGATTTCACTTCCCAGCCCTGCAACTCTAAACCTGCTTCAATCTCTTCTTCGATAAAATAATCGTGTCTTGCCCGTTTATTTAAGGCAATCGTATTTGATCCCACTTTTACTTTTTTCTTTGCCATAATTTCTACTACTCTATTAATTTTTTAATTTGTAAAATTTTTCGCATTGTACTGAAAAAGCGCGCCTATCACAACGACCACGGCTTTACATCTATCTAGCAGGGTTTCATGAAAATAATTCTCCACCCTATTGAAATAGTGAAATGAGTAAAAATTATCTTTTAACTTGTATCCCCTGCCTCATCATTATATAGTGAAGCCATCCGCTCACTCCATAACAATATAATTTATTGATTTTACGGGAACTTATTGAATGAAAACAGATATTGAAATTGCACAAAATACATCAGGGCGTCCGATCTTAGATATTGCTAAAAAATTAAATATTTCCTTTCAAGATTTGGAACTTTATGGCAATAACAAAGCAAAAATAAGTTACCGCTTTATTAAAGAGACTGCGCATTACCCAAATGGTAAATTAATTCTGGTGACAGCAATGTCCCCAACGCCTATGGGAGAAGGTAAGACGACTATGTCTGTCGGTCTAGCAGATGGGCTAGCCCAACTTGGGAAATCAGTTATCGCTACATTACGCGAACCTTCTCTTGGTCCTGTTTTTGGGATGAAAGGTGGCGCTACTGGAGGAGGCTATGCTCAAGTCATTCCGATGGATGATATTAATTTACATTTTACAGGCGATCTTCATGCGATTAGTGCGGCCAATAATCTTCTCGCTGCGATGTTAGATAACCACGTTTTCCAAGGAAATACATTAAATATCGATCCGCGAACTATTACATGGAAACGTGTATTAGATATCAATGATCGCCAATTACGTAACATTGTTAGCGGATTAAATGGTAAAAATAGTGGCGTACCTCGTGAAGATGGCTTTAATATTACAGTCGCCAGTGAAATAATGGCAATTCTTTGCCTTGCTAAGGATCTTGATGATTTAAAAACACGTATCGGAAATATTGTTCTAGGGTATACGTTTGCGGGTGACGTTGTACGAGCACGTGAATTAAATTGCCAAGGTGCGATAGCCACACTTTTAAAAGATGCACTTAAACCAAACCTTGTCCAAACTTTAGAAGGCACACCTGTTTTCATTCACGGTGGACCTTTTGCCAATATTGCGCATGGTTGCAACTCAATAATGGCAACCCGACTTGCTTTAAAACTTGCTGATTATGTTGTTACTGAAGCTGGATTCGGGGCCGATCTCGGTGCGGAAAAATTTTTGGACATCAAATGTCGTGAAGCCGACATTAAACCAGATGCTTGTGTTGTTGTTGCCACTATTCGTGCATTAAAATACCATGGTGGAGTTCCCCGTAACGACCTAGAAAAGCCAAATTTTGATGCTATCCATGAGGGCATGAAAAACTTATCGCGTCATATCGATAACCTTACTCAAGTATACGGTTTACCAACTATCGTTACGATTAATCCATTTCCTAGCGACACGCAAGAAGAACTTGATTTAGTAAGTGCCCTTTGCCAACAAAAAGGTGTGGAAGTAGTAGTCAATGAGGCATGGTCAAAAGGTGGAAAAGGTGCCACATTGCTAGCAGACGCGATCGTAAAACTTTGTGAAACCCCATCGCACTTTCAATATGCCTATGCTTGTGAAGACGCTATCATTACTAAAATCGAAACTCTCGCACGTAAAATTTACCGCTGTGAAGAAGTTATCTTTGATAAAAAAGCACTTGATAAAATTGCCCTTTTTGAAAAACAAGGTTTTAAAAACCTTCCAATTTGTGTCGCCAAAACTCCTTATAGTTTTTCAAGTGACGCTACCCTACTTGGTGCACCAATAAATGCCAAACTCTATGTAAATGATCTCAATTTATCTGCAGGTGCGGGATTTATTGTTGTTCTTACGGGTAACGTACTCACAATGCCCGGATTACCTAAATCACCAGCAGCAGAAAAAATAGATATTGATAATGATGGAATGATCGTGGGTTTATCATGATAAATGTAAAAAATCTCGCAAAAAGGCGAGATTTTTTATCAGCAATTCTCTTGCATGAGAAGCGGGCGATTTATATAGCGTTGTCGTAATCCAATTACCATAAAAACAGCTGGGATTGTTACACGATATGCAGGTCCAATCACTTCCGCCATGGTGCATAATCGTGACATGGTCCATCTGATCCCACTGTTTAAAAGAGTCATTGTGCGATTAACAAAAGCATTGTGTTCGACGTTCATCATACTACGACCAATAAATGTTTTTAACACGGCATTTACGATCAAAATGATAAATTTATAAGAATAAATATCACCTATTTTTAGTATCTTTACAAAAATATCTGTTAGAATAGCAGAGGTAATACGGCTAGTATGCTCGATCCCAAAACTCTCTGCAACTGCATCCCGTTCAGATTGAGTCATACTGTCGAAAGTTTTTTCCAAAACGCGTTGTAAAAGTTTATGTTCGATATTTTCAGTAGAGGCTTTTTGATTGTAATCTGCTTTGAATTTATCACAAACGTTGCAAAGGATTTGCTTATACGGTACGCCTGTACCATTTCGAAATAAAGTAGCAAATGAATTAGCCCCAAGGCATTGCAGTTCTTCTGCAATTCGTTGCCAATATTGGGAATAATTTTGACCGTGCTGAGTGAATTCCGTTGATGTCGAAAGGGTTTCCGTTAGTCTTTTATCGCCGTCCTTGTCATAGACTAACACATTAAAAAAATTCCTCTAACTCTCGGTTAGTTAGAGATTGTAAAAACTCCAAATCTTGATCCTCAAGATAAGACATTTTTTATCCTTTTTGTAAAAAATTATCCTAAAATGGGATAATACTAAAACGGGATAATAATCACAAGCGAATTTTTAAAGCGATCGTGATCACCTTGAAAACTATTTACAAAGAGCGTTATCGCTCCATTATTCAAAAACTTATTGAACGGCGTCGAGTTTTGAACATGACTCAGCGTCAAATTTCGGCTAGATTGAATAAACCACAGTCTTATATTGCTAAGATCGAGGGGTTTGAAAGAAAGCTAGATGTTCTCGAATTTATAGAAATATGTGAAGTTATTGATCTCGAACCATCAACAGTTTTAAAAAATGCCTAACAAAAAATCTCGCTATTTAGCGAGATTTTCTTTTTATGTTCATCACGCCCCAATTTTCAGAAAAATTTATGAAAATCGGGGCGTCTTGCATAAGAAAGTCTTATTTAATAACTTCTAAGCCGCCCATGTAGCTACGTAATACTTCAGGAACAGTGATAGAACCATCTTCATTTTGATAGTTTTCTAATACTGCTACTAACGTACGTCCAACCGCTAAACCAGACCCATTCAATGTATGCACAAGACGTGGTTTTTTATCACCTTTCACGCGGTAACGTGCTTGCATACGACGTGCTTGGAAATCCCACATATTTGAGCAAGATGAGATTTCACGGTAAGTATTTTGTGCTGGAACCCAAACTTCTAAATCGTAAGTTTTGCAAGAACCAAAGCCCATGTCCCCAGTACAAAGCAATACTTTACGGTATGGTAAACCTAAAAGTTGTAGAACTTTTTCTGCATGCCCTGTTAATTCTTCCAATGCTTCCATTGATTTTTCAGGTTCTACGATTTGCACTAATTCAACTTTATCAAATTGGTGCATACGGATTAAACCGCGAGTATCACGACCATAAGAACCTGCTTCACTACGGAAACACGGTGTGTGTGCCGTCATGCGACGTGGTAAATCAGCTTGTTCTAAAATTTCACCACGAGCAAGGTTAGTCACTGGCACTTCCGCAGTTGGAATTAATGCGTAAGGTTGTTCACCTTCTAATGCACGGGTATGGAATAAATCTTCACCAAATTTTGGCAATTGCCCTGTTCCATAAAGCGTTTCATGGTTAACAAGGTAAGGAACATAAGTTTCGCTATAACCGTGTTGTTCAGTATGTAAATCAAGCATAAATTGTGCAAGAGCACGATGTAATTTAGCGATTTTACCTTTCATTACCACGAAACGAGCGCCCGCAAGTTTAACACCTGCAGCAAAATCTAACCCACCAAGATCTTCGCCTAAAGTCACGTGGTCTTTAATTTCAAAATCAAAAGTACGTGGTTGACCCCAACGCATGATTTCTAAGTTATCATTTTCATCTTTGCCAAGCGGTACTTCATCCGCTGGAAGATTAGGAATGCTTAATGCAATTTTAGTAAGTTCAGCTTGAATCGCTGCTAATTTTGCTTTTGCTTCTTCTAATTTCGAGCCAAGATCATCCACTTCTTTTAATAATGGGGCAATATCTTCGCCACGCGCTTTTGCTTGTCCAATTGTTTTTGAACGTGCATTACGTTCCGCTTGCAACGTTTCAGTTTCCACTTGAAGGGTTTTACGTTGCGCTTCTAATTCATTGATTTGTTCAAAGTTTAAATCAAAGTTGCGTTTAGTTTTTAAAAGGGCGACGACATTTGCTAAATCGTTACGCAGTAAATTCGGGTCGATCATAGAACATCCTTAATTTTTTTGTAATATTTTTCTATTTTATCCAAAAATAGCATTTATTTAAACCGTAAAAGTAATGCGTTTCCTATATTTTTATAGAAATTAGTACTAAAAATTATTCTACCTCCTAAGGTAAAGTGATAAAATTTGTACAAACAAAAGGAGGATATCTATGCGCCAATCTACTCCATTTCAAACTATTCGAAATGAGATCATAAACGATCCGAGTAATGCTGTTTTTCGGAAAGAAGGTCAAGTGCCTGTCTACATGGCAGATGCAAAAGCAAAAATATTGATTATCGGACAAGCGCCTGGCGCCGTCGCCGCCGAAAAAGGCATTCCATTTGATGATAAAAGTGGTGATCACTTACGCGAATGGCTAGGTATCGATCGTGAAACTTTCTACCATTCTGGTTTGTTTGCCGTGTTACCTATGGATTTTTTCTTTAATGGAAAAGGTGAACATGGTGATAATCCTCCTCGTAAAGATTTCGCAGAAAAATGGCATCCAAAACTCATTGCGTTAATGCCTGATATCCAACTAACTTTATTATTAGGATCTTATTCCGCAAAAGCCTATTTACATGGCGACTCACATTTTAAATTAACCGATGCCGTAGAAAATTTTCGTCAATATTTACCAAAATATTTTCCTCTTATCCATCCATCACCACGCAACAATATTTGGATTGCAGAGCATCCATGGTTTACCCGTGATGTTATTCCAGCTTTACGTCAATTAGTACATCACATTTTAGATGAGCAATAATGTAAAAAGGGATCCTTCGATCCCCTTTTTATGCTTATTTATAACGTTTTTGCTGCGATTGTGCGTCTAAAGTTTGCAAATAATCCAGTTTTTGTTTTAGTTGAATCTCTAAACCACGATCGACCGGAAAATAAAATCGCGTATCTTTTAACGGCTCTGGAAAATAATTTTCTCCAGCTGCGTAGGCATGCTCTTCGTTATGTGCATAGCGATATTCGTCCCCATAGCCCAATTCTTTCATTAAGTGCGTAGGCGCATTGCGTAGATGGACAGGTACGTCATAGTCTGGCGCTTCCTGGGCTAATTTTTTCGCTGCATTAAACGCCATATAAACCGCATTACTCTTCGGAGCTAACGCTAAGAACACTACCGCTTGGGCTATTGCTCTTTCCCCCTCTGCAGGACCAACTCGGGTAAAACAGTCCCATGCATTAATGGCTAATTGCATTGCGCGAGGATCAGCATTGCCAATATCTTCCGATGCGATCGCTAATAAACGACGCGCTACAACTAGTGGATCGCCACCAGCAGTAATGATTCTTGCATACCAATAAAGTGCCGCATCTGGTGAAGATCCACGAATTGATTTATGTAAGGCTGAAAGAAAATCATAAAAGCGATCACCACCTTTATCAAAACGAGCTTGTCGTTCGCCTAGCACTTCCGTCAAAAGTGTGCGATCAATCACTTTTCCGTACTTTGTTTCATCTGCATGATCTACCAATAATTCGAGATAATTTAATGCCGCGCGTGCATCCCCTGCAACATACTCGGCTAAAACATCTAATGCATCATCTTGAAAAATAAGTTTTTCATTACCAAGCCCACGTTCTTTGTCCGCTAACGCTTGTTGTAGTGCTTTTAATACATCTTCTTTTTGCAGTGGTTTTAAAATATAAACTCTAGCTCGAGAAAGTAACGCATTATTTAATTCAAACGATGGATTTTCTGTCGTTGCTCCAATAAAAATAATCGTTCCATCTTCAATATGAGGTAAAAACGCGTCTTGCTGACTTTTATTGAAGCGATGTACTTCATCAACAAATAAAATCGTCTGCATACCTAGTTGACGATTTTGTTTGGCACGCTCAATTGCCTCTCGAATTTCTTTTATTCCAGAGGTTACCGCAGAAATCCGCTCTACTTTTGCATGGATTTTATGAGCAATAATTTCGGCCAGAGTCGTTTTCCCACACCCTGGTGTTCCCCATAAAATCATAGAATGAATATGCCCACTTTCTATTGCGCGATAAAGGGGTTTTCCTTTCCCAACGATATGCTGTTGCCCACAGTACTCTGTTAATGTCCGAGGTCGCATACGTGCTGCGAGTGGCTGAAATTCATTATTTGAAAAATCTAAACTTAAGTTGTCCATCTTATCGTTGATCGTCCAATATTGCACCTTCTGGCATCACAAATTTAAAGTTTTTATTTGCTAAAGGAGCATAATTTTGATGTGTTAATTGATAAATATTTTGCTGTCCACTTTTTTCAGTGGTAGAAAAACCAAGCAACTTCCCATCTTTCGTCACGTTCAGAGTAAATTTTTTAACAATACTTTTCGGTGATTTTGGGGTCAGTGTAAAGGTATCCCCGATTTGGCTCATCGTATAATGTTGCCAATTCGCATAATTGTTACTGGTTAAAAGTACAAAAGGGGTATTATCTAGCAATGTACTTTCTTGACGAGCCGTAACTTGTTCTACAAAGGGATCATAGAACCAAATTGTTTTACCATCACCTACAATGGTATTTTCAGGTGCTGTGGCACTTTCAAGACGGAAAAGCGCGGGGCGTTTTAACTGAATGGTTCCAGTACTTTGTTGAACAGTATCCCCATTCGCATTCTTAAGAATTTGATGATAATCCGCACTCAAATTTTCAAGTTTAGAAAGGCGCGTTTGCAATGTAGTGACAACATTTGCTGAGGCCATAGTTACACTGCACGCGAATGCACACGCCACGATTTTTGTAAAAATTTTTGTCATAAGCGTTTATTCCTTCAGTTTTGCTTGTTGTAAACTATTTTGATATTGCTCAATATGTTGTTTTAAGTCCCAAATCTGGTTTTGTAAGCGTAATAATTCTGCTCTGGCTTCCGTTTCGGTCTTATACGTTAACATCTCACCCCGTTTTAATTTTTCGAGTGTAATTTCATTTTCTCGAATTTGTTGTTGTGCTGATGAGATTTTTTGTTGTAAATCGTACTGCTCATAGGCTTGACGATAAATTTTTTGTAATTGTGGCATTTTTGCTTTATCACAAACATAATGAATCGCATATCCATTGATACCTAAACGATAAAAATTATCCTCAGTACAATAGTATTTTAATCCTTCTTCACGTCCTTTTTGCCATGCATTAATATCGGGTCTTACCCCTGTATCCGCACAAGCTTCCGCATGCTCAACAATGCGATCAGGATATTGTCCAAGTACCCCGTCTTGATAACCGATACCTTTCCAATCTCCACTTAAACACTGCTCTTTGGTTAAAGATTGATAAGTACATGCACTTAAAGTAAAGCACGCTAAAATTAAGGCGCCGAGTTTCATCATTATTACCACAATTACATTTTAATTAATTTTAATCGTCGTCATCACTACGCAACGGTTGTGCTAGTTGACGCATATGACGATTAATTTTCGCTTCATAATATTCAATTTTCTTTTCTAAGTGTTGCATTTCTGCATGCGCTTGTTGCGGGGTATAGATCCCTGCATCCACTTGTTGACGCAATTTGTCCATTCTCTCTTGATAAGACTGTAATTTTTGTCTTTCATGATTAATGTGTCTTTGTAGTTTAGACAAACCACTTGAGCTATCGTTCGAACTCGAGAATGGGTTAAATGATTGATTCGGACAAACCGCATTATAATTGCTGCTCATGCCACCAAGTTGTTTCAAATTGTCTAAGGTACAATAATATTTTAGACCTTCACGACGTCCTGCTTCCCATTGTCGATAGTTTGGTGTCACGCCAACTCGACTACAAGTATTTTGGTAATCATTAAATTTACTTTTACTTGCTCCCATCAAACCATCTTGATATCCAATACTTTTCCAGTTGCCAGAAAAACAGTCCATCGTAGACAACGAACTGAAAGAGCACGCAGATAACATCAATGGAATGGCACAAAGTGCCACTTTTTTTAAATGTAATTTCATTTTCTATCTTCCTAATAGTCGGTGGATCGGGCTAATACCTCTCGTTTCCCATTTTGCATAGAAGAAACAATTCCTTGTTCTTCTAATTGATCCATAATTCGAGCGGCACGGTTAAAGCCAATTCTAAAGCGACGTTGTAACGCAGAAACTGACGTGGTTCCTGTATTGACGACAAAATCCACCACTTCATCAAAGAGTTCATCAAGATCGCCCATATCCTCACGGCTATGAACAGCACTTTCCTCTTCTTCATCTGCGTAATCTAAGATACCATCAATATAATTTGGTTTACCACGTGCTCGCCAGTCGTTAGCGACGCGTACTACTTCTTCATCGGTCATGTAGGCCCCATGAACACGCGTCAATTCTAATGCATTTTTACCTGCATAAAGCATATCTCCTCGTCCAAGTAATGCCTCCGCACCACCTTGATCTAAGATAGTTCGAGAGTCAATTTTACTTGCCACAGAGAATGCAATTCGGGTTGGAATATTCGCCTTAATTAATCCCGTAATAACGTCAACAGACGGACGTTGGGTGGCTAAAATTAAGTGAATCCCAATTGCACGCGCTTTTTGTGCAAGACGTGCAATTAATTCTTCTACCTGTTTACCCACCATCATCATAAGATCAGCAAATTCATCCACAATCACAACGATATACGGTAATTTTTCTAATGGAGGTGGCATTTTATCCATGGTATCACCTGGTTTCCAAAGCGGATTCGGAATTGGCATACCCAGTTTTTCATATTTTTCAATTTGCTCATTATAGCCTTCGATATTACGAACGCTAAGTGCTGCTAATAATTGATAACGGCGTTCCATCTCATCTACACACCAACGTAATGCATTAGACGCTTTTTTCATATCTGTTACCACTTCCGTTAATAGGTGCGGAATACCGTTATAAACAGACAGTTCAACCACTTTAGGATCGATCATGATAAATTTCACGTCTTCAGGTTTTACTCTAAAGAGTAAGCTTAAGATCATGGTATTCACCCCAACCGATTTACCCGAACCCGTCGCCCCTGCAACCAATAGGTGTGGCATAGAAGCCAGATCTACCACAACAGGCTCACCACTGATATCTTTACCGAGTGCCATAGAAAGTGGTGATTTCGCTTCGCGGAATTCATCGCTATCTAAAACATCACGTAAGAATACAGTTTGACGCTCTGCATTTGGCGTTTCAATCCCAACATAAGGTTTACCCGGAATAACTTCAGCAACACGAATTGCTGGGAATAGCAATGCACGCGCTAAATCACTTTCAATATTCGTAATTTTTGATGCTTTCACACCAGGTTGTAATGCTAATTCATAACGGGTTACCACTGGTCCAACGAGCACTTCTTCAACGGTTGCTTTTACGCCAAAATCTTTTAATAAATGTTCAATACGTGCTGAAGTTTGTTGTAAGGAAGCCTCTGTAATATTTTGTGCCGCACTTGGATGTTTATCCAACAAATCAATCGTCGGTAATGGTGTAGTAGGTTTTTCTAAGACTTCCATACGTTTTTGTAACGCTGGGTGAATCAGACTATCACCATATACTTGATATTGAGGAATATTGGATACGTCCTCTGCTTCAACCTCTTCAACTACTGGTTGATTATTGGTTCGAGTTTCCTGTGTGGAATAGGCATTTTGCGTTGAGTGTGCAACCTGTGCTTCACGTGGGGTGTAAGCATTTTGTGTTGGCTGAGCAACCTGTGCTTCACGTGGGGTGTAAGCATTTTGTGTTGGCTGGGCAACCTGTGTTTCACGTGGGGTGTAAGCGTTTTGTGTTGGCTGGGCAACCTGTGCTTCACGCGGAGTGAAAGCATTTTGTGTTAGCTGGGCAACCTGTGCTTCACGCGGAGTGGAAGCATTTTGTGTTGGCTGAGCAACCTG
This sequence comes from Actinobacillus sp., assembly GCA_020026155.1. Lineage (GTDB taxonomy): Bacteria > Pseudomonadota > Gammaproteobacteria > Enterobacterales > Pasteurellaceae > Actinobacillus_C. Next base: position 92 of record JAHHQX010000018.1, on the reverse strand, counting down.
TGCCTCACGCGGGGTGTAAGCATCTTGTGTGGGCTGAGCAACCTGTGCTTCACGTGGGGTGTAAGCATTTTGTGTTGGCTGAGCAACCTGTG